>NZ_BAABDU010000006.1:0-716034 GCF_039539785.1 Flavobacterium ginsengiterrae | reverse complement strand
TGGACTAAAACACGAAGCGTATAATACTGTAAAAATTGGAGTTGAAAATAAATATAAGTACAATGGAAAGGAGCTTCAAGACGAGCTGGGGCTTAACATGTACGATTATGGAGCAAGAAATTATGACCCTGCACTTGGTAGGTGGATGAATATTGACCCTTTGGCGGAGAAAATGAGAAGGTGGTCTCCTTATAATTATACATTTAATAATCCTTTGAGATTCATTGACCCAGATGGAATGGGACCAAATGATATTATAATTTGGGGTTCAGCTGAATATAAACAAACGGCACTAAATGATTTACAAAAACTTACTAATGATAAATTAACTATTTCAGAAGATGGTAAAGTAACTATCGAACAAAAAGGAGGCAGTAATTCAGATAAAACCCTCTCTGTTGGAACAGATTTAATATCTAGTTTGATAGAGTCACCAAAAACTACCACAATTGAGCAGTCTTGGGGAGATAATGGCACTAAGGCAGACAGCGGTTTTGATAGTGTCTATAATAAAGATGGGTCTCCAGGGCCTGGAACAGATTCAACTATAAAATATAATGCAAACGGGAAAGGTGAAAGTATTGTTAATGCAGATGGGACAAAAGGTAGACCAGCATTTATTGGACTTGGGCATGAATTAGCTCATGCTAAAGAAAATGCTACAGGAACCCGAAGCGTAAAAGTGGATGCTACAAAAATTGACCCCGATGATGGAACAAAAGGACAATTGACCGAAAGTGAAATAAAAGTTAGAGAAGTGGATTCTCAAATACGTAAGGAGCAGGGAGTCGTTGAAAGAAAACAACCATATAATTAAAAAAAAAATGAAACATGTTTTTTATTGCTTTATGATAATAGTATTATCATCATGTGGACGCTATATAAAAAATAGTGATAATAGAACAGAGAAATTTTTTGTGAGTTGGAATATAGCTACTGCTAATTCAATTCAATTGCAAGAAAATTTTACAAATGATGACTATCAAAAATCATTATATCAAAATAGATTACAAGCTTTTAAAGCATATATTGATATAGTTAATTTAAATGAATTGAATACGAAATCTATACGTTATAAGTTAATTAATCAATACCTCAATGATTGGAATAATAAATTTTATATTGTTGAAGCTAATGAATCGGGAGAAGTATCAACTAAAATATCTTATGTAATACTTCAAAATAGTAGAGATTCATCAAAAGTCCTTAAATATATTTACAAAAATGGAAAATGGGAAAAAGTTGAACAATATGAATTATCACCAGCTTTTAAATTCCATAGAGAAAATTTTATCACTGAATATGGGGTAGGTAAAAATGAAAATGATATTACAGTTACTTTTATAGAAGATAACAATATTATAAGTTCTGATTTCTTTCTTAATTTTACGATGAAACAAATTGATATTTTTAATAAGTAAAACAAATTAATTTTGGTAATGTATCAGATGTGTTGGTAGTCAATTATTGCATAGAGTATTTACAGATTATCAATGATTTATATTAATATTGCATAAAAATTAAAACAGCTTTTGAGTTTGTTCAAAATCAAAACAGCCACTTCATTACGGAGTGGCTTTTGCTTTGTTAGTGGTATCAAATTGCTAATGCATCATATGTGTTGATAAAAAAGAAATTATTAAATTCCATTTAAAACAAATAAGCGTTAATCCTGCTCCGCAGGATCGACGCTTATTTCTTTTATAAGTTCTAATTAAAACCTAGAATTAATGTTTTTTTAAACGGCTTAAATTACTGAGGATAATACTTACTATAAGTACTTGTATCTCCTGTACTATTTAATACCAATACCAACTCTGTATCTGAGATAGATTTTATTGTGTAGATAAGCGGAACATAAGGCCGATATACTTTCTTTGTAATTGTTAAAGTATTTTTATCTATTTCCCATGTACCCGAAGTAATAGAACTCCCCGCTCTACGAAGTGTGCACGCTGGGCGAATGTCTCTGACTTCGCCCCCTCAAAGAGCATCGTCAAAGAATAGAAATCAAGAAACCCCGCAGTCAGCAAGATTTTTTTGTGATTCAAGGAACGGCGTTTTTTCAGCCGGAATGCCCACCTATATCTTCAACTGGAAAAAAAGGTGTTCCGGGCATTTTGGCGGAAAAAATGCTTAGCTAGGTGGCGGTTAAACAAATAAAAAATAAACCGCTCCGGAGATGTAGTTTCGCAGGCAAATTTAGAGTGGATGGATTACATGATTTTATTACTATAACTGATACCAGCTGGCCAAAGTAAAAATAAAAAAGGAAATAATTACTTTGGCTTTACTACTCAAATCCCACAGACAAACACAGCAGGACAATACCGTTATGACCTCTGTCCAGGCTTTTCTAAAACCTTTTGATGCTCCTGTAATTAAAATTGTATTTAAATAATTTAAATTCCTCATTTTAAATTTAAAAAAAACTAGATATTTTGTATAAATAAAAAGTTCTAAATAAAAATTAAGATTTTTTTTGATTTTTTAAACGAAATAAAGATTTGAAAATCTATCATCAATTACGATTTGCATTATTAGCCTGTCTGATTCCTTTTGGGTCAGTTAAATTAAAACGATACACAAAACTAAGTCTGTAACGGGCAGCGTTGGGCATGCTGTTTTGTGTAAAATAATAATTTGTTCCAATTGTGGTGCTTTTGTTTTGGCGTAAATCAAAAGCATTGGATACATCAAAAACAATCGTCGCTTTATCTTTTAATAACATTTTACTTAAACCAAAATCAAGTGACTGCAGAACATCGCTTTTTGTCTGAGCATTTTGCTGTGCGCCCCGAAAATTATAACGTCCCTGAAAACTGAATTTTGAAGGTAATTTAATCTGCGTGCTTAAACGTCCGGTAAACGTTTTCCCTTCGTAATCCAGATTTTCTTCCTGATAACTTCCTTTTTGAGTAAAATGGTAAAAATTCATTTCCAGATTTAACTGAACCCATTTTAGCGGACTGTACAATGTAGAAAGCTCAATTCCTGTGCGTATTTCATGCTGAATATTGATAGGTGTTGTAAAAAATATTTCATTTTCACGATAGGTATAATCCTGAATATAACCGCTTTCCCATTGGTAATAAACGGAAGGATTAAGTGTAAACTTTTTCCATGATTTAAGAAATGCCAGCTCATAAACATTAGAATAAGATGGATTAAGGTTTGGATTACCAATATATTGCGCGTTTAAATCTGTTAGTTCGTTAAAAGGATATAAAGCATATAACGGCGGACGGTTAATGCGCTTGCTGTAATTTAACTGCAAAGCAGCGTCATTAAACTTATAACTTAAATTAACCGTAGGAAATAATCTATTATACTTTTTATCATCGCTGTATGTGTTTTTAACATCTGAAATAGAAATTTTGGTAAACTCCGTGCGTACGCCCAGCATATAATTAAATCGTCCGGCTTTGTTACTGTATTGAGCATAAGCACCCGTTATGGTTTCGCTATAATCCATATCATTATCAATACCCTGATAAACGTTCCAATTTTCTTCTTGCTGTTGTTGGGCTAAAAACTGGCTGGACACTTTACGAATTTCTGTTTTTACGCCAATTTCAAATACAGAAACACTATCAACAGGCTGAATAAAATCACTTTGAAGAAGTAAATCTTTACTATTACCAACAGAATTGGTTCGGATACCCGGATAATTTATGGTCTCTGGATACAAACGCTGTGTCGAAAGATTCCAGTTTTTATCACTATTCCACCAATCGTACTGCAAATTAATCGTCCATTTTTTTGACGGGCGTTTAAAAGTTTGAGTATAATTAAATTCTAATTGATTATAATCTCTTTTTTCTAATGATTTTCCTTCTCTTGTTACAGTACTGTCCTGCATAGCATTGTCTTTCGCATAATTGTAAAACAAGCGGGTTTTATCGTCGTCTGTTGTCGCATTTTTTAAAAACGCAGCCGTAACAGTACGATGTTCATCAATATAATAATCAGCGCCCAAATACATGAGTTTACCATCGTCATGACGATCTTCGTTTTGAACCCGATCCAAATAGTAAGGTGTCCCATTATCTGTAGTAGTCTGATTAGTCGTGTATAAACCAACATAATCCGAAGATCGAATACTAAAATTTGAAAAAATATTGATTTTATCTGATTTGAAATTGATACTTGGATTAAGACGGCTGTCATTTGGCGAGCCGGCAACCAATCGCACCTGACCGCTAAAACCGCTTTTTTTGTTTTTCTTTAAAATGATATTGATTATTCCTGCTGATCCTGAAGCATCATATCTGGATGACGGATTGGTAATAACCTCGATACGTTCAATTTGATCAGCCGCAATTTGATCAAGAGCATTGCTTTGCGTTAAACCAGACTGGCGTCCGTTAATTAAAACCAGTACGCTGCTGTTACCTCGAAGACTTATGCCTCCCGTTGGACTTACTGATACCGAAGGAACTCCATTTAAAACATCATGTGCAGAACCATTCTGCGAAAGCACATCTTTACCAACTTCAAATACTTTTTTATCAAGTTTTAGACTTACATTCGATTTTTGTCCGCTGATTTCTACTGCGTTTAATTCTACAGCATCCAGCTGTAAATTAATAGTTCCCAATTCTGCTTTTTGGTCTTTATGAGTAATTTCAATTGTTGTAGAATAATTTTGATATCCTACATAATTAAACAGAACCGTCATTCTGCCCATTTGAATTCCTTCTAATCGAAATAAACCCTCATCGTTGGTAACACCCACGGCGATTGTTTTAGAGCTTTTATCGTGTATAGATATCGTAACATAAGGCAGTACTTGTTTTGTGCTGTTGTCCAGAACTTTTCCAGAAATAACAGCTTGCTGTGCTTTAGCAAAAAAGGAAAAAAAGAAAAGTAAAACACTGATTATTAATATTTTCATGTTGATTAGTTTTATACAGCAAGATTAATTCATAAAATAAAACACTGCTCTTTAAAACATTCAAACGGCTCTATAGTCTTGCAAAATGCATTTCTTGATTCGATATTTATTTTATCTTTATCTTATGTATCGATCTCTATTTTTAACAGCTTTTGTTTTACTATTGTTTACGTCATGTAAACAATATACCGAGTATGTAAAATCTGATGTAACTTATTACACAGATGATGATAAGCCTTATGATTATTTAAGCCCTTCACCCGATTCTGTTTTTAAGGTTGATGTTGTAGTCGATCTTTTTAAACGCGAAAATCCTTCAGCCCCGCTTGGATTACAGGTTAATGCTTTTGGCGCTTTTGATGTGTACTGGGATGGCGTTTTTGTGGGAAGCAACGGAAAAATGGCAAAATCCGGTCAAGCCGAATTACCAGGCACAGAATTAACATATTACCAAATACCCGAAAAACTAGCCTATAAGGGCAAACATATTGTTACTATAACCGGAACACAAACCCAGCTTAGAGAAACGCTGCGAGGAATCGACATAAAACTTGAAAGTTATTTAAGACTGCATCGAGCACCGCTTATTGTAATGTCTTTTATGAATCTTATGGCGGGTGCTTTTCTTATTGCATCTATTTATTATTTCTTTCTATACATTAACAGTACTCGTAAAGAAGCGACAGTTTTAGTTTTTGGCATAATATGTCTGCTTTTTTTCTTTCTGCTTATTATCGAATATGTAAAATTTTATATAGACATTCCATATACCCAATTCTACACACGATTGCAAATCGTGGGCTTACTCACTTTTATAATTTCAATATTAGTCCCATGGTATTTTATGCTGCAGTTTGGCTTTAAAAGAAAACGACTGTTTCTGTTTCTTTTGTTTGCCAGCCTTATAATAATCTACATTAGCTATTACGGCCATTACGACAGAACAGCTATATATTTTAGTTATGCTATGTGCTTTATCTCGATTATTATTGCTGTCGACGCTGCATTTAGAAAAATTAAAGGCGGTTTAATTGTCGTTTTCGGTTTATTGGCCAGCATCGTGGTAAATAAATATATGTTTTATGATTTTGGATTGTTTATCGCTTTCACAATTATTGTATTATCAATGCTTTATCTGCATACAATTAGAGCCAAAGCTTTAGAAGAAGCTCATAATGCATCAATACTCCTTTCATCCCGATTACAATTAGAACTTATTAAGAAAAATATTCAGCCGCATTTTCTTCGTAATACGCTGACTTCACTTATTGACTGGATCGAAGAATCACCTCAGCAGGGCGTTGTGTTTATTCGTGCGCTGGCAGACGAGTTTGATATTATGAATTCAATTTCAGAAGAAACTTTAATTCCTATTAGACAGGAAATTGAATTGTGCCGAAAACATTTAGAAATAATGTCTTTTAGAAAAGAAGTATGCTACAATTGGGAAGAAAACAATATTGATGAAAGTGAAGAAATTCCGCCGGCAATTATTCATACTATTATCGAAAACGGAATTACGCACAGTTTACCGCCAAAAGAAGGCTGTATTACTTTTACTTTGAGTTTTTCCAAAGAAAAAAACTATAAACAATATTCGCTGCTGACCATAGCAAAAAACAGAAACAGAAAAAACAAAAACAGTATAGGAACCGGTTTTAAATACATCAAAGCCAGATTAAACGAAAGTTACGGAAACAACTGGCATTTTGAATCTTTTGCTGTAGAAGAAGGATGGCGCACTGAAATTAAAATTTTTGACAAAAAATGAAAATTCTAATTATTGAAGACGAGGCTCGAATTGCAAAACGAATCGAAAGAATGACCAGGGATTTTTTTGATAAAGATGTTCAGATTTTGCTTTCTGATTCGGTTGAAAATGGATTAATTACTATCGATAGTCATGCAATAGATTTATTATTGCTGGATTTAAACTTAAACGGAGAAAACGGATTTGATGTCTTGCAAAATGTTGTTGCAAGGTCTTTTCAAACCATTATTATTTCTGCCTATACAGATAAAGCTATTACGGCATTTAATTACGGGGTTTTAGATTTTGTACCCAAACCATTTGACGAAAACAGACTTGCACAAGCTTTTTCCAGATACACAACGCCAGAAAGAAAAGACAATCAGGATATTCAGTTTCTGGCTGTAAAAAAAGCCAAAACCATTAAACTCATCCCTATTAAAGAGATTCGATATATAAAAGGCGCCGGAATTTATACGGAACTGCATCTAACTGACGGACGCATAGAACTGCATGATAAATCGCTGGAATCGCTGGAAAAACTTCTTCCTGCTGCATTCGAGCGAATTCATAAATCGTATATTCTTTGCTGGCTTGAGGCAGAAAAATTAGTAGTAGAACCGGGCGGTAAATATCATATGCTTTTAAAAAATGGAGAAATACTTCCTGTAGGCCGTTCTAAGTATAAAGAAATCAAGCAAAAACTGATTTAAAAAACAGATAAATTCAGAAATGAAAATTTAGCAATCCAATCTCGAAATTATATAAAATTGCCAGAAACAAAAAGTCATATTTTTAATTTATTCTAATTGAGAAAATTAAATCCATTGTAGTCTATTAATTAAAAACTTATATAAATATGATTTCTGATAATTACTATTATACTTCTGAGGAATATTCAGGAGATATTACCGCTTATGAAGAACAACTGCTTTTGAATTATGACGATTATCTTCAGGGAAATTTATCCAGCTCATTTGCAAGCAATCATTACAATCTTGAATTAGACGATCTTGAAGATGAATTTCTTGATGACGATATGGATTCTGAATATGATGAAAATGACTGGGAAGAGGAAGAAGATGATGAAGCAGAAAATTATGAAGAAGACGACTCTCCAAATGAAACTTTTCAAATGAAAAGCTGAAATTGGATGCACAAATACTGGTAAAGCCGATGAGAAATTCATCGGCTTTTACTTTTTGGAAGATTTGTTTTTTTATTATCCTTTATGATAAGGACATCCTGAACCTGCAGTTGAAGATGCCGGTTTGTGTGAAGTCGGAAATTGTTCTTCAATCAGATTTTGTTGTTCTGGTGATACATCTTCTATTTTTCGAAGTGTATTTACCTGAATGTGAGGCCAGCTTGTTGTACCGCCGTCATCTCCAAAATCAAATTCAAAAAATATAATCTGTTCGTATTGCAGCTGCAAAATTTCTTTTCCTTCTTCAATAACGGTTTCAATCCACATTCTCATATTCATTTCAACTGTCGTAACAAAACGGTTTACAAACGGAACATTTAATATACCGCCTTGTGCTCCAGTTTTATTTTTAGATGACATTTGAATAAAAACGTGATTCTTAACAATTTCTCCTTTTAAAGAATCACGAAGCCTTAAATCAGGTCTCAAAGAATAGGGATATAACGGATGCGCCAAAATTCGCTGTGTATAAATTCTGTTTTCCTGAGGATCATTATTTTTGTCTAATGTTTCGAAAACCCATTTAGGCGGCGCCTCATCAAGATTTATAGGTTTTGTTTCGCTTGCTCCTGCTCCGCCCATAGTTCTTGAAATCGAAAGATGGTCATATTTCCAGGCTGCATCGCCATATGGAAATACTGGTGCGTCTTTAACTAAATAACCTGATTCACCAGAACTTAAATCTCCTAATAAAGTTATGGTACTCCCATGCGGAATTACACCGCTTCTTGAAATCGAATAATCCGGTATGAAATAAGGCCCAGTTTGTCCGGCTCCGGGTTTAAGTTCTTTAGATGGCAAAATGGCTAAATATGGTCTTCCGTTTAAATTTTCAAGAGTTACATATTCTTCTTTCCCTAAATCATTTACAATCAAAAACAGTGTTTCATCTTCATAACCGCTTTTGTATAAATTTTTATTGGGATTCGTTGGCGATACAGCATGAATTCCGCGGTCTTCTTTAATCGTTTTTTCGGTAGCGGCGTAATTAAATATATCACTAAGCCACAAATACATACCATTTTCTTCGTGAATTGGCGTGTATTTTAATTCCGAAGAATCTTTTACAGCATTTACACTTTTAATGCTTTGTTCGTATTTTACAGCACCGCAAAATTGTTCGTTTGCACCGCCGCGGTTTCGTACTCCACCCGGCACTAAATCAAATGTTAGTTTTTCGATGTATTCTTCACATTCAAAACTGTATTTACCGGGAATTGTTCCGGCATTTGTGCCCGGCGAAGGCATAATAGTAGTATGAATACCACTTCCTACTAACCTTTTATCATTTTGTCCGTTATGATTGTAGCTTACCCAAGTGCCTTGCAAAGCTCTTAAAATACCATAATCTACATTGTCTACAATTTTCTGTAGATTTTCTTCATGAAAAGGTCTGATAGGATCTTCAATCTGAACTTTTGAATAATCGTTCATCAAACTTTCTAATATGCCTTTATTCTCCTGAAGGGATTTAAAAGATATTTCATTTTGATCTGTAATACTATTTTCTGCTAAATGAGGTAAACTTAACTCATCAGCAAGGTTTTTGCGTCTTAACATAGTTTTGTTTGTTTTTGATTTTTTCTTGTTTATTCTGAGGATTTTACCATCCTAAATAATAGTTTTCAGGCAGCCAAAACGGACGATCTAATCCATAATAGTCCTGCAGCATTTTTTCTGCTTCACAAAATGCACCTTCTACCCAGCCCTGTTGATCAGAATAGGCTTCTCCGCAAATATGAATTTGTTCGTCTTTCTTTGGTTTTCTCATATATTTCATGACGTCTCCAACAGAATAACCTGCTTTCCACGCATGATATCCTGCTCCAAAAGGCTCATCTGTCCAGTCTTTAAAATACGTTACATAGGGTTCCGGAATGGTTACGTCTTTACCGTGCAGTTCGCGAAGCTGATTCATTAATTCACCAACCATTAATTTTGTGGCCTGAACATCATTTAATTCATGAAGTTCTTTTAGCGATGCTGATTTTGCTGCTTTTACTTCAAAAAGTATTTTATCATCAGAAAGGGCTTTCCAGAATGTTTCTGTTTCCATATCGCCGTAACTTCCTAACAGCATTGAGTTTTTTGTTTTTTTATCTGTTCCAAAGTAGTAACATTGTCTCATTGGCAGATCAGTAATCGAATGTCCGGCTTCAATTCCTAATTCTTTCCACCAAGGATATGTAAAGCCCATTAATATTTTAAAAGCCGGTTCCATAATTACTGAACGAATATTTTGATTTAAAACCGAGTTTTCGTTAACATCAAAAAAGAAATTGTTTTGATCTAAAAGTTCTAAAGATTTTCTCGGCATAGCCAAAACAATAGAATTTGCATACACATGCCATTTACTGTTGGTTTTTAGATTTAAAAAAGTCAACTGATATTTATGTGTTTTTACAGAATGTTCTTTAGAAAAAGTAATCAATTTATTTTCAGACCAAATACAGGCGCCTTCGTGTTCCATATACGAATTGGCAACTGCATACGCAATACTGTCGTAGCCTTCTTCGATCGTTTTATAAATGGTTCCTGCCGAAAAATCGCCCACCATATAAGGGAAAGCTTCGGCTGAATTCCAATTAATCGTATTAGAATAATAACCTCCGGCGTTCGCTAAAAATTCATAACCTTCCTGCGAAACCTGATCTTTAATTAAATTCCAGAATCCTAAATCGTTTACTTTTCTTTTATCATAAGGCGATTTTGGAAAATTATAAACCAGTCTTGGTTTAATTTGATCCCAGTCTTCGCTGGTTAACTCAAAAGTATAATCGTAAATGTTTTTTCCTTTTTTAATTTTCTTTTTATACGTTTTAGCAACCCATGGATCTGCCATTAAAACATCATAAATAATTTTATTAAAAAGCTGATCTGAACTAAAACCCAAATCATTTTCGTTTAGGTAATATCGTGTTCCCAGCTTTTCATCTTTTTTTTGAGCGGCATTCCATGCATTTTGTTTAAAACGTTCTTTTCTAAGATACATTAATAATTTTGACGACGGACCACCGCCTGGTTCATCACCCATTGGAAAAGGAACCGGAGTCATTTTATCTCTTAAAACAGGAATACGTTTTTTAGGATTTTTTGGAGATTCATATCCTTCAATTAATGTGGTCACGATTTGCTGTGAAGTCAAGTAGCGCATTCCTCCTAATTCGCCCCAAAAATCCATTCCGGGCATAATTACAGATTCCAGTCTTCCGCCTAATTTATTGCTCATGTCAAAAATCTGTACCTGATCTGCGGCGTATTTTTTATCAGTTACCAAACGATATGCCGTATATAATCCTGAAGTTCCGGCACCAATAATAGCTGTTTCGATTTTTAAATCAGGTTTCATTCCTGAATTTAAAGGTGTATTTTTATTCATAATGTCTTGATTTTTAAAATGCTTTAAAATATTTGTATCCTAATTGAAATGGTGTAATATCAAAATCTGTATGTCCGTCCAGAGCAAGATCTGACATAATTTTTCCTAAAAACGGAGTAAATTTTGCCGCCCATCCGGTCGCATACAAAACAATGTTTTTGTGATTAGGCACATAACTTGGTGCAAAATCAATAAGCAGTTCTTTATTGGCAATTTTACTTAAGGAAATCAGGCAGGTCGAAGTATATTCAGGTTCTGTATTTAAACCTGACATATGGTCTCTAACCCAGTCAGATGTATAACCTAATTCCTGTGCATTCGGGATCAGGGTTCTGTCGCTTGGTTCTTCAAGAGGATTTATAACAAAATCAGGCGCAACGCGTATATAATCCGGATTATCCCAATCTACAGATGGAAAGCCATAAAACTGATTGCCATTTTCGCCAATTGCATTTTGAAACACAAACCATGTTGGATATTGAATAGCAGGATCAGCTTTTTTAAAATACGCCGAAGACATATTCCAATACGTAGCTTCAATTTTAAAATCGAGCAGATTAATTACGCTGTTAATGTAAGGTCCGGGAATAATTGCCAGTTTTTTGGCAATATAGATTCCGTTTGGTGTAGTAAGTTCAAAAAGATCTCCATTTTGTTTAATATCAATTACAGGCGAATCTTCTTGTAATGTTACAGTTTCTTCTTTTCTGCACAAATTTAAAAGCGCTTCATTTGTAGCTCTAAAATTTATACTGGCTCCATCCGGCTGAAATAATCCTGTATAGGTTTCCGGCAGGTTTTTAAAATGGTATTTTTCTTCAATTTCTTTTGCCGTAAGAGTTTCATAAGGAACTCCAAGCCCTTTTAATGCTTGTTCGGCTTCAGCAATATTTCCTTCGGTAGAATGTACAGCAGGATCTCCAAACCAAAGTGTACCAACTTTATCCAGAAGCGAAGTATTGGATTCTTTTTCTAAAGCATCCCAGTATGGTTGTGCATCTAATGCCATTTGTACCATATATTCCTGTGGATAAGGAATTCTAAACTGACGCGAAACTCCGGCAGAACTTCCTAACTGGTTTACAAACGTAAATTGTTCCAGTACTAAAGTTTTTGCTTTTCGTTTACCCAAATGATAAGCGGTCGCTAAACCTATCGGGCCTCCGCCAATAACAATTACATCATAGTTTTCTGTATTCATAGTTTTTGATTTATAGTAGTTTTTGGGAATATGTTTTTAGAACAACACATATTGTTATGAGTCTAAATTATTGCAGATAGAAAACTGATTCTAAAAAAATGACACGAAGAGGAAAATATTCGTCACAAAACATCCTTTATAGAGGATGAGAATTTGAAGCAAAAAAATGCACAAACTCAAAAGTATTTGTGCATTTTGATAACAGTTTTACAGAAAAAGAAAAGAGGTTACCTCACAAATCGTGAGATAACCTCTTTTTATATTCGGTTTAAATTTTATACGAAATAAAATTTATTTTGCATCAAACCATAATTTCGTTGTAAGCAGATCTTTTCCTTGTGCGGTTATTGCTGCCTGATAACTAGTTCCGTTTAATGATTGTTCTGTTCCCGGATAAAAGAAACGAGAAGGAATTTTTCCGTCTAAAACTGTAGCCGGACCAGCTGTTAATACAGGATAATCTAATCGTCTCCATTCTGTAAAAGCATCAAGACCTTGTCCGTAGAATGCAATCCATTTTTGTGTTCCAATTGATTTGGCATAATTTGAAGCATCGTACTGAACAGATGCCTGATTAAGATAATTAGAAATCACTGCAGCATCTGTAACACCAAACTGATTAAAAGATGCTGTAATGGCACTTTTGTAAAGCTGCTCTGCGTCTCCCGAAATAAAACCACGCGCCGCTGCTTCTGCAAGATTAAAAAGTGTTTCAGAATAAGAAACAATTACAGCCGGAGATGTCGATGTTAAGAAATAAGTTCCCGGTTTTGATGTTTTAGCAAATCCCTGACTATTGGCATCACTGTTTGATAATCCGTTACCGCCGCCAACATATTTACCCACACTTGCATCTGATGGAAGCTGCGCATAAACCGGTAAACGAGGATCTGATAATTCTGTTAATTTATCGACCATTGTTTTTGAAATACGGAAATCATCACGAGTTTCAAACCACGCCGAAGCCGGATTTTGCTGAGGAGAACTAATATACGTAAACTTAAATGTATCATTATTGCTTGTAAATACTCCTGCTGCATCGCTTGTTGCATCAATCGCAGCCTGTTTTGCTAATTCAGGTTCTTTGTCTGAAATTCTTAACGCTATGCGCAGGCGTAACGAGTTTACCAGTTTTTTCCATTTTGTAATATCACCTTTGTAAACTAAATCTCCTGTTACAGCGCCATTTGTTGTACCTAATAAAGATTGCGCTTGTTTTAAATCTTCAAGTAATCCCGTATATACGTCTTTTTGAGAATCGTATGCCGGTGTTACTTTTTTTCCAGCTTCTTTGTAAGGAATATTTCCGTAAGCATCTGTCAGCAATAAAAATGTCCATGAACGCAAAGTCAATGCAATTCCTTTATAATTTGAATTTGCCTGAGCTTCCGGAAAATTTAAAATTGTATTTAAATCTGTGATTAAAGTTGCGTATCCGGTATTCCACAACGAAGTAAAAGACGTATTTGAAACATCATATCGATCTGGTTCTGTATATTGGATTTTTGCCCAGTGCTGTACGAACAACAAAGATGAGTTAAAATTATTAGCATCTCCCCAATATAAATCGGCTCCTTGTTTTAAAGAACCTGTTAACAGGTAAGGTGCCAATGGTGTTTCTGTTGCATTAGGATTTTTATTAATATCATCCAATGTGTCGCTGCAAGAAGTCAGCGTCAATGCAAAAAGAGTTATATAGGCTATTTTTTTTAGCATGATTCTGTAATTTTAGAATTTAAGATTAACATTAAGACTGTAATTTCTGGTTGTTGGCAGAGATAAACTCTCTAAACCTTGTGCATTTCCAGTATTGAAAGCTGTTTCAGGATCAATATTTGGCGCATCTTTGTAAATAAAGAACAGGTTACGACCCACGGCAGTAATACTTGCTCCTTCTAATCCCAGTTTCTTAACAAATGATTTATTTAAATTGTAAGCCAGTTTTATTTCTCTCATTTTTACAAAAGTAGAGCTGTAGATATAAGCTTCGCTAATGTTGTATGATGCTTTATAATATTCCTGCGCGCTGATTACCTGAGTATTTGGATTTCCATTATCGTATACACCATTAAAAATCATACCGTCATCGTATACAGCAACTCCTGCCGGCGCAGATCCGTTTACCAAAGTTTTAGTTGTGCCATTTAAATAATAATTTAAACCTCCATTTTCTGCATCACGTCCGGGAAGTGTTTGAGCCAATACTCCGGTATAAGTACCAGTTCTGTTAGTTCCTGAGAAAATTTCTCCACCTACGCTGGCATCAACTAAAAATGAAAATTCAAGATTTTTGTACGTTAACGTATTGGTAACTCCAGCTAAATAATCAGGAGTATAATGTCCTAAAACTTTCTTCGTTGGGTCAGCTTTTGGCAATCCGTTTGTACCTACCACAATATTTCCATTAGCATCACGCAAATAAGCCGTACCATAAAGAGCTCCGTAAGGCTGTCCTACAGATGCTAATACATCTACACCCCCTGAAGAACCAATTGTATAGTTTTGAATCTGCTTATCATAATCAAGAATTTTTACTTCGCTTATATTTTTTGAATAATTTACACCAATATTCCATTTAAAATCCTGAGTCTGAATAGGCGTTCCATCTAACTGAACCTCAATACCACGGTTATTAATTTTACCTGCATTGATTAATTGTGTATTATAACCGCTTGATGTTGTTGTTTTAATCTCTAAAATCTGGTCAAAACTATTTGTATTATAGTATGCTGCATCAAAACGAAGTCTGTTTTTCCAGAAAGAAGCTTCTACACCTACTTCTGTAGAACGAGTAGTTTCTGGTTTTAAGTTCTCATTAAGTTTCTTTTGCGAAGAAGTCTGAATTGGATTTCCGTCAAATGCAGTCTGAAAGTTATAAACGGTAGACAATTGATACGGATCTGCATCATTACCTACTTCAGACCATCCTCCTCTTAATTTTAAGAAATCAAGCGTATTGCTTTTTAAATTTAAAGCTTCAGATAAAATTAAACTACCGTTAACAGATGGATAAAAATAAGAACGGTTACTGCTTGGCAGTGTCGATGACCAGTCATTACGAGCTGTAAGGTTTAAATAAGCATAATTTTTATATCCAAATTGTGCCGAAGCGTATGCACTATACACTCTTAATCTCGATAATGAGTTTGATGACGTTAACGGATCTCTTGAATTCGTTAAAGTATATAAATCAGGAACGGCTAATCGAGGTGCTTTTTGATAATTGTTTGCATCGCTGTGGTTACGAATATTAAATCCGGCAAGAGCATCTACAGTAAAATCATCGTTTAATTTTTTAGTATAAGTAAAGATACCTTCTGTATTTTGTTCATTTACAGTGTAAGCATCTTCTGCATACGATCCAAAAGGAGTTCCGTTTGTGCCATACTTAATCGTATATTTTCTACGATCGTTATAATAATCAACTCCTGTACGGAATTTAAAATTAAGACCTTCTGCTAATTTTGCATCCAAATGGAAATCTCCAATTATACGGTTACGCTGCTGGCTTGTAGTATTGTAATACGCATTCCAGTACGGATTGCTGTAATAACTGTTGTTCCAGTTAACATCTCTGTTATTTCTAAGCTGATTGATATCAACCTGACGTCCGAACCAAAGAAACTGAAGCATTACACCCGCAGCACGGTTTCCTGACGGACCTCCCGGTAAAGCCGGTGCATTTGTTGTAATGTAGTTACCTGTTACTCCAACTTTTAAGTTTTTAGATATCTGGTAATTTGTATTAATTGTAAAGTTGGTTTTATTAACTTCACTATTAGGCACCGTTCCATTTTGTTTTTGATTATTGATTCCAATACGGAAATCTGATTTGTCATCTGATCTTGCTATCGAAACACTATTATCAAAAGTAAGTCCGGTATTAAAAAAGTCTTTTACATTATTAGGATGTGCTACAAAAGGTACAGCTTCTCCATTTGAATAAAATTGAGGAATAAGACGACCGTCCATTTTTGGTCCCCAGCTTTCATCAACACCGTCATTAATGCCGCCTCCTTTACCATCTACATAACTAAATCTTCCGTTTGACCCCTGACCAAACGTATTTTGAAAACTTGGCAAAGTAGCAACCTGAGAAATTGTAATACCGGTATTGAAAGTAATTCCTAATCCTTTTTGGCTTCTTCCAGATTTTGTAGTAATTAAAACAACACCATGTGCTGCACGCGAACCGTAAAGAGCAGCCGCATTTGGACCTTTTAATACGGTCAGCGTTTCAATATCCTGCGGATTTAAATCAGCAATGGCATTTTTAAAATCACGCGTCGCACCGCCCACACTTCCTAACTGTGAGTTATCTACAGGAACTCCGTCTACCACAAACAATGGCTGGTTATTTCCAGCAATGGAAGTTTCACCGCGAATAATAATACGAGACGATCCCATATCTCCCTGAGAATTCGTAATACGAACTCCGGCAAGTTTACCGCTCAAACTGTTCAAAAAGTTAGTTTCTTTTGTATCAGCAATATCTTTGTTTTTAAGCGCTTGCGTGGTATATCCTAAAGATTTCTTTTCTTTTGAAATTCCAAGTGCCGTAACAACAACTTCTGATAATTGATTTTGTTCTTCGGTAAGTTCAATAACAACAGGGTTTTCATTTACAATAATTTCTCTCTTTTTATACCCCAAAAAACTAACTATTAAGGTATAAGGAAATTTTTGCCCGGTTTGAAAAAAGAACTTTCCATCAAAATCTGTATTAACACCGTGTGTTGTGCCTTTAATATTTATTGAAGCACCAATAACAGGCTCTTTTGTAACAGCGTCTATAACTGTTCCTTCGAGTTTAGATTGAATCAGCGGTTTAGTCTCTTGAGCTTTTATCCCTATGGAGATCAACAAAATACATAACCATGTATATCTTTTTAATATTTTTTTCATTACTTTGTTTTAGTTTAATAAATAAGGTTGCTTATGGATTTACTCCATTATGCTTTCCTTTTAAGAGATGTACAATTTCTTTAAGCTTCGCCATTTCTGCTGCAACAGAAATGGTTTTCTTTTTTTATTATCTGCAACACATTCGTTTTTTCATTTTTCTTTATTTTGGATTAGTATTATTTGAATTGATTTCACAAGATTTCCTCCCTAAAACTTAAGGCTTGATATCTTAAAAATTGGTATGAATTTGAGATTGCAGAATTGTTAGCGGCAACAATTCAGAAGACAGAAATTGTAAAATGATTTCGTAATTGAAACGTATCTACAGTCTATAATCTTTTAATTATTTTTAAATTCTACTAATTTGATAGAACAAAAGTAAATTAAAAATATTATTTTGAAAATTTTAATTAAACTTTTTGCAAAAAAAATGTTAACTAAATCTCCACAACAAACACAAACAATTAAAAACCAATAAGTTATTACATACACTTAAAACTTACCAAGTGTAAGATTTTTTTTAAACAGGTACTTAATTATTTCCATTTAAAACTATTTTTAAAAAAAATGACACCTGACTCTTTAATAGAATCAGGTGTCATTTTTTAAAACATTAAAACAAAAAAAATCCAAATCCCATTTAAATTGGAATTTGGATTTTTATATAGGATTTTATTTTTTTTAGTCTAGAACAAAACTCACACTTACGTTTGCAGTAATTTCGATTTCACCAATTGCAAGTGTTTGATTTGAAGCACCAGAAGCATCCATCATTTCAGATTTCATGGCAGCATACATTGGTCTTGGCTGGTAAACCTGAGAGTTATCAGAGATCGTAAAAGCTTTACCCACTTTTTGACCTAAAACAGATACATATTCTTCTGCTTTTATTTTAGCATTTTTCATTGCTATTTTTCTCGCTTCAGACTGATATTGCGCTAATTTAGAAGATTCAAAAGAAACATTATCAATACGGTTAATTCCCTGTTGTACTAAACCTTCCATTAATTCATCGTATTTATTTAAATCTTTTAATACGATTTCAACAGTTTGAGTTGCATTGTAGCTTGTTTTCTTTTTTTCGTAATCGTATTGTGGATTAAGGGCTACTTGTTTTGTTTTGAAATCTGCTGTTGGCACATTCATTTTTTTAATGAATTTTAAAACAGCATCCATTTTTTCATCGTTTTGTTTTTTGACGTCCTTAGCATTATTCCCTTTAGTTTCAACTGTAGCTGAAATACAAACCTGATCAGGGGCTACTTTTACTTTTCCTTCTCCATTAACATTAATTAGAGGTATTTGTTTGATTTCCTGCCCGTAAGACAAAGTCATAAACATGATTGTTAAAAATAATACTAGTTTTTTCATTTTTGTGATATTTTAAGTTATTTGATAAAGGCATTTCAAAAGTTATGCCAGCATTATATTTTTCCTGATTTTGCTAAGACAAAAAGTATCAAAATTGGAATTGCCAGTAGAATTACCATCAAGGTATGATCTGCAAATAAATAGGGCTGTTTGATCAAAGTAATTAAGTATCCGCCAATTGCGCCGCCAAAATGTGCCGTGTGACCAATATTATCATTTTTAGCACGCATTCCGTAAATGGAGTACAATAAATATAAAATTCCGAAAAGATAAGCCGGAACCGGAATAACAAAAAATACGCCCAGCATCATATCCGGATGAAGCAGTATGGCAGAATATAAAACTCCGGTAACTGCTCCCGAAGCTCCAACGGCACGATAGCTGTAATCATCTTTATGAAAAAGCATCGTAAGCAGACTTCCAAAAATTAAACTTCCAAAATAAACCAGAACAAAAGAAAAGTTCCCAAGTTCATTAATAACAACGGGGGCAAAAAACCAAAGCGTAAGCATGTTAAAAGCCAAATGCATCATATCGGCATGCAGAAATCCGGACGAAAGCATCCTGATTTGTTCACCGGCGCGGATACTTCCTACATGAAATTCAAATTTTCTAAAAAAAGCATAATCATTAAAACCTTTATAGCTTATAAGTACATTGGCTACTATAATTCCAATTAAAATGGTATTCATAAATAATATTTAATGTGAAATGTAAATATAGTCAATATCGGAGATATCTTACTGCGAATCCAAAATATCGATCATTATTCATTTTTGCTTTATATTTGTAAAAAAAATATACATGCAATTTCTTATTTATATATTGGCCTATCCTTTACTATGGCTGATCTCTATACTTCCTTTTCGCTTATTTTATTTATTCTCTGACTTTGTTTATGTATTAGTATACCGAGTTATTGGATATCGTAAAAAAGTAGTCCGCGAAAATCTGGCACAGACTTTACCACATTTAAGTGATGCTGAAAGAAAAATTATCGAAAAGAAATTTTATCACCACATGTGTGATATGTTCTTAGAAATGGTAAAAACCATGAGCATTTCTGCAGAAGAAATGGAAAGAAGATTTCAGGTTACGAATATCGAACTTGTACAGGATTATGCTAAAAAAGGAAAAAGTGTAATTCTCGTAGCTTCACATTATGCCAGTTATGAATGGCTTTTGACTATAAATCCTAAATTGGGTTTTCAGGGAGTTGCTGTCTATAAAAGACTTGCCAATCGTTATTTTGATAATTTAATTAGAAAAATACGTTCGAAATATAATACCGAAATGGTCGAAACCAGAAAAGCAATCCCAACAATGGCACAAAACCAGCGAAGCGGAAAACTTAGTTTATACGGTCTTGCGAGTGACCAGTCTCCAAAACTGGACCGAATTTTCCATTCGATGAAATTTATGGGAATTGAAGTTCCTGTTCATACCGGTGCCGAAATGCTGGCCAAAAAATATGACCTAAGTGTAATTATGGTAAAAGTAAAAAAGGTAAAAAGAGGTTTTTATGAAGCTACTTTTTTAACCATTGCAGATAATCCGCATGAATATCCTGATTTTGAAATTACAGAGAAATACTTAAAAGAAGTAGAAAAACAAATTTATGAAGCTCCGGAGTTTTATTTATGGACGCATAAAAGATGGAAACATAAAGTTGAAAAATCATTATAAAACAAAAGCCTCTTTTGATTACAAAAGAGGCTTTTTAAGTTAAAAATTACCACTTCCAAATTTGTGGCTCATCTTTCCATATTATAAGTCTGAATTCTTCGTAATGATTTCCATTTCCAATTGTATGTTCATCACGATGTCCTTTTCCTAATTGTAATTTATGAAGCATTCCTGAAGATGAACCAATCCAAAGTGTTTTTTCATCATCTGAAATAGTCATACCAGAAATTGTTGAACCTAAATAATGTCTCCAAATTTTCTTTCCTGCCTTATCGAATGCTTTAATATATCCATAAGCATCTCCAAGAATATAATAATCTAAAGCTGCAAGTCCTGTGTAAACTCTCATCTCATCATCGATTACTATAAACTCATCGCTTTCAGTATAAGCTTCAACCTGAATTTCTTTGATTTTAGCAGTCTCAACACCAATCGTAATTCCATTATAAAAATGACAGGAATTTGTAATCAACTGTTGATCATCTTTTGAAAAAAGACAAAAATGAGGATATGATGATTGTGGACCAATTTGATTAATTTTATTTCCATCATTATCCATAACAACATGATCAACTCCTTGGTCACCGGCTACAATATATTTATTATCATTAGATAATGTCGCATTTTCCATATCAATATTGGTATCCCAATCCTCTTCATCATCTTCATTAATTGGATGAATTAATTTTTCAACGTTTTCAGAAATCAAATAAATTCCTTCAGAACTTACAAAAAGAACTTTTGATCCATCATTAAAAGGAATCAATTCTGTAATTCCAATATTTGCTAAATCATTTAAAATAAACTCACGTATAAGCTCTCCATTCCAATTTTTAAAAAGAGATACTCTATTTTCTGAAACTACAGCAAAAACATTTCCTTGTTTAGATTTTCCAACAGCTCTAATTTTAGAATCTAACTTCAATATTTTATCACCATCTAATAAATAAGCCTGCCTTTTTTCATAAGAAGTTCCAGTTAAAAAAACTATTCTTTGATTATCAATAAAAAAAAGCTGCTCAATGCTTTGAGCCTGTTTTTCAATAAATTTGATAATTGGCATATTTGATGGAGGAAAATCATCTCTAAATTTATCTACTGTACCCTCAAGATTTGCTTTTTTTAATAAGTCTAAAACATCTTTGCCCAAATGATCTCGAATATCTTCAGGTTCTTCACCTTTCCAATTTTCCCATCCATTTTTCTCTCCAAAATCAACCATTTCGTTAATTCCCTGTGCATATTTTTTTCCCTTTGAAAACCATTCTTCCTGAATATTCATATTGGTATTTTTTAATTAAAAATATTTATTGAAACAAAAATATAAATAAAAACTTACAAATAAAAAATCCTCTTTTGAAATTCAGAAGAGGATTATCTTTATATCAAATTGTGAAATTAAATTCCTGCAATCACTTTGATTTCATCAATAATACGAAGCGCTAATTTATCAGCAGCATCCTGCGAAGGCGCTTCAGTATAAATTCTGATAATTGGTTCTGTATTTGATTTTCTTAAATGAACCCATTCAGATGCAAAATCAATTTTTACACCGTCAATTGTCGAAATATCTTCGTTTTTATATTTTTCTGTCATTTGAGTTAAAATCGCATCAACATCAATTTGAGGTGTTAATTCAATTTTATTTTTACTCATATAATATTCAGGATATGAAGCTCTTAATGCAGAAACCGACATTTTTTTATTTGCCAGATGCGTTAAAAATAAAGCAACTCCAACCAAACTGTCACGTCCGTAATGCAATTCAGGATAAATAATCCCTCCGTTACCTTCACCTCCAATAACGGCATTATTTTTTTTCATTAATTCTACCACATTCACCTCACCTACTGCACTTGCTTCATATTTTCCATTATGAGCATTTGTAACATCTCGCAATGCACGAGAAGATGACATGTTAGAAACCGTATTTCCAGGAGTTTTACTTAAAACATAATCTGCAACCGCAACTAATGTATATTCTTCACCAAACATTTCTCCGTCTTCGCTAATAAAAGCCAAACGGTCAACATCTGGATCTACAACGATTCCAAAATCCGCTTTCTCTTTTACAACCAGTTCCGAAATATCCGTTAAATGTTCTTTTAAAGGTTCCGGGTTATGAGGAAAATGTCCGTTTGGTTCGCAGTATAATTCTACCACTTCAACGCCCATTAATTTTAATATTTTAGGAATAATAATTCCGCCAGATGAGTTTACACCATCAACTACAACTTTAAATTTTGCCTCTTTTACTGCTTCAATATCAACCAGAGGAAGATTTAAAACTTCATCGATATGAATATCCATGTAAGCATCATTTGGCGTGATTTCTCCAAGATTATCAACATCAGAAAAATCAAAAGCTTCAGCCTCTGCAATTTCAAGAATTTTAGCTCCGTCTGCACCGCTTAAAAATTCACCTTTTTCGTTTAATAATTTTAAAGCGTTCCATTGTTTTGGATTGTGCGATGCTGTAAGGATGATTCCGCCGTCTGCTTTTTCAAGCGGCACAGCAACCTCTACTGTTGGCGTTGTAGAAAGCCCAAGATCAATTACATTGATTCCTAAACCAATTAAAGTATTTACAACAAGATTATGAATCATTGGTCCAGAGATTCTAGCATCACGGCCAATTACAACTGCCAGTTTCTCTTTTGAAGTATTATTTTTAAGAAAAGTTCCGTATGCCGATGCAAACTTTACTGCATCAACAGGAGTCAGGTTATCTCCAACTTTTCCGCCTATTGTTCCTCGTATACCCGAAATAGATTTTATTAAAGTCATTTTTGTGAGTTATGGTTATTTTATTACAAATATAAAAAAGTTACTAAGGTTCTAAGGCACTAAACTGCTAAGTTTTTAAAATATCTCATGAAAGCTGTGAGATACTGCTGTTTTAAGATTTCTCAGTATTTTTATAAAAACCTTAAAATTTTAAACTAAAATCAGCGTTTATAATCTTATGTAAAAAAGCTTATACTATTTTATAATTTAACGCGGCGTCTTAGCAGCTTAGTATCTCAGCATCTTTTAGAATGAACATAATCATCTAAAAAAGTTTTCATACTTTTACTAAAATAACATCGTGTATTTGCCTCTCACAACTTAGCATCGTAAACAATGAATTTCCTCGCCCACATATATCTTTCCGGTGAAAATGACTTAATTAAAATTGGCAATTTTATGGCTGACGGTATTCGCGGAAAACAATTTGAGCATTTTCCGGAAGATGTACAAAAAGGAATTCTTTTACACCGATTTATAGACACTTATACTGATTCTCACGATATTTTCAGGCAGAGCACAAAACGGCTTCATGAGAAATATCATCACTATTCAGGTGTCATTGTCGACATTGTTTACGATCATTTTCTGGCAAAAAACTGGAGCCTTTATTCTGATGAAAAACTGGAAGATTTTATCAATAGATTTTATCAGTCACTTCATGATAATTACAATATTCTCAGCGAAAAAACGCAAGGTCTCATGCCGTATATGATTGAAAGAAACTGGCTTTTGAGTTATCGAACTGTAGAAGGAATTCATCAAATTTTAACACAGATGGACAGAAGATCCAAAAATGTTTCAAAAATGCAGTTTGCCAGCGAAGAACTAAAGGAATTTTATACTGATTTTGAACAGGAATTCACCGTGTTTTTTGAAGATCTCCAAAAACACGCCAAACAAAAATTACTTTCATTATAAATAAAACCGATTATGAAAAAAATTTCTCTTCTATTTTATTTTATTTCTATTTACAGTTTCGCGCAGACAGCACACCCAACTGGTTTAACGGCATCAAAAGCCATGGTGGTTTCTGCCCGCGAAGAAGCATCAAAAATTGGTGTCGAAATCATGAAAAAAGGCGGAAATGCCTATGATGCTATGGTGGCAACAGAACTGGCTCTTGCAGTAGCATATCCGTATGCCGGAAATATTGGCGGAGGCGGATTTATGGTTTACAGAAAAGCAAACGGCGAAGTAGGAAGTTTGGATTATCGAGAAAAAGCGCCATTAGCGGCTACAAAAAATATGTTTCTTGATAAAGAAGGAAATGTAATAAAAGGCAAAAGCACCGAATCGGCTTTGGCAATTGGTGTTCCGGGAACTATTGCCGGAGTTTTTGCTGTTCATAAAAAATTAGGTTCACTGCCTATGTCTGAAATTTTAAAACCTGTAATAGCTTTAGCAGAAAGAGGTGTTGTGGTAACCAAAAAACAACAGAAACAATTAGAAGCATATCATGATGCCATTGTAAAGGCAAATGGTTCAAACACCTTAATGGCAGGAAATTTTAAAGAAGGCGACACTATAAAATATCCCGCTCTTGCCAGTACTTTAAAACGAATTTCTAAAAATGGGAAAGACGAATTTTACAAAGGCAAAACGGCTCAGGTTTTAGTTGATTATTTAAAGAAAAAAGGCGGTATTATTACGCTGAAAGATTTAGCGGTATACGAAGCAAAATGGAGAACACCATTGCAGTTTGATTATAAAGATTTAAAAGTAACATCGATGGCACCGCCAAGCAGCGGCGGTATTTGTCTGGCTCAGATTATGAAAATGATTTCTCCTTTTTATCTATCAAAAATGGGACATAATTCTGAACAGTCGATTCAGGTAATTGTAGAAGCAGAAAGAAGGGCTTATGCCGACAGAAGCCAATATTTAGGAGATCCGGATTTTGTAAAAATTCCAATAAAAGGACTTCTTGCAGATTCTTATTTAAAAGAAAGGATGTCAAGTTTTGATTCAGAAAAAGCAACTTTATCATCAGACATAAAAGAAGGAAAAGTAACTTATAATGAAAGTACCGAAACCACTCATTATTCTATCGTAGATCAATTTGGAAATGCTGTTGCAGCAACAACGACGCTTAACGACGGCTTTGGTTCAAAATATTACTGCGATGAACTGGGCTTCTTTTTAAACAATGAAATGGATGATTTTAGTGCCAAACCGGGTTCTCCAAATATGTTTGGATTAGTTGGAAATGAAGCCAACAGCATTGCACCTCAAAAAAGAATGCTGAGTTCAATGACACCTACAATTCTGGAAAAAAATGGAAAATTATTTATGGTTGTAGGTTCGCCGGGCGGATCAACTATTATTACATCAGTACTGCAGACTATTTTAAATGTTTACGAGTACAATATGAGTATGCAGGATGCTGTAAACGCACCTCGTTTTCATCATCAATGGCTTCCGGATCTTATAACTTTTGAACCGGATACTTTTAATTATAAAACCTTAGAAAGCTTAAAATCAAAAGGATATTTAATCAACGAAAAAACAACTCCGGTAATTGGAAAAGTAGATGCTATTTTAGTTTATCCGGACAATACACTAGAAGGAGGTGCCGATTTTAGAGGAGATGATAAAGCAGCTGGATTTTAAACACAAAAAGATTTAAGTAGAAAAATTTGATAAAATTGAATGTTTAGAGCTAAATTTGCATTCTCGGTAAATTTTTAAAATACTAATGATAAAAAATCTGTTTAAACGACTGGAAAACATTATTGCTTTGGCTCAATCTATTTTGACACCCAAACAATTCATTTTTTTATCAAGTGTTTTAGTTGGAATTTCCTGCGCCTTTGCGGTAATTGTTTTAAAGACTTTTGCCCACAGTGTTTTTTCATTTGCTACTTATATAAGCGGTATTTTAAAATTAGGTTTTATTAATAGTATCCTGCCTATAATTGGTATTTTACTGACTGTATTAGTAGTAAAAAAAGTTTTAAACGGAACGATTCAAAAAGGGACTTCTCAAATTTTATATGCCGTTGCTAAAAAAGCAAGTATTATCCCGAAAAAGCAGATGTATGCTCAAATTGTAACCAGTTCCTTAACGGTTGGTTTAGGTGGATCTGCCGGATTAGAAAGTCCAATTGTTATTACAGGAGCCGCTTTTGGTTCTAATTATGCCCAAAATTATAAGTTAGCTTACAAAGACAGAACACTGCTTATTGGCTGTGGTGTTGCTGCCGGAATCGCCGCTGCATTTAACGCACCAATTGCCGGAGTTCTTTTTGCTATTGAAGTTCTGCTGGTCGATGTTAGTATTTCTGCATTTACGCCTATTATGATTTCTGCTGCCACGGGTGCATTAGTTTCGGCAATTGTATTAGACGAAAGCATTCTTTTATCTTTCAAAAAACAAGAAACATTCGATTATCACAATATTCCTTTTTACGTGCTTTTAGGAGTATTAACCGGCGCAATTGCCGTTTACTACTTCCGAAATTTCCAAAAAGTCGAACATTATTTTTCCGAACTAAAAATGGGTCCTTATAAAAAAGCCCTTATTGGTTCTTCGCTTTTGGCTCTTCTTATTTTTATTTTTCCAACTCTTTTTGGTGAAGGATACGAAAGCATTAAAACCCTTTCTGAAAATGATCCTGGACAATTATTAGACAATACTTTATTTGCCAGCTGGAGAAACAACGAATGGATGCTGCTTCTTTTTGTAGGCTGCACCATGATGGTAAAAGTTTTTGCATCTGGACTTACAATAGGTAGCGGCGGAAACGGTGGTAACTTTGCGCCATCGCTATTTTTAGGATCTTATTTAGGGTATTTTTTTTCAAAATTTATTACGCTGACTGGGTTATCAAAATTGCCTATTTCTAATTTTACAATGGTAGGAATGGCCGGAATCCTTAGCGGATTGTTTCATGCACCGCTTACTGCAATATTCCTTATTGCTGAAATTACAGGAGGCTACGGACTTATGATTCCGCTTATGATTGTTTCTTCGATCAGCTTTGCTATTTCTAAGCGTTTTGAGAAATATTCGCTTGACGTAAAAAATCTGGCAAAAAAAGGACACGCCTTTACCAGCAATAAAGATTCGAATATTTTATCGACTCTGGATATCGACACCATTATTCAAACCGATTATTTAACCGTTTCTCCCGAAGATCATTTAAGTAAACTCGTAGATCTTATTTCACACTCAAATCAGGTAGTTTTTGCCGTTGTAAACAACGACAGAGATTTAGTGGGTATCGTACATTTTAATGATATCAGAGAAATTATTTTTAATGCCTACCGCGTAAAATATACTTTGATTAAAGATGTTATGAAAATGCCGGCTGCCACTATTTCTTCAAATGACAGCATGGAAATTGTAATGACGAAATTTGAAATGTCAAAATCGGCTTTTCTGCCCGTTATTCGAAATGAAAAGTATTTTGGTATCATTTCAAAATCAATTGCGCTCGAAGCTTACCGAATGAAACTGCGTTCAATGACAATTGAATAAACTTAAAAAACAAGCCCTAAACCAGTGTTAATTTGTTACTAATTGTAACATAAACTTTTGCATTTGAGTACAAAAAGAACAAATCAAAGTGGTAACTTTGCGTTTTGCTCAATTTTATGCTAGATAAAGACAACACTATTGAAGTTCTTGGCGCAAGAGTTCATAATCTAAAAAATATCGATATTTCAATTCCGCGTGAAAAACTGGTTGTAATTACCGGTTTATCAGGTTCGGGAAAATCATCTTTGGCATTTGATACTATTTATGCTGAAGGGCAGCGTCGTTATGTGGAAACTTTTTCGGCTTATGCCAGACAATTTCTCGGCGGATTAGAACGCCCTGATGTTGATAAAATCGACGGACTTTCTCCCGTTATTGCCATCGAACAAAAAACAACCAGTAAAAGTCCGCGTTCAACCGTAGGAACTATTACCGAAATATATGATTTCTTAAGACTTTTATACGCTCGTGGCGCAGACGCATACAGTTACAATACAGGCGAGAAAATGGTTTCCTATTCTGATGAACAGATTAAAAATCTGATTATTGAAGATTACAAAGGAAAACGCATTAACATTCTAGCTCCGGTTATTAAAGCCAGAAAAGGACATTATGCCGAATTATTCCAGCAGATTACAAAGCAGGGATTCCTGAAAGTTCGTGTAAACGGCGAAGTTCAGGACTTAGTCGCAGGAATGAAACTTGACCGTTATAAAACACACGATATTGAGATTGTGGTTGACAGAATGGTAATTGAAGATAATCCAGATACTCAAAAAAGACTTGCTGAAAGCATTAATACCGCTATGCATCACGGCGAAGATGTATTAATGATTTTAGATCAGGATTCTAATGAAGTACGTTATTTCAGCCGAAATTTGATGTGTCCTTCAACCGGAATTTCATACCAAAATCCAGAACCTAATTTATTCTCTTTTAACTCCCCAAAAGGAGCCTGTCCACATTGTAACGGACTGGGAACGGTTCACGAAATCAATGTAAAGAAGATTATTCCAAATCCAAAATTGTCTATAAAAAGCGGTGGTTTAGCTCCGCTTGGTGAATATAAATCATCTTGGATTTTCAAACAGCTGGAAACAATTGGAGAAAAATTTGGGTTTAAAATAACCGATCCAATCGAGAAAATTCCGCAAGAAGCCATGACGATGATTTTGTATGGCGGAAAAGACAAATTTACCGTAAGCTCAAAAGATCTTGGCGTTACACGCGACTATAAAATTGATTTTGAAGGAATTTCAAACTTCATTAAAAATCAATATGACGAAAGCGCTACAACAAGCATTAAACGCTGGGCAAAAGATTTCATGGACGAAATTAATTGTCCTGTCTGCGAAGGTTCACGTCTTAAAAAAGAAGCCTTATTTTTTAGAGTAAATGAAAAAAATATCACAGAATTATGTGATATGGATATATCAGATTTAACAGCGTGGTTTCATGATTTAAATGATCATTTAACAGACAAACAGCTTTTAATTGCATCTGAAGTTGTAAAAGAAATTAAAGACCGTTTGAACTTCCTGATGAATGTTGGTTTGAATTATCTGGCTTTGAGCCGAAGTTCAAAATCACTTTCCGGCGGTGAAGCACAGCGTATTCGTCTGGCAACACAAATTGGTTCGCAATTAGTAGGCGTTTTATATATTCTGGATGAACCAAGTATTGGTTTACACCAAAGAGATAATGAAAAACTAATTCAGTCTCTGGAACAATTACGCGATATTGGAAACTCAGTTATTGTAGTAGAACACGATAAAGACATGATCGAAACAGCCGATTATGTAATTGATATTGGTCCAAAAGCCGGAAAATACGGCGGGCAGATTATCAGCACCGGAACACCAAAAGAAACTCTGGCATCAAATACTATTACCGCTCAATATTTGAACGGTAAAATGAAATTAGAGATTCCGAAAGAAAGACGAAAAGGAAACGGAAAGTTTTTAAAACTAACCGGAGCCACAGGAAATAACCTGAAAAATGTTTCGATTGAAATACCTTTAGGACAATTAATTTGTGTAACAGGAGTTTCAGGAAGCGGAAAATCGACATTGATTAATGAAACGCTCTACCCTATCTTGAACGCTCATTATTTTAACGGCGTAAAAAAACCACAGCCGTATAAAAAAATTGAAGGTTTAGAACATATAGACAAAGTTATTGATATAGATCAAAGTCCGATTGGAAGAACCCCTCGTTCTAATCCGGCGACTTATACCGAAGTTTTTACCGAAATTAGAAATCTGTTTACGATGACTTCAGAAAGTATGATTCGTGGTTATAAAGCAGGACGTTTCAGTTTTAACGTAAAAGGCGGACGATGTGAAACCTGCGAAGGTTCTGGCGTGAGAACAATAGAAATGAACTTTTTACCAGACGTTTATGTAGAATGTGAAACTTGTCAGGGAAAACGCTTTAACAGAGAAACACTTGAAATTAGATACAAAGGAAAATCAATTTCAGATGTTTTGGATATGACGGTTGATGAAGCAGTTCCGTTTTTTGAAAATATTCCGAAGATTTACAGAAAAGTAAAAACAATTCAGGATGTCGGTTTAGGATATATTACGCTTGGACAGCAAAGTACAACACTTTCCGGCGGAGAAGCACAGCGAATTAAACTTGCAGGTGAATTATCTAAAAAAGATACAGGAAATACATTTTATATTCTGGATGAACCTACAACCGGACTGCATTTTGAAGATATTCGAGTTTTAATGGACGTTATTAATAAACTGGTTGATAAAGGAAATACTATTCTGGTTATCGAACATAATATGGATGTTATTAAACTTGCCGATTATATTATCGATATCGGTCCGGAAGGCGGAAAAGGCGGCGGACAATTAGTTGCTAAAGGAACACCGGAAGAAGTAGCTAAAAATAAAAAAAGCTACACGGCTAAGTTTTTGAAAAAAGAGTTAGAATAACAAAATCTTTATATTGGGATGGATTTTATCCATCCCAATAATTATTACAGGATGAATTTTTCATTTATGATTTTGATACCTTCATAAAATTTCATCTCAGGAAAATAGTCTTAAACCTGCATTACTTTTAATTCATTGATTTTTAATCTACAAGCAAAAAAACTGATTCATAAATGTTACATTTTAATTAATAAATCTACATTTTTATAACAATTCTTAAAAAAAGCACTAATTTAGTACGCCCTTTTTGTCAACGCTTTTTATTCTGACAAAAGACTTAAGATAAAATCTATGAATCTAAAAGATAAATTCAGTAATGTAGATCAATATTTTTCGCCTAAAATAATTGATGAAGTAAACGATCAATATATTAAAGTGGCTAAAATAAAAGGTCAGGAAGTTCCGTGGCATAATCACGAAAATGAAGATGAATTATTTTACATTGTTGACGGCGAACTTTTAATGGAAATCGAAAATGAACCCGCTGTTACAATGAAAAAAGGTGATTTGTTTGTTGTAAAAAAAGGTGTGAATCACAGGGTTTCGTCGGCAGAAGAATGTTTAATAATGCTGATCGAATCTAAAACTACAGAGCATACCGGAAAAGTTAAAAGCAGGATTACAAAATCAATTGAAGAACAATCCTATTAATAATAGTTTTTCTTTTACAAACCAATTGTTTATTTAAAACCAACTGCCCCAGCCCTGATGGGAACGGCATCTCCTGATTTAGAAAAACAAGGCTCTTTAGCCAAAGTTTTTGTGAATCAAGCATAGTGAACATCAGGAATCAGCTCCTAATTCTAACTATAACAAAATAGCAGCTTAATAAAAATATAAATTATAAAATACCTAAAATGAGATTAGAAGATTTTGATAATGACGACGACAAAATAATCCAGGACAGTTTAAAACAAAAAACCTGGAATGAAATTAGAACAAATGACAGCTGGGCAATTTTTAAAATTATGTCTGAGTTTGTCAGTGGATATGAAAGAATGGGTCGTATTGGTCCTTGTGTTTCCATTTTTGGTTCGGCACGAACAAAACCAGATGACAAATATTATTTACTGGCTGAGAAAATTGCTTTCAAAATCAGTAAAGCCGGTTATGGTGTAATTACGGGAGGAGGCCCGGGAATTATGGAAGCCGGAAATAAAGGAGCACATTTAGGCGGCGGAACTTCGGTAGGTTTAAATATCGAACTTCCATTTGAGCAGCACTTTAATCCTTATATTGATCACGATAAAAACCTGAATTTCGATTATTTCTTTGTGAGAAAAGTAATGTTCGTAAAATATTCACAAGGTTTTGTGGTTATGCCGGGAGGTTTTGGAACACTTGACGAAATGTTTGAAGCGATTACTTTGATTCAGACTAAGAAAATTGGAAAATTCCCAATTATATTAGTTGGAGTTGAATTTTGGTCTGGATTAATCGAATGGGTAAAAACAGTTTTGGTCGAAAAAATGCACACTGTCAGCCCGGAAGATTTAAACTTATTTAAAATCGTAGACACTGAAGATGAAGTAGTTGAAGCGCTTGACAAATTCTACAAGAAATACGATTTAAGTCCAAACTTCTAAAATTTAAATTACATATTATCACAAAATTTGAAAGCTGTTTTTTTAAACAGCTTTTTTTATATTATTTTTACCGAAAACCGAAAGGCGTTTATACACGTAACTTAAGGAATATCAACAATTTTACTCCAATTCTTGAAATCATATTATAAAATTATAATACTTGTTTTTGTTTTATTCACTTCGATAAAACAATACGCGCAACATCAATCTAAGATGGAAGTGGCGGTTAATCTTGAACTTAAAACACTTAATACCAAACAAGATATTACGTATTATAACACTTCAAACGACACACTGGATTCGATTGTACTGAACGATTGGAATAATGCTTTTGCTGATAAAAATACGCCTTTGGCAAAACGCTTTTCTGATGAATTTTATCGTGGTTTTCATTTGGCAAAAGCCGCTGAAAGAGGAAATACAACTATTTTAAGCCTTACTGATTCTAATTTTACAGCTTTTGAATGGGAAAGAACCGAAAAAAATCCGGATTTTATTATTGTTAAACTAAACCAAAGACTTTTTCCGGGCGAAAAAATAGATCTGCATATTACTTATATTTCAAAAATACCGAGTGATAAATTCACACATTACGGATTTGACCAAAACGGAATGAATTTAAAAAACTGGTTTTTAACTCCTGCCCGTTTCGAAAATCATTCTTTTGTAAAATACAACAACTTTAATCTTGATGATATTGCCAATGCCACGGCAGATTTTCAGCTTGAAATAAAAGTTCCAAACAATTATTCTGTTATAACCGATTTAAATTCGGTTTCTAAAGACAGTTCAAATACGTCTTACGATATTTATTCCTTTTCCGGAAATAACAGAACTGATTTTAATTTGTTTATTGAAAAAGAAAACAATTTTAGAAGTTACGATAACGGAACAATCGAAGTTTTATCTGACCTGAAAAACAAAAAGATAACCGAAATTGAAAAAGCCATTGTCATTAATCGTGTGGCCGCTTTTGCGAATGAATTTATAGGGAAATATCCTCACCAGAAAATCACGGTTTCGCAGGCTGATTACGAACGAAATCCATTTTACGGGCTCAATCAGCTTCCTTCATTTATAAGTCCGTTTTCAGATGAATTTATGTTCGAGATTACGTTTTTTAAAACCTATCTCAACAATTACTTAAAAAATTCACTTCGACTTGATCCGCGAAAAGACAACTGGGTTTACGACGGAATTCAGATTTATGCCATGATGAAATACATGGAAGAATACCATTTAGATGAAAAAATGCTTGGAAAGCTTTCTAAAATGAAACTTTTTAAAAGTTACAACATTACCAATCTTACCTTTAACGAGCAATACAGCTATTACTATATGCTTATGGCGCGTAAAAATCTGGATCAGCCTCTTGGTGATCCAAAAAACACTTTAATAAAATTTAACGAACAGATTGCCAGTAAATACCGCGCAGGTTTAAGTTTAAGCTATTTAGACGATTATTTAAATCACAATATTGTACCCGAGAGTGTTCAGCAATTTTATGAACTTAATAAATCACAGCAGACAAATCGTTATGATTTTGAAAAAATTCTAGTTAATAAAAGTCCAAAAAATCTTGACTGGTTTTTTAATACCATTATTGATTCAAGAGAAATTATTGATTATAAATTTACAAACGTATCCAGAACTGCAGACAGTGTTCAGTTTTCTATAAAAAGCAAAACAGATATTTACGCACCAATTCCGATTTATGGACTTAAAAAGAACAAAATCGTTTTTAAAGAATGGATAGAGCCTAAACAACCGGATTCAATATACCAATTCAGCCGAAAAAACGCTGACAAACTGGTAATTAATTATGATAATGAAGTTCCGGAATTCAATCAGAGAAACAACTGGAAATCATTAAAAAGTTTAGCGATTACCAATCGTCCTATAAAATTTAATTTTGCAAAAGATTTAGAAGATCCTTATTACAATCAAATTTTATATATTCCTACGCTTACTTATAACTATTATGACGGTTTTACGCCAGGAGTACGTTTTCATAACAAAACCATACTAGACAAACCTTTTATATTCGATATTAATCCGGCTTATTCTTTAAAAGCAGGAACATTATCAGGTTCGTCTGCTTTTTCATGGAGTCAGTATTACAGAAACAGTACTTTATATAATGTAAGATATTCTCTAAGCCAGAACTATTTTCATTACGCGCCGGATGCAACGTATTTAAGACTAAACCCTATGGTGCAGTTTCGAATTCGTGAAGAAAATTTCAGAGACAACAGAAAACAACTTATCCTTTTGCGTCAGGTAATTGTAAACCGCGAAGCAAGTTCTTTTATTACAGATAATTCAAAACCTAATTATTCTATTTTCAACGCGCGTTACGCCAACACCAAAACGGAATTAGTAGATCATTTTAATTTTATGACTGATGTTCAGTTTTCAAGCGGTTTTGGAAAAGTTTCAGGAGAAGTAGAATATAGACGATTATTTGAAAATAACCGAAAGTTAAACCTGAGATTATTTGCGGGAAGTTTTATCTACAACACAACAAATTCAGATTATTTTAGTTTTGGTCTAGACAAGCCAACAGATTATTTATTTGATTATAATATTCTGGGAAGATCAGAAACAACAGGCTTTTTCAGTCAGCAGTATGTAATTGCCGAAGGCGGATTTAAGTCCAGACTTAATCCTTCTTATGCCAATCAATGGATGGCGACTGTAAATGCCAGTTACGCTCTTTGGAACTGGATTGAGGTGTATGGCGACGCCGGTTTTTTAAAAAATAAACATCAAAAAGAGTATTTTGGTTATGACAGCGGAATACGCTTAAACCTTGTGCCTGACTATTTTGAACTTTATTTTCCGGTTTATTCAAATAACGGATGGGAAATATCACAAAATAAATACAACGAAAAAATTAGATTTGTGATAACTTTTTCACCAAGAACATTAGTCACTCTTTTCACCCGAAAATGGTTTTAATTGAATAAATTTTAATCAAAAACATAAATAATTATCAGAAAAAGAACAAATACAATAAAAATATCATAAATAAAATACGTAGTTTTTTGGTTTTAAATACAAATAATTGAATTATATTTATTTTAAAGAATTATGATTATTGATTGTTTTTAAGTAATTTCGCAGACTCAACATGACCCCTACAAGATTATGATAACAGAAAAAAGCAATACTACTTTAACCTTTGAAGATTTCAAAACGGAGGTATTGACGGATTATAAAATTGCCGTTACTAGCCGCGAATGTAGTCTTTTAGGCCGTAAAGAAGTATTAACCGGAAAAGCTAAATTTGGAATTTTTGGAGACGGAAAAGAAGTACCACAGCTTGCTATGGCTAAAGCCTTTAAAGATGGGGATTTTCGTTCTGGATATTATCGTGATCAAACTTTTATGATGGCGATTGGCGAATTAACCGCAAAACAATTTTTTGCAGGTTTATACGGCCATACCGATTTAGATTATGATCCAATGTCTGCCGGAAGACAAATGGGCGGACACTTTGTTACTCACAGTTTAAACGAAGACGGATCTTGGAAAGATTTAACTAAACAAAAAAACTCAAGCTCAGATATATCGCCTACAGCAGGACAAATGCCAAGATTATTGGGATTAGCTCAGGCTTCAAAAATTTACAGAAACGTTGATGGAATTACCATAAAAGACAAATTTTCTGTAGAAGGAAATGAGGTTGCATGGGGAACTATAGGAAATGCCAGCACATCTGAAGGTTTATTTTTTGAAACCATTAATGCTGCCGGTGTACTTCAGGTTCCTATGGTTATGAGTGTTTGGGATGATGAATACGGAATTTCGGTTCACGCCAAACACCAAACTACAAAAGAGAATATATCTGAAATATTAAAAGGCTACCAGCGCGATGAAGACTCAAAAGGTTATGAAATCTTTAGAGTAAAAGGCTGGGATTATGCCGAACTAGTTTCGACTTATGAAAGAGCCGGCGCAATTGCCCGCGAAGAACATATTCCTATTTTAATTCACGTAAACGAATTAACGCAGCCTCAGGGTCACTCTACTTCTGGTTCTCACGAACGTTACAAAAGCGCAGAAAGACTAGCTTGGGAAAGAGATTTTGACTGTATTCGTCAAATGCGTTTATGGATGATTGCCATTAATATCGCATCTCCGGAAGAATTAGCAGAACTTGATGCTCAGTTAAAGAAAGAAGTTCTTGATGCTAAAAAAGAAGCCTGGAATGATTTTATCAATCCAATTATCGAAGATCAGAATAATCTTTTAAACTTATTGGAGCAAATTGCAGAAGCAAGCATCAACCATAAAGAAAGAATCAAAAAATTAATTTCTGAATTAGCAGCTATTAAAGCGCCTTTAAAGAAAGAATTATTGGTTTATGCACGCAAAATTCTTCGTTTTATTGAAGTTCCAAACAGTAAGGTTCTTTTATCAAACTGGATTACTAATTTTATTGAACTTACTCAGGAAAAATTCAGCAGTAATCAGCATTCAGAATCAGCTCAAAATGTATTTTCTGTACAAAAAGTACTTCCTAAATATGCCGAAAATGCAAAATTGGATCTAGACGGAAGAATGATAATTCGTGATAATTTTGATGCATTATTCAATAAATATCCTGAATTATTGATTTTTGGTGAAGATGTTGGAAACATTGGCGACGTAAATCAAGGTTTAGAAGGCATGCAGGAGAAATACGGAGAACTTCGTGTTGCCGATGTCGGAATTCGTGAAGCCACTATTATTGGTCAGGGAATTGGAATGGCGTTAAGAGGTTTACGTCCAATTGCTGAAATCCAGTATTTAGATTATTTACTGTATGCAATTCAAATCATGAGTGACGATTTGGCAACATTACAATACAGAACGGTTGGAAAACAAAAAGCCCCATTAATTATCAGAACCCGCGGACATCGCCTAGAAGGTATCTGGCATTCTGGTTCTCCAATGGGAATGATTATAAATGCAATTCGAGGAATTCACGTTTTGGTTCCTAGAGATATGACACAAGCAGCAGGATTCTACAACACGCTTTTAGAATGTGATGAACCTGCATTAGTAATCGAATGTTTAAACGGTTACCGATTAAAAGAGAAAACACCTCTAAACTTTGGAGAATTTAAAACACCAATTGGTGTTGTAGAAACTTTAAAAGAAGGTGCAGATATTACTTTAGTTTCTTACGGATCTACTTTAAGACTGGTTCAGCAGGCAGCTAATGAATTATTAGATTTAGGAATTGACTGTGAAGTTATAGATATTCAGTCTCTACTTCCGTTTGACGTAAATAAAGATATTGTAAAAAGTATTGCAAAAACAAATCGTTTGTTAGTAATCGATGAAGACGTTCCGGGTGGAGCTTCAGCATTTATCTTACAGCAGATTTTAGAAGAACAGGACGCATACAAATATCTTGACAGCAAACCGCAGACTCTTGCTGCAAAAGCCCACAGACCGGCTTACGGAACTGACGGTGATTATTTCTCTAAACCTTCTGCCGAAGATATTTTTGAGAAAGTGTACAGCATGATGAATGAAGTTAATCCTTCTAAATTCCCGGCTTTATATTAAGAATTTTAGATTTTAGATTTTAGATTTTAGATTTTAGATTTTAGATTTTAGATTTTAGATTTTAGATTTTAGATTTTAGATTTACTATAATAAAAAAAGCTCCTAAGGAGCTTTTTTTATTATTACAACTGTTTTGTCATTTCGACGTAAGGAGAAATCTTCGCAAGAAACTCCACGCAGTAAATCTTCAATCTTTGTCGAACTGCTTGTGGAAATCCTTTCCTCGGGATATAAATCAATTAATTAAATATCTCTAAGCATAGCTTTCGCTTTTTCTAAATCTTCGGCTGTGTCAATACCAATTCCAACATGTGTTGTTTCGACCATTTTAATACGTTTTCCAAATTCTAAATAACGCAATTGTTCCAGTTTTTCAGAAGCTTCTAAAGACTTCATTGGAAGACTGTAAAAATCTAACAAAGCTTGTTTTCTAAAAGCATAAATCCCAATATGCTGAAAATATCTTACTCCAGCATTTTTTTCTCTTGGATACGGAATTACTGATCTCGAAAAATACAACGCAAACTGCGCCTGATCTACCACAACTTTTACATTATTTGGGTTATTGATTTCGTCTTCATCTTTAATTTCACGCATTAACGAAGCCAGATCAACCTTTTTGTCATGATCGTCTCTAAAAACAGATAAAACCTGCTCTAAAGGGCCGGCTTCTGTAAAAGGTTCATCGCCTTGAACATTTACCACAATATCCACATCAAGATCAGCAACAGCTTCAGCAATTCTGTCACTTCCTGATTCGTGTTCTTTGATACTCATAATCGCTTTTCCGCCATGAGAAACAATTTCATCAAAAATTAAATCCGAATCTGTAACTACAAAAACATCATGGAATAAATTAGTTGAAACTGCCGCTTCATACGTTCTTAGAATTACTGTTTTGCCTCCCAAATCCTGCATAAGTTTTGCAGGAAAACGTGTTGATGCGTATCGTGCCGGAATTACCGCTATTATTTTCATTTTAAATCTCGTTTTAAGTAAAACAAATGTAAGTAACTTTTAAATTTCAGCCACGAATTTCAAAAATTACGCTAACACAAAAATCTTTAGAAAAAATTCGTGCAGATTCGTGATTCGAGCGATAACGAATAGACAAAGTGAATTCGTGGCCGCAAATATTATTCTTCAAAACTTTCGTCTTTAAATCCTATTAAATAAAGTTTGTTTTTTGCACGTGTCATAGCAGTATAAAGCCAGCGTATATAATCGTGGTCAATACCGTCCGGCAGATAAGGCTGTTCAATAAAAACCGTATTCCATTGCCCTCCCTGCGATTTATGACAAGTTATCGCATACGAGAATTTCACCTGAAGTCCGTTAAAATATTCGTTTTCCTTTACTTTTTGGAATCTTTTATATTTTGTTGGTTCATCTTCATAATCTTTCATTACCTCTTCATACAAACGATTGGTTTCTTCGTAAGTTAAAGATGGAGATTCACTTTTTAAAGTATCGAGAATCAAAACCGTTTCAAAAGGTTTTTGGTCAGGATAATCCACCATTCTGATTTTTACTTTGGCAAAACTAAATCCGTATAATTCGCGGATTCCAAAAAGCTCAAGCACTTCAATAATATCACCATTGGCAATAAATCCCGCATGATCACTTTCTTTAAGCCAGAAATAATTGTTTTTTACCACCATTAAAAAGTCGCCAACCGAAAGTTCGCTTTCTTTAAACAAAATTCGGCTTCTAATTTGTTCGTTGTATTGATTTGCCCTTTTATTTGACCGCACAATAAAAGCAGTATCTTCAATACTATAATTGCTGTAAGCGGTATTTATAGCATCCTGAATATCATAACCGTCAGTTAAACGTACAATATCTTTAAACTTTTTTACATTGAATTTAAACTCCGTAATAAAACTCTCTTTCAATAATTCGCGTAATTCTGTGGCATTGTACAAAATCCCGGAACTCTCTTCCTGACGCATTACTTCGTCTAACTCAATATGTTCTACTTCTTTATCATAATGAACGCCAAGCGTATGAATATCCAAAGCCGGACTTATATCAAGATTTACCGGAGGAAGCTGTGCTGTATCTCCAAGCAGAATCATTTTACAATTGGTTCCCGAATACACATAATAAATCAAATCGTCCAAAAGTGAACCGCTGTCTAAAGTACTGTCTGAAATCATTGAGGCCTCATCGACGATAAAAATGGTGTTTTTATGTTTGTTGACTTGTTTGGTAAAAGCCACTCCTCCACCCGATGATTTTTTAGGGAAATATATTTTTTTATGAATCGTAAAAGCCGGTGTATTCGAATAGTTTGCAATTACTTTTGCGGCGCGTCCCGTTGGCGCAAGCAGAACAAATTTTTTATTAATGTCGCCCAGATTATTTACAATAGTCGAAATTACTGTTGTTTTTCCTGTTCCGGCATATCCTTTCAATACAAAAATTGTATCATTTGCAGGTTCGGTTAAAAAAATGGCGATTTTTTGAAAAAATATATCCTGTTTGTAAGTGGGTGCAAAAGGAAATCTTTTTTGCAGAATGCCGTAAAATGAGGCTGAATTCATAAAGTAAATTTGAAATACAAAGGTCGCTTTTTTAAATGGCAATGACAAAAATCAATTGCAGTATTCAATTTCTATTATCAAAATTAAAAAACACAACCTCAAGTTAAAATTTACTTATACACCTGAAAATAAACACAATGATAATACTTAGATAACTTTATTGTAATATTATTTTTTGAAATTGCATTTAATTTATGTGATTGTCATTGAAATGCAATTAACATTGTTATTTTTTTTATTTGTAAGTTTGTGGTCACCTTTAAATTCTTTCTTGAAACAAAACAGGTAACGAATTGTAAATCAATTATGTCAATACACAATAAAAATATCACATCAAAAAATTATAAAAAACTTTCGATTCAGGTCTCTCTGAACGGATTTTCATTTTGTTGTTTTGATACTTTAAATAACACGATTACTGCTTTTAATGAAGTTTTGTTTGATACTCAAAAACAAAATAAAATTGAAGATTTATATGCTTCAGCTTTTAAGAATCACCCTGAATTAAAAGAAACGTATGACGATATTTTAGTCATTCATAATAATAATCTTTCCACTTTTGTACCTACGGCATTATTTGACGAAGATTATCTGGGAAGTTATTTGCAGTACACCACAAAAGTATTCGATACAGATTTTTTTACGTACGATCAGATTTTGAATTACGAAATGAATTCTGTTTACATTCCCTACATCAACATCAATAACTTTTTAATTGATAATGTGGGTTCATTCGATTACAAACATGTAAACAGTATTTTGGTCGAAAAAATTCTTGAAGCTTCAAAAAATAACGACGAGAAAAAAATGGTAGTTAATTTTAATCCCGACCATTTTGAAATTATCGTTGTTCAAAACCAAAAACTGCTGTTATTTAACTCTTTTGAATACCAGACTCCTGAGGATTTTATTTATTATATTCTTTTCACAGCAGAACAGTTAAATTTAAATCCTGAAATTTTTCAATTAGAATTATTGGGTACAATTCATCAGAATGATCCATTCTACGCTATTGCTTACAAATACGTTCGTAATATTTCTTTTCTTGACGTTAGCACGTTAAAAGAAAGAAACAATTATACAACTGCTCGGAATCAAAAACATTATATCTTATTTCAATCATGAGAATCATTTCAGGAAAATACAAAGGGCGCCGGATTTTTCCACCAAAAAATCTTCCTGTAAGACCTACGACTGACATGAGTAAAGAAGCATTGTTTAATGTTTTAAATAATCATTTTAGTTTTGACGGCTTAAAGGTTTTGGATTTATTTTCGGGAACCGGAAACATTAGTTATGAATTCGCTTCACGCGGAAGCGCTCCTATTACGTCTATCGATGGCGATTTTGGATGCGTAAAATTTATTAAACAAGTTTCATCAGAATTTGATTTTGATATTGCAGCGACAAAAAGTGATGTTTATAAATTTTTAGAAAACTGCAAAACGACTTACGATATTGTTTTTGCCGATCCGCCTTACGGATTTGATCAGGCAGCTTTTGAAAAAATTGTTCTCACAGTTTTTGAAAAAGAATTACTTTCTGAAGACGGAATGATGATTATCGAACATTCTAAATATACCAAAATGGATCATTTAAGTAATTTTTCATTTCAGAAAAGTTACGGCGGTTCTTTTTTTAGTTTCTTCGAATTAAATTCTACAGATGATGATGAAGAACTTCCGGGCGAATCGCCATTGAAAATTGTTGAAGAAGACGAAGGATAATTTATATCAATTTTTAACTTTTTAAAATCCCAAATTCCAAACTTCAATTGGAATTTGGGATTTTATCCCGAAACTTCGGGATTGGAATTTTTCTTTTTATCGAATTCTACTTTCGTTTTCATTTACATTTTTGTCTTTAAATTCTGTTTCTTTAACTTTCCCAAAAGAATATTTAACCGAAATTGAAATCTCATGCGCATCCACTACATATCGGGCTGTTGAACTGACATTGTTTATGATAAATTCTTCTGTTTGAATTACATTTTTAAATACATTATTAAAGTTCAAAGTACAATTCCATTTTTTAAAAAATGTTTTAGAAAGCGCCAGATCTGTAACAAACCTCACATTTCTTTCAAAAATACCGCTCGTCTGCCTCGTTAATCCCCAAAAACTCACTACAAACGAATATTCTTTTGGAAGCTTAAATTCGTTATTTGAATAATAATATAAATAAGGTTTTGAAGCCAAAAATGCTGCCGACGGATCTTCAATTTTTTCCAGAATAAAAATGAGTGAATTACTTGTTGTCCAGAATTTATACGTAAACGGAATTTCAAAATCAAGGTTTAAACCAGATTCCTTCTCAAAATTTATGTCTTTAAAAGTCATTATATTTGTTTCTTTATCAAACAAAAAACTGTTGTAAACCGGATTTCTATTTTGGTAATAACTCAGTTTTACTGATTTGTCATTGTATTGAAAAGTCGATGAAATTTCATTGGTAAATGTCGGACCCAAATTAATATTTCCGGAATATAGAAAATACGGATTTATATAAGTCGCAATATTGCTTAAAGTGGAATACTGGGGTCTTGAAATACTTTTGGCATAATTAAAACTAATATTTTTAGTGCTGTCTATAGCCATAGACAACTGCATTTTAGGAAAAACATTGGTATAATTTTTATCAATTAAAGGTGAAGAATCGGTTCTGTATTTTCCGTTAACGTTTGTATTCTCAACCCGAAGTCCGGCAGAAAAACTGATTTTTTTAATTTTTCCCGAAAGCTGTGTGTATCCCGCAAGGTTTTCTTCTTTAAAATCATAATTTAAATTTGAGTTTTCATCATTTTCAAAATCAAAAATATCAGTATCTGATTTTGATTTTGTGGCAGAATAAAGTGCTCCGTATTCCAGATTTATTTCGTTTTTAAACTTCTTTTCCAAATCAATTCTTCCGGAAAAATAATCGACATTAAATTTCTGATTTCGGTTTTGAGCCGGATTAAACTCAGTTTCGTTGTAATTATTTTTGACTAAAGTTTTTAAATCCTGCTGAAAATTAGAATATTGAAAACCGGCAAAAAGCCTGGTATCGATTGCTTTTATTTTCTTTGAATAATTCATAAATATATTTCCATAATTCTTTTTGCTCGAATTATCACTCCACGTTAAAACATTGTTTTCGCCATCTGGATTTTTGTTATACGTAAATGTGTTAATTGGAAAAGTATCATCGCGGAGTCTGAAAGCAGCACTAACCGAAAAATAATCGTCTTCGTTTATTTTATAAAACAAACTTCCTCCATAAATATATTGTTTACGTTTTGTAGTCGCTGTAACATCATATTTTGAAGCAATATCGGCATCTGCGATTTGATAATCAATGCTATGATTTTCCCACGGATTTAATCTGTTGTAATTAAAATTGACTTTCCATTCGAGTTTATTTTTCTTAAAACTCGAACTAAATCCCAGATAATTGTTGAAATTTTTCTTAAACGACGCCACTTCAGAAATATCGGTTCTAAAGCTGTCTTTTTTACTGAACTTTCTGGTAATTAAAATTACAGATCTTCCCTCGGCTTCATATTTAGAAGAAGGATTTTGGATAATTTCGATCGTTTTAATATCAGCGGGAACCAAGGCATTTAAATCGTTTATTCCTACTTTTTGATTATCAATATAAATCAGAGGATTTCCTTTTCCTACAACCGTAATACTTTCTTTATCAGAGCTTACTTGTATTGTTGGCAGTCTGGACAATAAATCGATTGTATTGGGAATGGCATTGTAAACCGAATTGGCAACATCTACTTTAATATTTCCGTTTGTATTGGTAAACGTTTTCTTGTTCTGGCTGATTACAACTTCTTTTAATTCCTGATTTGCAATAGAATCTTTTGGAGTTTCATTTTGAGCATTTGCAAAAAACGAAAGACAAAAAAGCAAAATTGTTATTAGAATTTTTAGCGGTAAATAAAGATTCATTTTAAGTTTAAAGTGATTAGATTTCATTTTTCTAAGCTGTTTTAATTTAAAAGCCACTTTAAAAGACTTTCTCTTTCAACCAAATTCCATGAATGCGGTTTTTTATTTCCTTCTGCATCAAAACCTCTGTCTGTTGTTTTTATAAATTCAGTTTTTTCTGCCCCCAGCTTTAATAACGATTTATAAGTCATTTCCAGCTGAAAAGCATTCAGTTCTTCATATTTCCTGTTTTTATTTTTTAAAAACCACTCTAAATCCGGTTCACAATACAATCTAACTTTAATGTTTTTTAGGTCTTCGATATTTTGTTTTGAATCACAAGACATTAAATAAGGCGAAAGTGCTTTATAATTCTCAATATTGTCTTTAGGATTTCCTAATTCGTTATTAAATAATTGCAGTAAGTAATTCCCTTCTTCAACCGCTTCTTCACTTACATTCTTTTTTACATCTTCTGCTGCTCCATCATATAATTGCTCTAAATCTAAAGGCGAATCGACAACAAATAAACCCTTTGATTTTAAAGAGTTTTGTGTTTTTATGAGATAATTTGACAACAAAACCGCAAGATTTCCGCCGCTGGAAAAACCTCCTATAAAAATATTTTCTTTTACAACTTTGTTTTGCTCGAAAATTAAATTCAATTTTTTAGCCAGTTGTTCTTTTTCCAATTCTGTTAAATAGAGTTTCATATTATAATTTAAAAGAATCGTTGTAACCCCTTCTTTTGCAAGGTTTTTTAAAAACCCTGCTTCTTTTTTGGTATGTTCAATACCGCACGGAAAACACGGAAATAAAATCAAAACTGCTTTTTGCTTTGAAGCAATATTTAGTTCATAAAATCTTTCCTTTTTTTTCATTTCACCTGCATGACAATTGAGTAAAAAACAGAAAACAATTAAAACTTCACTAATCTTTTTTAGTCTTTTCATTTTGATTTTTTTGGTTTGAGATGCAGCAAAAGTGCTTTAAAAAAGGAATTGCGAAAGTTAATCGAAGGTTAATGGAGCGTTAATCTCCTTTATGTGTGGTAAAAGCTGTATTTTTGAATCAGAATTTCAAATGAATATGAAACAAAGAATCAATTTATTAATCGCATTTTCGGTTATCGCGCTTATTGTTTTATCGACTGTACAGTGTTATTTGGTAAAAACCGCTTATGATTATAAAGTGGCACAGTTTCATACGCAGATTAAAAATGAAATTGCTCAGATTTCAAATGATTACAGCGATATCGATTCGGCTTTGGTTTCAAAAAAAGAAGAACTTTATAAAAGTTTATCCGAAACGTATTTTCAGGGACAAAAAAATAAATTAGACATTAAAAATGAGGTCTTACGAAATGAATATCAAAGCGCTTTAACCCGAGAAATTCAACGAAAATTTGAAAGAGATCTTCCTAATTTCAAAATCGATTTTGCAATTGTTCTCAACAAATTCATTTTATATCAAAACACAAAAAAAGCCGATACTATTTTTTCTGAAAAACCTTTTATTCGAAATAAATTATACGGTAATCTGGCTTCGCTTAATCATGCTTTTCTGGTTCGCAGTTATGTAGGCACAACAAACGGAACTTATAAAAATCAGGATTATAAATTATTGACCGAAGATTCTATGTATGTTTCGGTAATCGACTGGGAAATGATTATTTTAAGACGAATGACTTTTGTGCTTATATTGTCATTATTATCGATTCTTACGCTTATAACCTTATTTGTAATTGCGCTTAAAGCTTTAATAAAACAAAAAAAAGTAAGTGATGTAAAAACAGATTTTATCAATAATATTACGCACGAACTTAAAACGCCTTTAGCCACTTTGGGCATTTCAACAAAAATTTTAGAGCAGAAAAACATTCGTGAAAACGATGCAAATTTTACCGCAATTGTTAACACTATTTCACGCCAGAACAATCGTCTTCAAAATCTAATCGATCAGGTTATGGCTAATTCGCTGGCAGAAAATGAAATCGAACTGCAAAAAGAAAAAATTGAAACTGAAGAATTTCTTCAGGCAATTGTAAACGATTTTAAAATCACATATCCTGAAATTGAAATTAAAACCCGTTTTGAAACTCAAAAAACGACACTGGTTTTAGATAAATTTCATTTAACAACAGCAATTTTAAATGTTCTGGAAAATGCTGTAAAATATGGCTCGAATACCATTTTTATAAAAACAAAACAAATTGATAATCAGTTTTCTATAAGCATTGAAGATAACGGAATTGGAATTTCTAAAAACAAGCAAGCGCTTCTTTTCGAGAAATTTTATCGTGTTGAACAAGGTAATCTTCACAATACAAAAGGTCTTGGTTTAGGTTTGTATTATGTTGATCAAATTGTAAAAGCGCATCAGGGTTCTGTTAACGTGATAAGCGATTTAGGAAAAGGCGCTCAGTTTACTATTTTATTAAAAGTTTAAATACCTCATTTTGAAAAAATTACTTTTAGCGGAAGACGATTTTGATTTTGCTGCCATTTTAAAACAATATTTAGAACTGCATCAATTTGAAGTAACCTGGGCAGAAAACGGCGAGATTGCTTTGGATTATTTTAAAAACCAAACTTTTGATATTTGTGTTTTTGATGTAATGATGCCTAAACTGGACGGATTTTCGCTGGCTGAAAAAATAATTACTATTAATCCCGACATTCCGTTTATTTTTCTAACGGCACGAAAGTTAAAAGAAGATAAACTTATTGGCTTAAAACTAGGCGCAGACGACTATATTGCAAAACCTTTTGAAGTCGATGAACTTGTTTTGCGTTTACAGAATATTCTGAAGAGAATTGAACAAAAAAGAACTTTAAACGGAAATAATATTATTGAAATTGGTTCTTATATTTTTGATAATGAACGCTTAACTCTTAACAATAAAAATCACGTTCAGCAGCTTACAGAAAAAGAAGCTTCTCTTATTGAATATTTGTATCTAAATCATAATCAGTTATTAAAGAGAGAACAAATTTTAATGTCGGTTTGGAAAAAAGATGATTATTTCTCAGGTCGAAGCATGGATGTTTTTATCAGCCGACTTAGAAAATATTTCAATTCAGATCCAAAAATCAGTATTGAAAGCGTGCGTGGTATTGGTTTAGAATTTAAAATAGAAAAATAACTTTTAGAGATCGTGAAAATGATATAAGTTTTAAAATCAATTGTATAATGCATTCTAAGAGAATCAATTATACATTTGAATAACATTAAAACTAAAAGTCATGAATCTAAAACGCTTTTTTGGAGGCTTATTAACGATTCTCGGAATTGTTGGCCTTATTTATACCGCGGTTATTTTTGCCGGCACTTCTGGCGGCACCAGAGATATAAAATCATTAATTATTTACGGAATATTAGGCATTGTCTTTTTTATGTCGGGAATCAGCCTTGTACGTGCTACAAAAGATGAAGCTTGATTAAAAGTGACAAAGTAACAGAGTAACAAAGAGGCAAAGATTCAGAGTTAGAACTTTGTCTCTTTGTCTCTTTGTCTCTTTGCTACTAAAAACAAAAACTATTCTTCATAAACAGGATCTAGATTCAATTCTGTAAAATCACGTTCTGTTTTTGAGATTATAATGGTTGCGACTGTGTTTCCTATTAAATTGGTAATCGCTCTGGCTTCGCTCATAAATTTATCTACGCCCAGTAAAAATGCCAAGCCTTCTACAGGAATTTTGTGCAATGCTGTTAATGTCGATGCTAAAACAATAAAGCCGCTTCCGGTAACGCCTGCCGCTCCTTTTGATGTAATCATTAAAATTCCGATAACGGTTAGAATTTCGAAGAAGCTTAAATGCACATCATATAATTGCGCAATAAAAAGCACCGACATCGAAAGATAAATAGAAGTTCCATCTAAATTAAAAGAATAACCTGTGGGGATTACCAGTCCTACCACGGATTTACTGCATCCCATTTTTTCCAGTTTAACCATAATGCTGGGCAGAGCAGCTTCTGAAGAAGATGTTCCAAGAACAAGTAAAAGTTCTTCTTTGATATATTTTAAAATCGAAAGAATACTGATTTTGTAATACCTGAGAATAGTTCCCAAAATCAAAAAGACAAACAATACCATTGTTAAATAAACGCAGAGCATTAATTTTCCTAACGGAATTAAAGTTGCCAGACCAAATTTACCAATCGTATACGCCATCCCTCCAAAGGCACCAATAGGCGCGAGATACATAACGTATTTCAAACCAAGAAAAACTACTTTTGAAAAGCGTTCTAAAACCAAAATCGTTTGTTCTCTTTTTTGATAAAAATTTAATGCAATCCCACAGATAATTGCAGCCAGTAAAACCTGAAGTGTAAAATTTGACAAGAAAAACTCCAGCCATGAAAAATGTTCTGAAGCACCTTTAGTATATTGGCTTGCATCTCCAAATGTTAAACTCGATTTATCAATTTTTCCGGGTTTAAACAGGTAAGCTACAGCCACGCCAATTGCCAGAGCAACAGTCGAAACAACTTCAAAATACGTTAATGCTTTTACACCAATTCGGCCTACTTTCTTCAAATTTCCCATTCCGGAAATTCCTAAAACAATGGTCAGGAAAATAATCGGGCCAATAAAAAGAGAAATCAACTGAATAAATTTCTTTCCTAAAAATTCCATTTTTACTCCATTTTCAGGAGAAAAATGGCCAAGCAGAATACCCGATATAATAGCAATTAAAACCCAAAACGTAAGATTGGTTACAACAGTTTTAAAAACACTTTTCTTAGTATTTAAAGAAGGATTGGGTGTGGTTATATTCATGAAATTGGTTAGATAATTTCACAAATATATAAAAAATGCAGACCTATAAGCCGGATTCTGTCCTTGATAAATCAAGGCCTTATCATTTATCTAGATTCCGAATTACTCCGGAACTCAAGCTGCCTACCCTTCAGCAACGGACGAGAAACCCTTAAATGCTGATATACTTGGCATTTCACCGCATAGAGTTTACCTGGTTTCACTACAGCATTACCTGTACATACTTTCTGCTGCACTTGTCCTAATCCTCTCGTTCCAAAAAACGAGAGAACCGACGGGCGTTACCCGCTATGCTTCTCTGTGGTGTCCGGACTTTCCTCCCTCCTAATAAATCAGGACGGCGATAAGGCGGTCTGCGCGGCAAAAGTACAATTTTATCATCTAACTATATTCATTTTAAATTTCCGATTTTATGATTTTTATTCTAACTTTTTAATTTTAAAATAGTTATCTTTAAAAATCTATAATTTTAAATTCAGTTATCATGAAAAGAATGTATCATTACGCAACTGTCTCAAAGGCTTTAGATCAATTGAATGAAAAAGGATTTACCTGCGATTTTAATAGAAATGCAGATATGATTAAAAAAAATCCTGAGAAATTTGAAATTGTTCATGTGTATAGATACGAAGGGGAATCAGACCCGGCGGATGAGGCAGTTGTATACGGAATTAGGTCCATTAATGGCAAAAAAGGTGTTTATGTAGCAGGTTTTTCTGCCGATTCAGATCAGGAAACTGCCAAATTTTTATTTGATTTAAGTATTAGGGGGAGGTAAAATTAAAAACCCAAATTAAAAAAATCCAAATTCCAATTTTACATCTGTACAATTGGAATTTGGATTTTTTTATTGGAATTTGTCAAACTTTATACCGTGGGTATTTTTAATTTCCAGCCCGGCTGAATTAAATCAGGATTGGTAATAATATCTTTGTTTGCTTCGTAAATATCCTGCCACGAAACTCCATATGCTTTTCCTATTTTAGAAAGAGAATCACCAATTTCTACTGTATATTCTCTTGACATACCTTCTTCAACTTGAATGTTCATTACAACATCAGCAGATCTATAATCAGGATCGATTGTATTGTAAGCATTCCAAAGTTTTTCTTTATCTGCCGCAGATTTTGCTATGCCGTCAATGTACAGTACATTATCCTGTTCTCTAACTTCTAAATCAGCTATTTGTAAATCGTCAGCAGCAGTAATTAAATCTCTATATTTTTCTTGTAAGCTCATAACAATCTATTTAATAATTAATTTATTGTCAACCTTTTTGGGTTTTAGCTCCTGAATTCTTTGAATTAAAGGCTGTAACTTATCTCTTTTAATTTCGCCGGAAAGTGTTACAACACCGCCAACAACAGTTACGCTTACACCATCGTAAGAATCTACAACTTTGTGTACTGATTTATCTAATTCAGCATCAGAATTTATGATTACTGCAGCGGCAGCTGGTTCTACATTAGGCTGTGGAATCTGACAGTTATTTACGACCGTTTTTACACCTTTAACAGATTTTACAGAACGCTCGATATTTTTTTTGAAAGCTTCATCATCGCAAGTTCCAACAATTGTAGCTACACCTTCATGAACTGTAACAGTTACTTCGGTTGTATCGCTTAGTTTTTCCATGATTGCTTTTTCGATATCAGCGTCTTTAGGAGCGCAGGCAATAAGAGAAACTGCAATTCCCATTCCCAATAAAATTGATTTCATTTTCATAATAATAGATTTTAATAATTAACCACTTTCAAAATTAAAGAGATTAAAAATCAAAACATTATAGGATATTGTCACGGGTTTTATATCTTTTCCAGTAAAATAAGGGTAATTGATTTACTGTAAAAAACTTATTTGATTTTTTGAAGATGTTTTAAATATTGCGAAAGCAGGTTTGGAATCTGATTTATTTTTTCCTGATAGGGATCAACATAATATACTTCATTTTCATGCATTCCTTTTAGAACATTTCTTTTTGAAGCGTGAATATCGCCTTTACGTACAATTATAATTTTATAGTAATTATTTTGATCTTTTAAAGTCAATTCATTAAAATCAGATAAATTGGGATCGTTATTAATATTTTGCTGACCAATATCGGCACCCAAATAGGCTTCAAAACTTTCAAAATTATAGTATGGATTTTGATTGTCGAAATTTCGGTAGGTTTTTCGATTTCCTTTTTCTAGAACAAAACTTTTGACTTTTTCAAAATCAGCAACAGAAAACGCATTGGTAATTTTCATTAAATTTGAAGGAAGTGCATTCATAGTCTGCGATATTGATTTTGAAAAACAAAGAATTGCCAAAAGAATAATAAGTCTTGAAATTTTCAGGTTTTTCATGATTTACTCCTGTTTTGAATATCTGATCTCTTTTTTATCAAAATCAGAAAGCATGTTTTTATCTGTTTTATACTAGAAAACTTTATTATCGAAATAATTTCTAATCATTAGGCCTTGTCGAAGATCTTCTAACTTTTTAAAAATCGACTGCAACGTATTGCAGAATTTTTTAATGTGACTATAGCTGATTGCTATTATTTAGCTCTAAAATTTGCAACTCAAATTATTTTAGAGCTTACTTTAAAAATGCTAACGATTAATGAACTCATTTTTGTGTTCGCGAATATATTTTACTCTTAATTGTCTTAAGTGCAAAGTATTATTCAAATCATAAAACATATCATCAAATTTTCCTAAAGGATTTTTTTCGTAAGATTTACTAAAACTTTCAGCCGTTCCATTATAAAAAGCTTCTAATTCTTTTTTATTTTCTTTAAAGACTTTATTAGCATCAAACATTAAATCCGAAAATTTATGAGCATTCAAAGTTTTAAATCCTTTATATGCAATTTCTCCTAACTCAATACTATTATTAAAATAAAATTGATTAAATCCGCCATTATTTACTTCTCTTTCAACAATCCAAGTGGACCAATACATTTGCTGACCGGCACTTAATTTTTCAATATTTGCAAATTCCGTATCACTATTTGCACTTAAAAACCGAAAAATATCTTCATAAATAATTTGCTCAAGGTTTTCATCTGAAGAATTATCTATAATTTGTTCCGTTACCACATAAACTTTTGCAGGCTTTTCAAAAATTTCAACCCTGTTAATAATTTCATTATCTATAGAATTAGGGCTTTCTTTTTTATTACAACTTGTTAGAAGAATGATAAATAGTAAACCGAAAAATTTCTTATTCATTTTTATTGAGATTAAGTATTTGTTTCGAAATTAGTTTTTTTTCTAATACAAAAAATTAAAAAGTGAGACCCAATTTCCGTAATTAACTTACTAGCAATCGTTAAACTTAAAGTGAATACTCCACTTAAAAATCTTTCAATTTTTAAATTTTTAAATCCGTAAATTATACTCTATATTTGCTATCCAATAAAAGAGAATATGGAACAATTTGTAGTATCGGCTCGTAAATACCGCCCGCAGACCTTTAAGGATGTTGTGGGGCAGAAAGCCATTACAAACACTTTGTTGAATGCTATTGAAACTAATCACTTAGCCTCTGCTCTTTTATTTACAGGTCCGCGTGGAGTTGGAAAAACGACCTGCGCACGTATTTTGGCGCGAAAAATAAATCAGCCCGGATATGACGATCCAACTGAAGATTTTGCGTTTAACGTTTTTGAGTTAGATGCTGCTTCAAACAACTCTGTTGATGATATTCGAAGCCTTATCGATCAGGTTCGAATCCCGCCGCAAACAGGACAATACAAAGTATATATCATTGACGAGGTGCATATGTTGTCTTCGGCCGCTTTTAATGCTTTTCTTAAAACATTAGAAGAGCCGCCAAAACATGCTATTTTTATTTTAGCAACTACAGAGAAACATAAAATCCTTCCAACGATTTTATCGCGCTGTCAGATTTTTGATTTTAAAAGAATTACAGTAAAAGATGCTAAAGAACATTTGGCTGATGTTGCTGAAAGTCAGGGAATCGTTTTTGAAGATGATGCACTGCACATTATTGCTCAAAAGGCAGATGGTGCAATGCGTGATGCTTTGTCTATTTTTGACCGTGTGGTTTCCTATTGCGGAACTAACTTAACGCGTCAGGCAGTAACCGAAAATCTAAACGTTTTAGATTACGAAACCTACATTACTGTTACAGATTTGATTTTGGAAAACAAAATCCCGGATCTTTTAATTGCTTATAACGACATTCTTGCCAAAGGTTTTGACGGACATCATTTTATTGCCGGACTTGCGTCTCATTTTAGAGATTTGCTGGTAAGTAAAACGCCTTCGACTATTGCTTTACTAGAAGTTGGAGAACAGGCACAGCAAATGTATGGTGTTCAGTCTCAAAAATGCTCTCAGGAATTTTTACTAAAAGGAATTGATCTTGCAAACGACTGCGATTTAAAATATAAATTGAGTCAAAATCAACGTCTTTTAGTAGAGTTATGTTTGATGCAATTGGCCTCTATCAACTTTGATGGAGAAAAAAAAAAGTTGAGCAATTCATAATTCCGCCCACTTATTATAAAAACGGAAGTTTTTCTATTGTTGAAGTAAAAAGCCAAACTTCAAAAACAGAAACTCCAGCTGAGACAAATACTCCTGTTTCAAATCAACCAACATCAAATCCTGTACCTGCTGAATCTGTCCAAAAAACAGAAACTCCTCCTGTACCTAAGGTTGAAACTCCAAGAGCTGAAACTGGCGGAGAACCTAAAGTTTCTGCATTTTCTTTAGCGAGTATCCGCAAGAAAAAGGAATTGGAAGAAAGCAGTAAAACTTACGTTAAGCCTACTTCTGTTTTACCTACTGAAGAGTTTAACGAAACTGATATGCGTCTTCACTGGAACAATTATGCAGAACGTTTAGGTAAGAAAGGTCTAAAAATCATGGAATCTATTTTGCAGATCAGTGATCCTGTTTTAGACGGAACTAAAATTAGTTATGAATTGCCAAACGAGGGTTCAAAACTGGAGTTTGAAAGCCAGATGAATGCGTTGTTAGGACACCTAAAAGGACATTTACATAATCATGATATAACAATTGAAGTAATTGTTAATGAAAAGGTTGAAGCCAAAAAAAGCTACAACAATCAGGACCGTTACAATCGTTTCTTAGAAATCAACCCAAATATCGAACTTTTACGCTCAACATTTGGATTAGATTTAAAAGATTAATTTTTTTGCCACGGATTACACGAATTTTTACAAATTATTTAATTCGTATAATTCGATACTGCTTTATTTATTTTGAAGTCCAAAATTGTAGACTTTTTCGAGCCATTTTTTTCGTTGATTTTCATCAGAAGTTTTGATGATTCCAACATAGCTGACTTTTACAGGTTTTATACCGCAAAATTCAAGAGTCGATTTCTTTAACTGATTTACGCTTGGTCTTCCAAAAAACAATCGGTAATACCAGCCAGGCTGATCGAGAGTTGTAATAATATGGGCCGTTTTTCCTTTTAGCAGTTTATCCCACCAAACAGAATTTTCGTGGTATTGAAAAGCCATTCCGGGTAAAAACAAACGATCAATAAATCCTTTTGTAATTGCCGGAAGCCCGCCCCACCAAACAGGATGAATCCAGACTAAATGATCTGCTTTTTTAATTTTTTCCCACGAATCCAGTAAATCAGGTTCTAATTCTGTTCGTTTTTGATAACCAAATTTCAGATTTGGATTAAAGTTTAAATCAGCAATTACAATAGTTTCAACCTGCGCTCCTGAGGCAATGGCTCCATTTTTATACGATTCGGCAAGTCCAAAATTGAAGCTTTCTGGATTTGGATGTCCGTTTATAATTAGTATTTTTTTCATATTGAAGTTTTTTCAAAAATACTTTTTGATGTCCTCTTTTTACTGGACAAATGTCCTAAAAAACCGTAAACTAGCTTTTTATTTTTCCCGCAGATTAAGCTGATCATCATACTCAAAAATCTACTAATTCATAAGCAGATAAAAGATCTGCTTAATCTGTGAGAAAAAAAATAATTTTAAACAACAGCTTTTCTAATTCTGCTTAAATGTCTTGGCGTGATTCCTAAATAAGATGCTAAATATTGAAGCGGAATTAACTGAAGATATTTTTGATGATTTTCATACAATTCCTGATAGCGTTGTGCACCGGATAATTTTTGAAAAGAAACCATTCTTTTATGAAGATTTACAAATTCTAATTCAGTCAGTTTTCTTCCTGTTTCCTGCCATTTAAAACCGGACTCGTATAGTTTTTTGAGTGCTTTTTTATTTAGAATCTGAAGTTTTGTATTGGCTAAAGCCTGAATATTTTCTTCGGCTTTTTCTTCTGTAATAAAACTGGCAAAAGAAGCCATAAATTCATTTTCGAAGGCAAAACAATTGGTAATTTCGTCTCCTTTGTGATTCACAAAAAAGGAACGGAGAATTCCTTTTTCTATAAAAACAATTTCATTACAAACTTCATTTTCAGTCAATAAAAGTTCTCCTTTTTTAAGCGTGCGAAAAGTTATTAAATCATCTAAAAGAGATAATTCGGCAGAAGAAAAATCCTGAATGGACTGAAAAATGGTTTTCATTATGGTAAATTTTTAGCCACGAATTCACGTATTTTTAGTAAGCTTTATTAAAATTCGTGAATTCGTGGCAGAAAAAATTATATTTTCCCGTAATACATTGCTTTTACGATACCATCTGAAAGTCCGATTTTTGGAACATAAATCTGGCGCGCTCCACTCCATTTCATCGCATTTAAGTAAATACGTGTTGCATGGATAATTACGTCGGCACGGTCAGAATTCAATCCTAATTCTGAAATTCTCTGCTCATAAGTCAATGAATTTAAAAAGGCATATTGCGAATTAATATAAATGTACGAAAGCGGTTTTTCCTGTTGTTTTCCGGACATTTTAAACAATTTATTAATGTTTCCTCCAGATCCAATTAGCGTTACTTCTTCGTAATCTGCTGTGTTGGTTTTAATCCATTTTTCGATTTCATCCCAAACAACGTCATGTACCATATTATTTAACAGACGGACCGTTCCTGCTTTGAACGATCTTGACGTAATCATTTTTCCAGAAGAGAAAAGAGTAAACTCGGTGCTTCCACCTCCAACGTCAACAAAAAGATAGGTTTCGTCTGATTTTATTAAATGATGTAAATCTGTAGAAGCAATAATTGCAGCTTCTTTTTTACCGTCTATGATCTCGATTTTTATGTCGGCTTTTTTCTTTATTAATGCTACAACTTCTTTGGCATTGTATGCTTCACGCATTGCCGAAGTTGCAAACGCCATGTAGCGTTCTACTTTATGTACTTTCATCAAAAGGTTAAATGCTTTCATAGCATCAACCATTCGGTCTATGTTTTCCGGTGAAATTTCACCTACAGTAAAGGCGTCCTGCCCCAAACGTATTGGCACGCGGACAAGGGAACTTTTGTTAAACTGCGGTTCTTTTCCATCTTGTTCTACAACGTTCGATATTAGAAGCCTCATGGCATTTGAACCAATATCTATCGCTGCAAATTTCCTTATATTAATCATGCTCACTATATGATTTGTAATTGAATTTTAATTATTTAGTTTACTTTTTGAGGAACCTCTTCCAGTAATGCAACTTTGTTTTGATAATATTTATAGGTTTCAAATTGTGCTCTAAATGGGGCATGATGATTTCGAGGCTTATATTTATTATCCAGTTTATATGAATGATATCTTACTTTTACGTTTCCTTTCCAGGCAATATTAAAATTGTCGATTAATTCTTTTTTGATTTCGTGATCGTAAATTGGACAGGTAACTTCTACTCTGCCGTCAAGGTTTCTGGTCATAAAATCGGCAGACGAAATGTATACTTCGTTTAAACCGGCATTACCAAAAATATATACTCGCGAGTGTTCCAGATAATTATCGACAATACTTATGGCTTCGATGTTTTCGCTCATTCCGGGAATTCCCGGAATTAAAGAGCATATTCCTCTAACCTGCAGCTGAATTTTTACTCCGGCATTGCTCGCTTCGTATAATTTATCGATCATTTTAAAATCAGATAAACTATTCATTTTTAACTTAATAAATGTTTTTCTTCCGGCTAAAGCGTGAAGGATTTCTCTATCTATTAATTTTACGAACTTTGTTCTTGTATAATGCGGCGATACTATTAAATGCTTGTATCTGTGTACTCTGTAATTAATATCGAAGAATTCGAATATTTTAGATGTATCTTTTAAAATTCCCTGATGACAGGTAAAAAGGGTTACATCTGTATAAATTTTAGCGGTCGATTCGTTGAAGTTTCCTGTTGAAATAAATCCGTAACGACGATTTTTTCCATCTTCGGTTCTTTCTATAACACATATTTTACTATGTACTTTTAGACCTTTGATTCCAAAAATAAGTTCGATTCCTTCGGTTTGCATCTGCTCTGCGTAGGAAATATTCGAAGCTTCGTCAAAACGCGCCTGAAGCTCAATTTGCACTACTACTTTTTTTCCGTTTTTGGCAGCATTTATAAGCGAACTAATAATCTGCGAATTTTTTGCCAGACGATATAAAGTAATTTTAATACTGTTTACTTTTGGGTCTAAAGCGGCTTCACGCAAAAACTTAGTTAAATAGGCAAATGACTGATATGGTGCGTGTACCAGATAATCTTTTTTACTGATTTTTTCCAAAATACTTCCGTCAAGGCTTAAACCCGGAACCGGAAGAGGTTCATTTGGTTTATAAAGCAGATCGTAACGCCCAAGATTTGGAAAATCCATATAATCACGTCTGTTATGGTATCTTCCTCCCGGGATTATACTGTCGGTTTCGACGATTTTCATTTTATCTAAGAAGAACTTTAAAGTATCATCTTCAATCAAACTATCGTAAATAAAACGAACAGGTTCTCCAATTCGGCGGTCTTTTACAGAAGTAGCGATTTTTTCGAGCATACTTTTACTCAAATCACTATCGATATCTAACTGTGCATCTCTTGTAATTTTAATCATATGTGCCGAAACACTTTTATAATCAAAAATATTAAAGATGTTTTTTAGTTTTAAACGAATTACGTCATCAATCAGAATTACGTATTGTTTTTCATCGTCAGATGGAAGTACAACAAATCTGTTGATAGTTTTAGGAATTTCAATTAAAGCGTAACGAACCTCATCATTTTTTAGTTCAAGACGAACGGCTAAATATCCTGCGGTATCTTTTAAAACAGGAAAAACAGCCAGATCATTCAAAATAATAGTCACCAGTTCAGGACTTAATTTCTGCATGAAAAAGTCTTTTAGAAAGCATTCCTGTTTTGGTGTTATCTGGTCTTCGTTTATAATAAATATATTTTCGGCTTCCAGTTCGCTTTCAATATTACCTAAAATACGTAAACTTTCAGATTGCTGCTGAATTACGATTTCGGTAATATCCTTAATTAATTGGTGCGCAGAGATTCCTCCTAAATATTTTTCTCCGGAAATTCCTGAAAGGCTTAATCTTCTAATTGCAGCATATCGAACTCTAAAAAACTCATCTAAGTTGTTTGAAAAAATTCCAACAAAACGCAGTCTGTCTAAAAGAGGAACGGTATTATCTGCCGCTTCCTGAAGTACTCTTGCATTAAACGCTAACCAGCTTTTTTCTCTATCGATATATTTTTGTTCGTACACTGTAATTATTTTAAGTCTTTGGGGAATATAGTTTTGTTGGTTTTGCCTTTATTGATTGATTCCCAGCTTTCTGAATCAAATTGCAGTGATACAAAGCCGGAAGTTGGAACATTATCGATAAAAACATCTCCAAATTTATTAACAAAATTTGTAATAGCCTCGTTATGTCCGAAAAGAATAACGCTTTCGAAACTATTATCACACGATTTAATAACCTTTTCTAATTGTCTTTCATCAAAAGTATATAAATCGTCTTTGAAAACTATGCTTTCTAAAGGATACGAAATGTTTTGAGCAAATATTAAAGCAGTTTCTGAAGCACGTGCAGCAGTACTGCTCCAAACGATATAAGTTTTAGGAAGGTATTTTGAAATATGAGTAGAAACTTCATGCGCATCTAAAATACCTCTTTTTTGTAAAGGTCTGTCGAAGTCCTTTAAAGGAGCTTCCCAACTTGATTTTGCATGACGTATTAAAATTAAATTTTTCATAGACAAAAGCTTTTTAAACCACAAAAAAGAAGTGTGATTTTATTGAAGTTCTAATTTACAAAAGAAATTTTAATAGTATTCTTTTTTTTAATTCTGTTAACATTCTGGGGCAATTTTAACAAGAATTAATTATCCTCAAAATTTTAACAATCTTAAAAATCAAATTCCCTCATTTTAAGAAAAAATGTACTTCATCTGTCAAAACATACATTTAGTCGATTTTTTACAAATCAACAATAAATTAACTAAATATTTGATTTTTAATCATTTACACAAAAACAATACTTGTGTTTTTCATTAAAAATGAAAGAAAAATCGATCTAAAATTTTAATCAAATAAGCTAAAAAAATATTTTTTTGAGTCAATTTTTAACAAAAAAAGAGTAGTTAAACGAGTTTTTAGGTTAGTTACAGATAAAAAAATTTAATTAGAAAAACTCTAATATAATTTTGATTCTGTTAAAATTTGAGAAATACCACTAACAAAAATCCTAAATTATGAGAACTACATTAAATCTTGAAAAAGCGGTGAAATTTGTTAATAATTGTAAGTTCATATTTTCTCTTAGGAATATTTTTAAGAAAAAATTATTGATCTTATACTTCCTTTTAACAACTACAATTTCATTAGCACAATCTGGTTCGTGCAACGCATCTTTGATTGTTGAAAATAATGGAAATATCAGGAGCACTCCTCTCGATGGAACATATTACTCAATGGTTCTAACAAACAACAGTTCCTCAACAGATACTTTTGTTTTAAGTTCTAGGAATATTAATGCTTCCTGCACCAATACCGACGGAAGTTCAACATCTGGAAATGTAACCATCAAAACCGAATTTATAAACTCAGAAAGAAACTCAATAAGTGAACTAACTCTAAATGCAGGACAATCCGTAAATTTTTATGTTCACATCACGGTTCCTGCCGGCACTTCGCCGCAAAAATGGTCTTGTAATCAGATTACCGCGACTTCTACAAACTGTTCCAGCTATACTGCTGATACTGTTTTGCACACTTACATCATTAATCCGGTTAATGATTAAAATAAAATATATCAAGTATTCCCTTAAAATGATTTAAAATGGAAAAACTATTACTTTTTTTAAACAATTTTTTACGAGATATAAAAAAAATACAATTCGTTGTATTACTTCTTTCCTCTTCAATTGGATTCGCACAAACTATAACTACTAACAAAACAGTAACAGCAAATGCCAGTAACTGCGGAATTGTGAATGTAAAAGTAGATATTACAGGCGCTAATCCAATTACCCGAAATTCGGATGTGATTCTGGCAATCGATATATCCGGAAGTATGGGTAATACGATTTCGGGAGATTTTAAAACTTCGATGGATTATGCCAAAGATGCTGCTCTGGCTTTTTTGAATCAGGCAAAAGCAAATCCTCAAAACCGAATTGCTATTGTTGCCTACAGCACTACTGCCAGTTTAAAAATTGGACTGACGTATTTGAATGCTACAGGCGTAACTCAAATCACAAATCAGATAAATGCTTTACAGGCTACTAATTCTACAAATATTTATGCTGGAATTGTGCGATCTGAAACTGAATTAGAAACCAACGGCCGTTTTGACTGCAGCACTGCAAGAGCCATAATTTTACTTACTGATGGAATTGCCAACGTTACCGGAACCAGCGGTAATACAAGTTGTAATGTAAGCAAAACATCGCAATGCGTTACTGATGCCATAAATGCGGCTGCGAATGCCAAAACGACCACCAAATCTAGTGTTGTATATAATAATCAGGTTTTTTCTGTGGGGTTATTTGGAGGTATCAGCGGTAATATAAATACCAACAACAGCGACCAGAATATTGCTAAATATACTTTAGATAATATTCAGGGAAGTGCTGCTTATATTACGCAAAGTGGTGCCAATTTAACTGCAATTTATAATCAGATTGCAACTCAGATTTCATGGGTAGCTCAAAGTTTGGTTGCAAAAGAAACTATTATTCCTGGTTTTACGATAAGTGCCATTACCACAAGTAAGGGAACTGCTTCGTTATCCGGACAAGTGATTACCTGGAATACTGATTTTTTAAATTCTGAAACGATCACTTTAAATTATCAGCTGACTCCAACGGGAAGCGCTTGCGGAAACCAAACAGTCAGCACATCAACGCTGAATTATCAAAATTCAACTTGTGCTAATGATTCAAAAGCAATAACGAGTCCGAGTTATTTTGTTCCGTGCCCGCCGGTAATTACTGGAGCTTTAACAGCGTGTGGTTCTACTACTTTAACAGCAACTACAAATGCCGCTTCGCCAAGTTATGTTTGGTATAAAGATAATGTTGTAATTTCCGGTCAGACTTCTGCAACTCTTACAGCAACTGCAAGTGGTGTTTATAAAGTGAAGGTTAAAAATGGCACTACAAACTGCGAATTAACTTCGGCAGATTCTACTGTTTCTATAAGTCCGGCTGCAGCATTAGTCGCTCCTGCAAATGCCTCTATTTCCGGATGCAGTACTGCAGCAATAACTGGGCTTCCGTATAGCGCTGCAAGTACTAATATAACACTTGCTCAATTAAATAGTGCGGGAGGATCATTATCAAACAGCGGTTCAATTGGAAGTTATACAATATCTTATTCTGATACTTCTACAGGAACATGTCCAACCGTAGTTACCCGAACTTTTAAGGTTACTACAAGCTGCGGAAATGTTACTGCGATACAAACAATTGGCATTCAAGACACAACGGCTCCTACTTGGACAACCGCAGCAAACTCTCTAAATGTAACTTTACAATGCAGTGATACAGCGGGACTAACTGCCGCACAGAATCAAACGCCGATTGCATCTGATAATTGCGGAGGAACTGTAACGTATACAAAAATCTCAGGAAGTTTTTCTGCAGGAACTTGTGCCAACTCTGGAACTTACACCAACACTTGGACTGCAAAAGATGTCTGCAATAATACTTCAACAGTTTTTACGCAGGTAATTACAATTCAGGATACAACGGTTCCAACTTGGACTACTGCTGCAAATGCATTGAATGTAACTTTACAGTGCAGTGATACAGCGGGACTAACTGCTGCGCAGAATCAAGCTCCAACTGCAACAGATAACTGCGGAGGAACTGTAACGTATACTAAAACCTCAGGAAGCTTTTCTGCAGGAACTTGTGCTAACTCTGGAACTTACACTAATACTTGGACTGCAAAAGATATCTGCAATAATACTTCAGCAATTTTTACGCAGGTAATTACGATTCAGGATACAACGGTACCGACTTGGACTACTGCTGCAAATGCATTGAATGTAACTTTACAGTGCAGTGATACAGCGGGACTAACTGCTGCGCAGAATCAAGCGCCTTCTGCTTCTGATAACTGCGGAGGAACAGTAACGTATACTAAAACGAGCGGTGCTTTTTCTGTAGGCAGTTGTGCTAATTCTGGAACGTATACCAACACTTGGACTGCGAAAGATGTCTGCAATAATACTTCAACAGTTTTTACGCAGGTAATCACCATTCAAGATAATACAGCGCCAACTTGGACAACTGCTGCAAATGCATTGAATGTAACTTTACAGTGCAGTGATACAGCGGGATTAACTGCTGCGCAAAATCAGGCTCCAATTGCATCTGATAACTGCGGAGGAACTGTAACGTATACTAAAATCTCAGGAAGCTTTTCTGCAGGAACTTGTGCTAACTCTGGAACTTATACTAATACCTGGACTGCAAAAGATATCTGCAATAATACTTCAACAGTTTTTACGCAGGTAATTACAATTCAAGATACAACAGCGCCGACTTGGACAACAGCACCAAATGCTCTAAATGTCACTTTACAATGCAGTGATACTTCTGGATTAACTGCTGCACAGAATCAAGCGCCGATTGCAACTGATAATTGTGGCGGAACTGTAACGTATACTAAAACCTCAGGAAGTTTTTCTGCCGGAACTTGTGCTAATTCTGGAACTTATACTAATACCTGGACTGCAAAAGATATCTGCAACAATACTTCAACAGTTTTTACGCAGGTAATTACGATTCAGGATACAACTGCACCGACTTGGACAACTGCTGCAAATGCATTGAATGTAACTTTACAGTGCAGCGATACAGCGGGACTAACTGCTGCGCAAAATCAGGCTCCAGTTGCTTCTGATAACTGCGGTGGAACAGTAACGTACACAAAAATAAGCGGATCTTTTTCTGCTGGTTCTTGTGCCAACTCTGGAACTTACACTAATATCTGGACTGCGAAAGATATCTGCAATAATACCTCAACAGTTTTTACTCAGGTAATTACAATTCAGGATACAACTGCACCAACTTGGACAACCGTAGCAAACGCCTTAAATGTGACTTTGCAGTGCAGTGACACTTCTGGATTAACTGCTGCGCAGAATCAGACGCCTGTTGCAACTGACAACTGCGGAGGAACCGTAACTTACACTAAAACTTCAGGAAGCTTTTCAGCGGGAACTTGTCCTAACTCAGGAACATATACCAACACTTGGACTGCAAAGGATATCTGCAGTAATACTTCAACAGTTTTTACGCAGGTAATCACCATTCAAGATAACACAGCGCCAACTTGGACAACTGCACCAAATTCTCTAAATGTAACTTTGCAGTGCAGTGATATTTCGGGATTAACTGCTGCGCAAAATCAGGCTCCAGTCGCTTCTGACAATTGCGGAGGAACTGTAACGTATACAAAAATCTCAGGAAGTTTTTCTGCCGGCTCTTGTTCAAATTCTGGAACTTATACTAATACCTGGACTGCAAAAGACATTTGTAATAATACTTCAACGATTTTTACGCAGGTAATCACCATTCAAGATAACACAGCACCGACTTGGACAACTGCTGCAAACTCTCTAAATGTAACTTTACAATGCAGTGATACAGCGGGATTAACTGCTGCGCAGAATCAGGCACCTGTCGCTTCTGACAATTGTGGAGGAACTGTAACGTATACTAAAACAAGCGGCGTTTTTTCTGTAGGCTCTTGTGCTAATTCTGGAACATACACTAATACTTGGATTGCAAAAGATATCTGTAACAATACTTCAACTATTTTCACACAGGTAATTACAATACAAGACACTAGCATTCCAACTTGGACAACTCAATCTGGTTCTTTAAATAGAACTATTGAATGCAGCGATCAACAAGCTCTTGTTTCGGTACAGGCTTTATTCCCAACTGCTTCAGGCGCCTGTGATATTGATTTAACAAATATCACAAAAGTAAGCGGTCAGTTTATGGCTTCTGCAGGTTGTGGCAATGCCGGAACATATACCAACACCTGGACAGTAAAAGATGACTGCGGCAATACTTCGGATACTTTTACTCAGGTAATCACAATTCAGGATACTACTGCACCGACTTGGACAACTCAGAATGGTTCGCTAAATGTAACTTTAGAATGCAGTGATAGCTCTGGTTTAACATCGGCGCAAGCTTTATTTCCAACAGCTTCTGATTTATGCGATGCTGATGTAAGCAGCATTACAAAAGTAAGCGGTCAGTTTATGGCTTCTGAAGGATGCAGTAATGCAGGAACTTACACCAATACATGGACAGTAAAAGATGACTGCGGTAATACTTCGGATACTTTTACTCAGGTAATCACAATTCAGGATACTACTGCACCGACTTGGACAACGCAAACTGGTTCTCTAAACGTAACTTTAGAATGCAGTGATAGCTCTGGTTTAGCATCGGCGCAAGCCTTATTTCCAACAGCTTCTGACTTATGTGATGCTGATGTAAGCAACCTTACAAAAATAAGCGGTCAGTTTATGGCTTCTGAAGGATGCAACAATGCCGGAACTTACACCAACACCTGGACTGTAAAAGATGACTGCGACAATACTTCGGATACTTTTACTCAGGTAATCACAATTCAGGATACTACTGCACCGACTTGGACAACTCAGAATGGTTCTTTAAACGTAACTTTAGAATGCAGTGATACAACAGGATTGGCATCGGCGCAAGCCTTATTTCCAACAGCTTCTGACTTATGTGATGCTGATGTAAGCAACCTTACAAAAATAAGCGGTCAGTTTATGGCTTCTGAAGGTTGTGGCAATGCCGGAACTTATACCAACACCTGGACAGTAAAAGATGACTGCGGCAATACTTCGGATACTTTTACTCAGGTAATCACAATTCAGGATACTACTGCACCGACTTGGACAACTCAGAATGGTTCTTTAAACGTAACTTTAGAATGTAGCGATACAACAGGATTGGCATCGGCGCAAGCCTTATTTCCAACAGCTTCTGACTTATGTGATGCTGATGTAAGCAGCATTACAAAAATAAGCGGTCAGTTTATGGCTTCTGCAGGTTGTGGCAATGCCGGAACTTATACCAATACCTGGACTGTAAAAGATGACTGCGGTAATACTTCGGATACTTTTACTCAGGTAATCACAATTCAGGATACTACTGCACCGACTTGGACAACTCAAAATGGTTCTCTAAACGTAACTTTAGAATGCAGTGATACAACAGGATTGGCATCGGCGCAAGCCTTATTTCCAAAAGCTACTGATTTATGCGATGCTGATGTAAGCAATATTACAAAAGTAAGCGGTCAGTTTATGGCTTCTGCAGGTTGTGGTAATGCCGGAACTTACACCAATACCTGGACTGTAAAAGATGACTGCGGTAATACTTCGGATACTTTTACTCAGGTAATTACTATTCAGGATACCAGCTCACCAACTTTTATTGGAGAACTTCCTGCCGATATAACTGTTTCTTGCGATGCAGTTCCTCAACCTGCTAATATGGAAGCTTCTGATAACTGCAACGGAAATTTACCAATTGTATATACTGAAACAAAAAGTGATATTCAAAACGAATGCGCTTCAAATTATACTCTGACCCGTAATTGGAAAACAAGTGACTGTTCTGGAAACACCGTTTCTCACACTCAAATTATTACAGTAAGAGATACAACGGCTCCTACAGGAACTGCACCTTCTGATGTTGCAGACTTGCAGAGTATTACCGAAATACCAGCCGGAAATGTACAGGATATAAAAGATGCTGCTGATAATTGCAGTTCAAATGTTTCTATTACAATATCTGATACCAACAACGAAGGAAGCGGCTGTCAAGGAAGTCCTTACATCTTAACAAGAACTTATACGCTGGCAGACTGCGCAGGTAATAAAACTGAATTAGTTCAGACTTTTACAGTTGAAAATAAAGTTACTGTAAGCGGTATTGCGACAAATACTACGTGTCTTGGAGGTAAAGACGGTTCAATTTTAGTAACCAGCAGTCCAGGTTCAACAGTTGTTATCACAAATGATAAAAACGAAGTGGTTGGTAATACCAATTTACCTGCCGGAACTTATACGCTTACTGCATCATCTCCTGTAAATGAAAATCAAAACTGTACTGCAACAGCAACGGTAACTATTACAGAGCCAAGTTATACTGTAAAAATATCAGGTCAAGTAATTAATGTTGATACTCACTCCGGAATCGCTAATGTTCCTATAACATTGATTCCGCAAAGTCCAACAACAGGTCCTGTTTTATTACACTTAACTGCAGCCGACGGAAGTTACAGCTTCTCAGGCATGCCGACAGGAAATTATTTAGTTCAGGTTCAGGATGCTAATTTAAATAGTGCATACCAATTATATCCTATTGATTCAAGCTTGTTCTTTACCACACTTGAAGATTGTAAAATTCAAAAACATGATTTTGAATATGGCGCCTCTACACTTCCTGTTTTAGGAGATTATGTTTGGTATGATACGAACAGTAACGGAATTCAGGATGAATGGTATGATGCCAACAATGACGGAATTGTTACCAAAAATATTCCTGATTCAAACGGCGCAATTGATTACAGCCTTTGGGAATGGATCGATTTAAACGGTGACGGAAGCTATACCGGACCTCTAAATGCAGGTGAATTGAATGCCGGCGGTTTTGGTAATGCAGCTAACGCAAATGTAATTATAGACGGACCAAATGGCTATCACCAAGAAGTAATTGTTGGTATTGCAGGATTCTGGAGAGACAGACCAAACAGTCAAAATCCGTATGGTGAATATACTATCAAATTAGTTCGTGAAGCCAATTTTGACGCCGTGGCATCTGCATTAGGCGCTACAGGTTTAGTTAAAGTGCTTCCTTCTGTAACCGATAAAAAAATTACATCAAAAACCAGTAAATCGCAAACGCATATTGTTTGTTCAACTACAACCGAAAGTGGTTACATTGTAAATGTAACACCAGAAGATTTAATACACTTAGATATTGATTTCGGCGTAAGCTGTAAAACGTATTTGGATATAGTAGCTAATGATGATAATGCGGGACCAATAGCTGGTGTAAATAACATAACACATAATGTTATAAATGTTCTTACTAATGACACACTTGAAGGCGCGCCAATAACATCTTCTCAGGTTATTATAACAACTGTAACACCAAATGAGTTTTTACAACTAAACCCAGATGGTTCTGTAGATGTATTGCCAAATGCTCCAACAGGAACTTTAACATTGGTTTACCAAATATGCGAAGCAGATCAGACTTCAAATTGTGATACAGCAACGGTTACCATTACCATTGAAGCTCCGGTTATGACGGTTACTGCCACATCAATTTGTGTAAACGATGTTCCTTATATTGATTATGTAGTAACTCCGGTAAACTTCACACCTGTAAACGGCGTAACCATTGCGTGGGCCAATGCTCAAAATACGGTAATCACTACAATGACAAATCTGCCTCTTTCCGGCAGAGTGTTATGGCCTGGAGCTTTAGTAGATGAAAACGGAAAAGGAATTGACTGGCCGGGCTGGATTTTTGAAAACAATAAATGGATTCAGGGCTCAGATGGTTTCGAGTCACTACGTCCAACGGTTAACGTTACAGTATCAGTAAATCCAAGTGAAACTATTACTGTAAATTATCCTCCGGCTGATCCTTATTGTACTGCCAGACCAACATTTGCAATCGTGGCAAATGATGATACTCCAACTCCAATTACCGGACCGGCAGGAGTAATAAATATAGTAAATGTTCTAAATAACGACACATTAAACAATAGTGCTATAAATCCTAATGATGTAACGCTGTCAACAGTAACACCAGATCCAAAAGGAGTTTTAACTCTAAATCCTGACGGTTCTGTAGATGTTGCAGCAAATGCTCCGGGAGGTACTTATACTTTAGTGTATCAAATTTGTGAAAAAGCCGATGCCGGAAATTGTGATACAGCAATTGTAACTGTAACCGTTCTTGATTCTCAAGTAAATGCCAATGACGACAATTACGTAAATATAGGATGCAACACATTTGGATTAGTTGGTAATGTTTTAAGCAATGACTTAAAAGGACAGCTTCCTGCAACACTGGAATTGGTAACTTTTACTCTGTTGAATGAAAACAATAATGCTGCAAAAACAGATCCTAACATTACTATCGATGCATCTGGAAATGTAACGGTATCAAGCTTAACACCTGCCGGAACTTATACTTACATGTATCGCATCTGCGGTAAGCAAAACTCAGAAAACTGTGACACTGCAACGGTAACGATTACAGTTCTGCCAAGCGGAACAACAAATATTACCAGTAAAGCCTGTAACGACGATACAACATTATTGAATTTATCTGATTTATTACCAGAAGGTACTCCTTTAACAGGAAGCTGGCTAGATACAAGCAACAGCAGAGCATTGCAGGGAAATATACTTAATGCGTATGGTCTTGCTCTTGGCAGTTATACATTCGAATATAAAATAGTTAATGAAAACTGTCCAAGAAGTATTTTACTGACTATGGAAATAAACGACGACTGTAAAGTATTGGCTTGTCAAAGTATTTTGATACACAATGCTTTTTCACCAAACGGTGACGGAAAAAATGACTTTTTCGTAATTGATGGTATTGATGATTTAACCTGTTATCCAGAAAACACTGTAGAGATTTATAACCGCTGGGGAATATTAGTATTTGAAACCAACAATTACAACAATACTACGAATGCCTTCGACGGAACATCAAGAGGAAGAACAACTATTCAGCAATCTGATGGTCTGCCAACGGGTACCTATTTCTACATCGTGACTTATAAATCGTTAGATGGAAACAATGTTATTCAAAACAATAAAAAAGAAGGGTATTTATATCTGTCCAAATAGGAACAAAAAAGCAATGCGTTGTACAACGCAAAACGTATAACGCATTGCATATTCACTAAACAATACACATCTATTATGAGAACAAAATTATTTTTTTTCGTCATTATGTTTGTAACCATTGCGGGTTATGCACAGCAAGATGCACAGTATACGCAATATATGTACAATACAATTAATATAAATCCGGCTTATGCAGGATCACGCGGGGCTTTAAGTGTTTTTGGACTATATCGTACCCAATGGGTTGGACTGGACGGAGCGCCTGAAACAAGCACTTTTTCTATCAATACTCCAATAAACAACAGCAATTTAGGAGTTGGTCTTTCGCTTGTAAATGATAAAATCGGACCTACAAATGAAAATAATATTTCAGCCGATATTTCGTATACCGTTCAGACTTCTGCTGATTTTAAACTATCATTTGGTATTAAAGGAACTGCCAATATATTCAATCTTGATGTCAACAAACTAAATCCGGCAGAACAAGGCGATCCGCAGTTTCAGGATTTAAGCAACAAATTTACTCCAAACGTAGGAGCCGGAGTTTATTGGCATTCAGACAAAGCATACATTGGTTTATCTGTACCCAATTTTATAGAAACCAATAGATATAGTGATAATGATATAGCCATTTACAAAGACAAAATCAATTATTACTTAATGGCAGGTTATGTTTTTGATCTTGATAAATTACAATACATCAAGTTTAAACCGGCTGTTTTAACCAAAATGGTCGAAGGAGCTCCTCTTCAGGTTGATGTTTCTGCCAATTTTATGTTTATTGATAAACTTGTTTTGGGTGTTGCTTACAGATGGAGCGCTTCTTTAAGTGCCATGGCTGGATTTCAAATCACCGACGGACTTTATATAGGTTATGGTTACGACCGAGAAACCACAAACCTAAATAATTACAATTCAGGATCGCATGAAATATTCCTGCGTTATGAATTCTTTAAAAACAATGGTAAAATGACAACTCCTCGTTTCTTTTAAAAATAAGTATTATGAAAAATTATAGACTTCTTTGCTTAATAATTCTAAATGTTTTTTATAGCTATCCGCAGCAGGCAAAGCTGAATTCGGGTGATAAAAAATATGACGGTTATGCGTATATCGACGCTATAAAAACGTATGAAAGGGTTGCCAATAAGGGATATAAATCCGAAGATTTGTTTAAAAAACTTGGAAATTCTTATTATTTCAATTCAGAGTTTGAAGGCGCTGCTAAGTGGTACGGAGAATTATTTACCATTAATACATCTCCCGAAGCCGAATATTATTACAGATATGCACAGTCTTTAAAATCAACTGGACAGACAGATAAGGCAAATAAAATAATGAATGAATTTAATGCCAAATACAAGAATGATTCCAGAGGGAAACTTTACAGAGAAGATGCTGATTATCTTACCGAAATTAAAGCAAACTCCGGACGTTATAAAATTGAAGATGCAGGAATTAACTCTAAATATTCAGATTATGGAAGCTTTATTTACAACAATACTATCTATTTTGCTTCTGCCAGAGATACTGGAAACTTTTCGCAGAGAAAACATAAATGGACAGGAGAATATTATACTAATATTTACAGCGCCAATCTAGACCAGCAAAGTGGTACGGTTCTAAAAACCAGCAAGTTCAAAACTGCTTTAAACAGCAAGTTTCATGAAGCCACTCCGGTTTTTACAAAAGATGGAACTACCGTTTATTTTACTCGAAATAACTATATAGACGGCAAAAAAGGAAAAGATGACAACAAAATTACTTTAGTAAAAATTTACCAGGCACATTTAGAAAATGGAAAATGGGCTAATGTTAAAGCTGTTTCTTTTTCAAGCGATAATTACAGTACAGCACATCCTGCTTTAAGCCCAGATGAAAAAACATTGTATTTTGCATCAGATATGCCGGGAACAATGGGACAGTCGGATATTTTTAAAGTCAGCATAAATCCCGATGGCAGTTTTGGGACACCGCAAAATCTCGGATCTTCTATTAATACCGAAGGAAAAGAAACCTTTCCGTATGTAACAAGTGAAAACGAAATCTATTTTGCTTCAGATGGTCATCCCGGACTTGGAGGTTTAGATGTTTTTGTGGGACAAATTGAAGACAACGGCACAATAAGCGATATTCAAAATTTAGGAAATGATATTAATTCTCCTAAAGATGACTTTGCTTATATCATTAATTCGGATACCAGACAAGGTTATTTTAGTTCTAACAAAGACGGCGGGCAAGGTTCTGATGATATTTACCAATTTCTCGAAACCAAAAGATTAAAATGTCTTCAGGAATTATATGGCGTAATCACAGATTCTGAAAGCAAGATTGTGCTTCCGGGAACAAAAGTTACTTTATATGAAAATCATAAAATTAAAAACTCAACCGTTTCCAGTACATCCGGAGAATACAGTTTCGCAGTAGAGTGCGGCAAAACGTACAGCGTTAGAGCCGAAAAACCAGACTATGCTACAAAAGAAGTTGATATAACGATTGCGAGAACAAACGGAAAAACCAATCTTCCTATTGCATTAGACAAATCTGTATGTAAAGTTGCTATTGGAGATGATCTTGGAAAATGTTTTGGTATTAAAATGATTTATTTTGATCTCGACAAATCAAACATTCGTACCGAAGCTGCTTTGGATTTAGAAAAAATACTCGATGTATTAAATCAATATCCAACAATGAAACTCGACATTCGTTCACATACAGACAGCAGGGCTTCTCACCAATACAACGAAGCCTTATCTGACCGAAGAGCAAAATCGACCATAAAGTGGCTTATCAAAAACGGAGTCGCTAAAAACCGTTTAACCGGAAAAGGCTATGGTGAAACTGAATTAGTAAACCAATGTTCTGATGGCGTAAACTGTACTGAAGAAGAACATCAAATGAACAGAAGAAGCGAATTTATCATTACTGGATTATAATTAAAAACAGACTAAAATAAATAAAAGCTGTCTTTTCAGACAGCTTTTATTAAAAAAACGGTCGTTGCAAATCAGGAATCACAACGACAACTAACCAACCAGTTCAAACGTTTCTCTTTTATAATTTTACGAAAATATTCGTGTAGTATTTTCTTCCGGAAGCATCTGTCGAAACAGATAATCCAAAGTGAGTGTAGTCACCTTCAATATTTTCTTTATGTCCGGAGCTTTCAAGCCAGGCTTTTAATGCAGCTGCAGAAGTTTTGTAGTTGTAAGCCACGTTCTCTCCTATTTTTTTAGCTCCAAGAACAGTCATGATATTGTTAGAACGAGCTGTAAAATCGTTATGATTTACAACATTATTGTCAATCATATATTTATTATGCTCTTCGCATTTAGAAGAAATGTGATTATTTTTTTCCAACGCATTTAAACCAATACTAACTCTGTATTCGTTTATTAACTGCATCGTTTCCAATTCAGATGAATTGTAATTATAAGTAGTAACTACAGCTTCTGGAGTTGTAGTATTTTCATTGCCCTCGGCGCCGTCGGCAGAGCATGAGTTCATTGTGATTGACATCACAATGAACACCATAGCGCACATAATCTTTTTCATAATCAGTAGTAGTTAAGTTATAAAGTAAATGTTGGGGCAAATGCTTTAAATTTATTATGTGACAAATTGCTCTAAATTTCTTACGTCAAACGTATTCAATTTATCGGTAAACTACAAAAATAATCGATGAAATGCACTAATATTTTTTATTATACTATATTTTTCTTACAAATCAAGAAGAAAGACGCTCAATTGTCCATGAAAAATCAGATTGACTTGTATAACGAATTCTATCATGCAGTCGGTTGGGTCTTCCCTGCCAAAATTCTACCTGTAAAGGTGTTACTAAATAACCACCCCAATTTTCAGGTCTTGGAATGGCTTTCCCTTCAAATTCAGCTTCCAGTTTTTTTAAATTTTCCTCTAAAAAAGTTCTGGAAGGAATAACTTCACTTTGATGTGAAACTACAGCACCCAGTTTACTGCCGTCTGGTCTTGAATCAAAATAATTATCAGAAATAAGTTCAGATGTTTTTTGGGCAATTCCTTTTATAATAACCTGACGCTCCATTTCCTGCCAAAAAAATGACAAACATACATTTGGATTCGCTTCAATTGCTTTTCCTTTTTCAGAATTATAATTGGTGTAGAATATAAAACCTTCTTCTGAGAATTTCTTTAAAAGCACAACACGCGATTTTGGAAAACCATCCAATCCAATAGTCGAAACCGTCATGGCATTTACCTCACCGCTTCCGCCAAAATCTTCCACTTCATGAAACCATCGGTTAAAAAGATTAATAGGATCCTCCGGAATATTACTTTCCAGTAATTCACTTTTTTCGTATGATTTTCTATAATTGCTTAAATCATTCATGATTTTAAATTTTAGATTGTTGATTTTAGATTTCTTCAAAAACTTAGAACCTCAGCTCCTTAGAAACGTAGCATCTTTAAAACTCAAACGAAACTCCGTCATCTGCTAAAAGCACATTTGGAAAAACTTGTTCAGCTTCTTCTTTAAAACGCTCTAAACCATCGTATCGTGTTGAATAATGACCTAAAATTAACTGTTTTACATTCGCTTTTAAAGCAATTGTTGCAGCTTCTTTTGCAGTAGAATGCAGTGTTTTTTGAGCCAAAGGAGCTTCAGAATTTAAAAAAGTTGATTCGTGATACAAAATATCAGCATTCTGTATAATTGGAATTACAGCTTCATGGTAAACCGTGTCAGAACAAAAAGCATAACTTTTTGCCGGCGGCGGATCGAAAGTCAGTTTTTCATTTTCAATTACAGTTCCGTTATCCAGAGTTATATCACTTCCGTTTTTTATTTTCTGATAATAGGCAACGTGTATATCATATTTTTGAACAGCTTCAACATCTAATTTTCTTTCATCCGGTTTTTCCTGAAAAAGATAACCGTTTGTGTACACACGATGTTTAAGCGGAATTGTTTTTACAATAACACGTTTATCTTCAAAAATAATTTCACTTTCTTTTGATTGTAATTCATGAAAAAACAAAGAATAAGTTGTCCATGATTCTGTTAACTTTAATTGAAGCAGAATCAGTTCTTTTATTCCTTTTGGACCATAAATATGTAAATCTGTTGTTCTTCCTAAAAGAGAAAAAGTCGAAATAGTTCCTATTAAACCATACAAATGATCACCATGAAGATGAGAAATAAAAATATGGTTGATTTTTGAGAATTTAATTTTGTTCTTTCGAAGCTGTACCTGAGTTCCTTCGCCGCAGTCAATTAAAAATAATCGGTTTTTAATTTCTAAAACCTGCGAAGTCGGGTTTGTAAGTGTTCTGGGAGTCGCTGCATAACAGCCAAGTATTGTTAATTTCATTTACTGATTTTAGATTTTATCCCGAAGTCTCGGGAAAGATTTTAGATTAACTACCATTTTAGATTTAGTATTCAAAAAAATCTAAAATCTAAAATCTGTCCCGAGACTTCGGGATAAAATTAGAATCCGAGGTCTCTTTCAATTTCTTCCATTTCGATAATATCGTGAGCTTCTAAAAGCGAAGGTACAACGGCTAATTTATCTGAAATGGCATTAAAATCAAGATCAGAAGCGACAATTACAAACGATTTTTTTGCTTTTTTCTGAAGCTTAGAAAGCGGTAAAAAAGCTTTTAAATCTTTTTCTGTAACCGAAGCATCTGCTGATAAATCGATGATAATATTTTGTTTTTCAAAGGTTTTAAACTGCTGCGTTACTTTTTCTAAGAAAGCATTTACATCTCCTTGTGTGTCTTTAATAGTAACGGTATGTCCTTTTTGATCTACTTTCATTTTTTAATTTATGGGGCTAATATAAAAATTGATTTTCGAGAGCTAAGGTACGAAGATTTTTTTAGTGTTCAGTGTTCAGATTTTTAGTAATCAGATTCTTTTATTGATCACTGGTCAGGTTTCAGTATTAAGTCTTTTCCTTAATTCTTCCAAGTTTTCAGGCTGATTAGAGTCGAAGCTCTTGTTGTCAAATTATGTTCTCGTTAAAAAAAGTCTTTCGAATTCATTCAGGTCAGTGAGACAACCAATAACTGAACACTAAAAATCTGAACACTGAACACTAAAACTTTACTGAATCTTAGAAGCCAAAAGATAAATAACCGCCATTCTAATTGCTACACCGTTTTCAACCTGATTTAGAATTACAGAATGATCAGAATCCGCAACTTCAGAAGTAATCTCAACTCCTCTGTTAATTGGTCCCGGGTGCATGATTACGATTTCTTTATTAAGCGAATCCAAAAGTGGTTTATCAACTCCGTATTGCTGTGCATATTCGCGTGTTGACGGGAAGAAATTGACATCCATACGTTCGTTCTGCACACGAAGCATATTGGCAACATCACACCATTCCAAGGCTTTACGAAGATTTGGTTCAACCGTAACTCCAAGAGATTCAATATATCTCGGAATCAAGGTTTTTGGCCCGCAGACCTTTACCTCAGCGCCCTGCATCTGCAAAGCATATATGTTTGATAAAGCAACTCTCGAATGCAGAATATCACCTACGATTACTACTTTTTTTCCGGCTACATCGCCTAGTTTTTCTCTAATAGAATAACTGTCTAACAAAGCCTGTGTTGGGTGTTCGTGCGCTCCGTCTCCGGCATTTACGATACTCGCTTTGACATTTTTAGATAAAAAATAAGCCGCTCCGGGATTGGAGTGGCGCATTACAACCATGTCAACTTTCATGGAAAGGATATTATTTACTGTATCAATCAAGGTCTCTCCTTTTTTAACCGATGACTGAGCTGCAGAAAAACTGATTACATCAGCAGATAAACGTTTCTGCGCTAATTCGAAAGAGAGTTTGGTCCTTGTACTGTTTTCGAAAAAAATATTGGCAATGGTAATATCTCGTAATGAAGGAACTTTTTTAATAGGTCGGTTAATGACTTCTTTAAAATGATCTGCCGTTTCAAAAATCAGGTTAATATCATTTTCGTTGATATATTTTATTCCTAATAAATGATCTACGCTTAATTCTTTCATTGGTGTTTCTTTACTATTATTTGTTTAATTCTGAATGATGAAATTTTCTTCATTCCATACTTCTTTAAAACAGATGTCCTTATTGGATCATTCTGTCTATAACTTCGCCGTAATCCTGCAAATCTCTTCCTTCTTCATCAAAAATCTGCTGCCATTTGAAACCCGGAATTTCGATTTTTCTTTTTGCAGAACCATCCCAGTTGAGTTCAAAACCATTATTTTTCAGCACTTCTGCAACTTTATTACCCACTCCAATCGTAGTTTCTTCATCTGAATTATCTACTTTCTGGAAAGCGATGTACAAACTCGGATTTTCTGGATCGATTGCTCTTGCTAAATCCTGTTCATGATAAAAACAGTAACCGTCTGATTCAACTTCATTTTCACGAAGTTCTCTTTCAACCTCAACTACTTCATATTCACCATCACTTGTGGTGTATCCGGCGTTGTGAAGTGCGATAATATTTTGATCACATAATTCATCAAACGCTTTTATAAGCTTTTCAGTATCAGTCGGGCTTTTCCATTGTTTACTTTCTTGAAGTAACTTTTGGTATTCTTCGTCGATTTTTTCAAAAGCCCAGGCTTCTGAAATTTCATCTTCAAATTCGTTGTCTTCAATTTCTTCCATGATATTTTCTTTAATATCATCAATAGAAAGAAATCCCATTCTTACCTGATTAAAAATTGATTCATAAATAAACTCTTCGTTCTCTGTCATGACTATATTTTCAATTTTTAATGATTACTATATTAATTGGTAACTAAATGAACTACGTCTTCTCCGTCATTTTCTTTCCAGCTCACGATTACTTTTTCGCCATTAATAGCATCTACCTGACGACCGCGATAATCCGGCTGAATTGGCAAATGACGGCTGAAACGTCTGTCGATTAAAACTAACAATTCAATTTCTGAAGGTCTCCCGAAAGACTGAATCGCCGTTAAAGCCGAACGAATGCTTCGTCCTGTAAACAATACATCATCTATAAAAATGACTTTTTTGTCTTCGACTATAAAATTGATTTGTGTTTTATTGGCTTCAAGCGGTTTGTCTGTACGACGGAAATCATCTCTAAAAAAAGTGATATCCAGATATCCCAAAGAAATTTCAGGAACCTTGTATTCGTTTTCTAAGATTTGTTTTAAACGTTCAGCTAAAAAAACACCACGAGGCTGAATTCCCACTAAAATAGTATCCGAAAAATCTAAGTGTTTCTCAATTAACTGACAAGCCAAACGATGGAGTATGATAGTAACTTCTTTTGAATTAAGTAATACTTTTTGGCTCATAATAACTGATATATTTAGTTGGGCAAATATACGGAATCTGATTTTATTTGTTTGAATTATTAGAATAGAAATATTTTTTACATCTACACTAACTGTATAAATTCCGTAGGAATGAAACATTTTATAGCAACGGATTTCAATCCGTTGAGAAATTAATCAGCATTCCGTCTAGTTCCATAGGAACGATACATATTATAAACGCTTAAAATGTATCGACCCTACGGCTCTTAAAACCTCTACTCGTTATTACAAACCGGATTAAAATCCGGCCCTACAATATTTGGCCGAGCCGATGGCTCTTATTTTCTTCGAAATGTAACTCCAAATCCTAAAACATTTCTCAAAAATTCTATAACACATTTTCCTGATTCTGGTAGTAATTTTAATAATGAATTTAAAAACTCAAAATCATGCAAAATAAAATACTAAGATTGTTAATGGTATTTGTTATACTGTTTTCATTTACAAGCTGTGAAGTTATAGGAGACATTTTTAAAGCCGGAATGGGATTCGGGATTTTTATCGTAATTTTTATTATTGCGATTATCATCTGGATTTTTGCCAGGATTTTTAGAAAATAAAAAACATAAAAAAATCCCAAATTCTATTCATTGGAATTTGGGATTTTTTTTATTTGGAATTTTGTAAATCTTACTGATTAAAGATTATACATCTTCTTTCTCTGTTCCTGAATCTTTTCATCATCAAGATATTCGTCAAATGTCATGTAACGGTCGATTACTCCGTTTGGTGTCAATTCTACGATTCTGTTACCAACAGTCTGCGCAAACTCGTGGTCATGCGTTGTGAAGATTACAGAACCTTTAAAGTTTTTCAATGAGTTGTTAAAAGCTGTAATAGACTCCAAATCTAAGTGGTTTGTCGGCTCATCAAGCATTAAAACGTTAGCACGCTCCATCATCATTCTTGATAACATACAACGTACTTTTTCTCCTCCAGATAAAACTCTGGATGTTTTTAAAGCTTCTTCTCCAGAGAAAATCATTTTTCCTAAGAATCCTCTAATGAAAACCTCATCACGCTCTTCTTCAGTTTTAGCGTACTGACGTAACCAGTCTACTAAAGACAAATCATTTTCGAAATATTTGTGGTTTTCAGCCGGAAGATACGCTTGGTTTGTTGTAATTCCCCAGTCGAAAGTTCCAGAATCTGCTTTTTGTTCTCCGTTTAAGATTTCGTAGAATGCTGTTGTAGCACGTGAATCTTTTGAGAAAAGAACGATTTTATCGCCTTTTGCCATATTCAAATCTACATCTTTAAATAAAACTTCGCCGTCTACAGAAGCCGCCAGGTTTTGAACATTTAAGATTTGATCTCCAGCTTCACGATCCTGATCGAAGATAATCGCAGGATAACGACGGCTTGAAGGTTTGATTTCGGCAATATTTAATTTCGAAATCATTTTTTTACGAGAAGTTGCTTGTTTCGATTTCGCCACGTTTGCACTAAAACGACGAATAAATTCTTCCAATTCTTGTTTCTTCTCTTCTGCTTTTTTGTTTTGCTGTGCACGTTGTTTTGCCGCTAATTGGCTAGACTCGTACCAGAAAGTATAGTTTCCTGAATAGTGATTGATTTTTCCGAAATCAATATCAGAAATATGTGTACAAACCGCATCTAAAAAGTGACGGTCGTGTGATACAACGATTACAGTGTTTTCGTAGTTTGCTAAGAAGTTTTCTAACCAAGCGATTGTTTCAAAATCCAAATCGTTGGTAGGCTCATCCATAATTAATACATCAGGATTTCCGAAAAGTGCCTGCGCCAAAAGCACACGTACTTTCATTTTTCCTTCCATATCAGCCATTAAAGTATAATGATCTGCTTCTGTGATTCCTAAGTTCGATAACATTGATGCTGCATCAGAATCGGCATTCCATCCGTTCATTTCTTCAAACTGCACTTGCAATTCTCCAATTCGGTCTGCATTGGCATCATTATAATCTAAATAAAGTTCATCCATTTCTTTTTTAACAGCATACAGAACTTTATTTCCCATTAAAACGGTTTCCAAAACAGTATGTTCGTCGAACATGTTGTGGTTCTGGTTTAAAACCGACATACGTTTTCCCGGCTCTAAATGGATATGTCCAGAAGTTGGATCCATATCGCCTGAAATGATTTTTAGGAAAGTAGATTTTCCAGCACCATTGGCTCCAATAACTCCGTAAATGTTTCCGTGAGTGAAAGTTGTATTTACTTCATCAAATAAAACTCTTTTACCAAATTGAACTGATAAATTATTGACTGTTAACATGAATGTCTTTTTAATTAATTTGGTGCAAAAGTACGGAAAAAGGTTCAGAGTTGCAAAGGTACAAAGTGACTAAGTTTTCTCTGCTTTTTTAAACCATATAAGTTATATAAGTTTATTTAAAGAAAGTGCTCTCAATGTTTTAATCTCGCAAAATCGCTAAGACTCAAAGTTTTGTTCTATTCAGATTATTAACACGTAATCTTGTCATTTCGACGAAGGAGAAATCTCCGTAAGCAGCTCCACATGCAAAATCGCAAATCTTTGTAGAGTTTCTCGCGGAGATTTCTCCTTCGTCGAAATGACAAAAAATGAGAAAAAAAAATTAAAAATCTTACATAACTTATATGGTTTAAAAACGACTTTCTTTCTCCAAAGCGACTTCAAGGCTTTCGTAATTATTTAAAACCTTGGAAATTTTTCCTTCTTTGTTAAGAATAAAATGGGTTGGAAAAGCATTTAACTGTAATGTATTATTCATGTATTCTTTCATGTTTGGAATAACAGAATATGACAATGGTTTTCTGGCTAAAAAGGTTTTTAATTGTTCCGGATTGTCTTCGGCAAGACTTACAAAAACAATATCTTTTCTGTCTTTGTATTTTGAAACTAATGCGTTTACGGCTGAAAATTCTTTAATGCAGGCCGCGCAGTGAATGTACCAGCATTTAATTACGATGATTTTTCCTTTCATGGTTTCGTTTGAAACTTCGTTTCCGTCTAAATCTTTAAATGAAAATTGCGGAAAAGGTTTTCCTTCCATTTCATAATTTTTTAAAGCGTCAAAAGCTTCTTGATTCATAGTCGCTTTAATACTTGTATCTGATTTTGGAAGTATTTTGAATAATTTATAAACGTAAACCGAATCCTGAGATTTTAAACGAATTGGAATTAAACTTGCGTTTGTTAAAGCGGTTAAAAAAGCTTCTTTTGTTATTTCTTTTGATGAATTATCTAAAGCTGTAAAATCTCTGGAAAGCATTATCTTTTTATTGTATGCCGACCAAGTAACGTAGTCTTTTTGAATTTGAATGGGATCAATTTCTGGATTTCCGAATTTTGTTTGAGCGGTACTTATTGTAAAAATAAAAAGAAGTGTAATAAAACTAATAAATTTCTGCATGGATTCTGAAACAATGTATATTATATCAAAAGTAGTAAAAGTTTTTTAACCGCAAGGACGCGAAGGTTTTCGCAAAGTTCGCAAAGGTTTTTTTAGTTTAAATCTTATCTCAAAAAAGCATAAAACAAACATTTTCAATACTTTGACACAAATTTGTGTCTAATTTTAAAATAATTATTCTTTAAATTTGCAAAAACATAAGATTATGACTACAGAAAGTGTTTCAAATGAAATTCAAACTAGATTAAACAATCTTTTTACAGATGATATTGATTGTAAAGAAATGGCAAAAATAATTCGAGAAGTAAATCATGTACTTTCATTATGCACAATGAGAAGATGCGAAACCATAGAATCTGAAATAAAGAATATTGATGATAATTTTTATTGGCTCAATAAACTTGCAGAAATTTTAGATCCTTATTTGGAGGCTTAATCGTTACTTTAAAAACATAAAAAAACCTGGCAGTAAAAACTGCCAGGTTCATAATGCGCTTCTTTAGGCAAAAACCAAATAACAAATTACCTAAAGCCGCATTTGTTCGAAATAAAAAAAGTTAAAAAATAAATAACCAAACTCAATTTTAACCGTCCCATCTTTTTATTTCTAAGTTTTCAAATCATTCTGTTTAGTTTAAAAAGTTCATTACTTTGAATGATTTTTTATTTCCTGCTTTGTCTGTTACAACTACCAAAAACAATTGTTTAGATGAGAAACTTTGGTTTTGAAGCAGTACTTCTTTATTGTTCTGAACATTTCTGTGACTTACTAAATTTTGTCCTAAAACGTTGAATACATCTACTTGTGCAATGTCTTCGTTTTCGTTTGTAACAGATAATGCATTGTTTCTAAAATAGGCTATTGTAGCGTTGCTTTTTGCAGAAATATCGTCAAGCGCCAATGTTTTTGCTGCCGACTGTGATGCGAAATACGCTGCATAAGCTTTCGATAATTCAGATGAATTACCACAAGAAGAAGCATCCCAGTTTACAGACCAAGTCATTAAACCTCTCAAATTAGGATAAGGTCCGCCTGGCTGCATTGTGTATGTTCTTCCAGAAAACGTAGTTCCGGTTCTTAAATAATGCATCGCATTAATTCCTTCAGTAGGAGTCAAATAACCGCTTCCTGCTGCACTTGGACAAGCTGGTAATGCAATAAGAACTTTAGAAGCCGGCAAACCGTCAAAACGCATTCCTGTTGAGGCGATATTATATCCTTTTATTACCATGTCAGTCAGAGCTGTTACCATGTTTGATTTCTTAGCTGTACCATAATATTGGCCATCTAATCCGTTTTCTCCTCCAGTATTATACAATTGTACGGCTAACAAATCTAATTCATTACGTAAGTTTTGAATGATTGGCAGGAAAGAACCAAATGTATCTGTATAAGTAGAATACCCTCCTTGTACATATTGTGTTTCCGGAGCTGCAGTTAATAAAAATCCAGGACCATAGTATGCTTTTAATTCTTTGAAAGCATCTACTACATTTTTTAATCTTGGATAAGCAGAGATTCCCGCATACGAAATATCTCTTAAATTTCCTGCGCTAAAATTCATCGATCCACCTTCAAAATCAATATCAACACCATCAAATTGATACTCGTCGATAATTGCTTTTAGACCGTTAACAAAAATATTTTTTTGCGTTACATTTTCTAAAACAACATGACCGTTTTGACCTCCAATAGAAACAATAACAGGAACACCGCTGTCTCTTAAGGATTTGATATCATTTTTCAACAATTGTTTATTGAAAACACCGTTAGTCAAATATCTGGTATCATTTGTAGTTAATATTGGTGTGTAACCATCTCGATTAACTGTTTCTACGAAAGCATAATCAACTACATTAAATTTGCTTCCCACCATTTGAGAAAAATATAAAAACGGAGCACCAGCATTTTCCCAAGAATGAGCATATCCTAAAATTACTTTTGAAGGAAGCGGAATGAATCTATTAGTACCAACCGTAGCAATTTTAATAGTATTGTTTAATGTCGTTACGCCAGACTTGTTATCCGTAGCTTTGATTACAACTGGATAATCCTGATATGCAGATGGTGTAAAATTATACGTGTAAGTATTATTTGTACCTGCTGTCATGTTAAATGTGCCTCCATTAATTGTAATTGTAACGCCAGAAACAGTACCATCACTATCGACAGCTGTAACGGAAATTGGTACAACTTGGAAAGAATTTTGATATATCGTAGTATTCGATGGTGAATTCCAAGTAATTACAGGTAATGAATTAGGACAGTTTGAACCTGAACAATTTAATGTAAAACTATATGTTTTTGATTCTGTTGTTCCGTTTGAAGCTGTAGCCGTAACAGTTAGCGTATGACTAGCCGAAAATTGATTGGCTGCCGGCGTCCAGCTCGCTGTATAAGTTCCAGAAGAATTTGAAGCACTCAAACTTTGTCCGTCTAAACTAAATACAACTGATGAGATTGTAGTGGCATCTGCAGCACTTAATCCAACGCTTGCAACAAAACTAATTGCAGATCCTAAATTTATAGAAATTGCAGAAGCTGTTGGCGCTGTAATGGTAACTACTGGTTTAGTCGTAACCACCGCTTGTCTGTTAAAATTATAAACCGTTGGCGTAGTTGGAACCGCAAAGTTGGCTAAGTTATTTGGATAATATGTCGCTTCACCATTTTCCCATGAATTTAATTTCAAACTTAAAATTTGTGTATAACCTGCTACAACTGAATCATCAAAGGCGTAATTTCCTGATGCATCTGTTGTTGCTAAAACACTTTTCCAGTTATGTGTATTATCTGTCCAAGGTAAAACGATTTCTACTTTTGCACCAGCAACCGGAGTTGTTCCGTTTTTAACTGTTCCGCTGATTAAGTTTGCAGCTGCAGCTAAAGCCGTTTTTGCAGTTGAATTTGTATTAAAATTATAAACTGTTGGATTTGCAGGAATAGCAAAGTTCGCCAGATTATTTGGGTAATAGGCTACTTCTCCATTTTCCCAAGAGTTTAATTTTAAACTTAAAGCTTGTGTATATCCGTCAGTCACTGAGTTAGGAAAGCTATATTTCCCTTGTGCGTCTGTGGTTGCTAAAACGCTTTTCCAGTTGTGTGTATTGTCTGTCCAAGGCAAAACCAATTCTACTTTTGCACCAGCAACCGGATTTGTTCCGTTTTTAACTGTTCCGCTGATTTTGCTTGAAGTTGAAACAACATCTTGTGAAAAATTCAATGTTTTGTTGGCATTCAAATTAGAATAAACTGTAGAAGCCGGAGTAAATGTCTGTCCTGTTAAAGTTGCAGTTACTGTATAATTGCCGCCAGAAGCTAAACTTAGAGAATAAGCTCCACTTGCATTTGTAACAGCCGTAACATTTCCTGCTGTAGAAGATGCTGTAACGGTTACACCAGAAACTGGAGTTGTTCCGTTTAGAACTGTTCCGCTAACTGTATAATTAACAACAGCTGGTCCTTGTGTAAAATTCAACGTTTTATTGCTGCTAATGGCATTATAAACCGTTGATGCCGGAGTATATGAAAAACCTGATTTTGCAGCTGTAACTGTAAAATTTAATCCAGCTGTTAAACCTGCAACACTATAAGCACCGCTTGCATTTGAAACCGCTGTTAAAGTTGTACTGCCAGAAACTGCCGTAACGGTTACACCTGAAACTGGCGTTGTTCCGTCAAGAACAGTTCCGCTTATGGTGTAAGTTGGCTGGCTTCCGTTGATTACAACTGCCGTTTGGTTTGTCGTAACATTTGTTAGCGTTACAGGAATAAATGTATAAGTCGCCTTTAAGGCTGTCAGCGTATAGTTTTGTCCTGAAGTTAAATTGTTGAACGAAAAGTTTCCTGTTGCTGAAACTACTGTTTGTAGAACTGCGTTTGAAGCATTGCGTAACTCAACTGTAACATCTGTAACTAATGCTGATCCATTTTTTGCAGAACCGGAAATACTTACCGTTCCCGGAACAACACTTCCGAAAGATGTGTCAACTTGATTTAATAATGAATTTGGAATTGAGCCTCTTGTATCCTGAGATAATTCCCAAATCATACCTCCAGCTAAATTTCTTGATTTTATATACTGTACTTTTAAATCCATCGACTGTTTATCTTCATAAGAAATAAACTCTTTTGTAGTCGAATTGTATAAGTAAGGAACTTTTGTAGTGTTATCAAAATAGCGAACCCATCCTGCCGAAGCTGCAGACGATGTTACCATCATAGTATTTGGATCAAGATAAGCGTGTGAATTTGTTACCGGATTCCCCACTAAATCACAGATTTCTATACTTCCTGATTTTTCACAAGCACCAGAACCATCCCAGGTTCCTGTTGGATTTTGCGGATTGGTACATCCGGGAACAACATATCGTGGCGCCGAAACAAATAATCCGTTAGTTGAATTTGCTGCAACATTATCAAATTTTTTCCCGTAAAAAGGTAATCCCATGATTAATTTATTGGCAGGAAAACCAATTACATTCAAGTATTGATTTGTTAATTCGTCCAATGATTCTGATTGTGCTGCGCCATACAATGGATCGTTTGGATTTCCGCTTGCATACAATGGAGCATTGTAGCACGTTTTGTCGTACCAGTTTCCTCCAAAATCATATCCGAAATAAGTAATATAGTCACAATAAGTAGAAATATCTTCGCTCATACCATATTGTGCTCTGTTGTTTGGTCCTAAATACTGTTTAGAAACGTTTCTAACATTGTTTCCTGCAGCAATTGTAACCAGTTTATTTGGCATTGCCTGACGCATAGCTTTTAATAAAAGCACCAAATTTTTATTGTCATCAGGACTATATTTTTGCGGAGGCACAGGCATTCCGTTCACAATTTCCGTTCCGTCAGTTCCACCAGAAAGAGGATATTCCCAATCGATGTCGAAACCATCAATAAACGGATAAGTTACAATGAAGTTTGCCATATCTGCAGCCAAAGCAGCTCTTGCAAGCGGACTGGCAGCAATTGGAGAAAGATCCTGGCCTTTTGTCCAGCCTCCTACAGATATTAAAATTTTAAGATGAGGATACTTTTCTTTTAATTTTTTCAAATCATAAAAGTTTCCTTTAACTGGTGCATCCCATGGAATTCCGCCTTCCATGTGCTCAAAATCGGCATAAGTGTCTAAACATTTCAATTTTGTATTTTCAGGATGCGCGGGATCAAAGGTTGTCCCGTAAAAAGAATAATTTAAATGCGTCAATTTACTTCCGTCAATCTTCGGAACGTTAAAATCCCGGGCATAGATAGACCATTGCGCATAATACCCCACTACTTTTTTTCCGTGAGCCGGCTGGGCTAACGCGAGTAAGGGAAACAATAACAAAAAGAGTAATCTGTAATAATGTTTCATAATTAATAAATATTGGTTAATAGAAAATAAATACTTGGGCCGCAGAAACTAAAAAAGCTTCCGGGTTTCACTCAACTGCAGGTTGGAAGGCTGCTGTCGATTGGAAATAAACTCAAATTACATTCTATAGATAAATATTACTATTTCTGATTCATTCATAATCATTAGCAAATAGCAGTGATTGATATTTATTTATAATTTTAAAAATTAATCTTAAATACAAATGATAAATTTGGGACTAATCATCGATCTATACTCTCGTTTTTGTCATGTTTTGTTGTATTCTTTTTATTTGGTTTTTTAAATGTTAATACTCCTTTAATGGTTATTTTTTTTAATGCTTTTTAATTTGACTTGGAATTTGAAAGTTTAACTATAATTACCTCTGCCAAATAGTTTTGGCAGAGATAATCAGCACTCTTAAAACACTGTAACTTAAACTTACTAAATACTAATTCAAACCAAATCTTAAATTAATTTCTTTAAACTTTCGTATACTGACAGTTCAACATCAGCATGATCTTTTGTATTACACTGCTCTACTAGATTTTTCAAGTCAGCTGTTTTTAAAGTCGATTTATTATCCAGTACAAGAAGCAGTTCTTGTGATGCATCACTTAGCTTTTTAGATAAAGGTAAAATAGGCTGTACTAAAGGCGCATTGGCACTAAGCTCAACTAATCCTTTATTAACTGCAATCCATTTATTGAAAAATGCGGCTACTTTTGCTTTGTTATCAGCTGATTTATTGGCAAGATACTGGCTCACAGCTTCATCAAAAGCCAGAGAATCTTTAGCATCCGGCGTACAAGCATCAGCAAAAAGTGTAAACGGGGAATACATTTGATATTCTGTTCCACCTTTATTTCTTGTATATCCTTTTAATGGTTCGCAGACATTTGAAAACTCATTAACAGATTTGATATTCTGATTATTAGCTATATTTCTAAGAATAACCGCTTTGTTTCTAATATGGGTTAATCCTAATTCTTCGAGCCTAAATGATACGGTTTCAAGACGTTTGCGCATATTGGCTACATCTGTAATGTTTTCTGCAGACCATAAACGTTCTGCAATTGCTGCGGTTCTTGGCCAAACTCTCGAATCAAAAGTTGTTTCTGTTGCAAGTTCTGTCCACATTGTAGCTTCACCTCCCAGAATTCTTGCTTTTTCTTCAGCAGATAAATTGGCACCTTTTGGCATTGGATCATTTAAATAATGACTTGCAATTGGATACATTAAGTCAATATAAAAACCATTTGACAATACTGTTTTGTATCCTTTTTTAACAGCATCTACTAATGACTGTCCGGCAACTACTCCTTCATTTGGTCCTCTCCAAGAATGTACAATTGCTTCTTTTGAAAGATCTTTGGTTAAAATTTCTTCCCAACCCATTAATTGTTTTCCGTGTTTTTTCAACATCGGCGCCAATTGCATGGTAAAATAGGTTTGTAATTCGTGATTTGTTTTTAGATTATGTTTCTTTTTAAATTCCTGAATTTTTGGATTGGCATCCCAGTCTTTCCCTTCATTCTCGTCACCCCCAATGTGAAAATAATCTCCGGGAAATAATGGGCATATTTCATCAAAAAGTTCATTTAATATTTTATACGTTTTAGGATTTGAAGGATCTAATGTTGGCGAAAATATACCCGCATTTCTTTCAATTCCATAGGTAGTAATTGCTGTACCTTGAATATTTTTTTCGGAAGTTCCACCAGTCAGTGTGATCACTTTGCTTCCAATTTCTGGGTAAGCCGTAAGTATTGCAGATCCATGACCCGGAACATCTATTTCTGGAACAATTAAAATACCGCGCTCATCGGCATATTTTACGATATTTCTAATTTCCTCTTGTGTGTAATATAATCCATCCGAAGCTAATTCGATTAATTTTGGATGTTTTTTAGTTTCTATTCTCCAGCCTTGATCATCAACCAAATGCCAGTGAAAAACATTCATTTTCATTGCTGCTAATGCATCTAAATTTCTTTTAACCACATCAACCGGCTGAAAATGTCTTGATGCATCTAGCATTAAACCTCTCCATGTAAATCTTGGAAAATCTGAAATTTGAGAAACTGGAAAATAAAATGATTTACTGTCATTTTGAAGCAATTGCAATAAAGTTTCTAATCCGTGTAAAGCACCTAAATCGCTGGTTGCATTAATTGTAATTTTGTTTGCTTTTACATCTAAGCTGTAGCTCTCGTCTTCATACAAACCTATTTTTCCGCTTTTGGTACAGTTAATCTGTAATTCAGCATTTGGAAATTCATTAAGTTTAGTAATGTAACCTTGTTCAAAAAAAATACCTGTTCTACCATCTAATCGTCGTAAGAAACGAGTTACGCCTCCAAAAATCCTTGAATTGGGATTTCCGGAAATATTTACTTTAAAGTTTTTAGTTAATGTAAAATTTCCGTCGTTTACAACAACATTTTGAGGCCAAGGCATAAGGTTTAACTGCTCTTTTTGAATTTGAGAGTTTGCCGTTACGCCCGCTAATAGTAGTACAAATAGATATTTCATTTTATTTTTTTTTGGTTCGATACTCATCAAGTATCTTTAGAAATTAGAAAAAAAACAAAACTCAGAATGACTTCTGCTTACCTCACACTCGCAAGGTCAAACTGAATTTTGAAATTTTGATTCGCTCTCACCCGAATCGGTTTTAAAACAACTTTAATAATCAAAACGTTTAAAAGCTTCAATAGCTTCATATTCTGCCAGTCCTAATTCATCGTATAGAACTGCTGTATTTTTATTTCGGTCTTCTGCCCTAACCCAAAATTCTCTTGAGTCATTACCCTGGAACATTACTCGGTCTTTTTGAGACTGGTGATATAAAATAGCGTGGCGTTTCAACAATACTTCTGATGGAGAAAGCGGTACTGCCATGTCGATTTCGTGAATATCCCACTCATGCCAAGCTCCTCTGTAAAGCCATAACCAGCAGTCGTCCATGTATTTCTCGGGTTTCAGCTCTTTCATTGCAGCGAAAATAGCATTCAGGCAGACTTCATGTGTGCCGTGCGGATCGGCTAAATCTCCTGCAGCAAATACCTGATGCGGTTTGATTCTGGCAATGATTTCTTTTACAATGGCAATATCTTCGGCTCCAAGCGGATTCTTTTTTACCTGTCCTGTTTCGTAAAACGGAAGGTCTAAAAAGTGCGTGTTTTCATCTTTTAAGCCAATGTATCTTGTTGCTGCATACGATTCTCTTCTTCTAATAAGTCCTTTTAATTTGCGGACTTCAAGTGAATCAATCTGATTTTCTGATTTGTTGTTCAAAAATTCAATTACTGATTTAAAGTTGATGTCTTTTGGAAGATCTGCACCAACAAAATCGTTGCATACTTCGGCAAATTTCAATGCCTCATCATCAGTTACGGCAATATTTCCGGAGGTTTGATATACAACATGTACATCGTGGCCTTGTTTTATCAGTTTTGAAAAAGTTCCTCCCATTGAAATCACGTCATCATCTGGATGCGGACTGAAAAGGATTACTCGTTTTTTTGCAGGATTGGCTCTTTCCGGACGATGTGAATCGTCTGTATTTGGTTTTCCTCCAGGCCATCCTGTTATGGTGTGCTGTAAAATATTAAACATATTGATGTTCATATCGTACGCAGAACCTTCCTGTGCCAGTAAATCAGACATTCCGTTGTTGTTGTAATCACGGTCTGTTAATTTTAAAATAGATTGTTTGGTTTTCTGGCATAACCATACAATAGCTTTACTTTTTAATTCTTGTGTCCAAATGCATTCTCCAACCAGCCAAGGTGTTTTAAATCGTGTTAATTCTGATGCTGCAGACTGATCCAGAACGAAAGTAGCGTTGGGATGATTCTGCAGAAATGTAGCCGGAACTTCTGAGCTTATATCGCCCTGAATAGTTCTTTTAATAATGTCGGCTTTATTTTGTCCCCAGGCCATCAGTACAATTCTTTTAGATCTCATGATGGTTGAAACTCCCATTGTAATGGCTCTTTTAGGAACATTGTCAATTCCATTAAAGTCAGATGAAGCATCAACTCTTGTAATGTGATCTAAAGTAATGATTCTGGTTCCCGAGTTAATGTGCGATCCCGGTTCGTTGAAACCAACGTGTCCCGTACGCCCAATTCCTAATAATTGAAAGTCAAGTCCGCCGGCTTGTTTAATATTCATTTCATAGTCGATGCAGTATTGATTAAGTTCTTCAATCGAAACTGTTCCATCAGGAATATTAACATTTTCAGGTTTGATATCAATATGATTAAAAAGATGCTGATGCATGAAATAATGATAGCTCTGATTATTCTCTTTGTTCATTGGATAATATTCATCCAGGTTGAAAGTGATTACATTGCTAAAGCTCAGTCCTTCTTCTTTGTGCATTCTTACTAATTCTTCATATACTTTTATAGGAGACGAGCCTGTTGCCAGACCTAATACACAAGATTTATTCTTTTCCTGCTTAGATCTAATCAATTGAGCAATTTCCTGTGCTACAATTACTGAAGCTTCAGCAGAACTTTTGAAGATTTCGTTGTGGATTTTTTCAAATCTTGTTTCTTCAAATTTACCGGCGCTCTTATAACTGATATCAGGTTTTATTTCTAAAGCACTTTTCATTTCTTTTCTTTTTTTGGTATATACAATTTTGGTTTTTGAAATGGCACAGGCAGTTTGCACTGCCTGCACCATTTTCTAACCAAACTTAAAATCTGTAATGTATTTTGTTTATTTTTTTTAGAAGTTAGGAGCATTTACATCCCACCAAGTTCTGGTTCCTCCATTGTCAGGTCCGTTTAATTTTGCTACACCCGTTGCAACTCCTCCTGAATTTCCTGCTTTTTCAGATTGTACAAAATTTACTCTCCTTACACCAAATTCCGTAGTAATTGCTCCTCCGCTGTAATTTTTCAAAACAGGGAATAATTTAGGATAGCCAGTTCTTCTGTAATCAGACCATGCCTCTTGTCCTTCAGGAAAACCTGCGATCCATTTTTGAGTGATAATTTTTTGAAGTTTAACTTCATTTGTAGCAGCAGCATCCCAAGCAACTGTAACATTATTTACAGCTGGTGAATTGTTTTCAGGGAAATTTGGATCTACATATGCAGCAGGAGTTTTTGTATTATCAGCTATATAAGCAGCAGCACCAGATGCCCCTCTTTGATCGAATGAAACTTTAATACCAGCTTCATATAATTCTTGCGCTGTACCACCCATATTCCATCCTCGTAAAGCACCCTCTGCTCTTAAGAAATAAGCTTCGGCAGCATTCATAAGATAAATTTCTTTTGATCTTACAACAGCACCAATTCCAGAGAAATCCTGATGATCTGATTTTCCACTAATTGCAATTCCAGTTCTTACTCCTTTATACTGTCCAGGAAATTGTTTTGAAGTATCAAAATATGCAGAAATTCTAGGGTCTTGATAACCTTTCATAATTGACTCCATATCTGCAGACATGCGAATATCTAACCATGAACCACTAAGTGTCGCAATAGGATTTGAATATACTGGTGAAACAATTTTAAAAGAGTCATCGTTAACCATCATGACACCAAATTTCTGGGCAATAGCTTTTTCTGCTTCTGTTTTTGCTAAAGCAGGTTTAATTTTAACAATACGCATAGCCAGTCTTAAACGTAATGTATTTGCAAATCTAACCCATGATTCATATTTCCCGCCATAACCTGTCATATCAGTAGTCGCAAAAGTTGAAGCTTCTCCGGCATCTACTCTTTTCGTTAATTCTGCAACAGCTGTATCCAATTCAGCAAACATTTGAGTATAAACTTCTTCTTGTGAATCGTAGGCGATTGTCGCATCTGTTGAACCGAATTTAGAGTAAATTATGGGTCCAAAAGTATCGGTCATTCTGTGCATTCCCTCTACTTTAAGAATTAACGATAAGGCATAAAACTGATCGTATTTCCCTTTTGATTTATTAGCAATATCAAACGCATTAAACATTACGTTTTTATATCCATAATCCCAGATAAATCCATTCCAGTTGTCTAACAATGAATATGTCGTGTTATTTATACCTCCTTCAAAACCAGTTGGAGTTGCCATATATCCTGACCATATATCAGAATTAAGTCCTTGCTGTAACTGGTAAACCCATTCAGGAGTCAGAACCTGAATATTATTAAACATTGGAGCGAATCCACCTTTAATATGATTAAAATCCTGCTCAAAATCCGGAAGCGAAATACCATTCGGATTTGAATTTATATCTTCGAAGTTATCTGTACAACCCACTGATGCGAGCAATAAGCTGCAGATAGCTGCTGTTGTTATTTTATTTAGTTTCATGATTTTAGAATTAGAAAGTTACATTTAAATTAAGACCAATACTTCTGGTAGATGGTAAGCCATAAATATCTACTCCTTGTAAACCTTGTCCTGTACTCAATGCAATATTAGGATCGAATGGTGCATCTTTATAAATAAAGAATAAGTTTCTTGCAATTAATGAAATACTTGCAGACTGAATAAATGGTAATGATTTTGGATTAAAGTTATATCCTATAGAAACCTCTCTAACACTTACATTCGTTGCATCATACATATATTCACCTGTAATACCTGCTCTTCCACCCACTTGTGTATAATAAGCCTGAGCATCCATAGTTGTTACAGCTGTACCGTCTGGCATTACAGCGTTTATTTTAACACCTCCTGCATTTCTTGCATCTCCTGTTGCTTTTGAAACTCCAAATGCATCATTTTGTGCTTCTGTTAAGCTCATAACATCACCTCCAAAACGTCCATCGATTAAAACGTTTGCAAAGAAAGATCCTAATTTGAAAGAGTTAGAAAAACCTAACATAAAATCAGGATTTGAATTACCTAATTCAACGAATTCAGTTTTCTGAATTTTGCCATCACTATTTAATAAAATTCTTCCCTGATCATCTTTCAACATTTTATAACCTTCAATAACACCAAAAGGTCTTCCTTCTGTTAAAGTATATTTGTATCCATTAACTCCAGGGTCTGTTAAATTTACTTTTCCTCCTAATTCTTCAGGTATTTCTTTTACTTTATTTTTATTTTGTGAAAAGTTAACTGCTGAATCCCAAGAGAATTTATCATTTCTAATAATTCCTGCATTTAATACAACCTCAAAACCTTTATTTTCTATACTTCCTGCATTAATTCCATAAAAATCAACTCCATAAACGTTTCCAACAGGAGCAACTACTTGTAAATATTGATTTTTTGTTTCTGAATTATAGTAAGAAACCTCAAAGCCTAATCTATTATTAAACATTCTCCATTCTGTACCAAATTCAAACTCTGATTTTAATTCTGGTTTTAGTGTAGTTCCAGGTTTTGGAGCAACTAACGGATTAAATTTACTACCGCTGCCATTTGGATAATAGTTAGCCGGACTTGAAATAAACGGATAAATATCATTACCAACTTGTGCATATGTACCACGAACTTTACCATAATTGATCCATTCTGGCAGTGTAGCCATTTCGCTGATCAAAGCAGTTAATCCAACTGATGGATAAAAATAACTTTGAGTACCAGTATTTACTAAAGTAGATGACCAGTCATTTCTTCCTGTAAGATCCAAGAATAACATGTCTTTGTAACCAAATGTTGTTGCAGCAAAAACAGACTGAATCTCTCTGTGTGAATCAATTGTTTGATAATTTCCATCATTATTGTTAAAATTGTGCAGAGTAAACCAGTTAGCATATTTTAGACCCCCTCCAATTCCAGAATCCAAAATTGTTTTTTGATTCGTCATCGTGTTATTTATACTTGCACCAACATTGGCTGTAAAACTAAAATTAGAAGCAAATTTGGTATTAATTGTTGCAATTAAATCACCGTAACGTTGTGTACTTAAAGAATTTTCGTTGATATAACGCCCGTTAATATGAGAAAGAGTACCTTGTGTTGTAGCATAAATTCTTTTATCATAAATACTTGTTACTCTGTTATAACTATATCTTGAAGCAATGCTTAACCAGTTATTTACTTTGTATGTTAATGATAATGCACCATTAAAGAAATCATTTTTATCTTCAGATTTGTTTCTGTTAACAGCCCAATACGGATTTTGCATAATATCTCTATTAGTCATCCAGTTTTGCGCCATTAAGTTTCTTGAAGGATCAAAAACTTCATATTCATCCTTGTAAGCATTAAAATCATAACCTCTTGGCATTAAATAAACTCCCGTAAGAGGATTAAAATAAAAACCATTTACAGGTTTATTAATAATAGTTTGTGAAGTATAGTTTGCATTAGCCGCGAAAATTAATTTTTCATCAAAAAATTTAGCAGTTTGTCTAACTCCAAAGTTATTTTTCTTTAAACTATTTTCAGGAATAACTCCCGTTGCAGAAGTATTAGCGTAAGAAAAAGCTGTAGAAGAATTTTCAGATCCAATTGAATAGCCTAATGAAGTTATTTGAGTAGTACCAGTTGTAAAAAAATCTTTTACATGATCTCTTGTTTTTCCTGCAGGACCCCAAGTTTCATCTGCTCCAGGAGCTGCAACATAATCAGTTTGGAATTTAGGCATGTAAGCAGCCTCTTCAAATGTTGTTACAGAAGAAGCTGTAATATTTGCTTTTCCTGTTTTAGCCTTTTTAGAAGAAAGTAAAATAACTCCATTAGCACCTTGAGAACCATATAACACAGAAGCTGCAGCACCTTTAAGTACAGTCATTCCTTCATAGTCATCCGGATTAATTAAAGAAACAACATCTCCTCCGTCACGGTTACCACCTGCTAAACTACCAAATGATTCATTCGGTTGTCCAGATCCTGAGTTCAGCATTGGAATACCGTCTATAACGTATAAAGGCTGGCTATTTACTACAGAAGAATTTCCACGAATAATTACTTTTGTTGAACCTCCAGTACCACCAGAACTTTTCGTTACAGCAACACCGGCAATTTTACCTGCAATTGTATTAATTACGTTAGCATCCTTAACGCGTGTCAACTCTTCTCCTTTAAGCTCTTGAGCTGCGTAAGTAAGTGATTTTCTTGTTTTCTTGATACCTAATGAAGTCACAACTACTTCACTTAATGCATTTGAAGCTGCTTGTAGCATTTTTACATTAATTGTAGCAGCATCGCCTACAACTATGTTTTGCGTCTCAAGACCTACATAGCTAAAAACTAATGTCTGTCCTTTTTGAACCTCAATTGAGTACAATCCGTCAAAATCGGTAGTAGCTCCTTTTTGACCTCCCTGTACAGCAACAGATGCACCTGGTAAAGGCATCCCATCAGAATCTGTAATCACACCTTTAACATTTTTTACCTGAGCAAGCGTAACCTGCGCCGTAAAAACAATCATAAAGATTAAGAAAATTTTTTTCATGTTAATTTATTTTGTTAGTTATGACGTAAAATTATTCTTAAGGGATTGTTAAAAAAAATAATTTATACAAACTACTATAAATTTTAAACGAACGACATAAAACAATCAATAATCTGCTGCTCGAAAACGTTTTCATTTCTATAAAAAGCAGAATTATTCCCATTTACAACAATTATATGCTGTAAAACTTAAATTTTACTAAAAAATATTTAAAATTATCAATTATCTATAAATCTGTTATTTATATAAAAAAGTAACGCTTCGTTTAATTCAAGAGAATAAAAAGAAGCGAAAAACTTATTAATTAAATCTATGTGTAAGAATCACATCTAATTACCGCACATAGAAGATGTTCTAAATTTTAGATCGGTATATTTTCTATGAATGACATCTAAAAGAGAATAATCATCAAAAGAATCCTGAGCTAATTCCCAAATCATAATGCCTCCTGTATTATGGGCCGCATATTCAACTTTTTTCAGAATAGTAGGTCTTCCGTTATAATAAATTTTACCTATTTCATCCTGATCTGCAAATTGTGTTCCTGTTAACACTATTTCACCAAAAGTCGAGCTTGTTACAGCTGGATAAGTAAAATTATATCCGTAAAAAGGAACTCCTAATGTGAGTTTATCACTTGATACATTTTGCTTACGCCAAAACTCCACCCCTTCTTTTGCAAATTCAAAAGAGCTGTGCTGTTCGGCTTTATTTGGACTCCACGGACCAGTACTGTCATACGCCATTATATTTATAAAATCGAAAGCATTTAGCGCATCTGCATTTATATTTACAAATCGGGTATTGTTTGGGAGCGCTGCTGTCAGGAGTTTTTTACTATTGGTTAGTTCTTTTTTTAATTCAACTACAAATCCGCTGTATCCAGATGTTACTGCATTCCATTCAAGATCTACATCGACCCCATCTAGATTATGCTCTGTAACAAATTTTAGAATATTTTGTATAAATGCCGGCCGGTTTTGTGGTGTATCAATCAGCGAAGACCAATTTGCGGCTTGTTCTTCAGAAATTACACCACCAGCCAGCGAAATACTAATACTGATTTTTGGATTAACAGATCGTACATATTTAGTTACTACATCAATATCTCCGTTAAAAATTAGATTTCCATCTTTATCCGGATTAGCAAATGCAATATTCAAATGTGTGAGTTTGCAAAACTGAATAGAATTTATTTTACTGAAACTATCTGAAGACAAATACCCGACAACTCTTGCTGTTTTTCTTTTTAACTCTTCTGAATTATTATCTTTTTCGTTTGTACAACTGTACATTGAAATTGAACTAATAAAAAAAAGGATGCCTAATAAGGCTTTATTTTTTATCATAATTTTAAATTTAAACTTTGATTGAAATAATACCTTATTAGGCATAACCATATTTTAGGATTTTTTTAGTTTACATCCCACCAGACTTTACCGGTCCAGTCGTTTTTACCTCCCATTCTTGCTACAGCTTCTAAATAATTTTTCTCATTTTTCTGCATTTCGTCATTTGGATAATACAAACGTGTAGGTGTTACTCCTCCTGTTTGAGATTCCGGACTTGTAATAGGTACTAAATGAGGATACCCAGTTCTTCTCCAGTTTGAATATGCTTCGATACTGTTGAATAAATAAGTAACCCAAAGCTGTGTTCCTATCTGTTCTTTTTCTGTTCCTGCAACTAAAGGTTTCGCAGAAAGATAAGTATTGATACTTGCCTGACTTGCAGCAGGTGCTCCATAAATTTCTAACTGTTTTACCCCAGCCTCAACTCCTTTTTTATAATAATCTGCAGCCGAACCTGAAACCCAGCCTCTATAAGCTGCTTCTGCTAATAACAATTGTGATTCAGAATAACTCACATGCAGAAAAGGCGTTGTTAATTGTTGATAGTAAGGCTGAATATCTGATACTGATTCAGAACCTGCACTAACCTCCCATATAAAACTTCCAGGCACTACTCCTTCATATAAACTTTCACCAGGTTTTGGCGCTCCTCCAGTTGAACTTACTGTTTTTGGTGTCGCCAGCATAGTTAACCTTGGATCTCCATTATCTCTCAAGAAATTAATTAACAAAGAACTAAAATGATCGCCTCCCTGATCTGAAATAAAACCATAAGACAATCCATTTCCTCTAAAATCCAGTTTCGCAGGATCATCGTTAAAAGGAAAATTTAAATGACGCATAATACAGTTGTCATCATTACTTTCAAAAACTCCGTTTTGAAAAGCAATTTTTGCCTGCTTTTCAGCTTCTGCCGGACTAACCTCAGAAATTCTCATAGCCAGACGCAAACGTAATGTATTGGCTAATTTTTTCCACTTTGTGATATCGCCATCATAAAATAAATCTCCTTTTACTGAACCTCCTCCTGAATTTAACTGAACAAAAGCTTCTTCTAGTTCTGCAAAAAATGAATTGTAAATATCTTGCTGTTTATCGTACTTTGGTGTTACAATCCCTGCAGAAAAACCTAATCCGGCTTCTGAGTAAGGAACATCACCATAAATATCTGTTAAACGCTGTCCAATCATTACTTTCATAATTTTAGCTACTGCATTCATATTAGATGCAACCGGATCTTTACTGGTTTTATCAAGAATATCTACAACGCTTTTCATTTCGTTAGAATACGCACTTCTCCATAAAGCGGTTGCGTACTCATCGTTTTTCTTAAACTTACCTCCATACTCTGTTACAGCCCATGAACCCGAATAATGCTGTACAAAACCTCCTGAATAAATTAAATTCGTTCTATGCTGATAAAAACCATTACCCGACATACATAACTGAGTAAATGTAAGCTGACCAGCCGGATTTGGAGATAACGCAACGGGGTCTTTCATTAATTCGTCAAAGTTCTCTGTACAGCCTGCCGTCGTAAATACTGCCGCTACGGCTATTATTATATGTTTAATTTTCATAATTTACTATTTAGAATGTAACCTTAATATTAAAACCATACGATCTTCTTGATGGCAGTGAGCCATACTCAAATCCTTGTCCGTTTCCTGAAGTATACATTGATTCTGGGTCAATGTTTGGCAAATCTTTATTAAATGTTAACAAGTTTCTTGCAAAAGCAGAAATATAAATTGAATTGATTTTTGCACCGTTAAAAACACTTTTCGGTATAGTGTATCCTAAACTTACCTCTCTTAATTTAACATACGAGGCATCGTAAATAAAAGGTGCCGGAGTATTATCAAAAACACTGCCCCAATATGCCTGAGGATCTACAGGTTTTGTATTTTTAACATAAACCGGATTTTCAGCAGTTCCTGTATTTACTACTCCATTTGCTACATAACCCGCTGTAGCAACATAAGTCGACGGATTAAAATTAGGATCAGTTGCTGCTGCCTGCGCTCTTGCTGCGTTATAAGCATCACGTCCTTCTGTTGTAACATCCAAAAGTCCTTTTCCTGCTGCAACAGCATTAGTCATAGAATATACATCCATACCAAACTTCATATCCAATAAAAATTGAAGTGTAATTCCTTTGTATGAAAATCTATTAGTTAAACCAGCTGCCCAATCCGGAAGACCTTTTCCTAAAGCAACTTTAGTATCTGTGTATAATGGAAGTCCGTTTGCATCAACAATCATTTCCCCAGAAGGTGTTTTTTGAAAATCTTTTCCAATAATAGTTCCGTATTGTCCGCCAACTTGTGCAACAATTGCTGCTCCAGCCCAGCGAGCTTCAGAAATAGTGTACGTATTAATATCCGGATGTAAAGAAAGAATTGAGTTTTTATTCTTAGAAAAGTTTAAGTCAATTCCCCATTCAAAATCTTTAGTTTTAATTGGCGTTCCCGATAAAAATATCTCGATTCCTTCATTACGCAATTCACCTGCATTTACTGAAAGAAATTCATATCCTGATGTTGCCGAAGATGCTAAATCAAGTGTTTGATCTGAAGTATCTTCACGATAAACCGTAATATCTGCTCTTAACCTGTTTTTAAAAAAGGCCGTTTCCAATCCAAACTCAATTCCTTTTTTTGTTTGATACGTTAAATTAGCATTTGGTGCCGCTGTATTCTTAACATTTACAACACTTTGTCCATCATAAGCTGAATAAGTAGTGTAATTTAATGCATTTTTATAAGCTCCCGGTGCATTCGAAACTTTTGCCCATGAAGCTCTGAATTTTCCATATGAAAAGGCATCGCTTTTGATATTAAATGCATCTGAAAAAACAAAACCTAATGAAGCTCCCGGATAAAAAGCATCTTTATTAATAACGCTGAACCAGTCGTTTCTTCCTGTAAACTCCGCATATAAATATCCTTTATAATCAAGTTTAGCAGATCCGTAAACAGAATTTGTTCTTGTTTTAGTCTCTGATGGCGCATTTATCGTTTGATTAGAGAAATTACTAATATATTCTGTTCCCGGTTCAATAATATTAGTTCCAAAACTAGAATTTTGCGTTCTTCTAAAATCTCTTCTGCTTGTTCCTAAAATTCCAGACAATGTAAGATCAGAAACCAGTTTAATTTCACTAAAATTAGCGATGATATCTGTATTCATTTCAGAAACCGTTATATCATCTAAGCCCAGATATCCAGTTTCTCTCGCCGGCCAGGTACCTCCAGGCGCCATAAAATCTTTAGAGCTAAAAACATAAGTATCTAAACCTGTTCTAAAAGTTAATCCAACCCATTTTTTAAACTGATAAGTTCCGGCTGCATTTCCCATAAAACGATTTTTCTTAGAAGAGTTATGATTTGCATCTACCGTAAAATAAGGATTCAATTGATAAATATTATTATTCCATTTATAAATTTCACCCGTTTCTTCATTCTTATAATTTTTCAGCCAAGCCTGATCAATATTAGGTGCCAGACCAGTTAAAGAATATCCAACATTATTTGGCGAATCTCCTAAACCAGGTCTGTTTTCTGTATTTTCTACCATGTAATTTACATTGGCATCCAAAGTAAATTTATCTGATTTTAAAGTTGCATTTAAACTAGCGTCATTTCTTTCTAAACCTGAACCCGGAACAACGTCTTCATTTTTCAGGTTATTATATCCAAAACGAACATAAGCGTTTTCACTACCTCCAGATAATGCAATTCCGTTAGTGGTTGTAACTCCGGTTTTGAAGAATCCCTGAATATTATTGTCAACTTTAGCATAAGGTTTCATAGAACCATCAAATATTTTAATCTGCTGTCCAACTGTTTCAGAAAATTTAGGTCCCCACGAACTTGTAGTGTATCCGTATAATTCATCCGGAGCCTTTGAAGGATCTGGTAAAGCTCCACGGCTTCCACTACCATAATCAGATTGAAAATGATCATATTTAGCATTCACCCTGTCAAAACTAACACCGCTCGTAAACTCTACTTGTAATTTTCCTTTGCTTCCTTTTTTAGTTGTAATTAAGATTACACCATTTAACGCTCTGGAACCATATAAAGCTGATGCCGCTGCTCCTTTTAATACCGTAAGACTTTCTATATTATTTGGATTGATGCTTGAAATTCCGTCTCCACTGTCTCTTCCGTCAAACCATTTGCTGGCTGCAGCACTATCGTTATTCAACCCCGAGTTATCAATTGGAACCCCATCTACAATATAAAGCGGCTGGTTACTCTCGCCTATACTGGATATACCTCTAATAATAACCCTTGCACTACCTCCTACACCAGTTGCAGGTATGGAAACATCAACCCCAGCAACTCGGCCAGAAAGTGCTGTAGCCACATTAGTTGTAATTACTTTGCTCAATTGATCTCCTTTAACATCCTGAACAGCATAACCCAATTCTTTTTTCTGTCTCTTAATACCTAAGGCCGTAACAACAACTTCATTTAAATTTTGAGTATCCTGAGCTAATACTACATTTACAGTTGGCGAAGTGCCTACTGTTACAGTTTTAGTCTTAATTCCAATATACGAAAATGCCAAAACATCTCCTGCAGATGCCTGAATCGTATACATACCGTCATAATCACTTTGAGTTGCCGTTTTTGTACCTTGAATAATAATACTTACTCCAGGCAGCGGCAATCCGTTTTGATCGCTTACCAAACCTTTGATCGTTTTTACTTGTGCAAGAGAAACCTGCGCTGTAAAAACCATCATAAGGGCTAACATAATTTGTTTCATTTTTATCATGGTTTTGATTAGTTGTCGATAAATTTATTGTTAACGTACTGTTAAAAAAAATAATTTATACAAACAGTCAAATTTTTTAAACAAACGACATAAAACATTCAACATTATGTTGCACGAAAACGTTATACTATTTAAATAAAATATTAATAAGCTTTTTTTACAAAATATTTTTCAAAAGAATTGCGATTTTGCACATAATTATGTAAAGTTGCACTACTATTACTATGCGCGCATCCTTAATAACAAAACGTTAAATAACAAGTTGAACGAAATCCGAAAATTGAAATTTGATATCAAGCTTAAAAATCACATTTGGTTTTGGGGAAGCTATTTCACTCTCAACTTTTTACGATGGGGAGCTTACTTTAACGATTATCCTTATTCGTTTAAATCGAACTTAATTGAGTTTTCATTACACATACCCCTGGTATATTTTAACCTATTTATTCTAGTCCCAAAATATGTTTTAAAGCAAAAGTATATTACCTATACCGCTGCTTTAATCGCAAGCTTGTTTGGAATTTATTTACTTAAAACCGTTTTAACGTACTATATAATATCCGAAAACATCTGGCCGGAGGCAAATCGCGAGTATCACCCGTTTGACATTAACCATATTCTGGCCGTGTGTATTGGAGAATTGTATGTTCTCGCAATGGCTTCTTCTGTATATCTAACTCTGACCTGGCTTAGAGAAAGAGAACGTAATAGATCTTTGAGAGAAAATCAGTTTAAAATCAAACTTAAATATCTCGAAAACCAAATTCAGCCGCATTTCTTTTTTAACACCTTAAACAATCTATATGCTTTATCTTTAGAATCTTCAGATAAAGTGCCGGATGTGATCATCAAACTTTCAAACTTGATGGAATATGTTTTGTATGATGTAAAAGGAACCAAATTTGTTCCGCTTATTAAAGAGATAGATTACATACAGAATTATATTGAAATCGAAAAATTACGCTTTGAAAATGTAGAAGTTACAATAAATTTAGAATCAAATATCGAAGATATTGTTGTACCGCCTCTAATCTTTATTTCGTTGGTAGAAAATGCTTTTAAGCACGGCGGAATTAACAATAATAATCTAAAAATTAAGATCAATTGTAAAGTTACAAACAACAATATGTTAGACTTTGAAATCTTAAATAATTTTGTAATTTCACCAAATCATAAATCTAAAGGTGGTATTGGTTTAGTAAATACAAAGAAAAGACTTAAGTTAATTTACAAAAATCATTTCAGCTTAAAAGGCACAACAAAACTTAATTACTATATAATCCGCTTGCAAATACCTATTCAGAATGAAGATTAAATGTGTATTGATCGATGATGAACCTTTAGCAATTAAAGTGCTGCAAAATTACTTTAACAATTTTACAGATTTTGAAGTTATAGGAACATTTAACAACTCGCTGGAAGCACTGGATTTTATAAACAGTACTTCTGTAGATGCTGTTTTTCTAGACATCAATATGCCTATGATGACCGGTTTTGAATTAATCAGCTTAATTGAAAACAAAACAAAAGTTATTATTACAACCGCGTTTAGAGAATTTGCCGCAGAAAGTTATGATCTTGATGTTTTAGATTATTTAGTAAAACCTATTCCGCTGCCAAGATTCATAAAATGCATTAATAAAATCACAACCGAATACAATTTAAAAAACAATATTAAAATCGACACCACAAAAGGCGATTCTCATATTTTTATTAAAGTCGATAAAAAGATGATGAAAATTAATATTGAAGAAATTCTTTTTATCGAAGGAATGAAAGAATACATCAAAGTTGTTACTCCTGATAAAACCTATATTACCCACAAATCCCTTACTTCTTTATCTGAAGAATTGCCGGCAGATCGCTTTTTGCGCATCCATAAATCCTATGTAATTGCCTTAAATAAGGTAAAATCTATAGAAGGAAACCGCATTCAAATACAGTCATACACCATTCCAATTGGAAGAAATTACAGCAAAGATGTAAAAAACCGAATTCTGGAATAAAAACTTTAACATTTCTAACTATATATAAATTAACACATTGTTGAATAAATAAGGTAGTTCGTTTAAATTTAACATTATTTTCAATCAATAATTTTTTTTTGACTTACGTAACAAATATATTTACGGTCTTCAAAAAACAATTTATTAAAAAATTAACCTTATTACAATTATGAGTTCAGAAAATGTTCAAACCAAATGGGGACAGTTTATCTCATTGATAATCGTCTTCTTCTTTTGGGGTTTTGTTGGGTCTGCCAATGACATCCTGATTCCAGTATTCAAAAAAGTATTTACTTTATCTCAAGTACAATCACAACTAGTTGCTTGGGCATTTTATGCTGCGTATTTTGTAGGCTCAATAATCTTCTTTTTAGTTTCTTTAAAATTAGACGTACTTCAAAAATTTGGATACAAAAAAACACTTTCAGCTGGTTTAGTTCTTTCTGCTGTTGGATCATTTTTATTCGTTCCTGCTGCAACAATGGAAAGTTTCCCTTTCTTCTTAACCGCTTTGTTTACTGTTGGTTTAGGTTTTTCAATTCAGCAAATTGTAGCAAACCCTTTAGCTATTAAAATGGGAAGTCCAAACACTGGAGCTCACCGTTTAACATTAGCAGGAGGAATTAACTCATTCGGAACAACAATTGGAGCTATCTTATTAGGTATTGCTTTATTTGGAATGGGTGATAACAAAAAAACAGCTCTTTCATTAGAAGACATCAAATTACCATTCATCATACTTGGACTTGCTTTTATTGCCGTAGCAATTTTCATGAACTTCTCTAAAATTGAAGATCCGGAAAAAGAAGAAGAAGCTATTATAAAAGACGCACACAGTAAATTTAACATCTGGGATTATCCACAGCTTTATCTTGGAATGTTAGGAATCTTCATTTATGTTGGTACAGAGGTAACTATCATTAGTAACCTACCGGCTTTATTACATACACACGAGTTTGGAAATATTCTCGAAGATGCTGTAGCACCATTTATCGCTCTTTACTGGGGAAGTTTAATGATTGGACGCTGGAATGGCGGTGTAAACGTTTTTGACACTTCAAAACTTGTAAATACAGCTTTAAAATTCATCGTTCCTGCAATTGCTTTTGGAGTAATTATTGGAGCTAACATTTTTGCAGCACACGACGTATCTTCATTCTACATTTACCCAATCTGGATTTTAGTTTTTATTGGAGTAAGTTTCGTAGGAGGAAAAAATGCCGGAAAAACTTTAATGCTTTTTGGATTATCAGGAATCACAATGATGGTTGCCGGATTAGTTTGGCCAGATCCATCAATTGCTAAATTCTTCTTTATCTCTGGCGGATTATTCTTATCTATCATGTGGCCTTCAATCTTCGATTTAGCTATTGCAGGTTTAGGAAAAAACACAGGAAAAGCCTCTTCATTCTTAATCATGATGATTCTTGGAGGAGGAGTTATTCCTCTAGTTCAAGGAAGTATCTGCGATTTAGATCTTACTAAACCAGAAGGAATTTTTGGTATTTCATGGACACATTTCTCTTATATCATTCCGCTTCTTGGTTTTGCATATTTAGGTTTTTACGGTTTCTACTGCCCTAAAATCTTGAAAAAACAAGGAATCAGCCACGTAGAAAGCGAAGGCGGAGGACATTAATATTTCTTTCAAAAAATCAAAAAGCCGTTTTACAATAGTAAAACGGCTTTTTGATTTAAACATATAATACAATTTATCATTTCGACCGAAGGGAGAAGTGAAAGATTTCAAAAAAACTTAACACTTTAGACCCTTAGTAGCTTAGAACCTTTATTTAGCATTAATAATATTCTCCAGATTCTTCTTGAAAACAGCTTTATTCTGCACCGAAATTGGATATATAACATCTTTATCAGCATGAACAATAACTTTGTCTATATTCGCCTCCAAAAGCGCTTTTGGATCTTTAATTTTTAAGGTACACGCACCGTCAAAAAAGCCATCATCTTCAATAATCTTTCTGGCTTCTAAAACAGTCCCATCACTCAAAACTGCAGAAATAGTCATTTCGTTATTCAGCGTTTTCGAATAAAAACCATCCATAACCAAAAGCAGTCTGTAAGTATTTTTCATTTCCGGCCCTTTAAATTCATGTCGGGTAATATTATACCTAAGTCCTTTTGCCAAGCTTTGAAATTTTACCGTACAATCCAGCTCAAAAGTTGCCACATCACCAGCATCATTTACATTTTTCAATACTTTCGCCGTTTGTGCATAAACCGACACATTAAAAGCAAAAAAAGACAGAATAATTACTATAACTTTCATATTCAACAATTTAAGTTTAATATAAAAGTAAAAAAAAATCGCCTTTTCTATTTCAAGAAAAGGCGATTTTAATTTTATAACTATCTAAGGATTACTTGTTTCCTTTTTCGAAGTCAGCTACGAATTGAGCTAAACCAATATCAGTTAACGGGTGTTTCAACAATCCGTAAATTGCAGAAAGAGGTCCTGTCATAACATCAGCACCAATTTTAGCGCAGTTTACAATGTGCATTGTGTGACGTACAGAAGCAGCAAGAATTTGAGTTTCATAACCGTAGTTGTCATAAACCTCTCTAATTTCCTGAATTAAGTTTAAACCATCTGTAGAAATATCATCTAAACGACCCACAAACGGAGAAACATAAGTAGCTCCAGCTTTAGCAGCCAAAATAGCCTGACCAACAGAGAAAACAAGAGTTACATTCGTTTTAATTCCTTTATCAGAAAAATATTTTGCAGCCATAACACCTTCCTTAGTCATAGGCAGTTTTACAACAATTTGGTCATGTAATTCAGCCAGCTCCTCACCTTCTTTAACCATTCCGTCAAAGTCAAGCGCATTAACTTCAGCACTTACATCACCTTCTACAAGATTGCAAATGTCAACATAATGCTTCAAAATGTTGTTTTTTCCTGTAATCCCCTCTTTCGCCATTAATGACGGATTCGTTGTTACACCATCTAAAACACCTAAAGCTTGTGCTTCTTTAATTTGAGCTAAATTAGCTGTATCAATAAAAAATTTCATAATCTATTATATTTAAATGTGTTGATTTTATTTTGAGCGTGACCACAAGGGTCGGGCTTTCGGCTGTATCTTTTGTTCCGTTTCTCTTCACAAAAGGATGCCGCCTCTATCCCTCACGCAAATCCCGCAGCAAAATTACGAAATCAATATCAATAACAATTTCAAAAACAAAACCATTTTCAAATTATATGTTACAAATAAGGTTAATTAACCGCTTTTACAACTTATAGTGATTCATCAGCATCTTTTCGTACATCTTATCCGGAAGCGCACGTTTTAAAACAATCGAAAACTTTTGCATAAACACGCCTACTTTGTAGTGTACTTTTGGCTTATCTTTTTGAATAATTTTAAAAATTGCTTCCGCCATTTCGTTAGGATTACTTCCTGCATCAACATGTTCATTCATAGTTGCAAGTGTGTCGCCATATACTTTTTCATAAGCAGAACCTTTTACAACCGGAGCATGGTAACGACCAGAAGCAATATTGGTAGCAAAATCTCCTGGAGCAACATTCGTAATTTCGATTCCAAATTGTTTTACTTCCATTCTTAAAGCCTCAGTAATCAATTCCAAAGCCCCTTTTGATGCCGAATAAACACTTCTGTAAGGAAGTCCCATATAAGCAGCAATCGAAGTAATATTAATAATTAAACCTGATTTTTGCTCACGCATCTGTGGTAAAACGCTTTTCATAACCTCAATTGGTCCAAAAAAATTCGTTTCAAAATTATTCTTAATTTCCTCCATCGGAATTTCCTCAAGAGGCCCCGTAATTCCAACTCCTGCATTATTAATTACAATATCTAAACGTCCGGAAGTTTCAATAATTTTCGACACTGCAGTTTTAATCGAATCAGCATTTCGAACATCTAGGGCTACAAGAGGGAAAACAGAATTTAATACTTTTTCGGGATTTCTGCTTGTTCCGTATACGACAAAACCTTTTTTATGCAAAAATTCACCAATAGATTTACCAATCCCAGATGATCCTCCAGTAATTAAAACGACTTTACTCATTTTTAAGTTAGATGTTAAATGTTATAAGTTAAATGAATCTAATATTTAAAAGTTACTCTAACAGCTAAAAGCTTCTTGCTTTTAGCCAAAACTTTTAATTTCACAAAAGTCCAAAAATAAAAAAATCCTCCCGAAGGAAGACTACTTTTATACAAATTCTAAAAAATAAAAAATGGCAAGCGACCTACATCGCACCGCTCAACCACGTACCCTTGCTATGTTCCCATCCTGGGGGAGTCTGCAGGAGCTGGTCGTGTAGGACTTGCCGGTGCAAATATACAACCTTTTTATATTTTTGCAAGACCTTTGCAGCAATAAAAATATCGTCGTATATTGGCTTATTCAAATTTTAAACTATGAAAAAATATAACTTCCTAGCTGTCATTTTATTAGGAATCACATTAATTGGATGTGGAGAAAAAAATAAAGGTGAAAATTCTTTATTTACTATCGATGATTCTGCTTTTCCGGCACATCTTACGCAAAAAGAAGCCTTGAATATTGGAATTTTAAACCCAAAATCGAAAGAAATTGACAGCATCGCCTACTTTGTAAATGACAAAAGAGTTGGAGGTACAAAAGGCACTGAAAACTTTAGATTTGAATTATTAGATCAAAAATTAGGTTATCAATACATAAAAGCTAAAGTTTATTTTGGCGGAGATTCATCGGATGCTACAAAAAGAATTGAAGTCGTTTCGGATATCGAACCAAAATTATTGAAATATAAAATCGTAAATACTTTTGTTCATGACACTACAGCATTTACAGAAGGTTTGGAGTTTCATGATGGAAGACTTTTTGAAAGTACAGGTCAAAAAGAAGATTCTTATTTTAGAGAAGTCGATTACAAAACAGGAAAAGTAATTAAGCAGGTTGATCTTCCAAAAGAATATTTTGGAGAAGGAATTACTTTTTTTAATGGTAAAATATACCAGCTTTCATGGCAGGAAAAAACTGGTTTTATCTATGATGCAAATACATTTAAATTAGAAAAAACTTTTAAATATGATAAAGATATTGAAGGATGGGGAATGACACATGATGACAAATATATTTATCATTCTGACGGAACTGAGAAAATCTGGAAAATGGATCCGGCAACTCAAAAATTATTAGATTATATAAATGTATATTCTGGTACTTCAAAAATTAAAGCCATAAATGAGCTGGAATTAATAAATGGAAAATTCTATGCAAATGTGTGGCAAAAAGACGCCATTGCTATAGTTGATCCAAAATCAGGAGCAGTTGAAGGAATTTTAAATCTGGCAGATCTACGCAAAACACTAAAAGGTAAAAATGCCGAAGTTTTGAATGGTATTGCTTATAATCCTGTTACCAAAACTATTTTTGTTACAGGAAAATACTGGGATAAAATGTTCGAAATAACAGTTTCAGAATAAGTCAAACACAAAACATTTTTACGAATTTCACAAGTTTTCACCCTTTAATACGTGCTAATTTGTGAAATTTGTGTTTTATAATACATTCACAAAAATGATAACATTAATAAAAAACATACAAGAACTGCTTCAAGTACGCGAAACATCTGTTTTAAAAGTTTCGGGTTCTGAAATGGCAGAGCTTCCAACAATAAAAAATGCCTTTTTAATTATAAAAGACAATTCAATTGAAGATTTTGGATCAATGGAAAATCTTCCGAAAATCAATGCAGACAAAATCATCGATGCCACTGGAAAAGTAGTTCTTCCAACTTGGTGCGACAGTCACACACATATTGTTTATGCCGGAAACCGTGAGCAGGAATTTGTAGACCGCATAAATGGATTTACTTATGAAGAAATCGCCAATCGTGGCGGCGGCATCCTAAATTCGGCTAAAAAATTAAATGAAACTTCTGAAGAAGAAATCTACGAGCAGTCTAAAATTCGCTTAGAAGAAGTAATGAGTTTAGGAACCGGAGCTGTTGAAATAAAATCGGGTTACGGATTAACCATCGAAGGTGAGTTAAAAATGCTTCATGTAATTAAAAAACTGGCAGAAAATTATCCCGTTTCTATAAAAGCTACTTTTTTAGGAGCACACGCTTTTCCAACACATTACAAAGAAAACAAAGCCGGTTATATCGATGAAATCATAACCAAAATGCTTCCTGAAATAGCTCAGAACAAATTAGCTGATTATGTCGATGTTTTCTGCGAAAGCGGTTATTTTTCTGTAGAAGAAACTGAAAAAATCATGCAGGCCGGAATTGAATTCGGCTTAAAGCCAAAAATTCACGTTAATCAGTTTAATTCTATTGGAGGCATTCAATCAGGAGTTAAATTTAATGCGCTTTCTGTAGATCATCTTGAAGTTATGAATCCGGAAGATATTGAAGCTTTAAAAAACACCGAAACAATGCCGGTCGCACTTCCTTCATGTTCTTATTTTTTAAGCATTCCGTACACGCCGGCACGCGAAATGATTAAAGCCGGATTACCTTTGGCATTAGCAACTGATTTTAATCCTGGTTCTACTCCATCCGGAAATATGAATTTTGTTGTTGCGACAGCCTGCATCAAAATGAAAATGACTCCCGAAGAAGCTATAAACGCCGCTACTATTAACGGAGCATACGCAATGGGACTTTCAGAAACTCACGGAAGTATTACTAAAGGAAAAAAGGCCAATTTAATCCTTACCAAACGTATTTCATCTTATTACCAAATCCCGTATGCTTTTGGAAGTAATTTAATTGAAAACGTTTTTATCGAAGGAAAAATTATCTAAATAAAATTGCATTTAAGCAGAAATCTAAAGATTTAAAAAGAAAAAAGGTCTGTGATAACAAATCACAGACCTTTTTTATGTGGTATTTATTTTGCGAGATTTAAATTATCTCAAGCTGAAACTTGTTTTAGAAACTAATTCGTCATTATCAAAAACATTGATAAAATAAGTTCCTTTTGCGAAATCTTTTCCAGGAAGATCTTCTGTTACATTTACAGATTTGTTCTCATATTTCACAGTTGTTTTAAAGCTGTAAGTTAGAGAGTTGTCTCCAAAACTTTCTGTTTTTTTCTCGCCTAAAACGTTGTTTTTTGCATCGATAACCTGAACATAATATGTTTTATCTCCAGATTTAGCAATTTGGTTTTCAGCAATCGTAAAACTTACTTTTAAGATATCAGCACGACTTGCTTTATCTGTTTCAATTTGTTTTCCAGAGCTTTTTAATTTGTATGCAGAAGTTTTAGTGTTCAAAATTGATAACTTAGAACCTTTTTCAACTGTTTTTGCAAGCTCTTCATTTTGTCCTACAAGTACTTCGTTGTATTTTTTAGACTCTCCTAAAACCGTAATTGTGCTGTCTCTTTGAACTGTTAAAACACCATTTTGTTTTTTCAATTCGTCATTTTCTGCAACAAGAGTTTTCATTTTACCCTGCATTGCCTGAACCTGGCTTCTGTATTTAGAAACATCACCTTTAGATTTATTTAAATCATCCATCAAAGCGACAACTTTATCTCTTTCCTGAATTAATTCGTCTGACATTGATGTATTTTCAGCAATTGCAGCATCGTAAGTTGCTTTCAATTCCTGTAAATCTTTCATTACAGATTCTTTTTCTGTCATTGTAGTTGTAAGCTCTGTCTTAACTACATCAGTATCAGAAGATAATTTAAAAATATACACTAAGCTACCAATCAGTAGGACTGCTAAAACCGCTATTACCGCTTTTAGACTTGAATTGTTGTTGTTCTTTGGGTTTTCCATATTTAATAATTTTCTTTAAAAACAAATTTAAGAATTAATATATCTTAATAACGTAAGTTGATACAATTATATTATTTTTGGAAAATAAATTTTTTTCATGGAGAAATTGATTCCTTTTACTGTCAATGATTTGGCAAAAGTCACAAATCATCGTAGTGGTGAAATAAAATTCGGAGAAAAAATGATTGTGCTTCCTAAAGGAGCAGATAAAGTCAAATTTTTAGAAGAATCTGAGGCGAAATATGTTCTTTTGGGAATTCCTGAAGACATTGGTGTGCGTGCGAATTATGGAAGGCCCGGAACTGCTTCAGCTTGGGAAAACGCTATTAAAAGCATTGCTAATATTCAACATAACCGATTTTCTAAAGGAAGTCAGATTATTGTTTTAGGACAATTAGATGTTTCTGCAGAAATGCGTGATGTCGAAAATTTAGATTTTAACGATATCGACGACCGCTCAAAATTAAGCCAGCTGGTTGAAAAAATAGACAAAGAAGTTTCGCATATTATTTTTACGATAATGAAAGCGGGCAAAACACCTATTATTATAGGTGGCGGACATAATAATGCTTACGGAAATATTAAAGGTTCGGCTTTAGCCAAAGGAAAACCTATTAACGCTGTAAATTTTGACGCTCATTCTGATTTTAGAATTCTTGAAGGCCGTCACAGCGGTAATGGCTTTTCGTATGCATATGAAGAAGGGTTCCTTAAAAAGTATTTTATTTTTGGGCTTCACGAAAACTATACTTCAAAAAGCGTTTTAGATCTTATAAAAAAACTGGAAGACCGCGTTCGTTATAATACATACGACAGCGTTAATATTCGAAAAGAAAAAGATTTTACCAGAGAAATGGCTCTGGCTTTAGAATTTATAAAATCAGATGCATTTGGAATTGAAATTGACTTAGATGCTATTCCTAACATTGCCAGCAGTGCTATGACAATCAGCGGATTTTCGGTAGAAGAATTAAGACAGTTTATTTCGTTTTTTGGACAGCATAAAAATGCGGCATATCTACATATTTGTGAAGGCGCACCAGATCTGGCTGATTCTCCAAACAATAATTTAATTGGGAAATTAATTGGGTATCTCGTAACTGATTTTATTAAAGCCAATAACGAAAAAGAGAAAACTCAATGAAGAGCAAGTGGCTTAAAACCACACATTTCCCAAATAATACAAGATTCAAACAGCCGATTGACTGAATAAAACTATCTTTGCACAGAATTTAGTACTTAAAACTAAAATTCTTAATTACTAAGATATGTTATTCGAAGATTTATCACTTTCAAAAAGTATACAAAAAGCCGTATTTGAAGAAGGCTATACAAATCCCACTCCTATTCAGGAAAAATCTATTCCGATTGTTTTAGCCGGAAGGGATTTAATTGGCTGTGCGCAGACAGGAACGGGAAAAACGGCTGCATTTGCAATTCCTATTATCCATCAACTGCATAGAATTGTAGGATCATCAAAAAAAGCCAAACAAATTCGTGCGCTTATTGTTACGCCAACACGCGAATTAGCGGTTCAGATTGGACAGAGTTTTGACACATATTCTAAATATACCAATTTAACACAATTGACGATTTTTGGCGGCGTTTCTCAAAATCCTCAGGTTGATGCTTTAAAAAACGGTGTCGATGTTTTAGTGGCAACTCCGGGAAGATTATTGGATTTACACAAACAAGGTTTTCTTGATTTTAATCATCTGCACACTTTGGTTTTAGACGAAGCTGACCAAATGCTGGATATGGGCTTTATAAACGATGTAAAAAAGATTGTAAAGCTTACGCCAAAAAACAGACAAACTTTATTATTCTCTGCAACAATGCCTCTTGCTATTCGCGAATTGGCAGAAATGTTTTTGCAGGATCCTGAAAAAGTGGAAGTTTCTCCGGTTTCATCAACTGCCGAAAATGTAGAACAGCGTATTTATTTTGTAGACAAAACAGAAAAAAGAAACCTGCTTTATCATTTAATAAAAGAACAAAATTTATCGAACGTACTTGTTTTTTCAAGAACCAAACACGGAGCCGATAATGTTGTAAAAGCACTTCGCAAAAAAGATATTCCGGCAGAAGCAATTCACGGAGATAAATCTCAAAATGCTAGACAGCGTGTTCTGGATGCTTTTAAAAATAAAGAAGTAGGCGTTCTTGTTGCTACAGATATTGCGGCAAGAGGAATTGATATTGAACAACTTCCTTATGTTATCAATTTTGATTTACCAAATATTCCCGAAACTTATGTACACAGAATTGGACGTACTGGACGTGCTGGAAATGGAGGAATTGCTATTTCTTTTTGCGGAAAAGATGAACATCCGTACTGGAAAGACATTCAAAAATTAATAAAAGTTGATGTAAAAACCATTACAGATCATCCGTATCAATGGCATGCCGGAAGTCCGGAAGCCGGAGAAAAACCTAAAAACTCAAACAGAAGCGGCGGTGCTCATAAATCTAGAAAATCAAGTGCTTCAAAACAAAATAAAAAACGCTGGTATTAAAAACCGGCGTTTTTCGCTTCTAGTATTAAGTAGTTCATAATTTTAAACAATTTTACAGGCTCAAAAGGCTTAACGATAATATCGTTCATTCCGGATGAAAGTGCCTCATCTGTAATTTCATCTTTATCAAACGCTGTTAATGCCACAATAGGCGTTTTAATTCCCAGCAGACGAATTCGTTTTGTAGCTTCAAAACCGTTCATTAACGGCATATTAATATCCATTAAAATAAGATCAAATCTTTCTTTTTCTAATATTGAAAGCGCTCCAAAACCGTCATCTACAACCTTGCAGATAAAATTATTTTTTTCGATAATTTTCTTCGTAACCAGCTGGTTAATTAAATTATCTTCTACAATCAAAATTTTATATATTTCACTTGATGTCAAATCCACTTCGATATCTTCAATTATTTTTTTTGTTTTCAGCGGGTCGTGTTCAAACGGAATGACAAATGAAAATGAAGTTCCCGCTCCTAAATCACTTTCTAATGTAATTGTACTTCCAAAAAGGCCTAATAATCGCTTTACAATGCTTAAACCTAATCCTGTTCCCTGATAATCTTCGTCTTTTCTTCCTACTTGAACGAACTTTTCAAATATTTTATTTTGATCGACTGCAGCAATTCCAACTCCGTTATCTTTTATCAGGAAATCCAGATAATGCAGTTTCCCTTCAATCCTGTCTAATTTTACAATAATGTCAACTTCTCCATCTTTAGTAAACTTCAAAGCATTGCTGACTAAATTCATCAAAATCTGCCCCAAACGAAGTTTATCTCCAATTAAATACTCCGGAATACTATCATCTATATCAACATTGATTTTGTTGTTGTTTTTTTGAGAGAGAAAGGAAAGTGAATTTTTGATCATTGTAATTTCATCAGAAATATTAAATGTCAAACTTTCTAAAACCACTTTATTTTCTTCAATTTTATTTATTTGAAGAATATCATTCACTAAAGAAAGTAAATATCTCGCTGAAAATTTTAAAGCGCTTAAATGCTGGCTTTGCGATAATTCTTTATGTTCTTCCAAAAGCATATTTGTTATCCCTACAACACCATACAAAGGAGTACGCAATTCATGGCTTATAGTCGAAATAAATTGTGTTTTGAGCAGTGAGGCTTCTTCTGCAATTTCTTTTGCTTCCAGAAGCTCTAAATTGTGTTTTTTCTTAAATCCTATATTCTTAATCAGTGTAACAATTAAGAAAAGCAGAATTAGAGAAGTCAGAATAAACAGAATTACAATAATTCGGGATTTTTTAAGACTTTGTGACTGCGACGTTTTCTCATTTTCAATTTTATCAATCTGTCTTTTATATTCGTCAAGTTCTAAATTAAATCCTGCAATTGAGGCTTTTTTAAGCTTCTCCTGATTATAGAGTTCTTCGGTAATTTCATTAAACTTTATTAGATGTTTATAAGCATCTTTGTAATTTTTTATTTTGGTTAGAAATTTCGAATATTCTAAATGCGTATACGACAAATCTGATTGTTCATCAGTATTTTGTCCTGCTGCAATTGCTTTTATAAAATAAGAATTAGCCGCACTATTTTCGTTTTTATAGCTGGAATACATTCCGTTCAGCATATACACGATAATTTCTGTTGAAGCATCACCGTACTTTTCTACATGATCTCCAACAAATTTTAAATACGGATATCCTGCATCAAACTTTCCAATATCAAAATAAGCCCAGGCAATATTGACGTTTGTAAAATAAATTTGATCTGTATTATTGGTCTTTAAACTGTAAGCAATTGATTTTTGATAATAATCAATTCCTTTATCAAACTGTTTTTTTTCAAAACAGTAAATATTACCAATGTTGTTATGAAGACTGTATTTTAACGAATCGTTATCTGTTTTATTGGCATAATACAAACCTTTATTGTAAAAGAAAAGAGCTTTATCAATCTCTGATAATTCATTGTAATTACCGGCAATGACTTTATAGGATTTTGCAATTAAATTATTGTCTTTTACTGCAGTAGCATAATTTAGTGCAACACGCGAAGTTATAAGTGATTTTTCAAAATTAGATTCTTTAAAATCGTTCCAGGCTTGTTTAATTAATTTATTAATCCGGGCCTCAGAAACAGGCTCAGATTGTCCAACGACCGAATTGCTGAAAAAATTCAGAAAAAGAAGTAAAAATAAAAAAATCCGTATGTGGGGCATCAATCGGCTAATTTTACCAAATATACACTTAAAAATAAAAAAAAGCTGTATTTACTTAAAAAATACAGCTTTTCTTTTTGTTTATTTAGTATCGTTTTCTCTTGTAAAAACGATTAATTTTCTAATACATTTTCTGTAGTATCATTTCCTTCCCACTGCCCTACAACTGAAGTTGCAAGTGCATTTCCTAAAACATTGGTTGCACTTCTAAACATGTCGCAAAAATGGTCTATTGGCAAAATCAATGCAATACCTTCCACCGGAATATCAAACATACCGCAGGTTGCAGCAACTACAACTAAACTTGCTCTTGGTACACCTGCAATTCCTTTACTGGTAAGCATTAATACTAAAAGCATTGCCATTTGTGTTCCTAAATCTAAATGTACATTATAAAACTGTGCGATAAAAATACTGGCAAAAGTCATGTACATCATACTTCCGTCAAGGTTAAACGAATAACCAAGCGGCAGCATAAACGACACAATTTTATCTTTTACACCAAAACTCTCTAATTCTTCTGTTAATTTAGGAAAAACAGCTTCTGAACTTGTTGTTCCAAAAGCAATTGCCAAAGGGCCAATGATTCGTCTTAAAAGCTCAACCATTCTTCCTCTTAAGAAAATAAAACCAACTGCAATTAAAACAACCCATAAAGTACCAATTCCTAAAAGGAATGATCCAAAAAATTTGAAGTAAGTGATTAATAATTCTTCGGCATCGCGAATAGCAAAAACTGCTGCAATGGCACCAAAAACTCCAATTGGAGCAAAGTTCATTACATAGTTTACCATTTTTAAAACGATGTGCGAAATTTTATCTAAAGCGCCAATTACAGGCTTTACAGTACTTCCTAAAGATGCTGCAGCTAATCCGAAGAAAATAGAGAAAATTACAATTTGTAAAATCTCATTGGTTGCCATTGCTTCAATAATACTTTTGGGAACAATATGCTCTACGAAGTTTTCGAAAGATAAATTTTGTGTTTTAGCTGTTACTTCAGAAGCCGAAGCCATATCTACATGACTTAATTTTAAACCTACTCCGGGCTCTAAAATATTAACATAAAACAATCCTATTAATAATGAGATAAAAGAAGCTGTAAAAAACCATCCAAGCGCTTTTCCTCCAATTCTCCCTACTGTTTTTATATCTCCTAATTTTGCAATTCCCACGATTAAAGTGGTAAAAACCAAAGGAGAAATAATCATTTGCACTAATCGGATAAAGATAGTCGCAAGCATTTTAATTTTTGTGCTGAATGACTGCGCTGCTTCAGGCGAAATTGAATTATGCAGTATGATTCCGAGCGTTGCTCCAAGAACCATTGCTATTAAAATCTGACCTGTAAGTCCTGTTAAAAATGATTTTTTCTTCGTTTCTGTTACTTGCATTAATTTATTTTTTAATTATTAAAATATAAGACCCTCACTGTCTTAACTTTACTAATATGTTTTGTTGATTAAATAAAAATCAGCCAAAACAATTGCAGCCATCGCTTCTACGATTGGTACTGCACGAGGCACAACGCACGGATCATGACGTCCTTTTCCGGTCATTGGTGTAATGTTTCCTTTATTGTCTAAAGAATCCTGAGTCTGCATAATCGTTGCAACAGGTTTAAATGCTACTCTAAAATAGATATCCATTCCGTTGCTTATTCCGCCCTGAATTCCTCCGGAAAGATTTGTTTTTGTAGTTCCGTCAGGATTGTATAAATCGTTGTGTTCACTGCCTTTCATTTCAGAACCAGAGAAACCGCTTCCGTATTCAAAACCCTTTACGGCATTAATAGAAAGCATTGCTTTTCCTAATTCGGCATGAAGTTTATCAAAAACAGGCTCGCCTAAACCAACCGGAACATTTTGAATTACGCATGAAACTACACCGCCTACAGTATCTCCCTGTTTACGAATGTCACGAATATATTCTTCCATAATTGCAGCTGATTTTTCATCAGGACAACGAACAGGATTACTTTCAATTTTAGAAAAATCCAAATCCTGATACGGTGTATCTAAATGAATTGGACCAACAGACGATACGTAAGCATTAATTTTAATTTCAGGAAGCATTTGTTTTGCAATAGCTCCGGCTACTACCCTGCTTGCTGTTTCGCGCGCAGAACTTCTCCCGCCTCCGCGATAATCACGAAAACCGTATTTTTGGTCATACACATAATCAGCATGACTTGGTCTGTAATTATCTTTTATATGTGAATAATCGTCTGATTTTTGATTGGTATTTGGAATAATAAAACCAATTGGAGTTCCGGTCGTTTTTCCTTCGAATATTCCAGATAAAAACTGAACTGCATCTGGTTCTTTTCTTTGTGTCACGATAGCCGACTGTCCTGGCTTTCTGCGTGACATTTCAACTTCAATTGCTTCGAAATCAAGTTCTATTCCTGATGGACAACCATCTATAATTCCGCCTAAAGCTTCGCCATGAGATTCTCCAAATGTAGTAACTTTATATAGGGTGCCGTAGCTGTTTCCTGCCATTGTATTTAGTTTTGAGCAAATGTAAGTTTTATGAATTAAATTAAAAAATTAAAAATTGGTAATATTAATTAAAGATTAAACAGTTTAAAAATCACAATTTATTAAAATTGACCCAGAATTAGTAACCTTTTCATAAAATAATTCCTCTTATAATTTCTTTCATTTGTGGAACTTCAAATCAAGAAAAATTGAAAAAACGAAATGTCGAGCTGGTCATTATTTCTGATGTCCATTTGGGAACTTACGGAAGTCACGCCAAAGAGCTAAACAACTACTTGTCAACTATTAAACCCAAAACTTTAGTCCTAAACGGCGATATTATTGATGCCTGGCAATTTAGAAAATCCTATTTTCCAAAAGCACATTTAAGAGTCATTCAGCGAATTATTGGCATGGCTTCAAAAGGCACAAAAGTATATTACATAACAGGAAATCACGATGAAATTCTTCGTAAATTCAGTGATATGACGATGGGTAATTTTTCTTTGGTCGATAAATTAGTTTTGGAATTAGACGACGACAAAAAAGCGTGGATTTTTCACGGTGATGTTTTTGATGCTTCTGTACAGCATTCAAAATGGATTGCCAAACTAGGCGGTTTAGGGTACGATTATCTTATTTTAATGAATCGTTTTGCAAACTGGTGTCTGGCAAAATTAGGCAGAGAACCGTATTCGTTTTCTAAAAAAATAAAAGCCAGCGTTAAAAAAGCCGTTAAATTTATTTCTGACTTTGAAACTACCGCAACTGATCTGGCAATTGAAAAAAATTACGATTATGTAATATGCGGCCATATTCATGAGCCAAAAATCCTTACTAAAGAAAACAAACATGGTTCTACTTTATATTTAAACTCCGGTGACTGGGTCGAAAATTTAACTGCTCTTGAATATCACAAAAAGCGATGGAAATTATATTCATATACTCACACTAACTTTACGGAGGAAGAAAATTTATTTGAAATGGAAGACATTTTAACTTCACAAATGTTATCAAATATAATTTTGAAAAAATAGAAAACCTGCTTTTAAAGCCCTGTAGACGTTGTTTTTAACTTTTGGATATTGCAAAAATTCAAAAAAATGTGAATTATATAACAATTTCTAAAAATATTATACGTTCTTCATAAACAAGGAAATCTAAATTTGACAAAAATTAATTAACCATTTTTATGAAGAAGATTATAGTATCTGCCATTATGCTTTTTGGTTTTGCATTTACGGCACAATCACAAGAAATTTCAAAACACGCTTTAGGTATTCGTTTAGGAGACAACAACGGATTTGGAGGTGAAGTATCATACCAATTAGGATTAAACCAAAAAAACAGACTTGAATTTGATTTAGGCTGGAGAAACAGCAGTGATGTTGACGCTATAAAAGGAGTTGCCCTTTACCAATGGGTTTGGAACATTGACGGCGGATTTAACTGGTACGCTGGTGTTGGGGGTGGTTTAGCCGCTTGGGATCACGATTACTACAACAATAATTACAGATACAACGACAGCGGAACTTATGTTTTTGCAGCCGGAGATATCGGTATCGAATATAGATTTAAAGAAGTGCCTATTACACTGTCATTAGATGCAAGACCTGAAATTGGTTCTGGATACTATGACGATGACAATTTTGGATTTGACGTTGGATTAGGAGTTAAATTCAGATTCTAAATTAAAATAAAAAATAATTGTAAGAAGAAACCTGTCGTTAAAATGCGGCAGGTTTTTTTTATGTAACCGCAAAGAGCGCAAAGTTTTTAAATACTTTCTTTTCAAAACAGAAAGTTCGCAAAGCTTATCAATTTATAACTTTGCGAACTTAATGTCTTACGAAGTTTTATATAAAAACTTTGCGCTCTTTGCGGTTAAAATCATACCTGCAATTATTTAATTATAATTTCTTTCTTAGAATGAATTTTTACAACAGTATAAGGATATGAAATTACCTGCATCGTCATCGCGTCTTTTGCAGGGCTATTTTCTTTTACCGTTATAATGATATTTTTATCTGTTTCTTCAACCTTTTCAACACCAATCGAATAACCGCTGGTATTTTTCTCTCCCATATTCAAAATAACATAATTTGAGTTATCAATATCGGTATCTTTCATTTTATGAGCCAAAAGCGGATCATTCTGAAGCATTTTGATTTCGTTTGGTTCTGTCAAAATCTCAAAAAATCGAATATTACCGCCTCCACTTGACTGCTCGGTTAAAATCTCATAAAGTGCGGTTGATGAACCTGTCGTTTTTGATGCGCCGCAGGAAATCAAAACAAAAATTACTAAAACTGAAATTACTTTTCTCATTACGTTCAAATTTTTAAATCGATGTTTTTAATCTTTATAATCGTCAATTGCTTTTTGATACAAAGCTTCGTATTTAGGCAGAATGTTTTTAATGTCAAAATTCTTAGCTACTTCAAGCGCATTAGTTTTAAATTCCTGCAGTATTTTATCATCTTTTAAAATTTTAATAGCGTTTGCCGCCATTTCATCGACATTTCCAACATCGCTTAAATAACCGGAAACACCATCAAAATTAACCTCTGGCAAACCTCCGGAATTACTTGAAATAACAGGAACACCACAAGCCATAGCTTCTAAAGCCGCTAACCCGAAACTTTCTGTTTCTGATGGAAGCAAAAATAAATCGGTCATACATAAAATCTTATCGATTTCATTACTGTTTCCAAAGAAAATCACTTTGTCGTAAATTCCTAATTCCATACACAAAACCTCCGCTTTTTCCTTTTCAGGACCGTCACCCACCATCATTAATTTAGCCGGCATTTCCTTTTGAATATTATAGAAAATCTTAATAATATCCGGAATACGTTTTACCTTTCTAAAATTACTTATATGAGTAACAATTCTTTCATCTTCTTTTGCCATAACATATCTGTGACATGGCGCAGAAGGATCTTTTTTAACCTTATCTAATTCGATAAAGTTTGGAATTACTTTAATTTTATTTTTGATTTTAAACAACTTTAAAGTATCATCTTTTAAACTCTGTGATACAGATGTTACATAATCTGATTTATTGATACTGAAAGTTACTGCCGGCTTATAAAACGGGTGATTTCCTACCAGTGTAATATCAGTTCCGTGAAGTGTTGTAATCATTGGAAGATTAATTCCTTCATTCTTAAGCATTTGTTTTGCCATATACCCTGCATAAGCGTGCGGAATGGCGTAATGTACGTGAAGAACTTCTATTTTATATAATTTTACCATATCTACCAATTTGCTTGACAAAGCTAATTCGTAGGGTTGATAATGAAATAAAGGATATTCTGGAACGTTTACTTCGTGATAATGAACATTAGGATTTAAAAGTGCCAATCGTACTGGCTGACTGTATGTTATAAAATGTATTTCGTGTCCTCTTCTGGCTAATTCCAGGCCTAGTTCTGTTGCAACTACACCACTACCGCCAAATGTTGGATAACAAACTATTGCTATTTTCATGGATTAAATTTAATTCTACGAAAATACTCAAAAATAGCGTTGAATTGACTGTTTAAATTGTTAGATTTTTGTAAATCTTAGATATATCAGATTATTAGAGTTTTAACTTTTATAAGGCTGACTTTGTCTAAGTTTAATTTTGACATTCGTTAATTAAACCCGGCATGTTTTAAAACCTGTCGGATTTCTAACTTAAGACTTAGCAAAAAATGGAGCAATAAAAAAGGCGTAAAAATTGAGTTTTACGCCTTTTAAATATCTTTATAAATGTGCTTAAAAAAATCTGCTGTGCCAGCTGTCAGCAGCGGGAACTTCCCAAGCATCATTAAATTCTTCAATGTTTGTAACAAGATTATTAAAAACAATTGTATTCGCCGTTACCGCTTTGTCTTTCACCATTTTTTTGAAATCAATTAATGGTTTGTGAGCAATATGTTCTCCTAATTTAAAAGTAACATTCATTTTGTCTAATAAATCAACATCGTACTTTTTCTCTAATCCCTGAATAAATTCTACAGAACTATCGATAGAACAGCCCGTCGCTGCCTGCACATCCTGATTTACAGCTAATATTATAAAACGATTGTATTTAAGCAAAAATGATGCTTCAAGACTTGTGCCGTGCGCAGCCCATTCTTCTACAAAAGCTTTTAAATCGGTTTCAATTTCAGAAAATTCTTCCTCAGAAAATTTTCTGTTCGATTGGTAAATCCATACTCTTGATTCACCTGGTAAATTTTCAAAAGGTATATACATTTTTTAATTTTAGATTGTTGATTTTAGATTTTAGATTAAAAGTTTGAAGCTAAAAAAACTTAGAATCTCAGATTATAAATCCTGTGCGTTTGCAATTAACTCAGCAATGTCCATTACTTTAACTTCTCCTTCTTTATGTGCATGTTTAATACCGTCTGTTAACATGGTATTACAAAAAGGACAGCCTGCAGCGATAATGTCTGGTTTTACTTCCAGAGCATCTTCTGTACGTAATACGTTTACTTCTTTGTTTCCAGGTTCAGCATCTTTAAACATCTGCGCTCCTCCTGCACCACAGCATAATCCATTTGCTTTAGAACGTTTCATTTCTACTAATTCAACGTCTAATTTTTCGATTAAATCTCTTGGTGCTTCGTAAACTTTATTGGCTCTTCCTAAATAACAAGGATCGTGAAAAGTAATTTTTTTACCTTTAAACTGTCCGCCTTCAACCGTAAGTCTTCCGTCATTAATTAATGATTTAAGGAATTCTGTATGATGAATAACTTCATAGTTTCCACCTAATTCAGGATATTCATTTTTTAAGGTATTGAAACAATGCGGACAAGCGGTAACTATTTTTTTTGCTTCATAAGCATTTAAGACCTCAATATTCATCATGGCCTGCATTTGAAACAAAAACTCGTTTCCGGCTCTTTTTGCAGGATCTCCGGTACAACTCTCTTCTGTACCTAAAACTGCAAAAGAAACATTAGTACGATTTAAAATACGCACAAATGCTTTTGTAATTTTTTTTGCTCTATCATCAAAACTTCCTGCACAACCTACCCAAAACAAAACTTCTGGTTGTTTTCCTTCGGCCAGCATTTCTGCCATTGTTGGTACTACTAAACTTTCTGACATCTCTCTATTTTTTATTAAATCGGTTTGCTCACAGTAAACCTCAATATATTTTAAAAATTGATTAAACGATTAAACCTATTAATCAATAAATCTTAATTTTCATTTTTCCAGTTCAAACGGTCTTGCTGGCTGTACTGCCAAGGCGCACCGTTATTCTCAATATTAGTCATCATGGCATTTAACGACATTGGTGCAGCACTCTGCTCCATTACTAAGTAGCGGCGCATATCCATAATAATAGATAACGGACTAATATTTACCGGGCATTCTTCTACACATGCATTACAAGATGTACAAGCCCATAATTCTTCCGGTGTAATGTAATCGTTTAATAATGTTTTATTATCTGGAACAAAAACGCCTTTGTTGGCATCTATATTTTTTCCTACTTCCTGAAGACGGTCTCTCGTATCCATCATAATTTTACGCGGAGACAATTTTTTTCCTGTTTGGTTTGCCGGACATGCCGATGTACAACGTCCGCATTCTGTACAGGTATAAGCGTTTAAAAGCTGAACCCAGTTTAAATCCTGAACATCACTTGCACCAAATTTTGCCGGAGCTGCATTTTCGTCGGCCGGAGCTGCTGCAAACGGATCTGCATTTGGATCCATCATTAACTTAACTTCTTTAGTAACTGAAGCTAAATTATCGAACTGCCCTTCCGGATTTAAATTGGCAAAATAAGTATTTGGGAAAGCCAAAAGAATGTGTAAATGTTTTGAAAAGTATAAATAGTTCATAAAAACTAAGATACCTGCAATATGTAACCACCAAAAAGCTTCAAATAAAATGGCAACTAATTCGTTTGACATTCCGTTGAAAATTGGCGCAATAAATTGGCTTATTGGGTAGCTTCCTGCTTTATGAAAATGAGAAAATCCTCCCGGAACATTCTGCAAATGAAAATCAGATGCATTCATCAGTAAGAACAAAATCATCAAAACGGTTTCGAAATACAAAATATAATTGGCATCGCTTTTTGGGAAACCAGTTAAATCAGAATGTACAAAACGTTTTAATCTGATAAAGTTTCTTCTCAGCCAAAATACTGTAACGGCAAAAATTACAAGGATTGCCAATATTTCAAAAGAAGCGATTAACACATCATAAACAACGCCTAAGTAAGGCGCAAATATTCTATGGGTTCCAAATAACCCATCAATAATGATTTCCAGTAATTCGATATTAATAATTACGAAACCTACATATACAAAAATATGAAGTATTCCAGCTACAGGGCGTCTCACCATTTTTGACTGCCCAAGAGCAATCAATGCCATGTTTTTCCAGCGCGCTTTAGAATTATCTTTTCGATTTACATCTACTCCTAAGTTAATATTTCGGTATATTTTTTTTACGCTCACTGCAAAAAAACCGAAACCTACTATAAGAAGTATGGCGAACAAAATATTATCTAAATAACTCATTACAATTATTTTTTATCAGTTGAATTAGCATCTTGTGCAGGTGCTACATAAGGTTTGTTTTTCTTTCCGAAAAGCGAAACGTTTACATAACGTGTTGGATACAAACGAACGTCTTGTAATAACAATTCTAGTTCTTTTGATGTTTTGGCAAGATTATTATATAAAGCATCGTCGTTTAATAATTTTCCGGCCGTACCTTTTCCTGAATTTAAATTAGCCATAAGTCCATCAACTTTTGCCAAAGTCTGATTAAGATTACGTACTGTTTTTCCTAAATCAGCTTTGTTTAAAGAATCTGATATCTTATTAAAGTTGCTTGACATTTTATTAAAGTTTGTCACAACTCCGTTAATTTGTCCTTTATTGCTGTCTAAAATAGTATTAAGAGTACCCGAAGCTCTGTGAAACTGCTCCATTGTCTGGCTTAATTCTGCTAAAGATTTCTTAATATCTTCTTGTCCTTTTTTATCTAAAACATTATTTAATCCTACTACTAAAGTATTAATATTAGCAAGCATTAAATTTAATTTTTCCTCAATAGGCTGAATTTTACCGCCTAAAGATTCAGTTAATCCTAATTCTACAGCACTTTCTATTTTTTGACCATCCTCAGAAGGATCTTTATCAGCAAGATTAGGGAGGATTTTAATTTGTTTACCTGCAATTAAACTTGGAGCATACAAAACTGCTTTACTGGTTTTAGAAATTGGGAAATCGGTTTTAAGCTGAAGTTCTACTAATAATTTCCCTGTATTTTCGTTGATTGTAATTTTACTTACTTTCCCTATTGCAAGTCCGTTTAAAGTAACGGGAGCTGATGGCGACAGATCTTCAACGTTGTCATATTCAACATACAATGTATGGTAATTTGTAAAAAGGTCTTTACCTTTTAAAAAACTGTAGCCCCAAATAAATAATAATATTGATGCGATGACTAAAATAGCCGTTTTAATTTCTCTTGTTACTTTCAAAATCTTAGTGTTTGTTACAAAATTAATATAAATATTCGAACTTGTGACGATTATTTGATCGCGTCCTGAATACTGATCTTTTCTCCGTCTTTGGTTGCTACTAAAAAGGAAGCGCCATATCCTTTACTTTTAGCCTCTTCCAGATATTTTTTTGCAGTTTCGTAATCTGGAGTTTCCTGATAGAAATATTTATAAATATTATTTTCGTATATCATAGATACATTTTTCAAGCCTTTGAAGTTTTTAGGCTCTAATGGTGTTTTTTTAATGCTGGCGATAAGCTGTACTTTGAAGAAAGTTCCTTTTGGGCCGCTTTTAGCTGGTTCTACAACTGTCGTTTTCTTTGGTGTTGAAGTATCTTTTACAGGTCTGGCTTCAGTTGCTTCTGTATTTCCAGAACCAAAATATTCTCTTTTATAACTCAAAATAGCCTCAGCAATAGCTTTTGCAATATCATCTTGTCCTTCTTCAGAATTTAGAATATTTCCTTCTGTAGGATTAGATACAAATCCAGTTTCAACCAGAACTCTAGGCATGTATGCTTTGTGAAGTACCATAAAAGGTGCTTGCTTTACACCGCCTTGTCTAAGTTTTTTTCCTAGTTTTTCAAAGTTATCTTCAATTTTAGTGGCTAATGAAATACTGTTGTCTAAATATTCTTCCTGCATTAAAGTCATTCCAATCATTGATTCCGGCGAATTTGGATCGAAACCTTCATACTTACGTTTATAATCTTTTTCAAGGGTAATTACCGAGTTCTCTTTTTTTGCAGCTTCTAAGTTCGATGCTACTTTACTCAAACCCATTACATAAGTCTCTGTTCCGTCTGCAGCTGTATTTTTATTAGCATTACAGTGTATAGAAACAAAAATATTAGAATTGGCTCTGTTGGCAATATTTGCTCTTTCAACCAAATCTATAAAAACATCGGTTTTACGAGTATAAATTACATTTACATTAGGATTAAGCTCTAAAATTTTCCCCACTTTTAAAACAATCGCTAAGGCAATATTTTTTTCGATCCGGCCGCTGTAAACTGCTCCAAAGTCATGATCTCCGTGTCCGGCATCAAGTGTTACTTTAAAAACATTTGACTGACTATAAGAGCAAAATGACAATATCGTTAGAAAAAAAGTAATGATTACCTTAATTTTGTTTAAACCATTCATAAATCTAAAAGTTAATTTTAATAAAATGCAGCTGTTATAATTTTTACAATTGATTATTTTTGCCAAAAAATTATATGTAAGTTTGACATGTCAAAAAACAAGCCATAATTTTACAAAAATAGTATTTAAACCTTTGCATACAAACTTATTTAATATCGTTTTAATATCATTTTTCCTAACAATAGGATGTGGTAATTCATATTCGCAAGAGATAAAACCCAAAAAAAAATCTTTACCTGCTGGAAAACAAACTAATAAGCCCGGAACCACTCCTGCAGCATCTGCTTCTGCGACCACAGCGGTTGTCGACACTATTAAACTAGATACGGTAAAACCTAAAAAACAGTTTCTTGACGCACCTACAAAATATAAAGCTAAGGATTACGCAAAATATGACAAGAAGAACAAATTGCTTACTTTGTATAATGAGGCTGAGTTATACTATAAAGATGTAGAGCTAAAATCTGGTATTATTATTTTAAATCTTGAAAAAGATGAAGTGTATGCGGGAAGAATAAAAGATTCTGCCGGCGTTTTAGTACAATATCCAAATTTTAAACAAGGTTCTAATGAAGTTCAGCCGGATTCTATTCGCTTTAATTTTAAAACAAAAAAGGCTTTAATCTATAATTCAAGAACCAAACAAGGCGAATTAAACATTAAGGCTTCTGTTACTAAAAAAGAAAATGATTCTGTTTACTTTTTAAAAGGAGCACGTATTACAACTGCAGAAGATATCGATAATCCTGAATACTATTTTCAAACAAGCCGAATTAAATTTGTACCGGGCAAAAAAATCGTTGCAGGTTTAACGCAAATGGTTATTGCCGATGTTCCTACTCCGCTTGCTCTTCCGTATGGTTTTTTCCCTTTAAGTAAAGAAAAAAGTGTTTCGGGTATCATTATTCCAAGTTATAATGATTCTAACACAAGAGGATTCTCATTACAAAATGGAGGATATTATTTTGCATTAAGCGATAATTACGATTTAACTGTTTTAGGAGATTATTATACCAACGGAAGTTATGCCATGCGTTTTGAGTCTGCCTATGCGCAGAGGTATAAGTATCGAGGAAATGTCAACATTCGTTTTGAAAATCTGATAAATAGTGAAAGAGGTTATCCTGATTATTCAAAACAAAATATTTATAATATTCAGTGGTCGCACTCTAAAGACACTAAATCGAATCCAAATTCAACTTTTTCTGCTTCTGTTAACATGGGTAGTAGTAAATATTTTAAGCGATCGATTAATCAGGCCAATATTGGGTCTAACTTAAATAACACTTTAAGTTCTTCTATTTCATACAATAAAACGTTTAATACCATTCCGGGATCTCGTATATCGCTTTCAGCTACGCATCAGCAAAATACACAAACGGAAGAGATTTTAATGACGCTTCCTAACTTTCAGGGAAGTATCGATCGTGTATATCCTTTTGTTGGAAAAAATGGAGTAAAAAAAGGTTTCTTTAAAAATATTAACTTACAATATAACGTAACCGGTAAAAACAATTTTAAAACTACTGATTCATTATTCTTTAAACCGCAAATGTTTAAAGATGCTCAAATTGGTATGCAGCACAGTATTCCAATCAGCACCAATTTTAAGTTATTTAAATATTTTAGTGCGGGGGCATCAACTAATTATCAGGAAACCTGGGTAACTAAAACTATCGATAAAAATTACAATGCCAGTACAGGTGCAGTTGCTAATACTACTGTAAATGGTTTTGATGCTTTTAGAACTTATAATTTCAGCACCAACTTAGGAACTACAATTTACGGTACGTTTAACTTTGGAACTGATAAAAAAATTCAATCGATTCGTCACGTCATGAGACCGAGTATTACGTATGCATATACTCCAAGTTTTGAAAGATATTACGATCATTATACTGTAGATGCTGCCGGAAGAATTTCGACAGATGAATATACAAGGTTCGAAAACGGTATTTACGGCGCTCCTGGCAAAGAAAATTCCAACATTGTAGGTTTTTCATTAAGCAACACTTTTGAAGCCAAAGTAAGAGACAGTGACAGCACCAAAACAGAACCAAAGAAAATCATGCTGTTAAACAACTTAAATTTCAGCACGAGTTATAATTTCAATGCAAACGGTAAAGAAACTTTAGCATGGCAGCCAATTATTGTAAGCGGTGGAACGCAGTTCTTTGACAATAAAATGAATGTCAATTTTGGAGCCGTTTTAAACCCATACGCCATTGACAATGCCGGTAATGTAATGAACATTTACAACATTGATAACGGAGGAAGTTTATTTAGAATGACAAGTGCCAATGTCACTATGAATTATTCATTTTCTAATAAAGGAAACGGTAAAGAAAAAAACGCACAGAGTCAGCGAAATGGTGGACGTAATGATGATTTATTTGGAACCAATACTGATTTGAATGACAGCCGAAATAGTCAGTTTAATGAAGATCCTGATCGTAAAGAAGATGTTATAACCGAATTTTTCAGTTCAAAAATACCGTGGGATATGACCATGGCATATTCACTTACTTATTCTAATGCTAACCGTGAAAATAAGATAACCGGAAACTCTATTATGATTTCTGCCAATATGGATATCACACCAAAATGGAAAGGCGGGGTTTCTACAGGTTTTGACTTTGTTCAAAAGGGGGTTACTTTTACCCAGTTCCGTTTTGAAAGAGATTTATTAAGCTGGAGAATGGCGTTTAACTGGCAGCCAATGGGAACAAATTCAAACTGGAATTTCTTTATTGGTATTAAATCCGGCATGTTGAGCGATATTAAGTGGAATAAAAGAAGTACTTTAAATCGATAATTCGTCGACAGACTTAAAATAAATTTATTATGAAAAAAATAATCTTTACAGAAAAGGCTCCAGCTCCTATTGGTCCTTATAATCAAGCTGTTTTATCTGGAAACACTCTTTATGCTTCTGGTCAGATTGCGATTAATCCTGCTTCTGGAGAACTTATTACTGATACTATCAATAATGAAACGACTCAGGTAATGGAAAATATTGCTGCTATTTTAGAAGCTGCGAACATGACTTTTGAGAATGTGGTAAAAGCGACTATCTTCATTATGGACATGAATAATTTTGGCGCAATAAACACAGTTTACGGCTCATATTTTAACGAAAAAACCGCTCCAGCACGTGAAACGGTTCAAGTGGCATGTCTGCCAAAAAATGTGAATGTTGAGATTTCTATAATTGCTGTGCAATAGCATCTAATAATAATTGTGCCGTTGCTTCATTGGTTGCCAGCGGCACATTATGCACATCGCAAACACGAATTAACATATTAATATCAGCCTCATGCGGATGACTTGATAATGGATCTTTAAAAAAGAAAACCATTTGTGTAATCCCTTCCGCTACTCTTCCTGCAATCTGAGCATCACCCCCTAAAGGTCCTGAAAGCATTCTTTGGGTTTTAAATCCCGCTGCTTCGGCTTTTCCTCCAGTTGTTCCGGTACCAATTAATTTGATTTTTTCATTATGAAGAATTGCTTCATTTTTAATCAAAAAATCAATTAAATCGGCTTTTTTACCGTCGTGCGCAATAATTGCAATTTCCATAAATCCAGAACTATTGATTAGCGACATGGTAAGCAATTAAACCATCGATAGGTCTTCTTAATACATTTCCTAATTTAAGCTCGTATTTATCAAAAGTTTCTTGTAATTCGTCTTTTAAATAAAAGGCAATAGAACCTACAAAATGCACAGGAACTTCCTGACAGTTGTCAAACTGCTTGATATAGTTTTTAACGAAAGATTTCATCCCTTTGAAAATGATTTTTCTGCAGAATTCTGTGTCTTTGTGTTTAATTAAAAACTTAGCAAAAGTTGCTAAATAAGCATTTGGATTTGGTTCTTTGTATAATTTATTTTTAATAAAATCAGGATCAACGTCGTATTCTTTTTCGAATTCAGCCGCTATCTCTTTTGGCATTTTATTAAAATAGTATTTTCTAATTAATTCTTTTCCAAAAACGTTTCCACTGCAATCATCCATTACGATATATCCTAATGACTGAACTTTTTGATGCAATACTTTTCCATCAAAATAACTGCAGTTAGAACCAGTTCCTAAAATCGATACAATTGCTTCTTCTCCTTTTGGAGTTGTAGCATAAACAGCTGCATAAGTATCTTCCTGAACGTCTACAATAGCGTTAGAAAAATATTCTTGAAAAACTTGTTTTAAGTACTCTTTCATTCTGTCTGTACCACATCCGGCACCGTAAAAGAATAAATGAGTTGCTTCTTTTTTATTTTGTAAAATATCAAAACGGTCGTTTAGTCTTGAAACAATTTCAGGTCCGTCAAGAATTTCAGGATTTAATCCTAAGGTTTGTGTGGTAAACAATACTTTTCCATTATCATCAATTGCAATCCAATCGGCTTTAGTAGACCCACTATCAACTATTAATTTCATTTTATTTTTTGTTTTTGGTTTAGTTATTCTTTAATAAGTGTGTTTTATACATTAATTAAAGAAGTAACAAAATAAGAAAATCCCGTTACTTTGGTGATAACGGGATTTTGCAAAAATATATAATATTATTTTAAACCTGCGATATGCACAGACAAATCAATTAATTTGCTTGAGTATCCGTACTCATTATCGTACCAAGAAACTAATTTGAAGAAAGTAGAGTTTAATCCAATTCCTGCAGTAGCATCAACGATAGAAGTTCTTTTGTCTGAGATGAAATCCTGAGAAACAACTGCATCTTCAGTATAACCTAAGATACCTTTTAATTCGTTTTCAGAAGATTTTTTCAATACAGCCATGATTTCTTCGTATGAAGTTTCTTTAGCTAATTTTACAGTTAAATCAACTGTAGAAACGTCAGCTGTTGGTACACGGAAAGCCATACCAGTTAATTTTCCATTCAAATCTGGAATAACTTTTCCAACTGCTTTTGCAGCACCTGTAGATGAAGGAATGATATTGATTGCAGCTGCACGTCCACCTCTCCAGTCTTTTCTAGAAGGTCCGTCAGCAGTCATTTGAGTTGAAGTAGTTGCGTGAACTGTTGTCATTAAACCTTCAACAATTCCGAAATTATCATTGATAACTTTCGCTAGTGGAGCTAAACAGTTTGTAGTACAAGAAGCGTTAGAAACAACTAAATCAGAAGCTTTTGCAGTTTCGTGGTTTACTCCCATTACAAACATTGGAGCATCAGCAGATGGAGCAGAAATAATAACTTTTTTAGCTCCTCCTTTTAAGTGCTCACTTGCAGTTTCGATAGTTGTGAAAATACCAGTACATTCAGCTACTACATCAACATCAACTTCGTTCCATTTTAAGTCAGCAGGATTTCTTTCTGCAGTAATACGGATATTTCTTCCGTTTACATACAATTTTCCTTCTTTAACCTCTACAGTTCCGTCGAAACGACCGTGAACTGAATCATATTTTAATAAGTAAGCTAAGTGATCTACGTCTAATAAATCGTTGATTGCTACAACTTCTACATTATCTCTATTGAAAGATTCTCTAAAAACGATTCTTCCGATACGTCCAAATCCGTTTATTCCTAATTTTACTTTTGACATTTTACTAAATTTTTGCTTTTGTTTTTATTATATTAATTCAAAGTCTAATTTCCTCACAATAAACTTCTTCTCTTTTAAACTTTTATACTATATAATTATGTAGACATAATATCTGACACTCTCAATAATTCTCTATCAATTTCTGATTTTCCTTTAATTGCCTGCTCAAGAGGAGTCAAAATCACTTTGTCTTCTTTAAGACCAACCATGTAATTTGATTTTCCTTCAATTAAAGATTCTACTGCTTTTACACCAAGACGGCTTGCCAGAACACGGTCAAAACAAGATGGCGAACCACCGCGCTGCATGTGTCCTAAAACAGATACTCTTACGTCGTATTCAGGTAAATTAGCTTCTACGTAATCTTTTAATTCGAATACGTTTTTACCAATTTTATCTCCTTCGGCAATAACAACTATACTTGATGATTTTCCTGAAGCTTTACTTTTTTGAAGAGAGTCTAACAATCTGTCAAGACCTAAATCTTCTTCAGGAATAAGGATTTCTTCTGCACCGGCACCAATTCCGGCATTAAGTGCAATGTGACCTGCATCTCTACCCATAACCTCTACGAAGAATAAACGGTTATGTGAACTTGCAGTATCTCTAATTTTATCTATACAGTCAACAACAGTGTTTAAAGCAGTATCATACCCTAGTGTAAAACTTGTACCGTAAATATCATTATCGATTGTACCAGGAATTCCCATTACAGGAAAGTTATATTCTGAGTTAAAAATTAATCCTCCGGTAAAACTTCCGTCTCCTCCAATAACCACTAAAGCATCAATTCCAGCTTTTAAAAGGTTTTCGTGAGCTTTTTTTCTACCTTCCGGTGTTCTAAAGTCTACAGAACGAGCCGATTTTAAGATCGTTCCTCCTTTGTTTACAATATTATTAACGCTTCGAGGGCCCATTTCTTTAAAATCTCCTTCGATCATTCCTTGATACCCTCTATAAATTCCTATGCATTCTATATTATGATAAGCACATGTTCGAACAACTGATCGTATTGCAGCATTCATTCCTGGTGAGTCTCCTCCTGAGGTAAGAACACCTACTTTTTTTATTGTTTTTGACATTATTTAAGTATTAAAGTTGTAAATTTAGCAAACATTCACCACTTCTTTGGTTATATTTATTATAATTTAATAAAATCTGTTAAATTCAAACGTTTTCGTTAATAAGTTTTTTGATACCAAAAATTTCATTTAAAATAATAAATAGGTCGTTTTTTAATTAATTCTTTAAAATTAACAATACCCAAACGAACTGTTATAAAAATCTTATTTTGAGTTTATTAGAAAAAACCGACCAAAATCTTAAAATTAAGCATAAAAAAACCATTCGTTGCTGCGAATGGTTTTTTTATGCTCTTTTTAACAATTTTAAAAGTCATCATTATCAGGAATAACCCCTTGATTATTGTTTTCAGGTTTTGGCTTTTTCTCCTCTTCTTTTTCTTTTTCCTTTTCCTGTTTCTTTTTGTCTTTATCAGTCTTTTTAGTGCTGTTAAAGTTCAAATAATCGGGATTTAGGTTTGAATCCTGAAAGTCATCTGATTTTTTAATTGCTCTTTCGAGTTTATGGCTTTTGAATAGTTTATTTACAAGTTCACTGAAAGTATCAAAATCAACTTCATAAGAAATACCAACTCCCTGCGTATAACCTATTCCCTGTCCTATATAATTAATGTCATTTTCTTTATTAAACAAACGAAGGTTCATAGATCCGTCTTCGTTTACACGATATAAAATTTCGATGTCACCCACAATAGCAGATTCGTTTACACCTCCTACCGGGACACCAACTTTACCATTTATCGAAATTCTTTCATTAATCTGCGATGAAATATTAGCCACAAACTGTCCGTCGGCTTCCTGACCTAATCTTCTGTCAGCAGAAATAAAATTCAAGTCAATATTAATAAGGTCATTATCTGATTTAATAATCCCTCCTAACAAACTCGCAGCCGTTTCTGCAAATGTTCCCGACAAGTCGCTTTGGTTAAATCCGTCCTGACTCATAAATGAACCTGTAGATAACAAATATAAAGCTTGTGTCTGCCTGATATCTTTATCGTCTAACTTATACTGTATCTCTGATTTTAACACACTGCTCACCGATGGAAACTGAATATCAAAATTAGGTTCCGGACTAGTTAAATCTCCTCTTAAACCAATCACAACTTCTACAGGTACTTTTTTATTGAAAGATGAATTATCGAGCAATACGGCAGGGTTTGCCGAAGTTCTGTAAACGGCTTCCAGATTCAGCTGGGCTTTCATCGGGTTTCCTTCCCAAATAATAGAACCGCCTTTTTTAACCGCGAATTTTTTATCAATTAAACCACCGTATTTAAAGTTATAAGTACCTTCGTATGCCTGGAAATCTCCCCACATATTAAATTTACCCAGCGTGTTAATTTTAAATAATAACGATCCGTATCCTTTTCCTTTCATACCATGACCGGAATTCCTGTCAAGAATTACCTCTACTTCGGCATCTGGCGTAATATCAAAATCAAATTCTAATTCCAGACCATTATAATTTCTGGTTCTTTCTACAATACCTTTAGACAGATTGTATTTCTCTTTTGGTGTTACAAAATGAATCCAGTTACTTTCTCCGGAATTCTGAACATTACTAATAGGAATTTTAACTTCTGTTCCTTTTTCAGATTTTGCATCAACCTTTATAAATAAGCTTTCTGTTGGTCCTTTTATGCTTGCTGTTCCGTTTATAAATGCTGTACCAAAATACGCTGCATCTTCACTGTCTTTTGTATCAAGAGCAAGTAATCGTTTTGACGTTATATTTAAATCCAGTTTCCAGTCGCCAAAATTATGATGCTCAATTGTTCCATTCAACAATCCTTTGGTCTTAAACTTAGTATCGGTTAACTGATTATTTCTAAACAAGAACTTTTCATCAGTCAAATCTATAACCGTTCTATCGCTCAACTCATAATCAGTATTTAGGTACGGAATTGTCATACCGGCTTTTTCAACATACAAACGTCCGTTGATTTCAGGCTTTTTCAAATTACCCACAACAGCCGCGTTTCCGGAAACAGATCCTCTTATGTTCGACAAAACATCGCCTCCTACGGTTCCTAAAGTCGCGAGATTAAATCCTTCGAGTTTTAAACTCAAATCCATAAAAGTCTCTTTGTTTTCGATTGCAAAAGTTCCGTTTGCTCTAAATGATTCTGCAAAACCATTTATGATAGAAGAATTTACAGTAAACTTTCTAAAACTCTGATCGCCCGAAATATCAAAATTCAATGTTCCTAATTCGACTTTATTTAAATTAAGATGATCGACTTTAATATTGGCCGTGGGCTGATAAACATTCTTATTTTGCTTATAATTGATATTTCCGTTTAAATTACCATTAAAAACAAACTTGGAATTATAAGGCGTAATTTTATTAATGTCTACATCTTCAAAATTGAGGACAATATCTTTATAATCACTTCCTTTTATCACTCCGTTTAAATCAATTTTCTGATTTTCGTGCGATAAAACGATATTATCAATTGTAAAGTTTTTAAAATACTGATCAAAAACGATTTGATTATCCTTTGCTGCATCTTCATTTAAATACCATAAATAGTCTTTAAACTTCATTTCAGATTTCTTGATACCTACAATATTGTTTTTCTTTTTATCGATGGTATGAAATAAATCGAGATTGAAATAATCCTGACCTTTATCGCCGCCTTTAAACTCAGAACGAACAAATAAGGTATCTTTTGAAGTTACATTGATTAAATTAAAATCACGTATTTTATAGTAAGGCGTTTTAATACTGTCAAGTTCAACGTAAGCATTGTAAAGCGGGTTTTTATTATCAATGCTAATTCTGATATTATCAAACGTATTTTTTGCTGCCGTAATTTGTTTAGATCTAAAACCAAATTTAAACTCTTGCAAATCGGCATCAATTTTACCACGAACAACAGTGCTTGAGTCAATTTTCATATCAGGATACAGCATTTCTACTACCTTATTATATACATGAAAATTGAAACGAAGAAATTGTCCTTTTTTAACTTTAAAAGGCTTATAATTAGTATACAAACTACCTACCGAATTCATAACCAGTTTATCCAGCTGTGCAAACTGAAATTTCCCTACAATTCTTCCTTCAACAATATCAGAAGAATTAATGGTTATGGTTCTAAGTTTGTCGGCATCAAAATTGGAACTTATTGTAACATCATCAAAAACATACGTTTCTTTTGGATTTTGATATTCGGCATCTTTAATGAAAATATTTCCCTGAAGATTTTCAATAGAATTTCCGGTTACCTGAACAACGGCATCTCCTTTAAAATGAGAAATAGAATCATTTATAAAGCGTAGTTTTTGTAAATTAGAATTTTCAACGTTTATATGAAAATCATAACGGCTTTCTTTTTTACTTAAATCAACTAATCCATCAAAAGTTAAACTTAAATTAGGATCGTTTATAGAAACCTCACCTTTATAATAAGGCAGTTTAAAATTACCGTTTACAACAATATTACTATATCTATATTTATTGTAGTCTAATTTGTTAATATCACCTTTTATAATGGTGTTGAGATATTTCTCTGTAAAACCAACGCCGTCAACGTCTAAATTTAAAGTCGTTCTTCCCAGATCTTTCCGGCCTAACAATGCGCCAATATTAAAATTATCCAAAATAATATTTCCTGAGTACGAAGCTTTATCGATAAATTCCATATTATTCATATGAAGATTAACTTTACCGTCTCCTAAATCAGTAGCCATTCTAAAATCGGTTTCTAATGCCGTTGTCGAAACTTTTGCTTTACCAACGATATTAAATTTACCAATTCGCTTAAGTTCCTTTGGAAGTTTTTTTCCTAAAATCCCCGGAAGTATAAAAACCAGATTGTCATAACTTGCAATCAGCTTATCGAACTTACCTTCCATCGAAAACTTCTGCTCTTTTGTACCTAAAAGATTTTTAAAGTTGATGTTTCCAAAGATTTTCGTACCATTTGCATCACTTAATCTAAGATGATTTAGATTTAAATTATTTAAAGGGCCTTTAATCTTGGTTTTAACTTTAAAATGTTGGTTTTTACCCAATCCGTCATAAAAAAAGCGAATATCATTTGAAGCAATTGAAGATGAATCAAGTGCTACATCAAACTGAACTTTATCTGTAAATTCAAGGAAATACTGAACTTTATAATTCAAAATTGCTTTTCCATAAATCCAGGATCTTTTTGTTTTTATGGCTAAGTTTTCAACTTTAATCTGTTTTTTGGTATAACTAAATTTTCCAGTAAAATTAGAAATATACAAGCCTCGATGATCTAAAAATGAAAACCTGTGAATGTTTGTATTTACATTTGGGCCGTATAATTTAAAATCGCTGATATAAGCATTCAGCTTTTTAAAATCCAAAAATCTTGGAGTATTCTTATTCTCATCAACAACAGAAAAATTTCCGTTGGTAATGTATGCGTTTCTTGCTGTAAGCAAAAAATGTTTATCTGATTTGGGAGTTTGTTTTCCGGTTTCAAACAATTTAATAAACTTATTAATATTGTTTTCTTCTTCGTTTTTGTAGGTTTTTAAATTAAAAATCAAACCTGTTAATCGAACATCACCAAAAATCAAATCGCCGTCAACCAATCTTTTAACACTCAAAATATCAGTATTTATGATATCAGAGTAGATTAAAGTTTTTTTATGATGATCTAAAATGAGTACTTTTTTGAGCTTAACACCGCCAAAAATATTAATGGCTACTTTATCAATACTAATATTGGTTTTAAAATCAGTATTAAGCGTTTCTGTAATATATCTTGCAATTTTCGTCTGTACAATAGGCAGAGACAGAGTGATAGCAAGTACCAGCAAAAGTAAAATTAAGCCAATCAGGGTTCTGGATACTATTTTCTTAACTCTTTTGATAACTCCTATTATTATTGTTTTTGTATAAATTTAATTTGAACAGACAAAGGACGACTGTTTTGATAAAAATTCTTTAATTTTGGCATCTGCTTCAATCAAATAAAAATCAAAATTTGATTTGTCAAATATAATCCAAAATTCGTGCCTTTATATGCAAAATTCAGAGGTTTTTATTCTTGCCATCGAAAGTTCATGCGATGATACTGCCGCCGCGGTTTTACATAACGACAAAGTACTCTCAAATGTTGTAGCCAATCAGTTAATTCACAATCAATATGGCGGTGTAGTTCCTGAATTAGCTTCGAGAGCACACCAACAAAACATTGTTCCGGTAATCGATGCGGCGCTTCGCAAAGCAAATGTACAAAAAGAACAGCTAAGCGCAATCGCCTTTACACAAGGTCCCGGCTTAATGGGATCGCTTTTAGTAGGAAGTTCTTTTGGCAAATCATTATCATTGGCATTAAACGTTCCGTTAATTGCTGTAAATCACATGCATGCTCATATTCTTGCGCATTTTATTGACGAAGAAGGATATGATAAACCTGAATTTCCTTTTTTAGCTTTAACAATTAGCGGCGGACACACTCAGATTGTAAAAGTTAACAGCTTTTTTAATATGGAAATCATTGGCGAAACTACTGATGATGCTGTTGGAGAAGCTTTTGATAAAAGTGCCAAAATACTTGGACTTCCTTATCCGGGCGGCCCTTTGATCGATAAATATGCCAAAGAAGGAAATCCAAAAGCTTTTGCGTTTACTAAACCAAAAGTTCCGGGATTAGATTTCAGTTTTTCAGGATTAAAAACAGCAATCTTGTATTTCATTCAGAAAAACAAGCAGGAAAATCCAAATTTTGTAGACGAAAATTTAAATGATATCTGCGCTTCGATTCAGCATACCATTATTGAAATTTTAATGGATAAGTTAAAACTGGCTGTAAAAGAAACCGGAATTAAACAAATTGCTATTGGTGGCGGCGTTTCGGCAAATTCAGGTATCAGAACAACTTTAAAAGAAACTGAAACCAAATACGGCTGGAAAACTTTTATTCCAAAATTTGAATATACTACTGATAACGCAGCCATGATTGGAATTGTGGGCTATCAAAAATATTTATCTAAACGTTTTGAAGACTCTTCTGTAGTTTCTAAAGCCAGAATTCAATTTTAATTATGCAGTTATTTTATAATCCTGATATAGACGAAACAACCGAAAGTTTTTCTTTTGATAAAGAAGAAAGCAGACACATTATTAAAGTTCTTCGCAAAAAAGATTCAGACATTTTATATGTTACAAACGGTTTAGGTTTTTTGTTTGAAACCGAAATTACACTGGCTTCAGACAATAAATGTATTGTAAATGTGCGTTCTGTAACAAAATCACCTGAACCAAAATTCAAACTGCATTTAGCCGTTGCGCCTACTAAAATGAATGATCGTTTTGAGTGGTTTTTAGAAAAAGCAACAGAAATTGGCATTCAGGAAATTACACCAGTAATCTGTGATCGTTCTGAAAGAAAAGTGATTAATTTAGAACGTTTTGAAAAAATCATATTATCGGCCATGAAACAATCAAATGAAATGTTTCTGCCAAAATTAAATGATGCTGTTTCGTTTAAAGAATTCATTAAACAAAAAAATCAAGGACTGCAGTTTATTGCGCACTGCGAAGAAACCGATAAAAAATCTTTGAAAGAAGCCTTAAAACCAAATGAAAATGTAACTTTATTAATTGGTCCCGAAGGTGATTTTTCTGAAAAAGAAATTGCATTGGCGATTGAAAACAACTATCAGCCGGTAACTTTAGGAAACACACGCCTGCGTACAGAAACCGCTGCCGTTGTAGCCTGCCATAGTGTAGTGTTTTTTAATGAATAAATAACGTTTTGTTACATAATTAAGGTAGTTTTGTCATTTCGACGAAGGAGAAATCTCCGTTAGAAACTCCATCCAGAAAAATCACCAATCTTTGTCGAGCTGTTTGCGGAGATTTCTCCTTCGTCGAAATGACAAGAATGTGTATAAAACTAAAAAATTATAAGACATCATAATTACATGAAAAAAATATTCTTTTTGTTTTTACTAATTTCATTTTCTTCCTTTTCTCAGGAAATTGCATTGCTAAAATACAGCGGCGGCGGCGATTGGTATGCTAATCCTACTTCTCTGCCTAATTTAATTCGTTTTTGTAATTCGAATATTAATACACGCATAAAAACAAAACCTTCGACTGTTGAGCCGGGAAATCCTGATTTGCTTTCGTATCCGTTTGTACATATGACAGGACACGGAAATGTAGTTTTTAGTGACTCAGACATTGCAAATCTTAGAAATTATTTAAACGGAGGCGGTTTTCTTCATATTGATGATAATTACGGAATGGATCAATACATTCGAAAAGAAATCAAAAAGATATTTCCAAACAATAATCTGGTAGAAATTCCGGCAAGTCATCCTATTTTTCAAAAACCTTTTCCTTTTCCTAACGGACTGCCTAAAATTCATGAACACGACGGAACACGTCCGCAGGCATTTGGCATTTTTGTAGAAAATAAACTCGTTTTACTGTACACCTACGAATGCGATCTTGGCGACGGCTGGGAAGATGCCGAAGTGCATAACGATCCGGCAAATGTTCGCGATAAAGCCTTAAAAATGGGTGCGAATATTATAAACTATATCTTTACCAACTAAAATTTTAAAAAGTGCAGCTTACTCACGAAGAAAATCAATTTGAGCGAAAAACATTTCCAATTACTTTAGTTTGTGATCATATTTATTTTCAGCAGAATATTGGTTCGCTATTTAGAATTTCCGAGGCTTTTGGTGTAGAAAATATTATATTTTTAGGAAAAGATATTCCGCTTACCCCCAGAAAAATTAATAAAACTTCGCGAAGCACACACCTACACGTACCTCATCAAATAGTTGAAGACACTTCAGAATTAATTGGATATCTGCAGCAAAATAACTTCGAAATCATTGCTTTAGAGATTACAAGCAACAGTAAACCTCTAAAAGAAGTTGTAATTCCTGAAAACAAAAAAACAGCTCTTGTAATAGGAAGCGAGATTAATGGAATATCTGATGAACTTTTACAAATCTGCAATCAAGTTGTACACATCAATATGTTTGGCCAAAACTCAAGCATGAATGTTGTACAAGCTGCGAGTATCGCTTTATACGAGATTACTTCTTAAGTCTCGAAAATTCCTTGCAAAAACATAAAGGCAAACTACATTTCTTACTAAAAACTAAAACTTAAGTTTTAAGAAATTATTATCTTATTTTTATAAAATCCGATAAAAAGCAAATAATAACGTTAAAATACACCTAAAAAAACATTAAGTAAGAAAAAACATCATAATATTTAAAATATTAATTTTGTAGGAATCAGCATTTACAAGGGTTTGTAAAATTCTGACAAATAAATCTATATAAAAATTTGGCTACAAAATGAATTTGTTATAAAATTGCGATCTGGTTAACCAAAACTATTAATTTATAACAAAAACCCCCTAGATTTATGAAAAAAGTTATTATTACCGCAATTACAGCATTAGTGCTGTTTTCATGTCAAAATGATCAAGCTGAAGGAACAAATTCTGAAGCAGCTGCAAAAGCAACTCTTCGTACCTGCGCAAGTCAGGATGTTTTAGAAGCTCAATTAAAAGCTGATCCTACATTAGCAATTAGAATGAACGAAATTGAAGCTTATACAAACAAAGCTTTACTTTCTGGTAAACTTGTAAATGGAAAAATTGAAATTCCAGTTGTAGTAAATGTTCTATACAGAACAACTGCAGAAAATATTTCAGCAGCACAAATTCAATCTCAAATTGATGTTTTAAACAAAGATTTTAACGCTTTAAACTCAGACTATAATAGTGTTCCTGCATTATTCGCTGGTGTAAAAGCAAACGTTGGAATTACATTTGTATTAGATCAGATTATCAGAAAATCAACAACAAAAACCTCTTGGGGAACTAACGACGCTATGAAAAAAACAGCTCAGGGCGGTCTTGCACCAACTTCTCCAACAACAAAACTTAATATGTGGTCTTGCACAATTGGAGGCGGAATTTTAGGTTATGCACAATTTCCTGGTGGAGCATCTTCTACAGACGGAGTTGTAATTGATCCAAAATATTTCGGATTATCTGGTGCAGCAAATGCTCCTTATAATTTAGGAAGAACTGCTACTCACGAAGTAGGACACTGGATGAATTTACGTCACATTTGGGGAGATGCAACTTGCGGAAGTGATTTAGTGTCTGATACTCCAACTCACAACACAGCAAACTATGGTGTTCCTTCTTACCCACACTACAGCACTTGCTCTGGTACTCCTGTAGAAATGACAATGAACTACATGGATTATGTTGATGATGCAGCGATGTATATGTTCTCAACAGGTCAGAAAAACAGAATTGCAGCGATCTTTACAAGCGGAGGCGCAAGAAATTCTTTTGCACAACCATAAATAAAAAAAATCCAATTAAAGGCGAGATGAAATCATCTCGCCTTTTTTTTGACTATCATTTTAGAACGCCCAAAACTTTAGAATTATAAAAGCTTTTTCCTATATTTATAATCTTAAATTTTAAATATGATAACGTCAAAAACTATCTCTAACGGGATCTTAAGAGCTTTAGCAACTATCTTGATAATTGGTATTGTTTTATACTTTCTATATGAAATACAAACTGTAATTGTTTACTTATGCATATCGTTGATTTTGTGCTTAATAGCAAATCCGCTTGTATTGTTTTTAAAAAACAGGCTCAAATTCAGCAACTCAATGGCAGCCACAACAACAATTATTCTTTTTATATTTCTAATTGTGGGCTTTATATTATTATTTGTACCATTAATTATTTCGCAGGCCAATAATTTAGCTTTACTGGATACGGCACATCTTCAGGAAAAATTTATGGAAACAGAAAAACATCTGGAAGAATACTTTAATATTCAGCATATTGACTTAAATAAAGTCATAAAAGATTCTAAATTGACATCAGTATTAGATTTCAGCTACTTTACCCGTTTTATCAATTCGATAATTAATTTTCTGGCAGATATGGGAATGGGACTTGTATCTGTATTTTTTATTACTTTCTTCTTTATAAAAGATCAGGCTATTTTTAAAGATCAGGCCAGAAGAATACTTCCAGACTCAAATGAAGACAAAATATTAAATTCTATAACTAAAATAAACCATCTTTTAACCCGCTATTTTGTTGGTTTATTACTGCAGTTAATTGTTGTATTTATTTTATACCTCATCGTATTAATTATTTTTGGTAATAAAAATGCATTTGTAATTGCCTTTTTATGTGCCATTTTAAATGTTATACCTTATTTAGGACCTATTATTGGAACTACTTTAGCCGGTATTTTAACCATGATTAGTATGATAGGACAGGATTTTCAGTCAGAAATTCTTCCTAAGACAATTTATGTAATTATAGGTTTCTTAGTAGTTCAGGCCATTGACAATAACATCAGCCAGCCAATAATCTCGTCAAAAAGTGTAAATTCGCATCCTTTAGAAATATTCCTGATTATTTTAATCAGCGGTATTACATTTGGAATTGTAGGCATGATAATCGCTGTTCCTGTGTTTACAATGATTAAAGTAATTTTAAAAGAATTTTTTCCAGACAATAAAATTGTCTCCGTATTAACCGAAAGAATTTAGCATTGAACAACAACATTTTAAGAAAAGATATTCAGGAGTTTATTATTAAAAATACCGGTGCTGATATCACAAAATTAGCGCTTCAAAAAAATCCGTTCCCAGATGTGGAATGGATTTTAATTTTAAACCAGATTGAAGCCCGAACAAAAGCCAGAGAAAAACTCCCAACTTGGTTTGCAGCAGAAAATATTATGTATCCAAGTAAAATTTCTATAGAACAAACCTCATCAGAAAAAACGGCTGTCTACAAAGCTTCTTTAATAAATGGTGAAAGTTTAATTGATCTTACAGGAGGTTTTGGCGTAGATGATTATTATTTCTCTAAAAAGTTTAAAACAATTGCACACTGCGAAATAAACGAAGATTTATCTGCCGTTGTAAAACATAATTATGAGCAGTTAAATGTGCAAAACTGTAGTTTTTATGCGGATGATTCTACTAATGTTTTACACGATTTAAAACAAAAATGGAATTGGATTTATATAGATCCTTCGAGACGAAATGATGCCAAAGGCAAAGTTTTTATGCTTAAAGACTGTCTGCCGAATGTACCGGAATCTCTGGATTTTTATTTTGAAAAAAGTGATTCTATTTTAATAAAAACAGCACCTTTACTGGATATTTCGGCTGCTCTATCTGAACTTAAATTTGTAAAAAACATTCATATTATTGCCCTTGAAAATGAAGTTAAAGAATTGCTTTTTGAAATTCATAACCATTATTCCGGCGAAATAACTTTAAAAACAGCAAACATTTTAAAAGACAAAACTGAAACTTTTGATTTTGTTCTTGGTTCAGAAAATGATTTTACATCCTATCATCTTCCGCAGAAATATCTTTATGAGCCCAATTCGGCAATAATGAAATCAGGCGGATTTGATCAGGTAAGTTCTTTCTTCAAAATAAACAAACTGCATAAACATTCGCATTTGTACACTTCAGATCATTTAATCGATTTTCCGGGCAGAAGTTTTGAAATCGAAAAAGCCGTTTTGTACAATAAAAATGAAATGAAAAACACGCTTTTAAATCAGCAGGCAAATGTTACGACACGTAATTTTCCTGAAACAGTAGAAAATATTCGAAAAAAATGGAAAATAAAAAATGGAGGAAATCTGTATAGTTTTTTTACAACTGATAAAAATGATAACAAAATAGTTTTAATTTGCAGAAAAATAAACTAGAAATGAAACAACTAATTACACTAACTCTTTTTTTATTAGCCTTTACAGCATTTGCTCAAAAACCATGTGAATACAGCGCCAATGTAACTGACTCTATTGGTACGTACAAAATAACTAACGAATACTTAATGAGCGAAAAGTATTTTGGAGGTTCGTTTAACTACATTTTTTTCTCACTGGCGCAAACTGACGGTCTGCCGACTTTAAATTTACAAAATATTCAAAAAAGTAAAGATTTTATAAAAGCGAATTGTTTTGATAAAAACTCTAAAATCTTTTTACAGTTAGAAAACGGAAAAATTGTAACATTAATGCATATTAATCAGGAAAACTGCGGAACGCTTGTTCGCGATGATAAAGGTTTTGACAACCGAATCAATACTGGTATTTTTATGTTTATGAAAGATAATTTTGAAGAATTGAAAAAATCGCCTGTATCTATTATGCGAATTAAATATCTTACCAATACAGAAGACTATATCGTAAAAGCTGATCTTACTTCTGAATTAACGGGTAAAGTAACGCATCCCAATACTTACTTTATGGAAAATATCAGATGTGTAGAATAAATTAGTTACAATTCCACTTTTGATTCGAAACGGCATCTTTTAAACCTGCTTTTAAATTATAATGCCACCATTCTGAATCAAATGAATTGAAACCATTTTCTATCATTATCTTTTTTAAGAATTTTCGGTTTGATAAAACTTTTTTAGAGAAATTGGTATAATTATGACCTGCTTCGGGTCCAAAAAAATCAAAAGCAGTTCCCATATCCAATTCTTTTCCGTTATTGTCAACCAGCGAAATATCAACGGCTCCTCCTCTATTATGGATGGAGCCTTTTTTTGGATCGGCAACATACTTAGGGTTCGATACAATTTCCCACATTTTCTTCTGGATCGACAAAGGTCTGTAACAATCGTAAAGCTTTATTTTATATCCTTTTTTAATAAATTCTTTATTCGCCGCAACCAATGCTTTAACCGTTTTTAAACGCAGTAAACATTCGGCACAATCATATACTTTCGCTTTTAAGAAATTATCTTCTGTGGCATATTTCATGTCATACACAAAATCTTTACTATAATCTTTTAAGTTTACAAAAGCAGTATCGGCAATTTTATGTTCTACAGGTTCTGCATACGCTTCGTGTTGTGCCTGTACAGAAGTCATCCAAAAAAATGCAGTTAAAAAAACGGAAGATTTAATAAAATGTAACATGAAGTTATAATTTGAGTCTTTACTGAAAGTAAATATATAAATTATAATTAAATTCGTTCAACTTAAAAACTTACGAATATGAATAACAAATCATTGTTTTTACTTCTGAGTTTATTTTTTGCTGTTTCACAACTCTTCGCACAGCAGACAAAAGCTTTAAAATCAGCCAATACAGAAACCGATTACGACATTCAGGACAGCGTTTCTATAACCACACGCGACGGCGGCATTTTATCTGCAATGATCGCACACAAAAAAAATGACAACAATACAAAACCCGTAATTCTTCAATATACAATTTACGTTCGTGACAAAGGAAGAGATCTAAAAAGTATAAAAGAATCTGTAGACAAAGGCTACACCGGAATTATAGTATATTCGAGAGGAAAACGTTTCAGCCCTGACGAAATAAATCCGTATGAAAACGAAGTAAATGATGTTTACGATGCCATAGACTGGATTAGCAAACAAAAATGGTGTAATGGAAAAGTGGCTATGTACGGCGGCAGTTATAATGGTTTTACACAATGGGCAGCGTGCAAAAAAATGCATCCGGCTCTTAAAACAATTGTACCTGCGGTAGCAAACAGACCCGGAATGGGACTTCCTATGGAAAACAACATTTTTATAAACCCAAATTACGAATGGGCTTTTTATGTAGGAAACAATAAATATCTCGATACCGTAACGAATAATAACAGACCCCGTTTTAGAGGTTTAAAATTTAGATGGTGGGAATCCGGAACGGCCTACAGAAAACTAGACAGTATTGACGGTGAGCCCAACAGATGGTTTCAAAAATGGATAAACCACCCGTCGTTTGACGAATACTGGCAGAAAATGGCGCCTTATAAAACTGATTTTGCACAAATAAATATTCCGGTTTTAGCGTTTGACGGATATTATAACGATTCGCAGAATTCGGGTTTATATTACTTAAAAGAACTTCAAAAATACAGTCCAAAAACGCCTTTTTACCTTATAATTGGTCCTTACGGGCATTTTGGAACTCAAGTTGGCGGTGAAGCTGTTCTGAATGATTACAAAGTCGATCCCGTTTCTTTAATCGACATAAAGAAAATTACTTACGAATGGTTTGATTATATTTTGAAAAACGGCCCCAAACCGGAAATTCTAAAAGATAAAATCAATTACGAAGTCATGGGTGCCAACGAATGGAAAAGTGCTTCTTCATTTGAAAAAATGCACAATGATTTCCTGACTTTATATTTAACTACACCTAAATCAGATGATTTCCATAAAGCCGATAATAAAAAGCCTAAAAAAGAAGAATTTCTAATTCAGGAAGTTGATTTTGCAAACAGAGAAATCAGCAATAATAATTATTATCCAAGTCCGATTATTCAAAAAGAAGTCAACAAAAATGATGGTTACTTTTTTATCAGCGAACCTTTAACCCAGCCTTTAATTGTAAATGGTTCTTTTTTGGGAGAAATCAAATGCAGTATCAACAAAAAAGATTTTGATTTAGGCGTAACTCTTTATGAAGTCACGCCAAACGGAGAATATTTTCATCTTTCCTACTACATTGGACGCGCCAGTTATGCAAAGGATATCGAAAAACGACAATTGCTTCAGCCTGATAAAATAGAAGCTATTACATTTTCCAACACGCATTTTGTGAGTAAAAAACTCCATAAAGGAAGCCGTTTATTAATTGCCGTTAACGTAAATAAAAATGCTTTCTCACAACTAAATTACGGAACCGGAAAAGACGTAAGCGATGAAACGATTCTAGATGCAAAAGAACCTTTGCAGATAAAATGGTATAATGACAGTTTTGTAAAAATTCCTGTTTTAAAATAATCCTGATTACAAGGCTTGTAAACAGTATTTTTTGAGAACATAACTACACAAATTTTACAATAAAGCAATATTATCTTGCAGACACGACCTAACAATTATATCTTTACACCCGATTTTGGTCTGTTTTTTCTTAGGAAAAAATAGTTAAAAGGGAATCAGGTGTAAATCCTGAACAGACCCGCTACTGTAAGTTCTATAGAAGTCTTTAAACATTACTTATGCCATTGTCCCGAATTTCGGGGTGAGAAGGCCGTTTAAAGATGGAACAAGTCAGGAGACCTGCCACGATCACATAGTTTAAAACTTTCGTGGTATGAAGTTGACGACACAAGATGGTAACCTGTTATAGGACAGCAGGCCTATATCTGTCTTTTTGTAAGTACATCACCGAAAGTTTTTTTAAATCAATCGTGATGTATAATTTTAGAAAAACACTTTTAGCTTTTATTTTATTTTTTCCTTTTTGGCTTCACTCGCAGGCAGTCACAGATAGTTCGCGCGTTTTAAAAGAAGTTATTTTAAAAGGAAAACCCTATCAGGAAGTTATTCCCGTGCAAAGTCTTTCTGGCGTACTGCTCGAAAAACTGGCAAGTCATAATGTGGCAGACGCACTTCGGTATTTTGCTGGCACACAAATCAAAGATTACGGCGGTGTCGGCGGACTTAAAACAGTCGATGTCCGCAATATGGGAACACATCACGTTGGCGTATTTTATGACGGAATTCAGCTTGGAAATGCTCAAAACGGTGTAACCGATCTTGGTAAATATTCGCTTGACGACATGGAATCATTAACAATGTACAATGGTCAGAAAAGTGAAATTTTTCAGTCAGCTAAAGATTTTGCTTCAGCTTCAGCCATTTATTTACGAACAAAACGTCCTGTTTTTTCGGGGAATAAAAAAACAAATCTGCTTGTTCGTTACAAAACCATGTCGATTGATTATCACGATCCTTCTTTTAGATGGGAACAAAAACTCAGCGATAAAGTCAGTTTGAGTGTCAGTTCTGAATACATCAAATCTAACGGAGAATATAAATTTAGATATAAAAGAAAAAATCAGGATGGTAGTATTGCCTACGATACCACAGCAACAAGATACAACAGCGATATTGAAGCATTTCGATTTGAATCTGGAGTTTACGGAAAAATAAACAACGGTTCTTGGGACGCCAAAGTCTATTATTATGATTCTGAAAGAGGCGCGCCGGGAGCGATTGTCGAAAATAAATTCAGAGACGGATTCAGGCAGTTTGATAAGAACTTTTTTGCGCAGAGTTTTTTCACCAAAGATGTTTCAGAGAAATATAAATTTCAGGCAAAAGGGAAATTCGCTTACGATTATACACATTATATTGCGCGGGATACCACCAGTGTTTTAGGTGAAGTAGTAACCGAAGGCGCACAATCAGACGACAGTTACTTTCAGCAGGAAGCTTATTTCTCGGCCGTAAATTTATACAGCATTTTACCTACTTGGGATGTTTCGCTGTCAACCGATTTTCAATACAATAAATTAAACGCAACAAGACGCGGTATTCAAACGCAGTTTTCTTTCCCACAGCGTTATACCGCATTGGTTTCGCTTGCGACTTCTTATCGATATGAAGGTTTTAAAGTTTTAGGAAACGTTTTGGCAACCCGCGTAATCGAAGAAGTGAAATTCAACGCCAAAGCGCCAAACAAAACCGAATTTACCCCCGCTTTATTCCTTGGTTATACGCCATTTAAAAAGTACGATTTCAATTTAAGAGCCTTCGCTAAACGCATTTTCAGAATGCCGACTTTCAACGATTTATATTACACAATGGTCGGTTCAAGTACTTTGAGACCTGAATATATGAACCAATACGATGTTGGTTTTACCTATAATTTTTCTCTTAAAGAAAGTTTTATAGACAAATTCTCCATTCAGGCAGACGCTTATTATACCAATACCAAAGACAAAATTGTGGCGGCGCCGACAGGAAATTTATTCCGCTGGATGATGACGAATATTGGTCAGGTAAAAGGAAAAGGAATTGAAACGGTTGTCAATCTGGGAACTCATATCGACAAAGTTAATCTAACTGCAAACTTAACTTATACGTATTCTCAAAGTCAGGATTTCACCAAATTTTCAGGTTTAGAATTGTCTTCTTACGGCGATCAGATTCCGTATACGCCTTGGCACAGCGGTTCTGGAATTTTGAATGCAGGTTACGAATCATGGAACTTCAATTACAGTTTTATCTACGTTGGAAAACGCTACAACGGAAACGTCAATAATATAAAAGTAAATGAGGTACAGCCGTGGTACACACACGATTTGGCGGTTCAAAAGGCTTTCACTTTTAATAAATGCAAATTGAACGGAACGATAGAAGTCAACAATGCTTTTAATCAGCAGTATGAAGTGATTTACAATTATCCGATGCCTGGGCGAACATTCAAATTTATAGTCAGTTTTGAGATATGAAAAAGAGCATTATAAAAATACTATTTGGTTTAAACATTGCCATTTCGCTGGTTTCATGCCGTGAAGACGAAACGATATTTCTTTCCTCAGATGTAAGCGTTGCTGCGCCGAGAAGTGACGGAAATATTGAAGGATTTTATCTTCTTAACGAAGGTAATATGGGAATGAACAGAGCCAGTATCGACGTTTTTAATTACCGAACAGGAAATTATACAACCGATGTTTATTCGGAACGAAACCCGAATGTCGTAAAAGAACTGGGCGATGTTGGAAACGATATTCAAATCTATGGCAATAAAGTGTATGCCGTAATTAATGTTTCCAATAAAGTTGAAGTTCTCGAAAAATGGACGGCAAAACGCATCAAAAAAATCGATATTCCCAACTGCCGTTATGTGACTTTTTACAAAGACAAAGCGTATGTAAGTTCGTATGCCGGACCCGTTGCAATTGACCCGAATGCCGAAATTGGTTTTGTTGCCGAAATTGATACGACTTCTTTAGAAATAAAAAGAAAAGTAACCGTTGGTTATCAGCCGGAACAAATGGTGGTTCATAACGGAAAATTATATGTAGCCAATTCTGGTGGTTATCGCGTTCCGAATTACGATCGTACTGTTTCGGTTATTGATCTGGAAACTTTTACAGAAACCAAAAAAATTGATGTCGGGATTAATCTCTACGGAATGCAGATCGACAGCCGAGGCGATATTTATGTGAGTTCGCGCGGTGATTACTACAACACGCCATCAAATCTGTTTGTGATTGATACGAAAACCGACGAGAAAAAAATACAACTCGATATTCCTGCTTTGGGAATGTGTCTGGTCGATGATCTGCTGTATTATTACAGTGTTTCGTGGAGTTATCTCACCAACAGCAATAAAATTACGTACGGAATTCTCGATACCAGAACCAAAAAAGTCATAAGTGATAAAATTATTACCGACGGAACCGATAAACAAATCATGATTCCGTACGGACTTCAGGTCAATCCAGAAACTAAGGAAATCTATATTACCGATGCGCAAAACTATGTTGTAACGGGTTACATCTATTGTTTTACGCCAGAAGGAAAATTAAAATGGAAAACTACAGCGGGAAATATTCCTGCACATATTGCCTTTATAACCAAAAAATAAAAAACATGAATTCAAGAGTACTTAAACATTTTCGAATAGCAGTATTGGCCATTTTGTCGATCATGCTTGCAAACTGTTCAGGCGGTGGCGATGACAATCCTGAAACGGGAGGAGAATCGCAGACTAATGAAGTTAAAACACAACGTTTTACGATTGTGACTTTAAGTCCGAAAACAACGGCAAGTTCAGATGCGACTTACAGTTGGTCGGTTGCAAATGTTTCATCAGAAAATTATTCATTAACTAATCTCAGTTCAAAAGAAGCTTTGTTTGCCGCTGCTGCAGAAGGAACATATGCGTTTAATGTTGTTATTACAGATAAAGGAACGACTCAGACCCAAAAAGTAACCGTTACAGTAAGTGCAGAAGCTAAAGAACTAAAAAGTTTTATTGCTAAAGTATTTGAATTTAAACCTGCGCCGGGACAATTCGTAAATGATCTTCCGGTAGCCAATGACGGCGATACTGCGGATAGAGTTTTAGGAAGAGCCAATTCGTATCTGGCAAAGAAAAACGGAGATCTTATTTCACTTGGAGCTTTTGGCGGTTATGTTGTTTTTGGTTTTGATCACAGTATTGTAAACGTAAAAGGAAAACGTGATTTCAGGGTTTTAGGAAATGCTTTTTGGGCAGAAGCCAATCCGAATCCGAATGCAGAATTTCGAGGCGGAAGCAGTGAAGCAGGTGTAATTATGGTTTCGTACGATAAAAACAAAAACGGACTTCCAGATGATGAATGGTTTGAAATTGAAGGCGGTGGTCATAAAATGGCAAAAACAATTCGCAATTACGAAATCACCTATCACAGACCAGATCCAAATAAAGTTCCAGTTCCAGGCGGTGGAACAGGATCGGTTCTTTTTACCGATACAGAATATATCTATTGGAAAGACAATCAAGGAAAAGAAGGTTATATAGTGCAAAATAACGCTTACAATCATTCTTTGGATTATTGGCCAAAATGGCTTAAAGATCAGGCTACGATTACTTTTAAAGGAACAAGACTACCCGATAATGCGGTGGACGAAAGTGGCAACGGAAGCTATTTTGTGCAATATGCCTTTTTATACGGCTATGCCGATAATGCGCCAAACAACGACGATGATTCGGCAATTGATATTGATTGGGCAATAGATAATAATGGTAATAAAGTCCAGCTTCCTGCAATAGATTTTGTAAAAGTTTATAACGGATTGAATCAGCAGGCGGGATGGCTTGGAGAAACTTCTACAGAGATTTCTGGTGCGACAGATTTGCATCTTTTGGGAGAAAATATTCCAACCCGATAATTTTTAAACTAGTATCAAATCAAATATATTATATCCAAATTATGAAAAAAAATGTTACCCATTTTTTGTTGTTTGCCTTTGCGTTTGCCTTTGTTGGCTGCAGCAGTGACGACAAACCAGACGAAAATGCCAACAAAATTGAAGTTACGCTTCAGGAAAAGTATGAAACGCCCACTTTTACGGTTTTAGACATTACAGCTTCAGATGCTGGCACTAATGCTGTTTACGAATGGATTATGACTAAAAACCCTGTAGATCAGGTTACCGATTCTATTGTTGGAAATACAAAAGACTTACGATTTACAGCGATTTATGCGGGTTCGTATGAGTTTACCTTGAATGTGACTTCTGGTGAAAAAAAAGGAACAAAAAATACGACTGTAACAGTTATCAACGAAACTGCTGATTACAATCCGTACATCACAAAAATTTTCGATTTTGATCCTGCTCCGGGAATGTTTGCCAACGATTTATTTAAAGACGGAAATTCTAAAGAAGATTTAATGAAAACCGTTTTAGGAAGAATTGACAAAACAAGTGTTGGATATCCGTTAGATTTAGGCGGTTTTGGAGGTTCAATTATCGTAGGTTTTGATCATACGGTTGTAAATATTCCGGGAGCAAGCGATTTTAGAGTATATGGAGGAGATATTTCGAACCCAACAGTTCCTAAAGCAAATCCGTCGGCACCGGGATTAATTTTTGTGGCTTATGACAAAAATAAAAACGGAAAACCAGACGAAGATGAATGGTATGAAATTATAGGAAGTCAGCATGCCAAATCAAATACCGTAAAGAATTTTAAAGTAACGTATCGTAAAAAAGGTGCAAACGAACCTTTGGTTACAGCAAGTGCACTTTTTCTGGATTACGAACATGTTTATTGTGAAAATAATCAGGGAGAAAGTTTTTATCTGGCAAGACCAAGAGCTAAGAAAGAATTTTATCCTTTATGGAAAACACAAACCGAAGTGAGTTATGAAGGAACCAGACTCGATGTTGATTTTGAAACTGCACGTCCGGGACAAACTACTTTATGGAATTCTACTCTGCCAGAATGGGGCTATGTAAATGCCGTAAATCCAGATATTGATATTGATTGGGCGGTTGATAAAAACGGAAACAAAGCTAATCTTCCAGGAATCGATTTCATTAAAGTGGTCAATTGTGTGAGCGAACCAATGGGGCTTTGCCAGCAGCAATCTTCAATGGCAGCAACTTTTGCAGGTGCAGGAGATCTTCATTTATTAAAAAAATACAATTTAAAAAAAGCAAAAAACTAAGAACATGAAAAAGTATTTAAAATATAGTTTATTTCTAATCGCTTTTGCTTCTTTTAACTCGTGCAGCAATGACGATTCTAAACCAGAAGTTATAGTTGAACCACCGGCTCCAGAACCTGCAATCGCGCTGAAACTGACTTCAGAATTTTCCGTATCACAATATGATGTGGTAGAAATTGCTCCAGAAGTAACCATCGAAAATGCTGCAGAAAAAACGCCATTATACCAATGGTCGACTAAAGTTACCGGAAAAGACGGTGTTGTTAAAGATTCTATTATTGGCGACAGTAAAACTTTATTATTTATTACTCCAAAAGCGGCAACTTATGATGTAAATCTTAAGGTTACACTGGATAAATTGGTTAAAGAAACGTCTACCAAAGTTACAGTTACTGAAACTGGAAAAACTTACACTGCAAAAGCTTTAACGCTTGTTGATTTTTTACCAGCGCCAAGTTACAGTGTTGCGGCTTATACTACAAAAGAGGAATCGTTGCAGAAAACACAGCAGATTGTAAAAACTGGCGGTGCGGTTTCTTTAGGAACGTTTGGAGGTTATATCGTAACAGCTTTTGATCACACTGTTGTTAATGCTTACGGAAAACGTGATTTTACAGTTAAGACGACCGCAGGAAATGCTTCAATAAAATATTCTCCTGTAAGTATTTCTGTTGCATACGACGCTAACAAGAATGGGATCGCAGATGAAAATGAATGGTATGAAATTGCAGGAAGCGAATATCATAAATCGACAACGGTTAAGAATTATGAAATTACATATCAAAGACCAAATGCTGCGGCAACTCCCGTTACAGGAGCATTAAGCTGGCAATATGATACAGCCTATCTTCCGTGGACAGATAATAAAAACGGTTCAGGAACAATTACAAGAACTAATACCAGAAGAAGAAATAATTATTATCCGGCTTGGGCAGCCGACAGCTACACTGTAAAAGGAACAAAAATCGCAATACCTGCAAAAGATGTAAGCGATGGGGCCGGTACAAGTTTTAATGTCGGCACTTTTGAATGGGGTTACGGAGGTATAAAAGATCCTTCAATCGATATAAGCTGGGCAGTAGACAAAGACGGAAAAAAAGTGCACTTGCCGGGAGTTGATTTTGTAAAGGTATATGTACCCACATTTACTGCCTTAGGATCGCTTGATTTACTGACAGGTTCTTTTGAGGAGGTTTCAGATTTAAATTTTCCAAAGTAATTATAAGCTTTAGACCATAATGCAATTGAATTCTAACCATTAATTATTAACCTTAATTTTTATAAATCATGAAAAAAGTACTTTATTTTTTGACATTGGGACTGGCATTGGGATTTTCTTCCTGCAGCAACGACGATGATGTTTTAACGGTTGACAATGCAAATTCGGCATTAAAAAACTCAAAATCAATCACTTCAAAAACAGCGGTTACAGATCCTTCAATTGGAACCACTACAACGCTTAATCTTACAAGTTCATTATTAAGCAGCGGTACTACAACAACGGGCGGGAAGTATTGGGAAAACACTTATGTATCTAATACGAATTTAAGTGTTGACATTTTTACTTTTTCGCATACTGCAACTTCTGTTGGTTATAATTACTGGGACGGTTTTATTGTTTCTAATGTAAACGATATTACAAATTACGGTTCTGGTGCAGGTCCGGGCGGATCAGACGGCTGGGTGCCTCATCAATGGGGAACTATGGCTGGAAGCGGTGCAGGAACTGCTTCGACTATTACACCGGGAACGCCGGGAACAACAGGAGATCCTTACATCGTGGCATATTGGTCAAGTTATTTAGATCCTGCTTCTCCACAAGGAACTACTTTTAGCGAATCTTCTTTTTCTAACTGGATTAAAGTTGGAAATACAGGATCATATGAAGTTTTAGGGTTAAAAATCAATATCCATCCATGGCCTTATTATGGTTGTTTATATGGAGATGGATTTACACAGCCTTTTGCATCAGGAGATCATTTTGAACTTTTAATTTATGGTGTTGATGATAATGGTTTAATTACAAACCCAATCACACATACTTTAGCTGACTATACTGGATCATCTTTAGTTATGCCGACAGGATGGGTTGATGTTTCTGCATCTGAACTGGCAAAATTAGGCGATGTACAATATATTGTTTTCCAAATGGCTTCTACAGATTCTGATCCAATGTATGGCATGAATACAGCAGCTTATTTCTGCTTGGATAAACTTTCTGTAAAACGTTCTTTCTAGGCGAATATTTTGAATAGTAAAAAGCCTGAGGATTTAGATTCTCAGGCTTTTGTTTTTAATATATTTTAATTTTTTTTCTTTTTCTTTCTGCCCCACCAGATATAAAAACCCGTAATAGGTAAACTGGCACAAATCAAACTCGCTATAAAATAAATAATTTTAGTTGTTAATCCGCCAATTGCACCAACGTGAAGGCTGTAATTAGAACGGCTCATCCAGTCGTGAAATTTTTCGTCTCCAATATATTTTCGTGAATTTGGGAGCAATTCTAAGGTTTTCTGGTCAAAGTAAAGATCTCTCCAATTTCCGTTATGCATATCGGTGCAAGCATAAAAATTATCTTTGGGTTCATCCGGAAAATGAATAATTACGGCTTCTTTATTATGTTTTGCGATTTCTTTTCGGACTTTATTAAAAATTATATCCGAAGCAGTTAATACATCATATTTTGATTTAGAAAGTGTATCTGTTTTTATTACTGCAACTTCTTTCTTTTTCTTTTCGTTTGTAAAGCCTCCTGTTATCCAATAGGTACTTTCGCGAACCCAGTGAAAACTCATTATTAGTCCCGTCAGCGCAATTAAAAATGCCAAAAGAAGCGAATAAAACCCTAAAACATTATGCAGGTCATAATTAAGTCTTTTGAATTTGGCATTCCATTTAATTTTAAAACTGCTGTTTACAGTTGTTTTGTTCCATTTTTTTGGAAACCACAAAATCATACCGCTTATTAACAGAAAAAAGAAAATTAATGTAGCCCAGGAAGTAACCGCAGTTCCTACCTCTCTGCCCAGCCATACATAACGATGCCCTTCATCTATTTCATGAAAAAAATCTTCATGATCAACTATTCCGGTTATTTTACCATTATACGGATTTACATAAATCAAAGAATCTGATTCAATATCAACTTTTATTGTTTTATCTAAACCATTATACCATACACCGTGAATTTCTTTTTCAGGAAGCGCTTTCTTTACTGCTGCATATATTTTAGAAGGCGGTAAAACTTTTTCCGGACTTTGTGCTTCAACCTTTAACCAAGGTGAAGTCAGTTCTTTAATTTCGTGTTCAAAAACCAAAATACAGCCTGTAATTCCCATTATAAAAACTACTATTCCCGAAGCAAGCCCTAACCAAAGATGCAGCCAGGCATTTATTCTGCTAAAAAGAGACTTTCCTTTCGATTTTGGTTTTGATGATTGTTTTTTGATAACACTCATTTTATTCGTTGTTTAACAACATAACAAAACCACATAATCATTGCATTGAATACAATGATTATATGGCTTAATATGCAAAATTTAAATTGTACTGCTTATTGTTTTTTAGTCAGTCTTGTCATTGCCGGTAAGTCAACACCACCAGTAATTACAGCTCCTGCTTTTGCTACACCAGTTGCAATATCAATTTGGTAAACACGTCCTTCTGTATTTGTAACGAAGCTTTTGTAGATTTTACCGCTTTCAATTAAAGCACTTCCAAAACCAAAATAGTTATCACCAGAGTGGTCTGGTAATCCTGTAACTTGTGTAATTGCTTTTGAACCAAGATCGATAATAGCACATTTTAAGCTGAATGATTTATAATTCAAGAATCCCCAGTTTGGCTGTGCAGCATCAATATCTGAAGGGATATAGTTAACTAATACTTTTTCGCCTCCAGCTGGGTAAGCAGATAATACTTTTCCTTTAAGAATACTTGTTTCGATATCTAAGAAATAATTAGCATCAAATTCTGACTCTCCTTTTTTGATTCTAAGAATTGCTGAGTGAGAAGCCGTTGGCGTATAACCGCATAAAACAGAGTTAGATGAGAATGTATAGATATCTCCAGATTCTGTCTGAACCATACCCGTATTTGTATAGTACTGACCAATAGCTGTTGTACGAGAATCCTCAATAGTTTTTAAGTATTTCAAAGAAGGATATTCGTAAACTTTTATAACTGCTTTGTCTTGGTACAATTTCCAGTCTTTGTCACGCTCAAATGTAGAAATGAAAAGTTTGTTTCCCGAAACATTTACACTTGTAGGCCATAAAAAGTGTCCGTTTGGAATTGCGAAATCATCATAGATACGATTTGAAATTTTAACCGTAGCAGGATCGTAAATTAATATTTCATTTTGAGTAGAACTTGCATCCCATGGAGAATTAACCATAACTAATTTGTTATCATCTGTAGTTCCGTAAGCGTAGCTGTCTCCTGTAAATAAATTAGCAGTAGTGCTTAATTTACCTTCCATATTAAGGTAATATCCAATAGATCCTTCAGCATTTCCTGTTAAAGCAAAAAATGTATTTGCAACCGGTACAAGACCTCCCGCCTGCTCGATTCCTTTACCAACCATGTTGATTGATCCTGTCATCAATTCGTCAACAGATTCAAACTGCCAAACGTATGTATCGTAATCTGTAGTTTGGTAAGAAAGAACATAAGTTTCATCTGCTGGGTTTCTTACCTCTGAGTTATCGTTGTCGCTGCTGCATGAAAAAAATACAGCTGGCAGAACTGCTAAAGCTAAAAGGTTTTTAATTCTTGTTATCATTGTATTGAATTTAAAATTATATAATTAGTTTAAAAAATATCTAAGTTTAACAGCAAAAGCTCTTCCCGGTTTTTGCACTTTAAAATAGTCGTAGACTTTTGTATCAGCAATGTTGTTGCACTCTAAGCCAATATTATATTTACCATTTTGAAAAGCATAAGATGCCGCAATGTTTTGTGTGAGTTGTGATGGAATTGTATTTCTGGTACTTGGAGCACCATTTCTTGTTGATACTAAATAATATTCGTCTACATAGTTTGTAAATAAATTAATCATCAAGTTATCATCAGTTGTTCTTATCTTTCTAAAATTTAAACTAACACTTGCATTAGCATAAAATATAGGCACGTTGGCTAATTGAGAACCATTATCGTAATTTGGAATATTAGATCCCGGCGGATCAAATTTGTTGGTATCGATTGTTTTTTGCTGTGTAGCATTTACTTCAACTGACAGCCAGTTTTTGAAAGCATAATGCAGCGAAGCATCAAAACCTGTAACTCTTACACTGTACTCATTTTCATAAATAGACTGAAATCCCTGCGTTTGAATGCGGATAAAATCTTTTGCATCTCTGTAAATAAAATTTCCCTGAATACCAAAAGAATGATTTTCTAATCCTTTTTTATAAGCGATTCCAGCATTGAAATTGTCGCTTGATTCCGGTTTCAAAGTCGGTGCTGGTCTAAGATTTAAACCATCTCCTAACATTTCATCTCCAGTTGGCAAACGATAAGCGTGCTCAAAAGATGTTTTCAATTGTATATCGCTTGTTAAAAAATAAGCCAAAGCAGTTCCGTAGCCAATATCATCAAACGAACTTTTGATTGGCGTATAAACATTTTTACCATTTACATACTCCAAAACGTTCATACTGGTATTTAAGAAATATTTCTTCCCAAATGCTATAACCGATAGTTTTCTGTCAAACGCTGCCAGATTATAAGAAAGCCCTAAAATGTTTTTATTTACAACCGGAGATCCTGGTTTAGTAATGGTTCTAACTTCGTCGTCTTCTTTTCTTTTTAAAGTATTAACAGAATAGTTGAAAGCAAAATACTGCTGCTCATTCAGATCATATTTAAAATTAGTATTGGCCTGAAATGAATTATCGTCATATACATAAATTGTTTTTTCATCATTAAGTTCTCCTCCGGCATTACTTACTTTACTCCAGGTACGGCTTCCGTCCCAGCTGTATCTGTAAGAAGATGTATCTACAGAACGGCTTTGAACAACATTATAAGAAGCAATTAAATTAACAGACAAGTTTTTAGTAAAAAGACTGTCTTTTTTAAATTTTAAAGAAGGAACAAAAGCTTTACTATCGTTAAAAGCAAGACCAATTACTCTTTGCATGGTTGATCCCGTTTGTATTTCTTTTTTATTTGCCGAAGCCATCATACCAATTAATAAATAATCGGCATATTTTTTTCCTTTCACACCAAACTCAGCAATAATAGCTCCCGATTTATAACCATCGTGAAAATGCTTGTATTCACGTTCCGGATTAAAAGTCCCATCTGGATTAGATGTTGTAGCAGTTACTTTATAACTATTGTCTGTATAGTTTCCAAAAGCATTAATATTAGTTACAAAACCTTTTTTACTGGTAAATCTTGTATTTACTGCAGCTCTATGGGTATTAAATGAACCAAAGCTGTAAGAGGCATCAACGTATCTTTTTACTGACTGATTGGTAATAATATTTACCGCACCACCCAAAGCGTCACTTCCTAACTCAACCGGCACAACTCCTTTGTAGACCTCAATACGTTCGGCCATATTTACCGGAATATTATTCAATGTAAATGAAGAACCATAACTGTCAATTGGAATGCCATCCATAAAAAATTTAACCTGATTTCCCGAAAATCCATTCAAAGAGAATTTAAAATCAGATCCCATTCCTCCTGTTTCTCTTACACGAACTCCTGTAGTGGTACTTAAAACCTGATTTAAATCAGCAGATGAATTATATGTCTTCTTTAAATCGATTGCAGCAATATTAAAAGGCTGTTCACGAACACGCTCTACTTTAGATTTTCCAGTTACCTGAACTTCCTCTAAAGCAGCCATATCTTCCTGAATGGTAATAGTTGGAATTATTTTTGGGGATTGATCTAATTTGATCTTAGTTTGTTTTGATTTAAAACCTACCGAAGTAGCAACCAGAGTGTAGTCTCCTGGTTCAGCATTAAATTCATATTCACCTTTTTCATTTGTTAAAGCCGAATATTTTGTTCCTTTTAGTGCTACAGAAACACCTTCTGCAGGCTGGCCGTTTTCTGCTACTATTACTCCTTTTAAATTTACTTTGCCATTTTGTGAAAAACCTTGAACCGCTGTCAGCAAAGCAAACATCAAGATTACAACTCTTTGAATTCGCATTATGTAGAATGAGTTTAAATTAAAATTTGAGCCAAAAGTAAATACTGAGTTACTTTTTTACAAATTATTTTTAACTATTCTAAATAAATTTTATATCCTACTTTAAAAATAATAGATTAATAAAAAAAACTCCTTTTCTTAAGATTATCTTAATTTAAAATTAAAATAACATTAAAAAAATGTAATGCGATTTTATTAAAAAGAAATATTTATTATAAAAAAACTTATTAAAAAATGAAGTAAAAGGCTTGATTTGCGGAAATGGCAAATTGTGACACACATCTAAGTAAAAAGATGGTGTAGATTATATAGTCCGGTTTGATGTGTGAAACGGTTAAAGAAAATATATAAAACTAATAACAAACAACAATTTTAAAATCTTAAATTTCTCCTGTCGTTAAAATGTTTTCTCTAATTCCTTTATCCCTCAGCATTCTAAAATGCGATCGAATGGCATGATAAAAAGGATAGGAAGTATAAGGAAGATCATATTCCTGAGCATAACGCATTATAATTGGCGTAATGTAAGGGTAATAAGTATGCCCAACACCCGGAAAAAGATGATGTGCAACATGATGAGTAAAACCGCCGTATAAAAAATTAGCAAGTTTACTGTTGGTGCTGAAATCCTTTGTAACAATCATTTGGTGTACAGCCCAGGTAGCAGAAAGATTTCCATCTTCATCAGTTCCCGGAAAATTTGCATCTTCATCAACATGAGTAGAAACCAGTGCCACAACTCCCAAAACACTTCCAAATAAATGCATTGAAAGCCAGGCAGTCAAAACCAAATACCAAGGCTGATTTAAAACTATCATTGGAACAAAAAGAATATACACCAGATTTATAACTTTTGCACCAAATAATAAAAAAACCTGTTTTAAAGGAATTTTATCTACAACCTTTTTTACATAGTTATTTCTGGTTCCAAAAAAATCTTTAAAATCACGGATATAAATCCAGTTTAAGCTATATAACGGATAAATAAACCACATATAAATATGCTGATATTTATGGTAACTAAAAAGCGGGCTGTTTGGAAAAATCCTGATAATATCGCTTTGTTTGATATCTATATCCCAATCCGGTACATTAGGATAAGCATGATGCAGGTTTATATGACGCCGCATCCAGAGCCAGTGATTACTTCCAAAAAGTTCTAAAACATATAAAAACCATTCATTGTGTTTTGCTTTTTTAAATAAAGCACCATGTGCCGCATCATGAAATGCATTTATAAAAAGCACAATCATGGTAAAACCACACAAAATGTAAAAAAGAAAAAGTAAAAGTGTGTTGCTGCCAAATATTAAAATACAGCCATAAAACAAAAAATACAAAAACAAAAGACCTAGAGACTTGAGAATATTTAAACGGTACAAAGATGAATTTTGCAAAACAGTTTCGTTCACTTCTGTGCGTAACTTTTTAAAAAAATCATCGGTACCAGCTTTAACATAAACCGGGCGTTTTAATTTTTCCATAATTAATGCTGCTAGAAATTGTACTATCAAATTTAATAAAAAAAAGTTAAAATATTTGATTTACAAGTTTTTACACTCTCAAAAAAATAATCTTATAAAACCTGTTCTAAATTTTATAATTTTACTAAAGTCAGAAATGCCATTTTCCAATTTATCACATAACTGATATTTACATTCAAATTTTCTAAGAATGAAAAAAAGAGAAAAACTGCAAACCATTAGAAAATACTACCCTAATGCACTAACCACAATTGATTTTATAAACAAGATTATCGATTATATCGAAGAAAAACTGGATCTTGAACCTGCCGAAATTATGTTTGCAGACAGCATTTGCAGCGATGATGTAAACAGTATTCAGTATCCTGTAAGAGCAAATGAGTTTCTGGGACCTTTTAAAATGGGTGGATTAGATGGTTTTCCATTTACGGGACTAACCGGCATGCAGGCTTTTGCAAGTCATGTTCCTGATGACGGTGCAGTTTTTATTTATTACGGACCTCATATTGGTATTTCAAAAGAAGGAACAGTTGGCGAAATTAATCGTTTTGGACAGCACAAACCGTCTAGCTGTTGCGGCGCGGCCCACGGCGCACTTCATAAATTATTAGATAATGCTATTGAGCCCGGCCATATAACCGAAATAGATTATCAAATGAATACAATCGAGCAGATTCTTTACAACCAAAAAGACCGAATTCTTAAAGCAGAAATCCCTCTTTTTGAAGCCACCGAAATTATTTACGAGTCGATAGACAAACGCATTCAGGAATTAATCGACGGTACAAAATACAATTGTAAATATCTTGTTCTTGTGGGAGCCATTTTAATAAACAGCGACAGCGATATTGGTTCTTTTACCTCAACAAAAAGATTTGACGTTATCAATTTAAAAAAAGGCACGAGAGAAGATTTACTATTTACTATAAACTCAAATCTTTAAAAAAATATTAATTGACCTAATAAAATCAAATTTAAACCTCATAATTAACTGAATTAAAATGAAAAACAGATTTAATTTTACGCTCCTGCTTATTATGTTATTCATGGGTCAGATGTTTGCACAAATCCAGACCAATTATGATACTTTATCAGTTAATAAAATAAAACAAATTATTTCTTATACCGGAAATCAAAATTCACCTCTTATACTTTTTTTACATGGAGGCCCTGGCAGTTCGAGAATGAGGCAGGCAGAAAGTTTTACAAATAAACTTAAAGATCACTTTTTAGTCGTGCAATGGGATCAAAGAGATGCCGGAAAAACACTGGCTTTAAATAAATCTGATGTCCCTATTACTCTCGAACTAATGGAAAGTGATACTTATGAAGTAATCAAACTTCTTCAAAAAAAATTCAACAAAAAGAAAATCTATCTTGCGGGCGAATCCTGGGGAACTGTTTTAGGATTTAAAATGGCCCAAAAACACCCCGAAATTCTAAACGCTTATCTTACATTTAGCTCCGTAATCAATCAAACAGAAAGCGAAAAAATACTGCTGGATAAACTCAAAGCTTATTTCAAAGAAAAAGGAAATATAACCGCCGAAAAAGAATTAAATACAGTTAAAATTCCTTTTGAAAATTCAGATCAGATTTATTATTCCAGAAAATGGATGTTTGATTACGACGGACAGCCTTTGCCGGATAAAGATACCCTTGCCATAAAAGAATACTTAAAAACATGGTCAGATACCTGGATGCCAACCTGGAACCAAGCCATACAGCAAAATCTTTTTAAAGAACTTCCTAAAGTCAAATGTCCTGTATATTTTTTCATTGGCAAAAAAGATCTTCAAACCAATTTTACAATTGCCGAGAAATATTATGCAAGGCTAAAAGCGCCCAAAAAGAATATTTTTGAATTTGAAGATGCAGGACATTCTGTTCTTATCGAAAAATCAGAAGAGGTGCAAAAAATAATTATTGAGCAAATTTTAAATGGGGATTAAAAAATCCCCATATTTTCAGGTTTAATAGTAAATCCTAAACGAATCATACTTTTATGTTCCTGATAATCAATTAAACTTTCGGTATATCCTACAAACCATTGCAAAGTGAGATAATAGTTTTCATCTTTATAAGGACGCCAGTTTAGCTGTGTCTGCAAAGAACCATAATTAATTAAACCACTGCCTTTTCTAAAAAGAACATCAGCGCTCCATCTTCCGGGTTTTATTTGATAAGTTGCACTCGCTTCACCATAGCCAACATATTTGGTAAGTCCGGGATTATCTTCTTTATCTACAAGCGGAATCCAGCCTCTAAGCCCAACAGTCCATCGAGGCGAAACCTGTGATTTTAAAGAAAAAGCCAGCATATTCCAGGTTCTGGAATAAATTGAATCTCTTCCGTTTGATTCGTGTTCCAATGAAACTGTTCCGTATGTAAGCCTTCCTCCTTTTAGATAAAACGGACGGACAAGCGCTACTCCGGGATTAAAATTAATTTCAGAAAACGGTTTTGAATTCGCATAAATATCCCAAAATGCTTTTTGTGTATACATTAAATACGGAAAAAAACCGCCCCACAAAGGTTTAGAATTTAATCGGAGTTTAAAGCTGACCTGATATTTAACATCAGCAGTATTTCGGGTTATATCTTGATCCAGCGGAACTCCCGTTAAAAAATAATTATCTCTGTGAACAGAAAAACTATGTTCTTTAAGAAGCGAATCAGCCGCTCGGAAATTTTTTTTATCTTCTACAATTTGTGAATTTGCTGTAATTGTAAACAAAACAAAACTTAGTATTATATATTTTAAATGCATTTTTTTAGTTTAAATCAGGGCTTATATTGAAGCTTTTGTACTAATATACATTATTTCTGTGAATTTAAAAACTTCTTTCATTCGATTTTAATACCTAAAATGCATATTGTAAATTTGAATTTAAAGACTAACCTTTTTAAGAACCAAATGAAAAAATCAATTATAACATTTGTATTACTGTTTGCCGTTTTATTAATAAGCGAAAATAGTCTGAGTCAGTCATTAGAAAAATCTAAATTTAAAGTTTTGGTTTTGTTCGAAAACGGCGGACATCATCTGGATTTTACCAAAGCTGCTAAACCATGGCTTAACGAACTTGCTGCTCAAAACAATTTTACAATTGATTATATCGAAAACACAAAAACAATCAATGAATATCTTTTAAGTCAGTATAAGCTTTTCATACAACTCGATTATCCGCCTTATACATGGAGTGAAGAATCAATGAAAGCTTTTGAAAAATATATAAATGAAGGCCGAGGCGGATGGATTGGTCTTCATCATGCAACACTATTAGGTGAATTTGACGGATATCCAATGTGGAATTGGTTTTCTGATTTTATGGGAGGAATAAAATTTGTAGATTATATTTCAACATTTGCCAACGGAAAAGTAAATATTGAAGATCGTTCACATCCAGTTACAAAAGGAGTTTCTCCTCAATTTTTGGTAAAAAAAGAAGAATGGTACGTTTATAATAAAAGTCCGCGAAATAATGTTCATGTACTGGCTTCGGTAGACGAATCTACTTACGAACCTGCTTCAAAAATAAAAATGGGAGATCATCCTGTAGTTTGGACAAACGATCATTTTGCATCGCGAAATATATATATTTTTATGGGACATTCTCCTGAATTATTTCAAAACAAAGATTATACGACACTGCTTAAAAATGCTATTCTTTGGGCAGCCAATAAAAATAATTAACCTCGAAAAAACCTTGAGTTATATTATATTTGAAGGATAATAAAAAATAATAATGATCTTAAAAGTAGACAAAAGCGAATACAAACATTTGATTTCTGTTTGGGAATCATCTGTAAAAGCAACGCATGATTTTTTAAAACCCGAGGATTTTATATTCTACAAAGAACTTATTCCAAACTTTTTTGACAGCGTTACATTACATTGCATAAAAAACGAAAATGAAGAAATTATTGGATTTATAGGTACAAATGAAAAAAGTTTAGAAATGCTCTTTGTAACTGCCAGTGAAATTGGAAAAGGCATTGGCAAAAAACTTTTACTATTTGCTCTGGAGAAATTAAACATAACAAAAGTCGATGTAAATAAAGACAATTTACAAGCTGCTGCATTTTATTATCATTTCGGATTCAAGCTTAAATCAACTTCAGATTTAGACGGGTGCGGAAAACCTTATCCAATTCTGCATTTAGAGCTATAAATAAAGAGCTTAATCTTTAATTATTTTTCTATCTGCACGTTTCCTTTTCCAATATAAAAGATACAGAATTCCTAAAAATAAAACCAGAATATCTATTTTCATTATTTGTGGTATGCGCCCAATCTGGTCATTATAATAAGTACCGCCCAGCAGTGCCCCAAGTCCAATTCCTATTTCCATAGAAATATACATGGTCGCAATCGCTTTGCCTCTATGCTGCGGATTGCTTAAATCAATCGTCCACGCATTAATGGCCGGCGATAAAATCCCAGTACCCATTCCGTAAAGAGCTGCGCCCGCTAAAAGTACCGGAATACTATTTCCTGTGCTAATTACAAATAAAGCAATTGAAGTAACTACTAAACCGGCCAATATTACATTTGTGCGTCCGTGTCGGTCAGAAACCTTTCCGGCACCAAATCTTACCAAAACAGAAGCAATTGTAAAAGCAGTAAAAAACACTCCTTTATTTTCTGCTCCAAGATGCTCGCTCCAATCCGGAATCAAAGTAAGTATTAAACCATAAGCTGTGTACGAAAAGAAAGTGATAACTCCGGCAGGAAGTGCTCCAAGATCTATAATATCTTTTCGGCCTATGTAAAACATTGATTTATGAAGTTTTTCTTTTGTGGCTAAAGTTTCTTTCATATTCATAACGATCACAATCGACATGAAAGCAAGAAATGACGAACTGTAAAACATAACATCAATTCCGTAAGCATTTACAACCATTCCTCCTAATGCCGGCCCTAAAGCACCGCCAATACTAAAACATAAACCGTGCATACCTAAAGCTTCACCCCATCGTTCCTGCGGAATAATATCAGCAACATAAGCCGAAGTTGCTGTTGGTTTAAATCCTGTAGAAAAACCATGAACCAAACGCAGAAATAAAAATCCCGAAACTGAGCTTAATACCGGATACAAAAAACCACAGATAAGACATACCACAGACCCAACGGCCATTACAGGAACACGTCCCCATTTATCTGTAAGCTTACCACTGAAAGGTCTCGATATTGCCGCCGTAAGAGTAAACAAAGAAATAATCAAACCTTTGTATTCTGCCCCGCCCAAACTGCTTAAATAACTTGGGAGTTCTGGTATAATCATATTAAAACTAGACGAGAACAAAAGAGAGCTCAAACAAAGTAAAATGAACTGAAGGCTATAAATTGATTTATTTTTTGGCAGCATTATTTAAACTCTTAGAATAATTTCTACAAAGAGAAAAAGGAATAAAATTAAGAGTGCAAATATAAGCTTCTATTTAAATAAATCTCAAGAGTTTTGCATATTAAGCTTTATTAATCTCTGCCGATGCAGTAAAAGAATTAAAAAAATCATAAGCTCTTTTCTCTGCATAAGAATATGTAGAATCACGAAGCGGAAAAGCACAATGTCCGCCATATTTTGGCGTTTCCAGATAAACATAAGCACTGTCTTGTGCTATTGCTCTGGGATAACACCTTTCGCCCAAAAACGGATCGTCGAGAGAATTAATAATTAAAACCGGAGTAGTAATATCTTTAAGATAAAATTCCGGAGAAACACGCTGGTAATAATCCTCACGACTTGCATAACCATGCAGCGGTGCCGTAAAATAATGATCGACCTCATCAAAAGATGTAATTTTATCAATCTGGTCACGATTTATAAAATCAGGAAATTGTGCCGCTTTGTATTTGAGTTTTCTTTTAATGTCAATTGTAAAATTCTTTAAATAAACCCTGTTAAACCCTTGCTTAAGGATTTCTGCACTAGTCGCAATATGAGTAGGAACAGAAATAGAAACCCCAGCCTTAATACGTTTATCAATTTTTGTCCACCCAAAATAATTTAAAAGCTGTACACCGCCCATCGAATACCCAATCAGGTACACATCTTCAAATCCTTTTTTAAAAACAAATTGAACCACCTCATCTAAATCATCTACCGCGCCATGATGGTAAAGTCTTGGCAGGCGATTCATTTCTCCTCCGCAAGTGCGGTTATTCCATGCAAAAACCGAAAACCCTTTATCCTGAAAATAAGCTGCACAGCTATTATTATAAGTCCTGCGAGAATCGCCTTCTAAACCATGACATAAAATAACTGCCTTTTTAGAATCGTTTATAATAAAATCGATATTGATAAAATCCCCGTCGTTTAACTCAAGTTTTTCTCTTGTATATCCAGGAACTTCAAATCTTTTAAACAAAGCAGCATAAATAGTCGAAACATGTCTGTTGCGATGAATAATCGAAGGAAAATTATATTCTGAATGATCAATTAGCGGCATAACAAAAAATTTTATGGTGCGTACTACAAATCTAAGAAATCAATCAATATGTAACTAAAAACTGTCTTTTTATTTCTTTTGAAAAACAAAAAGTAATTTTAAAACCTCTAATGATATTAATTCAAAACAAAAAACTAAACCCTTTATTCGATTTAGATGAAAAACCATCTTCGAACTTTTTGATTTCTCTTTCAAGATATTCTTCATATTGATTTTTCATGAAGTTTCTAAAAATATCAATATTATCTTCATTTCTAGTGTCTATCAAAGCTTGTATATATTCCTGTTTATCTTCGCTGTTAACAATTGCCATTGGAATATCATAAAAAGCTTGAATATAATTCATAAGTAAACGTGAAGTTCTTCCATTTCCGTCATAAAACGGATGAATACTGACAAGATTAAAATGTGCATCAAAAGACAAATTCAACTTTTCATCAATAGTTAAATTACCATTCATTTTAGAGTTAATGAATTTAACAAGCTCATTTGTCAACCTTTCAACCTTATCATAATTAGGAAAATAAGAAACTCCTGCAGTAACATTCCCTTTTCTAAACATTCCTTTGCTTGCATCAACCTCTCTCAGCATCGTATTATAAATACCACCGGTACTCTTCATCACGTACGAATTAATTTCTTTAATTAAATTGGTTGAAACCGGCACTTTATTTTTGGCTTTATCTATAATAAAATGCAAAGCTTTAAAATGATCCGTAACCATTAATGTATCATTAACAGGTTTCCCTTTTGGTGTAAGGCCGTCATCCAGAAGAATCTGGGTTTCAAGTTCTGTTAATGTAGAACCTTCAATTTTAGTTGAATGGTGGCTTATCGAAATCAAATTGAATTTCTCGTAATGCAATACATCAGCAATTCCTAAACTTTTATATTTTAATATAAGAGATTCCATTGATTCATAGTATTAGAAAAGTTTAATATAAAAATACAATTCTAAAATCAATTAAATAAACAACTTCTCAAAAATCATTAGTAAAATCGAATTAGATTGTTTAAAACAAAAAAGCCACTCGATTGAGTGGCTTTTTGTGATCGCAGAAGGATTCGAACCTTCGACCGCCTGCTTAGAAGGCAGGTGCTCTATCCAGCTGAGCTATGCGACCATTATTTTTAAAACTTTATCGCTTAAAGTTTTAGTCGGGGTGGCAGGATTCGAACCTGCGGCCTCCTGCTCCCAAAGCAGGCGCGATAACCGGGCTACGCTACACCCCGAGGCAAAATTTAAGCGGAGAGACAGGGACTCGAACCCTGGCGACGGTTACCCGTCGACAGATTAGCAATCTGCTCCATTACCGCTCTGGCACCTCTCCAAGCTCAAGAAACGTGTTCTGTTTTGCGGTGGCAAAGGTATGACAACATTCCATATCTCACAAGTATTTTTTCGCTTTTTTTGATTTTTTTTTCATCTTTTTTTCAAAAGACTTCACAATCAAACAAATAGAATTAACAAAAATTTCATCTTAAATTAAAAATATCCCCATTCAACACAAAATTTGAATTTATTCAAACTAAACAGTAAATTTGCTAGATAACTATTATTAAACAGAACATGAACAAAAGAGTTGTTATCGTTTCTGCCGTTAGAACACCTATCGGAAGTTTCATGGGCGGGTTATCTACTGTACCTGCACCAAAATTAGGAGCTGCTGCCATAAAAGGAGCACTTTCAAAAATTAATCTTGACCCAAAACTTGTTGATGAAGTTTTTATGGGTAATGTAATTCAGGCAGGTGTTGGACAAGCTCCGGCGCGTCAGGCTGCATTATTTGCCGGATTGTCTGAAGAAGTTGCTGCTACAACAGTAAACAAAGTATGTGCATCTGGAATGAAAGCTGTAATGTTCGCTGCTCAGGCAATTGCATGCGGTGACGCAGAAATTGTCGTTGCCGGAGGAATGGAAAGCATGAGTTTGATTCCGCATTACGTGCAAATGCGTGCCGGAAACAAATTTGGCCCAGCCACAATGTTGGACGGAATGCAAAAAGATGGTTTGACAGATGCTTACGATAACAACGCAATGGGAGTTTGCGCTGACTTATGTGCATCTGAATACAAAATCAGCCGTGAAGAACAAGATGCTTTCGCCATTCAGTCTTACGAAAGAAGTGCAAAAGCTTGGGATGCCGGGAAATTTGACAACGAAGTGGTTCCTGTAGAAGTACCACAAAGACGCGGTGAACCCCTAATTTTTTCAAAAGACGAAGAATACACTAACGTAAAATTAGATAAAATCCCTTCTTTAAGTGCAGTTTTCACTAAAGATGGAACTGTAACTGCTGCAAACGCTTCAACAATCAATGACGGAGCCGCTGCTTTAGTTTTAATGTCTGAAGAAAAAGCAAACGCTTTAGGATTAAAACCTCTAGCTTACATAAAAGGCTACGCAGATGCTGCACAAGAACCAAAATGGTTTACAACAAGTCCTGCAAAAGCATTACCAAAAGCATTAGACAAAGCTGGAATTTCAATTTCAGATGTTGATTTCTTCGAATTCAACGAAGCTTTCTCTGTTGTGGGATTAGCCAATGCAAAAATCTTAAATCTTGATAACGATAAAGTAAACGTAAACGGTGGCGCCGTTTCTCTTGGACATCCTCTTGGAGCTTCTGGAGCGCGTATCATTGTAACTTTGCTAAACGTTTTAGAACAAAACAATGCAAAAACCGGAGCTGCTGCAATTTGCAACGGTGGCGGTGGAGCATCAGCAATTGTTATCGAAAGAGCTTAAAACAATATCAATAAAAATCAGGAGTTATAGTATATAATTCCTGATTTTCAACTTATAAATTTCCATACATGTTCGGAATCTGCAATCTTGCCATAGTACCCGTTCGAGCTGAAGCTAGTGACAGAAGTGAAATCGTAACACAGCTTTTGTTTGGCGAACACATCGAAATTTTAGAACGCCATAATCAATGGGCTAAAATTCGGATTCAGTTTGATGACTACATAGGCTGGGTAGATTCTAAGCAATATCAGGAAATTTCAAAAGAGCAGTTTGATCTATTGAGCAAAGAGGCCATTATCTTAAATGCCGATTTAATTGATTATATCACAGCTCCAAATAATCTTTTGCTTCCAATTCCGCTGGGCGCTTCATTATCATTTTTGAATAACAGCGAAATCAACGTTTCTAATTTTGATTTTGAAGGAACCAAAACAAGCGGTATCAAACCAAAAAGCGCTTTAATCAAAACCGCTTTTATGTATTTGAATGCTCCGTATTTATGGGGCGGAAAAACACCTTTCGGAATCGATTGTTCTGGTTTTACCCAAATGGTTTACAAATTAAACGGATATAAAATTCACCGTGACGCTTCACAGCAGGCACTTGAAGGCGATCCGTTGAGTTTTATTGAAGAATGTGAAGCAGGCGATTTGGCTTTCTTTGATAATGACGAAGGAAACATTACCCATGTCGGAATTATTATGGAAAACAATTACATTATTCACGCAAGTGGAAAAGTACGTATTGACCGTTTGGATCATACCGGAATTTACAATCCAGAATTAAACAAACATACTCATAAACTTCGTGTAATCAAGAAAATTATCTAGTAAAAACTCCTTAAAAAAAGAAGCAATGGCAAAACTTGAATTATCCAAAAACGGCTTTCAGATCAACAACGTAAACATCGAATTCCCAATTGATATCACAGTTTTAAAACAGGCTTTAGGAGATTCCAGATACACGAAAAAAAAGTACAATCATATTTACACTTGGGACGATCAAGGAATTATGGCTTTTTCTAAAGAAGGAGACCAAGTAGAAAGTCTAGCGATTGAGTTTGAAGTTAGAGAATATGATTATTGTGCAAAAAGCATTTTTACCGGAGAATTTATTTTCGATGGAGAAGAATTGTTTCACTACTACGAAAACAATAAAAAACAGCTTGTAAAACTTTTTAAAGGCGACAGAAGCGGTGCTTTTATCCTAAACGGAATCAGTGTTTGGTTTGATAAAGAAGACGGCAAAATTACAAGCTTAAGCATTTCTCCACGCGAAGAAGAAGAGAAAAAAGTTTCAGCGCCCGTTGATCCCGAATTCAAATTCTTTGAACCGCTTTGGAAAGAATGGATTTCTGAAATCAACAAAATTGTTTCTGAAAACAATGATTATTACAATCTTGCAGAAGGAATTTCAGAAGAAGACATCAATAATCATTCGGTTATTGAAGACGAAATAACCATCCCTCATGCTCTAGTAAATTTCTACAAAGTTCAGAATGTAGATTATGACGGTGTAACTTCTGCTTTTCAGATTTTAATAAATAACTGGCCTTACGAATTAATTCCGTTTCAAGACATTGCAGAAGAATGGATTTCAATTCAAGATTTACAATTTGACGAAGATGATCTTCCAGAACAGGAAATTGACTTCGAAAAAATCAACACAGACAATTACGCCAATCCAAAATGGATTCCGTTTGCTACAGGAAGAAACGGCGATTATTTACTTTTTGATACCGATCCCGCTTCAAAAGGAAAATACGGGCAAATCATTGAACTTCAAAATGAATCGTGGTCTCGAGATATTGTTGCTGATTCTCTGGAAGAATTAATTCAAAACGAAATCAATAATCTCAAAACTGGTAAAACCGAACATTTTGATTTTATTATTGGGAAAGAAAATTAAAGTACGCGGATAAAACGGATTCGCTTTCGCGAAGACGCGGATTTTCACAGATTTTTTTATTTGTTTCTCGCAGATTTATAAAAAAACATTTTAAATCAGCTTAATCATTAAAATCTGCGTGAAATAAAAATCTCCTCAATAGTAAAAAAATTCGTACAATTTGTAGCCAAAAAAAATCACGCACTTAATCGAATCGTCTTTCTAAATTCAGAAGGACTATACCCCTTTTGCTTTCTAAAGAATTTATTAAAATGGCTTTCATCCGTAAAGCCAAATTCATACGCAATTTCGTTTATACGCTTATCGCTGAACTGTAATCTGTGTTCAATCAGTTTTGTTTTATAATTACTGATATATTGCTGCATAGTTTCGCTGGCATGTTTCTTAAAATAACGACCTAAATAAGTATTCGAAATCCCGAAATAATCACTTATCGATTCCGCTTTAATCTTTTCAGGATAATAAATATTGTTCTGAATGTACTGCAGAATATCCATAGCTTTCGCCTCAGTACTAATAGAAACCTGCTCCGGAAGATATTTCGCAATATTTCGCGCCACAATAATAATCAGCGTATTGACTAACTGCTGAATCAATTCCTGATTATACACATCTTTATCCTGATGTTCACGACAGATCGCTTCAATCATCACTTTTACCAAACATTTGTCAGGATCATTTTTTAAAATACAGCCAGGTTGATGATTCGCATTTTGAAGAATATATTCCAATCGCTGAATATTTTCATTCTGCAGACTCGAATTTTTCAAATAAATATCATTAAATCTTAAAAAGAAAAATTTCGTTTCCGTTTCAATCGTAAAATTGTGACAATCCTCAGGCGTCAATAAAAACAAATGCCCTGGATCATAACTAAAAATATTCTTATTGATACATTGAGAACCAGTTCCTTCAAGAATATAAACCAGTTCGAAAAAATTATGACGATCACCCACATCTGGATATTCACTCAGCGTTTCAAACGAAACCGTAAAAGGCTCATATAAATTTTCTTTTTTCATGTCGAAATTATTTGAAGATGCAAATATACCTAAAAAAGACAAATATATACCAAATACAACTCGTAAAAACGGTATAATTTTGCCTCATCAATTTTAAACGAAAAAAATCATTATCATGGAATATAGAAAATTAGGCAACTCAGAACTTGAATTATCAGCCATAACATACGGCGCTTTTGCGATTGGCGGAACCATGTGGGGCGGAACAGAAAAGAAAGATTCAATCGACTCCATTCACGCTTCTATCGACAATGGCGTTACCACAATCGACACCGCTCCTTTTTACGGATTTGGTTTAAGCGAAGAAATGATTGGCGAAGCCGTAAAAAGCGTAGATCGTTCTAAAGTTCAGTTATTGACTAAATTTGGTTTGGTTTGGGACGGAAGCAACAACGGAAAAGGTGATTTCTTTTTCGACGCCGACGATAACGGTAAAAAAGTACCGATTTACAAATATTCATCAAAAGAAAACGTAATCAAAGAAATCGAAGACAGCTTAAAACGCCTTCAAACCGATTATATCGACTTACTGCAAATTCACTGGCCAGACTCAACAACTCCAATTTCCGAAACAATGGAAGCGGTAGAAAAACTAATCCAACAAGGAAAAATCAAAGCTTTCGGAGTTAGCAATTACAATGTTGATCAAATTAAAGAAGCACAAAAAACAGTTCAGATTGCTTCAAACCAAGTGGCGTACAGCATGCTAAACCGTTCAATCGAAGCCGATTTAATTCCGTTTACAGTTGCAGAAAATATCGGAATCATCGCTTACAGTCCAATGGAAAGAGGTTTATTGACTGGAAAATATTTCACAGACAGCAAACTAAAGGAAAACGATCACAGAAACGGTTATTTCGGAAAATTCGATTTACAACAAGTAAAAACTTTAATCGAAGAATTGAGTTCATTGGCAAATGACAAACACATTTCAATTTCGCAGTTAGTTCTTCGCTGGACAACTTTGCAAAAAGGAATTTCAATTGTTTTAGCCGGAGCCAGAAACGCAGAACAAGCCATTTCAAATGCCAAAGCAATGGATTTTAATCTTTCAGCTTCAGAATTAGATTTTATCAATCAGGCAATTTCAAAAGTGAAATAATACTTTGCTTAAATATTTAAACACATAGTTCACACAATATTGTCATTTCGACGAAGGAGACCCGAGCGATAGCGAATAGGCGAAGCAAATCTCCGCGAGAAACTCGACAAAGATTGGATTCTCGTTGCGGAGCTACTTGCGGAGATTTCTCCTTCGTCGAAATGACAAACTTTGAGACAAATAGATTAGAAAACTAGTATTTTATCACCTTTTGTTTCTATGTGTTTAAAAAAATCTTAAACATTAAAAATAATTTGGGTGTGCCCCGCAAAAAAAGCGGGTCGGGCTATCTGTTGCAATCTTTTATCTCGTTAAAAAACGAGACAAAAGGATTTCCACTTCTATCCCTCACACATCCGTTTTCAAAAGAAGTAACAATTAAAAATGAAAAAGATATTTATAATAAACGGCGGGCAGAAATTTGCCCATTCAGGAGGACAATTCAATAAAACCGTTCAGGATTGGACAGTTGAATTTCTTTCTAAAAACAACAATTACGAAATTAAAACAACCCACATCGAAGACGAAATCGACTTTCAAAAAGAAGTCGAAAAATTCGTTTGGGCAGATTTAATCATTTATCACACACCAGTTTGGTGGTTTCAAGTACCGAATCTTTTCAAAAAATACATCGACGACGTATTCACACAAGGTCACAACAACGGAATCTACAAAAGCGACGGAAGAAGCCGTGTAAATCCCGACATCAATTACGGAACTGGCGGAATGTTACACGGACGTAAATACATGCTAACCACAAGCTGGAATGCTCCTGCAGCCGCTTTTACGCTTCTAGGCGAATTCTTCGATGAAACTTCTGTAGACGACGGCGTAATGTTTGGTTTCCACAAAATGAACAAATTCACCGGAATGGAACGCGTAAACGGATTTCATTTTCATGATGTCGAAAAAGGCGCTACACCAGAAAATATCGTTATCTTTAAAGAGAATTACACCAAACATTTAGAAGAAACCTTTAAAAACTTATAATTATGATTTCAATTACTGCCATCTTAAAAAGCAAACCTGAGAACTTAATTGAAGTTCAAAACATGCTGACACATCTGGTAACCGAAACCAGAAAAGAACCAGCTTGCATTCGTTACGATTTACATACTTCTGATAATGTTTTTATTCTTTGGGAAGAATGGAAAGATCAGGTTGGTTTGGATTTACATAATAATCAATCGTATTTGAAGGAATTCATTCAAAAAACTGAAAACTTGGTTTCAAGCCCAATTCAGGTTTACAAAACAGCTCAGATTTTATAAAATATCCTAAGCATTCCTGCAAGGTTTTCAAAACCTTGTAGGTATTAATCTATTACCTATCAAAAGACCTACAAGGTTTTGGAAACCTTGCAGGACAAAAAACTGTTACAGATATAACTTATTTCTACAAAATAATTATTCAGAAAAAAGCTAACTTACCGCAAAATCAGAACCATATAAATTATGAGCAACTATCATCTTGCTGAAATTAATATTGCCAAAATGAAAGGCGTCGACATCAACGACCCGATCATGAAAGAATTTGTAGATAACTTAGATACCGTAAACGCTTTAGCAGAACAAAGCGAAGGTTTTGTCTGGAGATTAAAAGACGACGACAACAATTATAATGCAACGAGTCTCAATCCATATAATGATGAACAGATTATCATCAATGTTTCGGTTTGGGAAAGTATCGAAACTCTGGAGCATTATATGTACAAAACCTTTCACAGCGAGTTCTTAAAACGTAGAAAAGAATGGTTTCAAAAATTTGGAAAAGCACACACAGCCATGTGGTGGATTCCAAAAGGACAAATTCCAACTATGGAAGAAGCGGTAGAAAAATTAGATTATTTGCAGAAAAACGGCTCATCAGAATTGGTTTTTGATTTAAAAAATAAATTTCCAAAACCAAAAGAGGTTAAACTCTAGCGAATTCCTGCAAGGTTTCCAAAACCTTGTAGGTATCTCCAAAGTCCTAAGAAAAAGACCTACAAGGTTTTGGAAACCTTGCAGGACATTAAAAAAATCTTATTTTATACCGCCGAAAGCACCGAAACACATATTCTTGTGTAAAATTTCGACTTTAGAAAAACCAACTTTTTTCATTAAATCTAATTGGTAATTCATTGATCTTGGCGAATCTTCTTTTTCGATATAATCCAAAACTTTTTGACGATATTCTGCTCCGCCAATTCCTTCCAAATAATTTCCGTAACGCTGCCAGGTATATTCATTTAACAAATCTGTGTCTTGTGTAATCAAGTCCGAAATCATTAAGCAACCTCCAGGTTTCAATAATGTAAACAATTTAGTAAAAGTTGTTTCCCAATCGTTATCATCTCTTAAATGATGCAAAACAGCACCCGCCAAAATATAATCAAAATGATTTTCCGGTAAATCTACTTCACGAATATCACCTTGCTTCACTTCAACTTTTCCTGAAGTTTCAGCAGAAACTCGTTCTAAGGCTTTATTCAACATTGGTAAACTCAAATCGACCAAAGTGCAATTTAAATTTGGTACTTTCGAAAGCATCTTCAAAGTATAATTTCCTGCACCACAGCCAATATCCAAAACATTCTCCGCATTCGGAACAATTCTTTTACAAGCTTCTGTTATTAATTCTAATGAAATTGTTGCATCGATTGTCGCAACTTGTCCCGTTTCTAAATTGGCAAATCGTTCAACATCATTGTCAAAACGTTCTCTGATTTCTTCAATAGTTGATTTTTTCATTATGTCTGTTTTTTGTTTAATCTCCCGCAGATTTAGCAGATCAAGCGAATCTTTGTGCTATTATAGATTGGAAATTGTAGTTAAATGATTTTATCAAAACTAATAATCTGCTCAATCTACGAGAGTATATTTTTTTATCAAAACTAAAACTTCAATATATACTTTAAAAATACTATTTTTATCAATAAACAATACTTTAAAAGTATCATGGAATTACGTCACTTAAAATATTTTCTGGCTGTCGCCGAAGAACTGAACTTTACGAAAGCTTCAGAAAAACTCTTTATTTCGCAACCGCCATTAAGCCGTCAAATAGCAGAATTAGAAGAAGAACTTCAGGCAAAACTTTTCATTAGAAACAACAAAAAAGTAGAACTTACCGAAGCCGGAAAATATTTTGAAAAAGAAGTAAAACAACTTTTTCAAAACTTAGAACACATTTCTACAAAAACGAAAAAGATTGCAGAAAACGTTTCGGGTGAGTTTAGAATCGCATATATCAGTTCGATTTATTCGTCTATAATTTCAGATTTAATAAAACATTTGAAAGCGCAATTTCCATACGTAAATTTCAAATTATTTGAAGTATCAACCACAAAACAAATCGATGCTTTAGAAAAAGGAAAAATCGAAATGGGAATTATACGATCGCCTATTCATTCCCCAAAAATAAAATCACATTTATGGTTTAAAGATGGATTTTCTTTGGTTTACAATAAAAAATCGGTTCAGATAAAATCAGAAAATGAGCTTTTAAAACTAAAAGACGAAACGTTTGTTTTCTTTAATAAAGATTATGCCCCGCATTATCATGAAGTTTTATTGGAACTTTGTGCATTTTATGGTTTTTCACCGAAAATTATTCATGAAGCGAACAATATCAATTCAATCGTTCAATTGGTAAAAAACGGTTTAGGAATTTCGATTGTTCCATCCAACATTGCCAAAAACAATCCCGATTCAGAAATTGGATTTATCGAATTGAAAAAAGTTAATTTGTTTACGAATGTTTCTTTAATTACTTCAAAAGACGATCATTCTGAAATCACGCAATCAGCGGTTGAATTTTTATTGCCACAAAGTCGCTAAGACACAAAGATTTTTTTTAATCTAGCAAAGACCCAGAGTCGCAAAGTTTATTCTCATTTCGAAGTCGAAGGAACACATGCTAAATCCATACAGTGTACACCCTTCGACTTCGCTCAGGATGACATACCATTATTGGCTACTTTGACAATAAAACTTTGCGTCTTAGCGCCTTTGCGGCCATAACAAAAATTCGTTACAATTTAGTACAGAAATCCACAGCAGAAAAACAGAACTTTTAAATACCTTAGCAAATTATAATTCTACAATAATACAATCAAAAAAAAATGGCTGAGCAATCTTCAATTCAGTGTCCAAACTGCGGAACTCCTATCGATGTCAATGATGTTTTAAAACATCAGTTGGAAGACAGCATCCGTAAAGAATTTCAACAGAAAGCAACTATTCAAAACCGTGAATTAGAGCTTAAAAACGAACAATTGGAGAAAGCCAAATCTGAATTTGAAGCCAAGAAAAAACAGGAAAATGAACTTTTTGCGGAACGTTTGGAGCGCGAGAAAAAGACAGCCGAAAAAGAAATTGGCGAAAAACTTAAAGCCAAACTCGAAGAAGAAAACAAAGACCGTTTACTTTTAATGGAGAAAGAACTCTCTGAAAAATCAGAAAAAATCAGAGAACTGAATAAAATGGAAGGTGAAATCGCGAAATTACAGCGCGAAAAACTGGAAATGAAAGATGCCATTCAAGCCGAAGCTGAAAAACAGTTAAACGCACAATTGGCTTTGGAACGCGAAAAAATCAGAAAACAAGAAGACGATAAAAACGAATTAAAATTCAAAGAACTTCAGAAACAGCTTGAAGAACAAAAAAAGCTGACCGAAGAAATGAAACGCAAGCAGGAACAAGGTTCGATGCAATTACAAGGCGAAGTAATGGAATTGGCGATTGAAGAATGGCTTGCCAATAACTTCCCACTTGATAGTATCGACGAAGTTAAAAAAGGTGCAAACGGTGCTGATTGTCTTCAAATCGTGAACACACGCGAACACCAAAACTGCGGTTCGATTTATTACGAAAGTAAAAGAACAAAAGCATTTCAGCCTTCGTGGATTGAGAAATTCAAAAATGATATTCGTACCAAAAGAGCCAATATCGGAGTTTTAGTAACCGAAGTCATGCCTTCTGGAATGGAACGAATGGGAATGCGCGACGGAATCTGGATTTGTACGTATGAAGAATTTAAAGGTTTAAGTGCTGTTTTACGTCAGTCGTTAATTCAGATCAATCAAGCGGTACAGGCGCAGGAAAATAAAGGCGATAAAATGTCGATGTTATATGATTTCTTAACAAGCAATGAATTCCGTTTGCAAATTGAAGGAATTGTAGAAGGTTTTACTCAAATGCAAAGCGATCTGGATTCTGAGAAAAGAGCGATGCAGAGAATCTGGAAACAGCGTGAAAAACAAATTGAAAAAGTAGTTCATAATACTTTAGGAATGTACGGATCGATTCGCGGTATTGCCGGAAATGCGGTTCAGAGTGTAAAAGCTTTGGAACTCGATTTTGTTGAAGGCGATAATGAAGAAAACGAGGAGCCTAAGGAATTGTTTGAATAATTTAAATATAAAGTTTATCAAAAGATAATTAAAAGCTCTCGTAGATTTGGCAGATTGAGCAGAAAAAATCTCCAAAATCTGCTAAATCTGCGAGAGAACAAATGACCTTAATCTACCTTCTTAAAAACAACCAATTTACTGGAAGGATTCGATAAAGTCAATTGATTATTTTCTATAGAATAAGCAGTTGTACTTTGCAACGCTTTTAAAAATTCGCCTTCTTTATTCCCTTGTGGACAAGCCATTAAAGTTGAAACAACTTTAGTAAAACGCAAAACATCTTTCTCATAAAAGATTTGTCCAGTTATAGAATTACAGCCACCATATCCCATAAACTTGTTTTCGGCAGAATTAATTTCAATCCTAGGCATTTCCTTCTGAAAATCGGTTGCAAAAACTTTATAACCGTTTAATTCTTCCAAAACCCAAATATCATGCAAACGATAATCGGTGAGATATTTTCCGCATCCGCTGAGTTTTTGAGTTTCCAATTCTGAATTATTCTTGATTTCGACTTTTACACTATAAGGTAAAATCACGCCCGACATAGAATCCTGACAATCTAATTGCTGAATAGAAACGGTTGCCGTTGTTTTGTCGTTACTTAGTTTATACATCTTCACATTGGCATCCATAGCTTTTATAGGTTCTGAATGCGAGAAAGTTATACTTTCTTTTCCAGGAATAAGCGTTGTAAAAAGAATTTGGTCTTTTCCTATTTTAATTCCCCAAAACGGTTCATTTCCTGTGGCTTTAAAATAATATTGTAAATCTTCTTCTGTAGAAGTTCCTGAAGAAGTTGTATTAGAATCTTTGCCTGCTGTCGATTTACAGCTCGTTATTATCATTAATAAAAGCAAAACTGCGAGTATATTTTTCATGAGATTTCTATTTAGAATATTCATTTTCATCAAAACAAAAGTAAAATTCTTATGAATTTACGACAATTTTCTGAAATCCTTATTTAGAATCTATTCAAATTTGATAAAATTATGAATTTTCTATTTTGCCTAAAACCCGCTCTACGTAAAAGATTAAGACATAATACGTAGATATTTTCAAAAAATCATTGAGATAAAAATTACTTATTACGTATTTGCATAAGTATAAATACTTATATTTGCGTAGTAATACTTAATTAAAGAAATCATGAGTAAAGTAATAGTAGTTGGAAACGGCATGGTTGGTTATAAATTTTGCGAAAAGTTTGTTGCAAAATCAGGACAGGAAAAGTATCAGGTTACCGTTTTTGGTGAAGAACCAAGACGCGCCTATGACAGAGTTCACTTAAGTGAATACTTTGGAGGAAAGACCGCAGACGATTTATCATTGTCTACAACCGAATGGTACGCAGAAAATAATATTACTTTAAATACCTCAGAATTAATTACAGATATTAATCGCGATGCCAAAACCATACATACGCATTTAGGCAAAACACATACGTATGACTACTTAGTTCTGGCAACAGGTTCTTCAGCCTTTGTTCCACCAATTGAAGGTGTAGAAAAAGAAGGTGTTTTCGTTTACAGAACCATCGAAGATTTGGACGCAATTATGGCTTACGCTAAAAAAATAAAACAAAAAGGAGCTACAGAAGCTGCTGTTTTAGGCGGAGGACTTTTAGGACTCGAAGCAGCCAAAGCCGTTCGCGATTTGGGATTGAATCCGCATGTGGTGGAATTTGCCCCACGTTTAATGCCGAGACAATTGGATCAAGGCGCGAGTGATATGCTTCAATCTAAAATTGAAGAATTAAATATCGGAATTCATCTCAACAAAGCAACACAATACATTGACGGAAAAGAAAGTATAACCGGAATGATGTTCGCCAATGATGAATTACTAAAAGTCGATATGCTGGTAATTTCAGCCGGAATTAAACCTCGCGACGAACTAGCCAGAGTTTCAGGATTAGAAGTCGGTATAAGAGGCGGCATCGTGGTAAACAATGAAATGCGAACTTCAGATCCTTCTATTTTTGCCATTGGTGAAGCTGCACTTTATAACCAAAACATTTATGGATTGGTTGCTCCAGGTTACGAAATGGCCGATGTTGCCGCCGAACAAATCTTAAATGGTTCTAAAACCATGAGAGAAACCATCGATATGTCAACCCAATTGAAATTAATTGGCGTTGAAGTGGCGAGTTTTGGTGATCCTTTCATTGAAAATAACGATGTAACGGCAATTATTTATGAAAATAAATTAAGCGGTATCTACAAAAGAATCAACGTTACTAAAGATTCTAAAAAGCTTTTGGGTGGAATTTTAGTCGGCGATTCAAGCGATTATAATTCACTTTTCCAGATTTACATTAACGAAATGGCATTACCTAAAAATCCAGAAGATTTAATTCTGGGTTCACGCGACGGTTCTGAAGGTTCTTCTTTAGGAAGCGTAATGGATTTGCCAGATACGGCCGTAATTTGTTCTTGCGAAAATGTTACAAAAGGCGCAATTTGCTGTAAAATTTTAGATGAAAGTTGTGCAACATTTTCAGATGTCGTCAAAGAAACCAAAGCCACTTCAGGTTGTGGAGGCTGTAAACCTATGGTTTCGGATTTGGTAAAAGCTGCTCAAAAATCTTTAGGGAAAGAAGTAAAAGAGGTTATTTGCGAGCATTTCAGCTACACACGTCAGGAATTATTTGACTTGGTAAAAATCAACAAATACGAGAACTTCTACGATGTACTTGATCATCACGGAAAAGGCGACGGATGCGAAGTCTGCAAACCTGTTGTCGCTTCTATTTTCTCGAGTATTTACAACGATACGGCAAATAAGCATGTAACAACTCAAGATACAAACGATAGATTTTTAGCGAATATTCAACGTAACGGAACATATTCAGTAGTTCCAAGAGTTGCCGGAGGAGAAATCACAGCAGAAAAATTAATCGTAATTGGTGAAGTTGCCAAACAATTTGATTTGTATACTAAAATCACTGGAGCACAACGAGTTGATTTATTCGGAGCACATTTAAGTGATTTACCAAAAATCTGGAAAATCTTAATTGAAAATGGTTTTGAAAGCGGTCATGCCTACGGAAAATCACTTCGTGCCGTAAAAAGCTGTGTTGGAAATGCCTGGTGTCGTTACGGAATGGACGACAGCGCCGGATTTGCCATCGAACTCGAAAACCGTTACAAAGGAATCCGTTCTCCGCATAAACTAAAAGGTGGTGTTTCGGCCTGCATTCGCGAATGCGCAGAAGCCCGTGGAAAAGATTTCGGTTTAATTGCCGTTGAAGGCGGATGGAATTTATACATCGCAGGAAACGGTGGCGCAAATCCGAAACATGCTGTTTTATTAGCCGAAAAAATCGATAAAGAAACTGTAATCAAATACATGGACCGTTTCTTAATGTATTACATAAGAACTGCCGGTCCGCTTATTCGAACTTCAACCTGGTTAGAAAAACTAGACGGCGGTTTAGAGTATTTAAAACAAGTCATTATCGAAGACAGTTTAGGAATCTGCGAAACGCTTGAAGCCGAAATGCAGACGCTTGTAAATACTTTCGAATGCGAATGGAAACAAGTTCTTGAAAAACCAAGATTATTAAAACGTTTCAATCACTTTGTAAACTCAGACGAGAAAGACGACAATATTGCTTTTGTACCCTTAAGAGATCAAAAAGCACCAAAAGCCTGGTCATAAAAAGCTAATTAGAATTGCTCGCAAAGGCGCTAAGTCGCAAAGTTTTATTCTAAGAATTAAAAAATAAAAAACTTTGCGTCTTTGCGACTTTGCGAGATTAAAAAAGACAAAGAATAGAAAAAAACTTAGCGTCTTAGCGCCTTCGTGGCAAATAAAAAAATCAGCTCCAAAAAAAAAGAAAAAAAATAAATTAAACGTTTGCTGTCCTTCTTACCCTCTTTTTTACTGCGCCATCAAAACTCTCTTGATTGTAAAAAGAGGGCTAAGAAACAGGAAATAAAACAAAAAACATCATGGAAGAAATTTTAAACTTATACGAAACAGTGCACGCAAGCGATGCAACAATTTGGTTCAAAGCGGGTAAAGTAGAAGATTTTCCAACCAACCGAGGCGGGTGCATAAAATATAAAAACAAACAAATTGCCATTTTCAATTTTACACGTCGCAACGAATGGTACGCTTGCCAAAACGCCTGCCCGCACAAAATGGAAATGGTGCTTTCAAGAGGAATGACAGGCTCAACAGATGATATTCCTAAAATCGCCTGCCCAATGCACAAAAAGACATTTTCACTAGTTGATGGTTCAAATCTAAACGGAGACGATTTCAAAATTGCAACGTATCCTGTAAAAGTCGTCGAAGATGAAGTTTTTGTAGGCTTTGTAGATTAGTTTATAGCCACAGATTTCACAGATTAAAAAGATTATTTTTTCTTTTAGCCACGAATTTCACAAATTACACTAATTTAATTCGTGTAGATTCCTGAAATTCGTGGCTAAAATAATTACGCCCAATTATTTAATCCTTTTAATCTGTGAAATCTGTGGCAAAAAATAAACAATAATTAGTGATAATTCGTGAAATTCGTGGCAAAAAAAACTTATTTCCGTATCTTTGAAATCTATTACTAAACCAAAAAATGACAACACCTTTCCAAAAAGCAAGCGAATGGATTGATGCCGAAAACGCACAAGATCCGAATATTGAAATCGATCAAAACCAGGAATATCCAAAAGAATTATTGTATTCAAACAGGATGTACGAAAGACTGATGCAGTTTGAACCAAATGCTTCAGAAGAAATTCAGATTGCTTCAAAAGCACAGCACATCTGCCGTTGGAAAGTCGCACGCGAATCGTATCCTATGGATCGTGTGGGTTATTTAAAATGGAGAGAAGAACTGAAAAAATTCCACGCTAAAACTACTGCAGGAATCCTTGAAAAAGCAGGTTACGATCAGGGTTTTATCGACCGTGTTTCATTTTTAATTGAAAAAAAATTACTCAAAAAAGATGCAGAGACACAATTACTTGAAGATGTAATTTGTCTGGTATTTTTAGAATATTACTTAGAGCCTTTCGTTGTAAAACATGATGAAGAAAAACTAAAAAACATCATCAAAAAAACCTGGGATAAGATGTCGGAGAAAGGACATGCCGAAGCTCTAAAAATCAATTATTCTGAAGAAAACTTAAACCTAATAAAAGCTTCTTTAGGATTGTAAAATACTATGAAAAAAGACAATCAGGAAGCAGAAAAAATCACTTTCAAAAATTTACGACGACTGTATTTTTTTGCGCTTCTTACTATTGCCTTAACCATAATTGTTAGTCAGTTTTTGGTTCAGTACAATCTGAATCAGCAATTGAGCGATTCTAAAATCATCAATTTTTCAGGAAAACAAAGAATGCTGAGTCAGAAAATCGTCAAAGAAGTTCTGATTTTACATTATGTTTCTGATACTGCTTCATCGCAACAAATTTTGCATCTGGAAAGTGTTTTAGCGCTTTGGAAAAAGAATCAAAACGCACTCGAAAACGGAAGTGATAGTCTGGCTTTTCCAAAAGAAAAAAGCGAAACACTCAGTAAATTATATCTTGAAATCAATCCGATTTTCAATAAAATTGCACAATCAACCGATTCTTTTTTATTGAATTTAAAACAGAAAAAACAAGCTACAGAAAATCAGAAATTAGTTCAGACTATTTTAGATAACGAAGGCACTTTCCTTTCCAAAATGAACGAGATTGTAACCCAATACGATCTTGAAGCACACGAAAAAGTAACCGAACAACGCCGAATCGAATATTGGATTTTCGGTTTTACATTGTTGGTTTTACTTCTCGAATTCTTCTTCATTTTCAAACCAACAAACAAAAAAATCGAAAGACTAATTGCAAAGCTTTTAGCCTCAGAAAAGAAAGCCTTAAAACTCGCATACGATACCGAAATTATCAGCGAAATCAAAGAAAACTCCGTAAAAGAATTGAAATCGCTTAATTATGCGATGGAAAATACTTTATTATACTGCCGAATTTCACCAGACGGTTCTATTATTCATATTGGAGAAAAATTCGCCAAACTTTTAAATTACACCAAGTTTTCATCCAACAAAAAATTCTCAGAAGTCTTAACCGAAGACGAAAAAGAACAAGTCAATTTTGACCGCCTTATTTTCGAAAAACAAAGAAGTGGCTGGCAGGGCGAAATGAAAATCGTAAACAAAGACGAAAAAGAAATCTGGCTCGATTTGTCCATGGTTCCTGTAATGATCAAAAAAGACGAACTCGAACTTTTGATCGTTTGTTTCAACATTACAGAGCGTAAAAAAGCACAGCGCGAAGTCGAACGTTTAAACCTTGAAAACACAACCGAAAAAATCAATCAACAAAAGATTATTTCGAGTAAAATCGTCGAAAATCAGGAAAACGAACAAAACCGAATCGCCAAAGAAATTCACGACGGAATCGGTCAAATGCTTACGGGTTTAAAATTCAGTTTAGAAAGTATTAATCTCGACGACAGAGAAAAATCAGAACAAAAAATTGAGTATTTAAAGAAACTTTCGCTTGACATTATAAAAGGCGTCCGCACGGCAACTTTCAACCTAATGCCACCGGAATTAAGCGATCACGGAATCGTTTCGTCACTTTCAAAACTCACTCAGGAACTTTCCAAACTAACTGGAAAAGAAATCCTTTTCTACAACAAAACCGATTTTGATCAGCGTCTAGATTCGCTAATTGAAATCAACATTTACCGACTCACACAAGAAGCGATCAACAACGCCATAAAATATGCCGAATCGTCGCATATTATTGTACAGCTTTCGCATAGCGAAACACTTTTAAGCATCATTGTAGACGACAACGGAAAAGGTTTCGACGTCAATTCAGTCGACAAAAAACGCAACAGCGAATCCGGAATGGGACTTTTATTCATGAAAGAAAGGATCCAATATATCAACGGCAGAGTTTTTATGAATTCAATTCCCGGCGAAGGAACCAGAATTACTTTTAATATTCCGATTCTTAAGTAGGAAATTCCAATTTTTAAATTCCAAATTCCAATTTTTGACAACTAAGCGAGTAAATTATGGAATAGATGTCTAAAAACCACACTATCAATCACCTACAGCTTTAACTGTAGGAATATAAATAATGCTCTCTGAAAAGGCTTTAGCCAAACTTACACATTTTGCTAAAGCCTTTTTTACTTTACCAACAAAAACCTCCAGCTAAAGCTGGAAGCAATTGATACCAAAGCTTGTGAAAGTTAAAAACTTTGACAAAGTTGAATCCACAAGTATTATGGAATTTGGAATTTATTTATTGGAATTTATCATCATGATTTCTAATGATTTTTTAATGTTGCCATTTCGAACTTAAAAAAATTGGAATTTATTTTTAAAAAAGTACGTATATTAGCGTCTTCGCTTTAGATGAATATACGTAAAAAACCAGATTAAAAAGTAAGTAAGCCATGAGTAATACTATAAGAGTTGTTTTAGCCGATGATCATGTTTTTGTTAGAGACGGAATCAAATCTTTATTGGAAAACGAAGCAAACATTGAGGTTGTAGGCGAAGCGATTGATGGAGCTGATGCACTCGAAGTAGTTGCCGAAACCAAACCCGACTTACTTATAGTAGATATTCGTATGCCAAACTTAACAGGTATCGAGGTAGTAGAAAAACTTAGAAGCGAAAAAAACACCGTAAAAATCATCATGCTTTCCATGCATGAATCGGAGGAATATGTATTGAAATCAATAAAAGCAGGAGCCGATGGCTATTTACTAAAAGGTTCAAGCAAAGAAGAATTTTTAAAAGCACTTCATACCGTTTCTGCAGGTGGAAAATATTTTAGTGGTGATATTTCTTCAATCTTAATCAGCCAGCTTACAAACGGCAGTTCATCATTAGAACCTAAACAAACCTTAGGCGAAGAAATGATGATTACCAAAAGAGAAAAAGAAATTCTAACACTTCTTTTATCTGGAAAAGGAAACAAAGAAATTGCTGAAGCTTTGGATATCAGCAAACGAACTGCTGAAGTTCACCGTTTTAACTTAATGAAAAAGCTGAAAGTGAAAAACTTAATGGAGCTTTCAAACAAAGCAACTGAATATTCATTAATTTAAAAAAATTACGTATAAATACGTAATTATTTTTCAAAAACTGCGTTTTAGCAGGTTTTAACTAAGTTATAGTACTTATTTTTACATAAAAATATAAGTGCTATGAAAAATACAAACTCATTATCGCAATCACACAAAATTTTATTTTTAAACACATTGGCGTTTACAGTGTGTTTTGCCTGCTGGACATTAAACGGGGTTTTAGTAACCTTTTTAGTCGATAACGGAATTTTCCACTGGAGCGTTGTTCAGGTTGGATGGCTTTTAGGAATTCCAATCTTAACCGGATCAATTATGCGTCTTCCAATCGGAATCCTAACGGATAAATTTGGAGGGAAATATGTTTATTCGCTTTTATTACTATTATGTTCAATTCCACTATTCCTCCTTCCCTACGCTGACAGTTTTGCTATGTTTGCTTTACTCAGCTTTTTATTCGGAATGGTCGGAACCAGTTTTGCAGTCGGAATTGGATATACCTCAATCTGGTACCCAAAAGAATGGCAGGGCCGCGCTTTGGGAATTTTCGGAATGGGAAATGCTGGCGCCGCAATTACAACCTTTTTAGCGCCTTCATTATTAAATCATTTTTCTATTGAGGATCCGCAAAATGGATGGAAAATACTTCCTGTAATTTATGCCGTTTCTTTAATCGTAATCGGAATTGCTTTTTTGATTTTTGCTAAAAACAAAAAAATGGAAAGCAACGGAAAAACAATTTCTCAAATGCTGACTCCATTAAAATCAGAAAGAGTTTGGCGATTTGGAGCCTATTACTTTTTAGTTTTCGGATGTTTTGTAGCTTATTCACAATGGTTACTCCCAAACTTTATGAACGTATATCAAACCAGTTTAGTTATGGGCGGATTATTTGCTACGATGTTCAGTTTGCCATCTGGCGTAATCAGAGCATTTGGCGGTTATTTATCGGATAAATTTGGCGCGAGAAAAGTGATGTATTGGGTTTTGGGTTCTTCAGTAATTTTAAGTGCTTTGCTTTCAATTCCGAAAATGGAAATTACTACTTCTGGTCCGGGAATATTGGCTGCTAAAAAAGGTGTTGTGAACGAAATAAACGGCAAAACCGTAAAAGTGGGCGATAAAGAATATCCAATTGCGCAAAAAACTGCTAATACAGCCGAAAATGCCATTTTTCCAACTTCTACAAGCTGGCAGGATGTTGTAGTGGCACACAATCAAAGTGTAGCCAAAAAAGAACTTATCGCAAAAGGCGTTACAGTAATCAAATTTGACGCTAATATTTGGGTTTTCTTAGTTTTAGTAATTCTAATCGGAATTTCATGGGGAATCGGAAAAGCAGCGGTTTACAAACATATCCCAGAATATTTTCCAAATGAAATTGGCGTTGTCGGCGGTATGGTTGGAATGATTGGCGGTTTAGGAGGTTTCTTCGGTCCAATTATCTTTGGATATTTATTGACAGCAACCGGAATCTGGTCAAGTTCATGGATTTTCATTTTAATATTCTCAACTGTCTGCTTAGTTTGGATGCATTACACTATAACACAACTAACTAAGAAAAAAGAAGTTAAAACAAGTAAAATAGAATTAGAGCCTGCATATTAAAATCAGATTAAAAAAAAATTAGAAATATGATCTCAGTCATAGTAAACGACGGCTTTTTCTTATAAATTTACCGCCGATTAAAACATAACTATTTTATGAAAAAACTAAAACTAATTTTAATACTTATTGCAGGATTAAGTTTAGAAATTCAGGCGCAGGAGTTGGATGTAAATTTACAGATAAGACCACGTTTTGAATATCGAAACGGCTACAAACAGCTCTTACAAGAAGGTCAAAAAGGAACTTCGCAGATTTCACAGCGTTCCCGCTTAAATTTCAATTACAAACAAGACGATTTAGTAGTAAAATTAACCCTTCAAAATACCAGAACATGGGGTGATGTACCAACCACGGCAGCTGCTGATAAAAATGGAGTTGCAGTTTTTGAGGCTTGGGCACAATATAATTTCACTAAAAATTGGAGCGCAAGAATGGGACGTCAAGTGCTTTCATATGACAATCAGCGTATTCTTGGCGAAATGGACTGGGCACAGCAGGGACAAAGCCATGATGCACTTACGGTAACTTATCAGACTGAAAAACAAAAATTAGATTTTGGAGGAGCCTACAATTCAACAGCTGAAAATGTGGTACAGACACCTTATACGGTTGCTAATTATAAAACATTGCAATATGCTTGGTATCATAATCAGTTCACAGAAAATTTTGGCGCGAGCTTTTTAGTATTAAATACAGGTTATGAATACGCTCCTAATCCAAATCCAGATAACAAACTATTAGTTGATTACAAACAAACTTTTGGACCTTACTTAGCATATAAAAGCAGTAAAATAGACACTAATTTTTGGCTGTACGGGCAAACCGGAAAAAGTGCCGATTTACAGGTAAGCGCCTGGAATGCAGCTGCAAATTTTAATTACAGCATAACTGAAACTTTTAAAGCTGGTTTAGGCTACGAATTTTTATCGGGAAAATCGACAAACGATGGAAGCACTGTAATTAAATCATTTAACCCGATTTTTGGTACCAACCACGGTTTTAATGGTTATATGGATTATTTTTATGTTGGAAATCACTTAAACAATGTTGGTTTGCAAGATGCATTTATAAAATTAAACTACAATGTAAACAAATGGCAGTTTGCTTTGATTCCGCATGTATTCTTATCAGCTGCAGATGTTGTTACACCTTTAAACGAAAAATTAGATTCGTATTTAGGAACTGAAATTGATGCCACCTTTGGATATAATTTCAAAAAAGATATCACTGTCACAGGAGGTTATTCGCAAATGTTTGGTTCTAAAACTATGGAATTCATCAAAACCGGAGATGCCGGCCATACCAACAATTGGGCTTGGTTAATGATTTCTGTTAATCCAAGAATTTTTAGCTGGAAAAAATAATTTTTCTTCAAAATAAATTGACATATTTTACCCTTTTCCCAATTCGGAAAAGGGTATTTTTTTTTGATTTAACAGACGCATATTATATACTTTAATTATTTATATTTGAGCAAATTATGAACCCCAAATTCTCCCCAAATGAAACCATTTTTAAAATTATCTATGTTGACCTTTTTGGTGACACAGACTGGTATTGCTCAAAAAATTAATAATGATTTAATTTCAAAAAACTCAGAAATAAATTTTGCAAAAACCCAAAAAAGAGGAATCAAGAAAAACAACATTATTTATTATGTTGAAAATGATTTACAAACTATTTCGGCATACAAAAGAAAGAAACTAAAATGGCAGACTAATGTAATTTCTGTTTGCGGAAAACCAAAATTAGGAGAAGCTCAAATACGATACGTAGGTTATAATTCAGACAAGCTGCTTATTGTTATGGGAAAACATCATTTTGCAGAAATTGATGTAAACAGCGGTTTAACAACTCTTGTTGGTTAAGATTCTACATTTAAAATCATATATAATAAATCCCTTTTTCAAGTTTTGAGAAAGGGGATTTTTTTTGAATAACGACAATTCTTTTTTAATATATTTGATTGAATAATTTACTACAATTTATCTATTGGAAAGAAAAACAGAAATAGTAACAATTAATTCCGTCGATCAAATTCCTTCATTAGAAGAAATTAGACAAATATCCCGAACTAAAAAACTAAGAATTGTATTTGAAGATTCTGTTCAAAGTCTTAGAGAATCAATTGGGCAAAATTTAAAAAAAGAATTAGATGGATTTCTTGTTGGAATACACACCATTAATCCAGAAATAAATATCTCAAAATTAATAACAGACAAGGAGATTGAAGATCATCAGATTTTCTTTGAAAACTGTGCAAAAGATTATCGTGAATTGGCCGAACGATTAATATTTTATCTGGCAAAAAAACTTAAAACAGAAATTAATCTCGAGTTTCCACTATCTACTTTCAACAAATACAAAACTGGATGGCGAAAAGTGGATGAATGGAAATATTTTGTTCATGGGTATCACTGTCTTTTCAAGAATACTAGAACAAAACTAGAAATCGAGGTTCCATTAGTTTTTGGTCTTGAATTCGGTGATTTGGATCCTTATTTTTTTATCAATTATATTAAAACAAATCCTCAATACAATCCTTTACCCGTTAATTTTTTTGATGAATATCATGATGGGTGCAGAATAAATGATAAAATGCTCGCTTTAGGAAAATTTGAAATAATAAATTCTAATATCAAAGATCACTTTGGAATTGCGGTTACTGACAGAAACAAAGTACAAATTAAAGTGTATGATCCAGAACAGGATTATATAAAACCAAAATTTAATTTTTGGAAATTTATCGGCATAAAATAATATATAATGAACAACACTTGGACAAAAAGATGGGATGACCGTTACAAAAGCGAAGAATTTGCATACGGTGAAAAACCCAACAATTACCTAAAAGAACAAATCGAAAAACTAAAAACTGGCGCTATTCTTTTCCCTGCAGAAGGCGAAGGAAGAAATGCCATTTTTGCGTCAAAATTAGGCTGGCAAGTTTCTGCTTTTGATATTAGCGAAGAAGGCAGAAATAAAGCACTTCTTTTAGCAAAAAACAACAATGTTTCTATTGATTATCAAGTTGGAGAATTAGAAACTTTAGATTTCGAGGAAAACCAATTTGATGCGATTGCTTTAATCTACGCTCATTTTCCAGCAATGATAAAATCTAAAATTCACAAACAACTTGATAAACTTTTAAAGAAAGACGGTATTATTATTTTTGAAGCTTTCAGCAAAAATCACTTAGAATATGTAACCAAAAATGAAAAAGTAGGCGGACCAAAAGACATTGAATCTTTATTTTCCATAGAAGAAATCAAAGCCGATTTTCCGGATTACGAAATCATCGAATTAGAAGAAAAAGAAATCGAACTTAACGAAGGTTTATTCCATAATGGGACAGGTTCTGTAATTAGATTTGTGGGAAGGAAAGTATAAGTTATTATATTCAAAGAAATTCGTAAATTTGAAAAAAAAATTAATGAGATGGATTTACAAACAAGAAAAATAGAATTTGTGCAAGAATTTCTTAAAATTCAAAGTGAAGAAGTCATTTCTCAACTTGAAAACTTATTAAAAAGAAACAAAAAAGATTTGGACGAAAATGAATTTTTCTCTCCGATTTCTATTGAAGATTTTAATAAAAGAATAGATAAATCTGAGGATGACTTTAAAAATGGACGATACAAAACAACTTCACAACTTTTAGAAAAATATAAGTAATGAAGTTTAAAATTATATGGTCTGAATTTGCAGAAAATGAAATTGAAAAAATTTACGAATATTATCTTGATAAAACTGGAATAAGGACTGCTAAAAAAATTATCAAAGAAATTATCTCTGAACCTAACAAACTCCTAAGTGACACTTTTTTATCGCAGATTGAAGATCTTTTAATTGATCGAGAAAACCAATATCGATACCTTGTGTGCAATAATTACAAAATTATTTATTGCATCGACGAAGAAAATAAACTAATCAAGATTTCAGATGTTTTTGACACGCGACAAGATCCGTCAAAAATCAAGCGAACAAAATAAAACCTTTGAACCTCTTTTCAAAAATACTTATGCTCCATAATTTCTGAACGAAGTTTTTCTGCATAAATAATCCCAACACGTTTTCCTTCCGTTTTAATCAAAGCTTCTTTTTTAAGACTGGATAAAATTCGGATTGCCTGCTCTTCTGTAGTTCCGGCGAAGTCTGCGATTTCCTTTCGCGAAAGCTCAATATCAATCAAACCATTTATTTGTCCGAATTTACGATGAATGTAAAGCAGTAAATCAATCACACGTTCGCGAACATTCATATGAGCAATTTTGCGAATGTTGTTTTCGCTTTTGTTTAATTCTTCTGCGTAAAAAAGCATCAAAGCATACGTAAATTCAGGAATGTGCTGTAGAATTTCAATCATGGTTTCGTTGCTGAAATTACACAAAACAGTATCTTCCAACGCATACGCTCCAATTAAATAACGTTTACTGGTTCCGAATCCGCGGAAACCTATAATGTCACCATTTGTGGTTAAGCGAACGATTTGTTCACGACCATTAATTCCGGTTTTTACCGTTTTTGCTTTTCCTTTACAAATAAAATAAAGTCCCTGCAACGGCGCACCTTCCGTAATAAACTGATCCGATTTTTTACAGCTTACATTCTGTTTCTTAGAAATATAAGCCGACATCTGTTCTAAATGTAAGTGTTTCTTGATGAAACAATTTTCATTAATACAGGAATAACAAACGGTTTGCTCTTCTTTCATGAGTTCTAAATTTTTAGCAGATTAAAAACTAAGTTGTTGTTCCTCATTTATTTTCATCAAAAATAAAAAAATAAATCTAAAAAATACGTATTAATACGTAAAAATACTTATTTTTGCGTAAGTACTTTTCTAAAGTCAGACCATTCAATTAAAGTAGTATCTCAAAATAGAACTCTAATGCAAACTGCGAAGATCAAAACTACCTGTTCCTACTGTGGCGTTGGCTGTGGTATAATCGTAACCAACGATGCTAAAAACGGCGTGATGGTCGAAGGCGACAAAGATCATCCTGTAAACAAAGGAATGTTATGTTCTAAAGGAATGAATCTGCATTACGTAGTTAACGATACCTCTGACCGAATTTTATATCCGGAAATGCGCGGGAGCAAATCGTATCCGCTGGAACGTGTAAGCTGGGATACAGCTCTTGATCGCGCTGCAGCTGTTTTTTCTTCGATAATTAAAAAACACGGACCAGACAGCGTTGGTTTTTATATTTCGGGTCAATGTTTAACGGAGGAATATTACTTAGTTAACAAACTCGTAAAAGGTTTTTTGAAAACCAATAATATAGACACCAACTCCAGACTTTGCATGAGTTCTGCCGTTGTCGGTTATAAAAAAACTTTTGGAGAAGATTCTGTGCCTATTGCTTATGATGATATTGAATTGGCTGATACTTTTTTGATTACGGGAGCAAATCCCGCTTGGTGCCACCCTATTCTCTTTAGACGATTAGAAAAACACAAAGAGAAAAATCCGAAAACGAAAGTAATTTGTATCGACCCGAGAAGAACAGATACTGCCGCTTTCGCTGATTTACATTTGCAGATTATTCCAGGTTCAGATATTATTTTATATCATGCCATTGCCAAACGTATCATCGAAAAAGGTTACGTAGATCACGATTTTATAAAAAACCATGCTGAGAATTTTAAACAATATAAAGATCTTGTTCTAAGTACTTCGCTTGAAAAAGCATCCAAACTTTGTGGTATTTCTGTTCAAGACATCAAACTTGCTGCTGATCTTATTGGGAAAGCAAAAGGTTTTATTTCGCTTTGGGCAATGGGATTAAATCAAAGTGCTGTCGGCGTTGATAAAAACACGGCTTTATTGAATCTGTCTCTTTTAACGGGACAAATTGGGAAACCCGGTTCTGGACCATTTTCATTAACGGGACAACCCAACGCGATGGGCGGACGCGAAGTTGGCGGCATGGCCACACTTTTAGCCGCACACAAAGACATTGCAAATCCTACACATCGAAAAGAAGTTGCCGATTTTTGGGGCGTTGACGAGATCTCAGACAAACCCGGTTTAACGGCTACAGAAATGTTTGAAGCCTTAGAATCTGGAAAAATGAAAGCCGTTTGGATTATCTGCACCAATCCATTAGTAAGTTTACCTGATTCACGAAGAGCCGAAAAAGCACTTCAAAATGCTAAATTTGTAGTCGTTCAGGATATTTCTCATAATGCAGATACGGCCAAATTTGCCGATTTACTTTTACCTGCAGCAGGATGGCTTGAAAAAGAAGGAACGATGACGAACTCAGAACGTCGTATTTCTTATTTACCAAAAGGAATTAATCCGCCTGGAGAAGCTTTGCCAGATATTGAGATTTTAATTCGTTTTGCTAAAAAAATGAATTTCAACGGATTCAATTTCAATAGTGCCGAAGAAATCTATAAAGAACATTGTGCGCTTACCAAAAACACCAATATTGATATTTCCTTTTTAAATTATAATCGTCTCAAAAACGAAGGAACTTTTCAATGGCCTGTGCCCGATTACAATCATCCGGGAACGCCGAGATTATTTACAGATAAAAAATTCTATACGCCTTCTGGAAAAGCGATTTTTAATCTTCCTGTTTCTATTGAAAATACATCAGTGCCGCCAAATGCCGAATTTCCTTTTATTCTAACAACAGGAAGAATCCGCGATCAATGGCATACGATGACAAAAACCGGAAAAGTGTCGCGATTGTTGACACATATTCCGAGTCCGGTTTTGGAGATTAATCCGATTGATGCTTTTAAAAATGATATCAAAAACGGTGATATTGTCGTTGTTTCCAGCAAAAATGGAGAAGTTCGCGTAAAAGCAAAAGTGACCGATGCTATCAAAGAAAAAGTGTTGTTCCTGCCAATGCATTGGGGAAAACAACTTGAAAATGATTTAAACCGAACCAATAATTTAACGAACACGGTTGTTGATCCCATTTCAAAAGAACCCGATTTTAAATTCACAACCGTTTCGATAAAAAAATATATAAAACCATTTCAGAAAATTGCGATTGTAGGCGCTGGAGCGGCTTCTTTCCGATTCATTCAAAACTATCGCGAATTCAATTCAACCGACGAAATTATTGTTTTTTCGAATGAAATAAATCCGTTTTACAATCGCGTTTTACTGCCAGAATATATGACGGGCGAATTCAGCTGGGAACAGCTTTTAAAAGTTAAAGACGGCGAAGCTTTCAGTAAACTGAAAATTACCATGAAAGCCGGAACTGCGATTGAAAAACTAGATCCAAAACAAAAAACAATTGTAGACAGCAACGGAGAAATCCACACTTTTGATTCTTTGATTCTCGCAACCGGAAGCCGTCCATTTGTTCCAGAAAATGCACAGCTTCATCTTTCTGGCCGTTTTACAGTTAGAAAAAAAGAAGATGCTGATCGTTTGAAAAAACATTTAGACAGTACAAATCTTCCGCCAGAAGAACAACATGTAGTCATTATCGGCGGTGGATTATTAGGTTTAGAATTGGCAGCAGCTTTAAAACATAAAAAAGTAAAAACAACTATTGTTCAGCGAGCGTCTCGTTTAATGGAGCGTCAGTTGGATCGAATTTCGAGTAAATTATTGGCCGAAGAAGTACAGCTTCGCGACATTCAGATTTATTTTGATAATGAAGTCAGCACCGTTTTTGAAACTGATAATCCAAACGAAATTGAAATTGCTTTAAAAAGCGGTAAAATCATCACTGCAAATGCCATCGTTTATACCATTGGAACAATTCCAAATATCGAAATTGCTCGTGAAAGCGGTCTTTCATGCGGACGAGGCGTAAAAGTAAATCAGTATTTACAGACTTCAAATCCGGATATTTTTGCGATTGGTGAAATTGCCGAATTCAATAATAAACTATTCGGAATCACTTCTGCCGCAGAAGAACAAGCCGATATTCTGGCCAACTTTCTTGCCGGAGATATCAGCAGCTATTACAAAGGGTCAATTTTAATGAATATCCTAAAACTGGAAGACATTAATCTATGCAGCATTGGTGATATCGAAATTCCAGAAAATGACGATTCATACGAAGAAATTGTTTTCACCGATTTAAAACAGCGTTATTACAAAAAATGCATCGTAAAAGACGATCTTTTAGTCGGCGCTATTTTAATGGGCGATAAAAACGAATTTGCCGAATTCAAAACCATGATCGAAAGCAAAATCGAATTATCAGACAAACGAAATACACTTTTAAGAGGGAGCTCAAATGCAAAACCGGTTTTAGGTAAATTGGTTTGTTCGTGCAGTCAGGTTGGAGCTGGAAACATTGAAGATACAATTAAAAGCGGCGTAAACGATTTTACCGAATTATGTAAAAATACAGGCGCAGGTTTAGGATGCGGAAGCTGTAAAACAGAAGTTAAAGAGATATTGGCGAAATGTAAAGTTTAGTGATCAGTATTCAGGTTTTTAGTGGTCAGTTGCATTAACAGTAACTCATCCTGAACACTAAAAATCTGAATACTGAACTCCGAGACTGAACACTAAAAACCTGAACACTGAACACTAAAAAAAATGGAACTAACAAGACTTATAGTAAAAGGTGGCGTAATATCGCCGGGAGAATTACGAGAAGTGGTAAATATTGCTTTGGAAGAAGGTTTAGATTCAATTTCATTTGGTTCTAGACAGGATATTATTTTTCCGAAGGGGTTTAAATCATTAGAAAAAACAACTCTCGGCAAACATCATTTTGTTTATCCCGATCAAAAAAGCGGAAACAATATCGTTTCTTCTTACGTTTCAACTGATATTTTCAGAAACACGAATTGGCTTACCGGAAACCGATTTTTATATGTTTTAGAAGAATTTAAAGAACAACCAAAACTAAAAGTCAATATAACAGATCCGAAGCAGCAATTGGTTCCTTTGTTTACTGGGCATTTGAATTTTATTGCTTCAGAGCACGAAGATTATTGGTATTTGTACATTCGTCTTCCGAAATGGGAGAAAATGGAAGTATATCCCGTTTTAATTTATAGCTGGGATTTGGCTAAAATATATTACGAAATCGAAAAGATTTCTGAAGAAGAATCAATTGATATTGAAATCCTTTTTACTTTGGTCAGCGAAGCTTTAGACACCAATAATCGAACGATTGACAAACCTTTGAATATTCCGTTTTATCCATTTCCGTATTACGAAGGAATGAACAGAATGGGAATCGATCAATATTGGCTTGGTCTTTATTGGCGAAATAATCTCTACGATTTGGATTTTCTAAAGGAAATGTGCGATTTGTGTTTTGAATGCAAAATCGGGAAAATCTGTATTACGCCTTGGAAATCATTCATTATAAAAGGAATTCCGAAAGATCGAAAATTGGAATGGGAAAAATTTTTAGGAAAAAGAGGAATCAACGTTCGCCATTCTTTGTTAGAACTTAACTGGCATTTGCCCGTTGCAATGGAATGGGCTTTGAACCTTAAAACCTTTCTGGTTCGTACGCTTGATCAATTTGACATTAGTACTTATGGATTAAATTTCGGAATTTCAGAATACAATCGTGATGGTCATTATTTTACTTCGATTGTCATTGAAAAAAACGAACTTCCAGCAGCTTTAGAATCTATTAAAATCAGAGATACTTACAATGTTTTGTTTGCCAAAAATTTCGATCCGAATACGCGCGAATACATTGTGCATTCACAAGATATTGACAAACTGGAACTTCCGACAATTTTGATTGAATTAAGCAGGAAATATTTTGAAGAACTCGGAAATTCAGTTTCAGAAACAACAGAAACCAAACAGAAAAAAGAAAAACCGCAATTGGATATTTACCAATGTCAGGAATGTTTAACGCTTTATAATTCAGAATACGGCGATGAAACACAGGGAATTCCAAAAGGTCTTTTATTCGAAAATCTTCCTGAAACCTATTGCTGTTCACTTTGCGAAGCACCAAAAAGTAATTTTAAAATATTGGAAATAGCAGCGAACTAATTTTCATAGTCTGATATTTATTTGAATGATAAGTCAATTAAAAAATTGCACTTTTTATTATCAATAATCATTAATTAGACAGCAATTTGTTCTTTTTTTTCATGTAGAATTGTTAAGAAATTTTAGTTTCGATTTTTAGAATAAAAATTAACTATTTAGAATTCAGTTTTTTAATCTAAAAAATTACTAAAAAACTTAACATTAGAAACCTTGTTTTATAATTATCTTTACTTAACTGAAACTTAACAATTTAGTTACACCGTTAATTATATCCTCATCTAAAAGCACTTATTAAATATGGAAAACAAGACCACAGAATCTACTCCTGAGAAAATTGATTCTCCGGCAGCAGAAAGCAATCAGCCAGCCGCAGAAAACACAAAAACGGAAGGCACAGAACCTGTAAAAACTCCGGTTCGTAAAGCTCCTGCAAAAACAACAACTGCAAAAACAACAACTGCAAAACCAGCCACTGCATCATCAAAAACAGCAGTAACCAAAACTCCAGTTAAATCCGCTTCAACTGCCACAGCATCTAAAACTATAGCAACAAAAACGCCTGTTAAACCTGCTGCAGCTACAGCTAAAACGCCAGTGCGTAAAGCTCCGTCTAAACAGGTTACGGCACCAACTATTAAACCAATCGTGGTAGAAACTCCTGTTGTAGAAGAAACTACAGCTGCTCCCGTTGAAGTAATTTCTGCTGACGAAACTGCTGATAAAAAAGAGAAGAAAGACAAAAAATCGAAAGCTAAAAAGAAAGCCAAGAAAAAAGCAAAGGCTAAAAAAGATAAAAAGAAAGAGAAAGCTAAGAAGGCAAAACTAAAAGCAGCTGCGAAGAAAAAAGCTAAAGCTAAAAAAGCAAAGGAAAAAGCTAAAGCCAAAAAAATTGCTAAAAAGAAAGCAAAGTCTAAAAAAAAGGTAAAAGCAAAAAAGAAAAAATAAGGGATTAAATTCCAAATTTTAAAATTCCAAACTCCAGTTAGAGATACTGTTTGTCATTTCGAGGAACGAGAAATCTCCGCCAGCAGCTCCGTAAAGTATATTCTTTGTAGAGTTTCCAGCGGAGATTTCTCCTCTGTCGAAATGACAAAATACTGGAAATTCTAGCTTCAAAAACAAAATTATCCTCCAATCGCAATCATACTGCGATTATCAAAATGTTTTGCCGGATCATCCATTTCTGAAACACTCACCATTCCGGCGCGTACTTTTTTCTTGTTTTTTATCGATTTTGAAATCAACTCTTCAATAGATTCGTCATTTCTAAGAGCAGTAAGCAAATCAGTTTCTGAGTTTGAGAAAAGACAGTTTTTAATTTTTCCGTTTGCCGTCAGGCGGATTCTGTTGCAGGAATCACAAAACGGATTTGTAATGGAACTAATAATTCCGAAATCGCCTTGAAAATCTTTTATTTTATAATTTCTAGAAGTGAAGTTTTTTTCGTCTTCTAATTTTTGAATTTCTTCTGATGAAAAAGCAGTTGAAACCTGAGAAAGAATTTCATTCTGCGAAACCATTTTACTTCTGTCCCACTCATTTCCTGCAAAAGGCATAAATTCGATAAAACGAATTGAAATGGGCAAAAACTGAGTCAGTTTTACAAAATCGATTATTTCGTTTTCATTAAAACCTTTCATCAAAACCACATTTACTTTAACTTTAAAATCATTATTTAAAAGTAAATGCAAATTGTCAATAACCTTCTCAAACTGATTCCTGAGCGTTATAGAATGAAATTTAGACGAAACCAAAGTATCTAAACTCAAATTGATTTTATTGACGTTAAATTGCTTTAAAACCTCAATATGACGATCAATTAATATTCCGTTTGTTGTGATTGAAAGTGAAACCTCCAGATCTGATAATTTCGATACTATTTCGGGAAAATCCTTTCTTAATAAAGGTTCTCCGCCTGTTAATCTAATTTTATCCACACCATTTTTCACGAAAGTCCGGGCAATTGCAAAAATCTCATCAGCCGTCATTAAACTGGCTTTTGGAGACAAGGCAATTCCGTCGGCAGGCATGCAGTACGTACAACGCAGATTGCATTTTTCCAACAGCGAAATACGCAAATAATTGTGTTTTCGCCCAAAATCATCCGTTAAAACCGTGTTAGAGGCTGTCATGATTTTTACCTTTTAAAATATGAAAAACGTGCAGCAAATGCGGAAAAACAGCATCCATAGATTCTCTCGCTCCGTTTGTTGAGCCCGGCAAAGCCAAAACTATACTTTTGCTCAAAGTTCCTGCAACAGTTCTCGACAACATTGCGTATGGCATTCTTTGCTGTCCGTAATTTCGAATTGCTTCTTCAACTCCTGGAATTCTACTTTCTAATAATGGTTCCAAAGCTTCAGGCGTTACATCTCTAGGAGATAAACCTGTTCCGCCCGTGAAAATAACTAACTGATTTTCTTTAGCGAAAGCTTTCGTTTTTTCCTGAATAATATCTAATTCGTCTGGAATAATCTCATAATGCGAAGTTTCAACACCACAAGTGTCTAATTTTTCTACGATAACTTTTCCAGAACGATCTTCTTTTTCTCCCGCAAAAATAGAATCAGAACAAACAAAAACAGCTGCTTTAATTGTATCTCTAAATTTATTTTTGAAGGACGATTTTCCGCCCTCTTTATTAATCAGTTTTATAGTCGAAATTTCGATTTCTTTATCAATTGGTTTCAGCATATCGTACATCGTCAGCGCCACAATCGACGCTCCGTGCATCGCTTCAACCTCAACTCCCGTTTTGTAAACCGTTTTTACTTTGAAAATAATATGAATCTCTAAACCTTCAATTTTATAATTCACAGAAGTAAATTCAATCGGCAAAGGATGACAATCAGGAATAGACAAATGTGTATTTTTTACCGCAAATAATCCGGCAGTTTTAGCCATTTCAAGAACATTTCCTTTTGGTACAAGGTTTTTCTCCACCGCTTCAATTGTTTCTTGTCTGCTGACTTTTACAATTGCCGTTGCGGTTGCTTCTCTTAATGTGCTTATTTTATGCGTAATATCTACCATTTTAGGTGTTTTGTTTCCAGGTGAATGTATCGTTTTCAAACATTTCTTTACCAAAAATTGGTACATCGGTTTTGATCCAATTAACGATTGCTTCTGTGGCTTCGTAAACTTGTTTTCTTCTTTCGGCAGAAACAAAGACAAACAAACAGATTTCGCCTGCTTTTACAACGCCTAAACTGTGGTAAATGTGCATGCAGGTTAAATTGAATTTTGCAAAAGCTTTTTCACGAATCGTATACAAAGCTTCATTCGCCATGTCTTTATAAGCCGAATAATCAATCGCTACGACTGTGTTGTCGTGAATTACATCGGCACGAACTTGTCCCAGAAAAATATTGTGCGCCCCAATTGTGTGCTTCGATTGGTGTTTGGCAATCGATTCTGCAATAAATTCGGGAGAAATTGGTCCTTCTACAAATACATTTTTACTCATTGTTTATGTTTTTTTCTTGCCACAGATTAAAAGAATTAAATTGATTTTTTTCTTTTGCCACGAATTACACGAATTTCACTAATTTCTTTCTTTGAAATTAAATAAAATTCGCGCAATTCGTGGCTAAAAATATACACATAGAAAAAATCCTTTAAATCTGTGTAATCTGTGGCTATATTTTTTCTTCTTTTAATAATTTCTTCATTGCTAAAGCTCCGCCAAAAACACTTTTCACTTTTTTAAACTCATATTTCTGAAGCAATTCAACTGCAATTTTACTTCTAATTCCAGATTGACAGAAAACGTAAATAGTCTGGTTTTTATCCAGTTTTTCAATTTCATTTTCTAAATGCATTAACGGAATTTGTATTTGATTTTTGAAACTGATTTTCGGCGATTCGTCAATATTTCTGACATCTAAAAACAGAATACTTTCGTTTTCAATTTCATCCAAAATCAATTCAAATTTTATTTCCTGAATTTGATCTTCTTCTGAATTATATTTTGTGTCAAAATCTTCTTTTGTTATTTCAAGATTTGAACTTTTTTCAAAATCATATTTCTGTTGTTCGTTTTTTAAAATATTATAAACCAATATTTTTCCACTCAAAACTTCTCCAATTCCGAGAATCATTTTGATAACTTCATTTGCCTGAAGCATTCCAATAATTCCGACTGTAATTCCGATTACGCCGGCATCTTCGCAGTTTAAAGCATTGGTACTTTCATCAGGATACAAACATCTGTACGTTGGTCCGTTTTGATAATTAAAAACCGAAACTTGTCCCTGAAATCTAAAAATAGAACCGTAAACCATTGGTTTATTGGTAATCAAACAAGCATCATTTATTAAATATTTAATCGAAATATTATCTGTTGCATCAACAATTATATCATATTTTTCGAATAACGAAATGGCATTTTTTCCTGATAATTTTTCAGCGAAAGAATTTACCTTTATTTCCGGATTTAATTCTAAAATCATTCCTTTCGCTTCTTCCGCTTTCGATTTTCCAACAGCGGAAGTTTTATAAATAACCTGACGATGCAGATTCGAAACCTCAACAACATCGTCATCTACAATCCCGATTTCACCAACTCCAGCCGACCCTAAATACGGCAAAATCGACGCGCCCAAACCTCCTGCACCAATTACCAAAACTTTCGCTTTCGATAATTTCTGCTGGCCTTCCTCTCCTATTTCGGGAAGTATGATTTGTCTATTATATCGGTTGTCTGAATTCATACATTATCCTCCTGCAAATGGCGGCAGCAAAGCAACAATATCGCTGGTTTGTAAATTATAATCTGCTGTTTTTGGAACTATTTTTTGATTTACTGCAACGCTGAAAGTCAAAGATTCAAATTCATATTTTTCGTTTAAATCACTCAAAAGTTTTTGCAGTGACACTTCTTCCGAAAAAGATAACTTTTCGAATTCGCATTTCGTTTTTTCAGCGACAGCTCCAAAATATTTTACCTCAATCATTTTTATAAATTTAAATTTTGAAAAATGAATTCATCATCAAAATGTTCCTGAAAATATTCTGTCAGTTTTGATGTATTTTTCACGACTTCGCCAATTACAATAATTGCGGGCGAAGAAATATTTTTTTCGGATACCAATTTAATAATTGTACTAATAGTTCCGATTACTTTTTGCTCTGAATTTTTTGTTCCGTTTTGAATAATCGCAATTGGTAAATCATCATTTCTGTTTTCCTGATAGATTGAAATGATTTCATTTAACTTATGCATTCCCATCAAAATCACCACAGTCGCATTTGATTTTGAAGCCAAATGAACATCTTTTGATAATTTATGATCGGAAGTTGTTCCCGTAATTACCCAAAAACTTTCGGCAATCTGACGTTGCGTCAAACTGATTCCCGCCGAAGCCGGAACGCCCAAAGCTGATGAAATTCCCGGAACGACAGCTGTTTCCAAACCAAATTTTACGGCATAATCAATTTCTTCGCTTCCTCTTCCAAAAACAAAAGAATCTCCGCCTTTTAGACGCACAACATGTCCATGATTTTTGGCCATCGATACAATTAAATCATTAATTTGATCTTGTGTATAAGCGTGGCATCCCAATCGTTTACCAACAAAAACTATTTCAGCATTTGATGCATATTCTAATAATTCTTCGTTGACCAAAGCATCGTACAAAACAACATCAGCACTTTCTAAAGCTTTGATGGCTTTTAAAGTAATTAATTCAACATCGCCCGGACCTGCGCCTACAATTGTCAATTTTGGTGTTTTTAAATTTCGCATAGTCTTTAAATTGAGTTGATATTCAGGTCATTTAATTCGTCTGCCGAATTGATATTAGTCAAAGGAAAGTTTTCGCTTTCTTCTATATTTAAAATCTGATGTGGCACTTTTGCTAGTAAATCCATCATTTTTAACTTGTCAGAATCTATTGCTTCTTTAATAATTGGCAAAATATCTTTTGAATAAATTCCAATTAATGGATGCGTTTTACTTTCGGAAGCAAAAACCGTAATTCCGGCTTCTTTGGTATGTTTTGAAATCAATTCCTGCAATAATTCAGTCGAAATTAACGGAATATCACAGCTTAAAATCAAATTAAATTCAGTTCCAGAATTAGACAATGCCGTGTAAATTCCACCCAAAGGTCCTTTATCTAAAATAATATCCGGTATTTTTTCATATTCCAGATAATCATATTCTTTTGATCCTGTAATCAATTTTATTTGATCGGTTATTGGCAGAATGGCTTTTATAATATGCTCTATGAATGGCTTTTCCTGAAACAAAACCAATCCTTTTTCTGACTGCATTCTGGTGCTTTTTCCTCCGCAAAGAATAAATACTGTTAGTGTTTTCATTGTTTTTGTTTTTTGTTTCAGGTTTCAAGTTTCACGTTTACCCCAATCTTGTCATTTCGACGAAGGAGAAATCTCCGTAAGTAGCTCGACAAACTAAATCGCCAATCTTTGTAGAGTTTCTTGCGGAGATTTCTCCTTCGTCGAAATGACAAAACTGGGCGTATATCTTTATTTGTTATGGAAAAATCAATTTAATGCTCGCCATTAAAATTACCGTTCCTAAAACCATTTTTAATGTTCTGTTCGAAAAAGAACCGCTTCCGTAAAATCCTCCTAACATTCCTCCTACAACCGCAATTGGCACTAAATAAAAACTTTCCATGGGGATTGATTTTCCTCCTAAAAAGAAACCCAACATTCCTGCTGTCGAATTCACAAAAATGAATAAACTCGAAATTGCCGCTGATTCTTTTACATTCGCCCACCCTAAAAATAATAGAATCGGACTTAGAATAATTCCCCCGCCAATTCCTAACATTCCGGATAATAATCCTATGGCGAAACCAATTGCTAAAGCAAACGGAAGGTTTATTTTTACTTCTTCTTTTTCTTTAAAATTAAATATTCCAAATAATCTCAGTGCTGCAAAAACCAATACAACTCCTAGAATTATTTTATAAATCGTATTGTCTAAAGTTATAAAGCCTCCGATAAATGCCGCCGGAATCGAGGCAATAGCAAATGGATAAAACAGCTTGGGTTTGAAATAATTCTTTCGATAATAAAACAAAAATGAAATACTCGAAACAAATAAATTCAACAACAAAGCCGACGGTTTCATAATCGAAATGGGAAACGCAAAAATGCTCATTAATGCCAGATATCCCGATGCTCCGCCGTGCCCTACGCTAGAATATAAAAAGGCTATTATAATTAATGCAAAACTGAATAGGATTATATTTTCGGAACTTAATAGGTTCATTTTTGTTTTTGGTTTATTTGTTTTTGTTTCAGGTTTCAGGTTTCAGGTTTTCAATCTTTGCATTTCAATGGTTTCAACCTTGGGTGCGCATTCTAAATCAATTACGTTTCTCCGCAATCTTGTCATTTCGACGAAGGAGAAATCTCCGCGAGAAACTCTACAAAGATTGGCGATTTTGTTTGTCGAGCTACTTGCGGAGATTTGCTTCGCCTGTTCGCTATCGCTCGAGTCTCCTACGTCGAAATGACAAACTAGACGATAGACTACTATAATTTAGGATTCGGATCAATGCTATATGTTTTTATTTATACAGCGCTTTCCATCATTCACCATAAAAATCTACTTTCTTTATTCTATTTTTTAAAAAATCTAATCAATCGGCAGTAAAATTACTTCTTCTCCTTTTTTATAATTTTCTATATCATCCGGAACAATCAATAAACTATTAGCTGTTGCGAAGGTGTTTAACATCGCTGAACTTTGTCCGTTTAAAACAGTTACATTAGTTTCGTCGTATTTTGCTTTTAAAAACAATGTTTTGCCTGTATCGTTTATTACATCCGAATTTAATTTTCGGACTAATTTTGGTTTATGAATTTCCGAAAATCCCATTCTGTTTTTAATCGCTGGTAAAACATAAATATAAAAATTGGTCAGCGATGAAGCCGGATTTCCGGGAAGCGCAAAAACTAAAGTTTCATTTTTTGAACCAAAGAACATTGGTTTTCCCGGCTTTTGATTGATTTTATAAAAGAGTTCTTTTACTTCATTCTGCAATAAAGCTTCTTTTACAAAATCATAATCGCCAACTGAAATTCCGCCGGAAATCAAAACAATATCATTATTTTTCAAAATGCTTTTTAAAGCTTTTTTAGTCGCTTTTAAATTGTCTTTTACTCTGTAAACTTTCGTTTTATTTATTCCCGCTGTTTGTAACGCGGCCTGAAGCATAATAGAGTTACTCTCAAAAATTTTTCCTTTTTTAAGTTTTTTACCCGGCTCAACTAATTCATTTCCTGTTACTAAAATAGCTGTTTTTGGCTTTTTATAAACCGCTGCTTCTGTTATTCCTAAACTGGCTAAAAAACCAATAGCCGCTGGTGTTATTAAAGTACCTGCTTCAAAAACAACAGCACCTTTTTCTATCTGCTCTCCCTTTGGACGAACATTTGAAAATTTTTCGGGCATTGAAGCAATTAAAATCGAGTTTTTGTTCGACATTACATGTTCCTGCATGACAACTGTATCTGCACTGTCGGGAACATAAGCACCGGTAAATATTCGAATTGCTTCTGTATTTTGCAGCTTTATATTCTTATGATCTCCTGCCTGCGATGTGCCCACGATATCGTATTGATGTCTAATGCTGTGTGTAAAAGCATATCCGTCCATAGCCGACTGGCGAAATGGCGGCATAGAAATAGGCGAAATTACTTTTTCTGCCAAAACATATCCAAATGCTTTTTTTATCGAGATTTGCTTTACAGGCATTTTAGTACTGCTTGTTTCAATAACCGCTATGGCTTCTTGTACTTTTATCATGTTTCGGAATTAAAAACTACGTATAAATACTTATTTACAAATATAAGTATTTATTAATAGCTTGATTAAAAAATTTCATTTTATTTTAATATCTATAAAATTACTTCATTTTACTTAAAGTCAATCTTAAAAATAGCGTAATATATTCATTAAAAATCTTAATACAAGATGAAAAATTAATATTTAGACTGCTCATTTTTAATTTTTTAGCGAATTAAAAACAAAGAAATTAAAGATAAAATACTACAATTTTATTTTAACCTCAAAATAATTTTAACATTGCAAAAACTACCCAGTTGGGTCATAAACCTTTATAAAACAATACATTACGACGACTAAAACAAACTTAACTATCTAATTATCACATTATTTTCAAAAAAAACACATGAAATTTTTGGTTTTTATTATATTAAAATTAACTTTGTCTATAGGATTAGTAGAGTTTATAAATGATTATTTGAAACTAAAAAAACTATATTGTGAAAACAACCGAAAGCACATCATATTACATTCTTCCTAAAAAATATACGTATAACACTTTTTGTTATATGTGTTTCTGTTGTTAATGACCAACATAATCCTTTCGTTTTAAAGATTACCAAAAGTCTGGAAACGAAATCTCAATTTCACCACAAGATTATTTTACTGAATTGCAAATATCTGATTGATGCATAAACTGCAGCAAAAGATTTTGAATATATGTATGTTTTATAAAGAAAAAAATTAACCAACTAAAAAAACTAAAATGAAAACAATGCAAAGCTGCTGCTGTAAATAAAAAGAAAAGCCATTTCTGCGGCAACAGAAATGGCGGGGCTTAAAGAACATTTATCACTAAATCAAGGAAACAGTTAGAGGGTTGAAAATTCAACGCTCAGGGCGCCTTGTTAATTATTTAAACCATTACAAAGAAATGAAAAAAAATATAAACCTCATTTTATGGGTTACAATTTTGTTAACATCCCTGCAATTTCAGGCACAAAATACAACACCGCTTATTCAGTCTAAACTCGACGGAACGGTAGTCGATGACATTACAAATCAGCCAATTATAGGCGCATCAATAAATATTAAAGGTACTACACATAGTGTACAGACAGATGCAGAAGGAAAATTTTATTTTCAAACGGGTCAGAAATTTCCTTATACATTAATCGTTAGTTACATTGGATATAAGAAACTGGAAATTGTAGTCGAAAAAAATCCGGTTATTATTCACTTAAAAGAAGAGCGTCAGGAACTCGATGAATTAGTGGTTGTAGGTTACGGAACTCAAAAAAGAAAAGATATTACGGGTTCTGTAGCTTCGGTTCCAAAGGCAAATTTATCGCAGGTTACCTCATCGGCAGATAATTTATTACGCGGTGCCGTTTCGGGTGTGGTAGTTACACAAAGTTCCGGACGCCCCGGAGCATCTTCAAGCGTGCGAATTCGAGGCGGAAACTCAATTACAGCTGGTAACGAACCGTTGTATGTTGTAGACGGTATTTTGATTTACAACGATAATTCTAACAGCTCTGCCGGAGTTGCAAATGCCGGAGCAAGTTTAAACGTTTTATCTACCATAAATCCAGCTGATATAGAATCTATGGAAGTTTTAAAAGATGCTTCGGCAACGGCTATTTACGGTTCACGCGGTGCAAACGGAGTCATCATTATTACAACTAAAAAGGGAACGAAAGGACAAGACAATATTTCGTATCAGGGTTATTTCGGATTTCAGAATATCACAAAGAAACTAAAACTAATGAATGCCAGCGAATGGGCAAGTTTACGTAACGATGTTCAGGCAAGTATTGGTCAGGCGCCGTCTTTTTCAGCTGCTCAAATCGAAGCTTTTAAAACATCTGGGAATTATGACTGGCAGTCGGCGGCTTTTAGAACAGCAGCTCCGGTTCAAAATCACCAATTATCATTTTCAGGCGGAGACGAAAGATCGAGATATGCAGTTTCGGCTGGTTATTTTGATCAGGAAGGAATTGTTTTAGGTTCTGATTTTAAACGAATTTCACTTCGTGCTAATTACGAAAGAAATTATTCTCAGAATTTTAAATTTGGCGTTAATGCCAACTATACAAACTCAATTTCTAATGGTATTGCATCAAACTCAAGCGGCGGTAGAAATCCTAACCCGCTGAGCAGTGTAAATCTTACGGCACCTGTTGTTCCTATTAGAAATGAAGATGGAACCTACAACGTAACCAACAATCCATACGCCACTTCTGTAAACGGTTTTGTTCCAAATCCAATTAACGATTTAGAGAATACTATTAACGAAACAAAAATCAACCGAATTTTAACGAGTTTGTTTGGTGAATATAAAATCACTAAAAAACTAACGGCAAAAGTCGCAGTAAGCGGTGATGTACTAAATACGAAACAAAACTATTATGCTCCGGCAAATACGTCAAACGGAGCCGGAACAAAAGGTTCTGCTGCTGTGGGAGATCGTTTGGTAAGTTCTGTTTTAAATGAAAACACGCTGAATTACAATACCAACTTCGGCGAAAACCATAAATTTTCGGCTTTAGCAGGCTACACACTTCAATATACACAAGGCGAGGTAGTTACGGCAGGTGCAAATACTTTTGTAAACGATAATACAACGTATAATGCTTTGCAAGACGGCGTGCCGACAAAACCTGGAAGTGATGCTTTTGAAAGTGTTTTAAAATCTTGGCTGGCGAGAATAAATTACTCATACAAAGGAAGATACAATTTTACACTTTCCGGACGTGCCGATGGTTCTTCAAGATTTGGAGCTGAATCGCTTTGGGGTTATTTCCCTTCGGCCGGTTTCTCCTGGAATATTACAGAAGAAGAATTTGCTAACAATATTAAAGGCGTAACCGAAGCTAAATTAAGACTTAGTGCCGGAACAACAGGAAATCAGGAAATTGGAAATTACCTGTCACTCGCTTCTATGGGTTCTGTAAATTACTCTTTTGGAGGTACAACATATACGGGTTTAGCTCCTACCCGACTGGCAAATCCTGATTTGAAATGGGAAAGAACCAATCAGTACAATGTTGGATTAGATTTATCATTATTGGATCGAAAAATCAATTTTGTTTTTGATGTGTATTACAAACAGACCAAAGATTTATTAATCAATGTTCCTGTGCCTTTAACTTCTGGTTACGCAACTGTTCTTCAAAACATTGGAGGTGTTGAAAATAAAGGTATCGAAATTGGTTTGAATACCGAAAATATCAAAACTGAAAAATTTTCATGGAATTCTAATATTGTATTTTCTGCGAACCGAAATAAAGTGACTGAAATTGGAAACGGCGTAAATGAATTTTTTCCTGTAGTGCCAAACGGCTCTTTATTGCAGCAGCAACCGGTTATTGTAAAAGTGGGACTGCCTTTGGGAACTTTTTGGGGATACAAAACCAATGGAATTTTCCAGACTCAGGAAGAAGTAAATACACAGCCAAAAATCAACAGTTTAGCCAATACAAAAGTGGGAGACAGAAGATATGTCGACACAAACGGCGATGGCGTTATTACCGCTTTAGACAAAGGAAGTTTAGGGTCGTCTCAGCCAAAATTTGTGGGGAGTTTCAGCAACACTATTTCATATAATGATTTTGATTTAAACTTCTCTTTTCAGGGATCTTACGGTGCCAAAATCTTCAATGCATTAAACCAGCAGTTAGAAATTTCTACTCTTGGAACCAATGCTGCAGCAACTTTAAACGACCGTTGGACACCAACAAATCCAAGTAACGAAATTCCCAGAGCAACCAGTTCTCCGTTAGGAATTGTTTCTGAAAGATATGTAGAAGATGCTTCTTTCTTACGCTTGAAATTAATTACGCTTGGATACACACTTCCTAAAAGTGTTTCTAAAAAACTGGGAACCAAAAGCGTAAAGTTTTATGTATCTGCCGAAAACTTAATTACATGGACAAAATATACCGGATATGATCCGGAGGTAAGTTCATACGAACAAAATAACTTATATCCGGGAATTGATTTTGGTTCTTATCCAAACTCAAAAACATTCATTTCGGGTCTGAACGTAACTTTCTAAGTAAAAAAATATAAAATGAAAAAGATTATCATAACATTCTTATTGAGTGCCGGTTTATTGGTATCGTGCACCGAACTGGAGGTAACACCAACCTCTTTTACTACCGAAGATAAATACTTCGTAACTCAGGATGACGCTGTTGCAAGTGTAACGGCAGTATACGCTTCTTTAAGCATAGATCCGGGCGAGCAGAGTTTATTTGGAAGAAATTTGTATTTCTTAACCGATATGGCAACAGATTATGCTGCAGCGGGAGTTTCGGCTACAAATCCGCAGGTTCGGGCCTTGAGCAGTTTAACGCATGATGCGACTTCAGATCGTGTTCAGGTAGCGTGGAGACAAATTTATAATGGAATAAACAGAGCCAATGTTTCTATCGATAATATTCCGAAAGTTTCAGGATCTGAAGTCATTAAAAACCGATTAATTAACGAAGCAAAATTCATTAGAGGGCTTCTTTATTTTCAGGCTGTTCGTCTTTGGGGCGGTGTGCCGATTGTATTGCACGAACCAACTTCAATTCAGCTGGAAAGCTTAAAATCAAAAAGAGCCACTGTAGATGAAGTTTACGCTCAGATTATTAAAGATTTAACTGATGCCGAAGCTTTACCTGCCACTTATACCTCTGCCGATGCCGGACGCGCAACATCTGGAGCTGCAAAAGCTATTTTAGCAAAAGTGTACCTGACAAGAAAAGACTGGCCAAATGCCATTTTAAAATCAAGAGAAGTTATGAACGGTGGTTACGGATATGCTTTGTTTGAAGACTTTCAGGACATTTTTACTAAAACCAAAAAGAACGGAAAAGAACATATTTTCTCTGTTCAGTTTGAGCCAAATCAGGCCGGAAACGGTTCAAGCGGAAGCACTTTTCAAGCAACAGCATTTACTGGATTTACAGCAACAGAGCCTGCTGATATAATCTCAGATGTTGCTTTGTTCTATGATATTTATGCGGCAGGAGATAAAAGAAGAGATGTAAGCTACGCAAAACAGCTTCTTAACCCAACAACGGGAACTTTATATACGTTTCCTAAACCTATTTTTAAAAAATATCTGGATTTAACCAATCTGGCAACTCCGGCAAACGTTGCAATTAACTTTCCTGTAATTCGTTATGCCGACATTGTATTGTCTTTGGCAGAAGCCATAAACGAACAGGGAACACCAACTCCGGAAGCATTTGAACTTCTTAATCAGATACGAAGAAGAGCATTTGGAAAACCTATTACAACGCCTGACCCAAACATTGATTTAGCAGGGTTAGACCAAGCGGGTTTTAGAGCGGCACTGCAGGAAGAACGCAAAAAAGAATTTGTTCAGGAAGGGCAAAGATGGTACGATTTAGTGCGCTGGGGAACTCTGGTTACCGAAGTTAAAAAAGTAACAGCTAAAAATTCTGTTACAGAAAAAAATAACCTCTACCCAATTCCGCAGAGCGAAAGAAATATTGACCCCGTGGGTTTACCTCAAAACCCTGGATATTAATAAACCACAAACCTAAAAACTATTAAAATGAAAAAATTAAAAATCAATAATGCTTTCAAAAGTCCAAAGAAAGGACTTTTGATTACTGCATTGCTTGCTGTACAGCTTGGAATTGCACAAGAAAAAGAAGAATTTAAAGGAACTATTGGAAAAACTTTAGCCGATTCTAAAGAATACTGGCCGGATCCTGTAACCGCTCCAAAAGGCGCTCCAAATATTGTCTGGATTTTATTAGACGATGTTGGATTTGGAGCTTCAAGCACTTTTGGAGGTTTAATCAATACGCCTACTTTTGATAATTTAGCTAATAACGGACTTCGTTACACGAACTTCCATACCACAGCTATTTGTGCTCCTACCCGCGCAGCTTTACTGACTGGAAGAAATTCAGGACGAGTTCACGTAAGCGGATTTTCTCATACTATTTTATCAGCAGGTTTCCCTGGCTGGGACGGAAGAATTCCATCTGATAAAGGAACCATTGCCGAGATTTTACGTGAGAACGGCTACAACACTTTTGCAGTTGGAAAATACGGTGTTACGCCGGATGAAGACGCAACAGATGCAGGACCATTTGACCGCTGGCCGACAGGAAAAGGTTTCGATCATTTCTACGGATTCTTAGGTTCGCAGACAGATCAGTACAATCCTGATTTAGTTGAAGATCAGACTCACATTAAACCTGACGGACGCCATTTGAATGAATTGATTACAGATAAAGCGATCAGTTATATTCAAAAACAGCAAAAAGCTGCGCCGGGAAAACCTTTCTTCTTGTATTATGCACCGGGAGCCGTTCACGCACCGCATCAGGTTGCCGAAAAATGGGTTGAACCATACAAAGGAAAGTTTGATGAAGGCTGGGATGTTTACCGCGAAAAAGTATTGGCAAACCAAAAGAAATTAGGAATCTTTCCTCAAAATGCAGGACTGCCAGATCGTAATGCTTTAATTACAGAATGGAAAAAACTAACTCCGGATCAAAAGAAAGTTTACGCAAGATTCATGGAAGTTTACGCCGGATTCCTGACGTATACAGATTATGAAATTGGAAGAGTTGTAAATTATTTAAAAGAAAGCGGACAACTTGACAATACTTTAATCTTTGTTGCCATTGGCGATAATGGAGCAAGTAAAGAAGGAACTCTTCAGGGAACAATCAACCAAAGTTTATTCTCTCAGGGAAAAACAGACGAAGAGAACTTCCAAAGCAACCTGAACAACATTGGAGAAATTGGAACTGCAAAAGGTTTAAATACCAATTATCCGTTAGGATGGGCGCAGGCAACAAACGCTCCGTTTAAAAACTGGAAACAAGACGCACACTCAGAAGGTGGAACTCGTAATCCGCTGATTGTTTTTTATCCAAACGGAATTAAAGATAAAGGAGGCATTAGAAATCAATACAGCCACGTAACTGATCTTTTACCGACCACTTTAGATATCGCAGGTATCAAAGCTCCGGAATCTATTAAAGGTATTAAACAAGACATTATTCAGGGTTCAACCTTTAAAGCTTCTATCGATAATCCAAAAGCAGAATCGTTACACAAAGTACAGTATTATTACATTTTTGGAAACAGAGCGATTTACAAAGACGGATGGAAAGCTTCGGCTGCTCATTTACCGGATTCTTTCGCAGTAAAAAAATCTATTGGAAGCAACGAAAAACCTGCCCCAAGCAACTTCGACACTGATGTTTGGGAATTATACAACTTAAACGAAGATTTTAACGAACGTAACAATCTGGCAAAAAAATATCCTGAAAAACTGGCTGAACTTCAAAAACTATTTGATGAACAAGCCAAAGAAAACAATGTTTACCCATTGATTGACTGGCAGGATGTTTACAACAGAAGAATACACAACACCGGAGCCGACAAAGGAAAAACAGTTTCTGATTTAATCAAACAGGCTACAAAACCGGGCGGAAGCTCTAATTAGCATAACCAACCTGCAAGGTTTTCAAAACCTTGTAGGTTTAAAGTCTGAAAAAAAAATTATACCTACAAGGTTTTGAAAACCTTGCAGGACAAAAAACGAACCATTATGAAACGAGTAGATTATGAAATCATAGGAAAAAAGATTGTCGTTGGGATAATCTTGTTTTTAGTGCCGCTGGCCATTTTAGCCGGAGGATTAACCATTATTAATCAATTTTTAAAATAAAAAATCATGGCAATAGTTCAAAAAGAAAAATTAGTAAGAGACTTAACAATAAGCTTCTTTATTTATTCATTGCCTGTAGTGGCAATTTATCTTTATTTTCAGCTGGGCGGTACATCTGTAAATGAATCACATATAACTGTACCCTCATTTTTAGAATTTCTTCAGCCTGCTTTCGTAAACATTCGATCTTGGGGATTAATTGTATTTATGATTGTACTGGGAATCATCGAATTTGCAGCAGGTTTATACGATGATGAATGGACGGGAGAAGAACGCAAAATTGATATTGTTTCTTTTCTTGCTCCAAAATTACTTTTACCTCCCGTAATTGCATTTTTCAGTTTAACCGTTTTACCTTACTTAATACCAAATCTGGAAAACTCATTATCATGGGTTCCGTTTTGGGGAGGCTTTTTCTTAATTGCCATTGCCGATGATTTAACGCAGTACTGGTATCACAGATTACACCATCAGGTGCCATTTTTATGGCGTTTTCACAGAACACACCATTCGGCTCCGTATATGGGAATGGCAATGGCTTCGAGACAAAATTTTATTTATACTGTTTTCTTTTCACAGATTTATCTAACAGCAACTTTAACGTATCTGGGGTTAGGATTACCGGCTTTGTTTGTTTTGGTAATTAAAAGTTTCATCACTTTAGGAGCGCATTCGAGCATTGCATGGGACAAACCTTTTTACAAATACAAAGTTTTACATCCAATTGCGTGGGTTTTAGAAAGATTAATTTCTACACCGGCAACACACCACGCACACCACGCAGACACAAGCGGCGACGGTGTTGGACATTTTAAAGGAAACTTTGGAAATATGTTTTTTATCTGGGATGTCATCTTCGGAACAGGATTAATCACCCGTAAATTCCCAGAATCATACGGAACAAAATCATATAAGCAAGAAGAATGGTATGCACAGTTTTTATGGCCGATATTCAAATCTAAAAAAGAAGGAAGTTCTCTTGCCGAAGGTGTATTATCATTTCCAACAAAACATGTACCAGTTCAGGTTGAAGAAACTCCTTTACCAGTTTTAGAACAGGTTCAGTCTTAAAGATGAAAAAATCTAAACTAAAATTCAGTTTAACAGCAATTGTATGTCTATTTACAATTGCTGTTTTTTCACAGGGACAAAGTGCCAATTTACTGCTGGATGCTTTTTATACAAAAGTGAAAAGCCAGAAACAACCGCAGATAATTGATGCCAGAGGTCCGGAAGAATTTGCTCTTAACCATATTGAAGGCGCAGTTAATTTCAATCTCAAATCAGAAGATTATGAAAAGCACGTTGCAGCTTTAAATCCTGCTAAACCTGTTTTTATTTATTCAATTGCTGCTTATCGAAGCGGACTTTTAGCAGCCGATCTTGGAAAAAGAGGTTTTACTGAAGTTTATATTCTAGAAGGAGGCATTGCAAGCTGGATTGGAGGCGGAAAACCTTTTTACAGCAATTTAAAAAGTAAATTATCATTACAAGAATACAAAAAGGTACTTTCTGACAATCAGTATGTTTTAGTAGACATTGGTTCTAAATATTGTGCCACGTGCAAAACGGTAAAACCAATTTTGGAATCGCTTAGAAGCCAATACGGAGAAAAACTAAAAATCATAGAAATTGAACTGGAAGAAAGTCCGCAGGTTATTGCCGATTTAAAAAACGTAAAAGTCTTCCCTACTTTAATTTTATATCAAAACAGTAAAATCATTTTCAAAAAAGACGGTTTAGGCGATTTGAAAAATGATGTTGATTCGGCACTGGCTTCGAGATAACAAAAATGCTAACACAAACATTAAACTAACCACATGGCAGCATATAATAAAATAACCAAAATCGTTATACCCATTTTAATCGCACTTCTGCTGGCGGTGGCTTTCCTGTTCTGGCCTATAAATACCAATGAGAATTTAATACTAGCCGATAAAAAACTAGCCGAAGGAAAGACCGCTTTTCTCTCTCAAAAAGACACTTCTTCTTCAGAAAAGAAACCTAATATTATCATTCTTCTTGCCGATGATTTAGGCAAATATGATATTTCATTATATGGAGGAAAAACCACGCCTACACCTCAAATTGATTCTCTTGCTGCATCAGGAGTTACTTTTACTGAAGGTTATGTTTCGGCTCCTATCTGCTCGCCTTCCCGCGCAGGACTGCTTACAGGACGTTATCAGGAACGTTTTGGACATGAATTTCAACCCGGAGATCGTTATCCAAAAAACAATTTAGAGTATTATGCCTTTAAATATTTAATTAATACCGATAATTGGAGACTTAATCCTAAAATCGAATATCCAAGCGACGCTTCAATCGCCACGCAGGGATTACCGCAGTCTGAAATCACGTTTGCTGATTTAGCCAAAAGAAAAGGCTACAGCACCGGAATTATTGGCAAATGGCATTTGGGACACAATAAAGGCTTTTTTCCTCTCGACAGAGGTTTCGATTATCATTACGGATTTTATCAGGCATTTTCGCTTTTTGCTCCCGAAGATGATAATCAGGATATTATCAATCATCATCATAAAGATTTTACCGATAAAGTAATCTGGGGTCAGGGACGAGTTGGAATTGGAAAAATCCGCAGAAACAATACTATTATCGACGAAAAAGAATATCTTACTGAAAAATTTGCTGACGAAGCCGAAGCTTTTATTGATAAAAATAAAAACAAACCGTTTCTGCTTTACGTACCGTTTAATGCGCCGCATACGCCGTTTCAGGTCCGTAAAAAATACTATGATCGTTTTCCAAATGTAAAAGACGAAAACAAACGTGTTTATTTTGCTATGATAAGTGCTCTTGACGATGCCATTGGAAGAATTCGCGAAAAAGTAAAAAAAGAAGGTCTGGAAGAAAACACACTTATCTTTTTTGCCAGCGATAACGGCGGCGCCGATTATACTTTTGCTACTACAAATGCGCCATTAAAAGGCGGTAAATTTTCTCATTTTGAAGGCGGTATAAATGTTCCTTTTGCACTTTCGTGGAAAGGGAAAATAAAACCGCATACTGTTTATAAAACGCCTGTAATTTCTTTGGATATTTTCAGCACAATTGCTTCGGCTATACATTCTGATCTTCCTAAAGACCGTGTTTACGACGGTGTTGATTTGGTAGACTTTGTTAACAATAACAAAGAAGCCCATAAAAATTTATACTGGCGTTCCGGCGATGCAAAAGCCATAAGAAGTGGTAATTGGAAATTACTTATAAGCGGTAAAACACATGAAACCTGGCTGTATGATTTATCTAAAGACAAATTTGAAAAAACAGATCTCGCTGCTCAAAATCCAGAAAAAGTAAAAGAACTTCAAAGTGCTTTACAAACATGGGAAAAAGGACTTATAAAACCTTTATGGCCTAATTTAATGCATTATGAATTTGATTTTGGAACACAAAAATACTTTGTTGATTTATAATCTATACTATTTTAAAAACCGGCATGTTTTAAGACTTGCCGGGTTTATTTTTTTATCTCTGTTCAAATTTTACAACTAAAATTTTTAAAGCATCTCAGAAAAAAATTAAGATTCATTTGGATATTACAATTTTAAAACTAACTTTGTCTATAGAATTAGTAGAGTTTAATTTTAAAACTTACATTTTGAAAACAACAAAAAGCAGAATACAATATTCCCATCCAAAAAAGTATACATATAACACTTTTCGTTATATGTGCTGTTGTTGTTAATTCTATCCAATTGTTCGGCTTAAACTCAAATAAAAAAAAGACCGGCAGCCTTTATCATAAATTTTACTGTAATATAATTTAAAGTATTTGCTTTAAAGCTGTAATGTCATACTAAAATCAAAAATGAAAATAGCAGCGGTAAGCTAATTTCTTTTGATTCCAAAAGGTCATTTCTGCGGCAACAGAAATGACCTGATTTTAAAGAACATTTATCACTAACAAAAACAAAAAACAACCAGCAAAATCATTGCAATGAATACAATATTTATCCGTTTTCTGCTTTCAGTTTTTATAACAGGAACTTTTACTATATATAAATCAAATGCACAGACACAATCAAAACCTAATATAATTTTGATTTTAGTAGATGATATGGGTTATTCTGATTTAGGAAATTATGGGTCAGAAATTAAAACTCCAAATCTGGATAAACTAGCATCAGAAGGTTTACGTTTACGTGAATTTTACAACAATTCAATTTGTGCGCCAACACGGGCTTCTCTCCTAACCGGGCAATATCAGCACAAAGCCGGCGTTGGATTTTTTGATGTTAATTTAGGATTACCAGCTTATCAGGGTTATTTAAATAAAGAATCTTTAACATTAGGAGAAGTTTTTCGTTCCGGCGGTTACAGCACACTTTTATCAGGAAAATGGCACGTTGGTTCTGAAGATCAGTCGCAATGGCCTAACCAGAGAGGTTTTGATAAATTTTATGGAATCTTAAAAGGTGCATCTAATTATTTTGATACAAAACCGCTTCCGTTTGGAAAAACGCCATATCCGGTAAAATTAATCCGCAATAATGAAGAACTGCATCCAAAAGATGATTCGTATTATTTTACAGATGAAATTGGAAATAATGCTGTGACCTTTTTAGATGAACAAAATAAAGAAAACAAACCTTTCTTTTTATATCTGGCTTTTACGGCACCGCACTGGCCTTTACAAGCTAAACCTGTTGATATTGCCAAATACAGAGGTAAATTTGATGAAGGCTGGGATGTTTTAAGAGAAAAGAGAATTCAGAAATTAAAAGCCAGCGGTATTTTACCAGCAGACCAGACCATATCTGCAAGAGATCCAGAAGTGCCGGAATGGAGTAAACTGACTTATGATGAAAAACAATTCTGGAAAGCCAAAATGGAAGTTTATGCCGCCATGGTTGACAACATGGATCAAAATGTGGGTAAAGTTTTAGACAAACTAAAAGCTCTGAAAAAAGATAAAAACACGCTGATTATTTTTATTTCAGATAATGGAGCGCAAGGCGGTTTTAATACCTATAATCCGTTGGGAAGAAATTTGGTTCGAAACGACGGACCAGTAGGCACATCAGGTTCATTTGATTATCAGGAACAAAACTGGGCTTATTTATCGAACACGCCTTTGCTTCAATACAAAAACAACATGCACGAAGGCGGTTTTAGTTCGCCTTTTATTGCCTGGTTTCCATCAAAAATTAAAGCCGGAAGAATCGATAAAGGAACCGGACATATAATTGACCTCGCTCCTACTTTTTATGAATTAGCAGGCATTGAATACCCAAAAGAATATAATGGTGTGACAACAAACGCTTTGGCTGGAAAAAGTTTGCTACCTGTTTTATTTAATAATGTTTCACAGGTCGACAGAGGCGCACCATTATTTTGGGAAAGAGCAGGAAATAGAGCTGTTCGCGATGGAAAATGGAAATTAGTTTCTATTTATCCGTCGTATGAATGGGAACTCTATAATCTTGAAACCGACAGAGGCGAAACCACTAATGTCGCACAGCAAAATCCGGGAATCGTAAACCAGCTTTCGGCCGCGTATTTTGACTGGGCAGAAAAAACCGGAGTAGTTGAATACAGTAAATTCAAATTAAAACCAGAAACAATGCCCGGCGGTGCACCGCTTAAAAAGTAAAATTTTACTGCTATCTTTATTCAAAACAAAAAATATCAAAACACATGAAGTATCAAAACATTCTGGAAACGATTGGCAATACGCCGCACATAAGGCTAAACAAGCTTTTTTCAACACATGAAGTATGGATTAAACTGGAAAAAGCAAATCCGGGATCGAGCATTAAAGACCGAATTGCTCTGGCGATGATTGAAGATGCCGAGAAAAAAGGTCTTTTAAATCCCGATTCGATTATTATTGAACCTACTTCCGGAAATACCGGAATTGGACTTTCGCTGGTTGCCGCCGTAAAAGGTTACAAAGTAATTATTGTTATGCCGGAATCGATGAGTGTTGAGCGCAGAAAAATTATCGAAGCTTATGGTGCAGAATATGTTTTAACGCCAAGAGAGAAAGGAACTTCGGGAGCGGTTGAAAAAGCAAACGAATTAGCGGCCACAATTAAAAACGCCTTTCTTCCGTCGCAGTTTACCAATCGTGCAAATGTTGAAGTACATGAGCGTACAACAGCACAAGAAATCCTTGCTGATTTTCCGGATGGAATTGATTATTTGATTACGGGAGTTGGAACTGGCGGACACATTACAGGTGTTTCTAAAATTTTAAAACAGCATTTTCCTAATTTAAAAACAATTGCGGTAGAACCTGCACTTTCTCCGGTTTTAAGCGGCGGAATACCTGCTCCACACCCGCTTCAGGGAATTGGTGCAGGTTTTATTCCCGAGGTTTTTAATAAAGAATATGTCGATGAAATTGTTACGATTGAAAAAAATGATGCTTTTTCTTTCGCCAAAAAATTAGCAAAAGAAGAAGGTATTTTTGGTGGTATTTCGACAGGAGCTGCATTGGCTGCGGTTTCTAAAAAAATAAAAAATATTCCTCAGGACGCCGTAATTCTGACTTTTAATTATGATACCGGAGAACGTTATCTTTCTGTTGAAGAACTATTTGACTTTTTCTCATAAACTATAAATATCAAACATCAAACAAAATTAAGATTCTAAAAACTTGTAAAGAGAATTTGTTCTCAACGAGATAATTACTTTTTTTGATATTTTAAGTAATTATAATGCGAAAAGCGATTGTTACGAAACAATCGCTTTTTTAAATATATAACAAAAGATAGTAAAATTAAGATGCCATAGCAATTTCTATTGGTGCTGCTAAACTTGTTAAAGTAAGCGGACATGAATAACCGGCAAAAAACACATCTAATATTTCCTGAAATACAGGATCAGCATTTTCTACCTGCGAAAAAAGAGTCATTGAAGAACACAGTTTTCTTGCATTTAATTCCCCAAGAATCGATTCAATAGATTTTCTTTTAAACTCCAGTAAAACCTTCGAAATTTCAATAAGATGTTTTGCTAAAACAGGATGATTGAGAAAATTTTCCGCTTCTTTAAGATCGGCAACAGCATAGTACTTTGAGATTGTACTTTTTCCTAAACCTTTTATCTGCGGAAAAATGAACCACATCCAGTGTGTTTCTTTCTTTCCTTTTTTTAACTCTGAATAAGCTGTAAGATAAAGTTTGTTTTGTGCATCTAAAAAACGTGTTAAATCGTTATTTGAGTAAGCCATCTGAAAAAAAATTAAGGTTAAACAAATTCTATAAAGGTCTTTTTTTAAAGACAGTCAAAACTACTCAGTATCTCGATTTAAAATTTATATAATTAGTAAGCTTCATTATATAATTTCAATTCCGAAAAAAAAAGCTGCAAGATATAATCCTTGCAGCTTTAACCTTTTTATAATAAACTGAAATTGACTTTAGTTTTTAAACTCGTTTAAAGATTTCTCTATAATTCCAAGACATTCATGAATTTGGTCTTCTGTCATAACTAACGGCGGTGCAAATCTAATTTTGTTTCCGTGAGTTGGTTTAGCCAACAATCCGTTATCTCTAAATTTCAGACAGATTTCCCATGCCAAATCTGATTCTTCGTTACTGTTAATTACAATAGCGTTTAAAAGTCCTTTACCGCGAACAAGTGTAATTAAATCATTCTTTTCGGCAATCTTATTTAATCCTTCTCTTAAAATAATTCCAAGACGTTCTGCATTTTCGGCTAGTTTTTCTTCTTTTACCACTTCAAGAGCAGCAATTGCTACGGCAGCAGCAACAGGATTTCCTCCAAAAGTAGATCCGTGTTGTCCCGGCTTAATCACGTTCATGATTTCGTTGTTGCATAAAACTGCCGAAACCGGATAAACGCCACCCGAAATTGCTTTCCCTAAAATTAAAATGTCCGGTTGTACGCTTTCATGATGAACTGCTAACAATTTTCCTGTACGCGCAATTCCGGTTTGAACTTCATCTGCAATAAATAAAACATTATGTTTTTCGCATAATGCTTTTGCTTTTGCCAGATAACCTTCAGACGGAACATAAACTCCAGCTTCACCCTGAATAGGTTCAACTAAAAATCCTGCGATATTTTTTGATGATTCTAAAGCTTTTTCAAGAGCTTCAAGATTATCGTATTCTATTTTTATAAATCCATCTGTAAACGGACCAAAGTTTTTGCGTGCCGTTTCATCATTTGAAAATGAAATAATAGTAGTAGTTCTTCCGTGGAAATTATTTTCGCACACAATTACCTGAGCCTGATTTTCGGGAATGCCTTTTACTTCATAAGCCCATTTTCTGCATACTTTAAGTGCCGTTTCTACAGCTTCTGCACCCGTATTCATTGGCAGAACTTTATCAAAACCAAAATATTTTGTTACGTATTCTTCGTAGTTTCCTAATTTATCATTGTAAAAAGCACGGGAAGTCAACGTTAATTTCTGTGACTGATCGACCATTGCTTTTACAATTTTAGGATGACAATGCCCTTGATTTACTGCAGAATAAGCAGATAAAAAATCGTAGTATTTTTTTCCGTCTACATCCCAAACATACACACCTTCTCCTCTTTCTAAAACAACAGGAAGCGGGTGATAGTTATGTGCTCCGTATTTATTCTCTTTTTCAATCAAAACTTCAGATTTTGATGAAAGTATTTCTTGAGTATTTGCCATAATAATTTTCTTTTTGGTGAAACAAAAATATAAAAATTATTTATTTTTAAGTAAAAAACAATTATTTTTAACTTCAAAATAAGATTAAAAATAAAATATCACTTATTTGCCTCTGTTTTAAAGTCATTTTTAAAATTTCAACTTAAAATTCAAACCAGAGTTTTTTTATCTTTACCAAAATTAAATACAACGGCATGGATATGTTAGATGAATTTGACGTAAAAATCATCAAAGAATTAGAAAAAGACGGCCGAATTGCGTATTCGACAATTGCTTCTAATTTAAAAATTTCAAATACTATGGTTCATCAGCGTATAAACCGCTTGTTTGAACAAGGCATAATTACAGGTATAAAACCTATTTTAAACGAAAAACAAATTGGTTACGACTGGGCTTCGTTTACCGGAATTACACTTAATAAAGATTCTGATTCTGAAAGAATTATCGAAGCTTTAAAAGAAATTCCCGAAATTACAGAATGTTATTTTGTAACCGGTTCGTTTACGCTTTATCTAAAAATTACGGCGCGAAACCACGAACATATGCGTAAAATATTATACGATAAAATTGATAATATTCCCGGAATTGCAAAGACAGATTCGATGGTAGAATTGGGATGTGCTTTTAAAAGAAATGTCTCTTTGTAAAGAATCAGTATTTTATTCAATTTTAAGAATATAAACCTCATAAGAAATAACTTGTGAGGTTTTTTTGTAACATTTTATTTCAGATATTTGTTAAAAATTGTAAAATTATGAAAAATTCGATCTTACTCATTTTCGCTGCAATATTGTTATCAAATACTATGAATGCACAACTAAAACCCGTAAAATATTCAGAAGGAAGCCAGACTTTAAATGGCTTATTTATAAAATCTGCTAAAAAAAGCACGGCTAATCCTGGGATTTTGCTTTTACCAGCCTGGCTTGGAATCGATAATGCATCAAAAAGCATTGCTGAAGATTTATCTAAATTAGGTTACCATGTTTTTATCGCTGATATCTATGGTGAAGGAAATTATCCTAAAAACACCGGCGAAGCAGGAAAACAAGCCGGTTTTTACAAAACAAACTACGAAGCTTATCAAAAACGAATTAATGCAGCTTTACAGGAATTAGTAAAATCCGGAGCCAATGCTGATAATATTGTTGCTATTGGATATTGTTTTGGAGGAACCGGAATTTTAGAAGCTGCACGTGGACACTTAAACGTAAAAGGAGTTGCTTCTTTCCATGGCGGTTTAGGCAAAGATGCAGCAAGAAAAACAGAACCAATCAGTGCCAAAGTTTTAATTTGCCACGGAGCCGATGATCCGTTTGTTCCTAAAGAAGAAATCGCTTCTTTTCAACAGGAAATGCGCGACTCAAAAGCTGACTGGCAAATGATTTATTATGCAAATTCTGTTCACTCATTTACCAATCCTGAAGCTGGAAACGACAATTCTAAAGGCGCTGCATATAATGCCGTTGCTGCCAAAAGATCTTTTGAGCATTTACAGCTTTTTTTAAACGAAGTGCTTAAAAAATAAAACCAAAATAACTACATCAAAACCAAACCGCAAAAACAACCAATGTCACACAATAAAATTAGAGAAGACAAAACCTGTCTAAACTGCAGGCATGTTGTAGAACAAAAGTTCTGCCCTAACTGCGGACAGGAAAACAGCGATTCCAGAAAAACTTTTCATCATTTATTTGTTCATTTCTTTGAAGATTTAACGCATTATGAAAATGCATTCTGGAAAACTATAAAAAATCTTCTTTTTAAGCCTGCAACGCTTACTAAGGAATATCTTTCAGGGAAACGCTTGTCTTATCTTGCACCTGTTCGTCTTTATATTTTTATCAGTTTTATTACTTTTTTACTAATTGCAATGTTTCCTAGCAAAATAAATACAGACATTGATAAAAGTGAAAAAAGCGAAAAAACTCTAAGCGAACAAATTGATAAAACGACTAAAAAGCTGACAGAGAAAGAAGATAATAAATATTTCCATTTTAAGGAAATGAGAGAAGTTGACTCTATCCAAAAATACGGAAAAGAGAGTCAAAAGATGAATGCACTCAGTTATTGGACTTATGAAAAAGTGGTTCACGTAACAAAAAAATACACCAAAAGAGAAATTATTGAGAAATTCGCAGAATCGTTTTTTCATAATCTGCCGAAAATCTTATTTATCATTATGCCTTTTTTTGCTTTTTTTCTTTGGATATTTCACAACAAAAAAAAGTGGTATTATTTTGATCACGGAATTTTTACACTCCATTATTTTTCCTTTCTGCTTCTCATTTTCCTGATTATGTTTATAGTAGACAGAATTATAAGTTTATTTGGAAAAGACAGTCCGTTGCAGTTTATATCCGGGCTTACATCAATTGCGGGAACCATTTGGATGTTTTATTATTTTTATCCTGCACACCATCGTTTTTATGGTGAATCTAGAATAGTGTCATTTGTTAAAAGCGTATTTCTGTTTGTAATAAACTCACTTTTTATTCTATTTTTACTAACCCTTTACGTTCTTTACACATTTATTAATTTACACTAACTATTAGAATGAAAAAATTACTCATTTTATTTTTAATTGCCTCAACTGCTTTTTCGTGCAAGAATACACAGTCGACAGCGTCTAAAGACAATTCAGATCCATCTAAATATGTGAAGCTTATTTCTGAAAAAGATCTTAAAGAAATGCTTTATGTTATTGCTTCAGATGAGATGGAAGGTCGTGAAACAGGATCTGCAGGGCAGAAAAAAGCGGGTCTTTATATGATTGACCAATACAAAAAAAGCGGTGTATCTTTCCCAAAAGGTGCTTCTGATTTTTACCAGCACATTCCGGCATCTTACTTAAATGCAAGACGTAACCAAAATTTACCGGATTCTGAAAACATCTGGGCTTACATTGAAGGTTCTGAAAAACCAGAGGAAGTTTTGGTTATTTCGGCACATTACGATCACGTAGGAATTAAAGACGGTGAAGTTTACAACGGAGCTGACGATGATGGTTCTGGAACTGTAGCTGTTATTGAAATGGCTAAAGCTTTCGCAAAAGCCAAAAAACAAGGACACGGACCAAAACGTTCTATCTTGTTTTTACACGTTACTGGTGAAGAACATGGATTACACGGATCTCGTTTTTACTCTGAAAATCCTCTTTTCCCAATTACAAACACTATTGCCGACATCAACATTGATATGATTGGACGCCGTGATGTAGAACATGCAAATACTAACAATTATGTTTACGTAATTGGTGCAGACAGATTATCATCTGATTTACATAATGCGGTTGTTGCTCAAAACGAGAAATACATTAAAATGGACTTAGATTTTAAGTTTAATGATCCTAAAGATCCAAATCATTTTTATGAGCGTTCTGATCACTACAACTTCGCAAAACATGGTATTCCATCAATTTTCTTCTTTAACGGAGTTCACGAAGATTACCACGGAAAAGGCGACGAACCTCAAAAAATCGAATACGACGCTTTAACCAAAAGAACAAAACTTGCTTTTGTACTTGCATGGGACTTAGCAAACAGAGAGAACAGACCGGTAGTTGATAAGAAATAAGTTTTTTAAGGTTCTAAGATGCTAAGCTTCTAAGATGCTGAGTTTTCTTTTAGGAACACTTTTATAAAAAAAGGATGAGTTTTTGACTCATCCTTTTTTTTATTTATATACCTGATAAATCTTAGAAGCTTAGCATCTTAGAACCTTAGCCACTTTCCTAGTCATTCATCGAAATCAAAAACTCTTCGTTGTTTTTGGTTTTCTTGAAACGGTCGTTTACAAAATCCATTGATTCTACAGGATTCATGTCAGATAAGTATTTGCGCATGATCCACATTCTTTGTAATGTTTTCTCGTCTAGTAATAAGTCGTCGCGACGAGTACTTGACGATGTAAGATCGATGGCAGGGAAAATACGTTTGTTTGCAATTTTACGATCTAACTGAAGCTCCATGTTACCTGTTCCTTTGAACTCTTCAAAGATTACCTCGTCCATTTTAGAACCAGTTTCAGTTAAAGCTGTTGCGATAATACTTAACGAACCTCCGTTTTCTACATTTCTAGCCGCTCCAAAGAAACGTTTTGGTTTTTGTAATGCATTTGCATCAACACCCCCGCTTAATACTTTTCCAGACGCTGGCTGAACGGTATTATAAGCTCTTGCTAAACGTGTAATTGAGTCTAAAAGAATTACTACATCGTGTCCGCATTCTACTAAACGTTTTGATTTTTCAAGAACGATATTAGCAATTTTCACGTGTTCCTGCGGTTCTCTGTCAAAAGTAGACGCGATAACTTCACCACGAACACTTCTCTGCATATCTGTAACCTCTTCAGGACGCTCATCAATTAAAAGAACAATTAAATAAACTTCCGGGTGATTTGCTGCAATTGCGTTCGCAATATCTTTTAAAAGCATTGTTTTACCCGTTTTTGGCTGCGCAACGATCATACCACGCTGTCCTTTACCAATTGGAGAAAACAAATCGATAATACGAGTTGATATAGAACTTCCCTTTTCGGCTAATTTAAATTTTTCAGAAGGAAAAACCGGTGTAAGGTGTTCAAAAGAAACTCTGTCTCGAACAACCTGCGGATCGTGTCCGTTGATTTTTAATACACGAACAAGCGGGAAAAACTTCTCACCTTCTTTTGGAGGGCGAACCACTCCTTTTACAGTATCTCCGGTTTTTAAACCAAATAATCTGATTTGTGAAGTCGATAAATAAATATCATCCGGAGAAGCTAAATAATTATAATCAGAAGAACGTAAAAATCCGTAACCGTCCGGCATCATTTCAAGAACACCTTCACTTTCGATAATTCCGTCGAATTCAAAATCAGAATCTCTGAAATTGTTGTTGTTCTTTTTGTTTTTGTGATTTTGGTTTTGGTTTTGGTTTTGATTCCCATTGTTACCATTTCCGTTCCCGTTTTGATTTGGGTTTTGGTTTTGATTCGGATTTTGATTTTGGTTGGGATTTTGGTTTTTATTCTGATTAGGATTAATCTTTTTAACCGGAGCAGTATTTTCTGTTTTTTCAGCAACAGGCGCTGTAGTGGTATTTTCTGTAGTTTCTTCTGTCGAAACTACTTCTTTTGCTGCTTCTTTTTCCTTTTGCATTGCGACCTTTTTTTCATAAGCCGACTTATTGAATTTGACAACTTTTGTGCCTTTTTTCTCTTGTGTAACGTTTTCAGATGCTTCCTCAGCAGGAACAGTCTGTTTTTCTTCTACGGCTGCAGGAGTTTCAATTTCCTTTGGCGCTTCCTCTGCATTATCAAATTCCAGAACAGGAGCAGTTTTACTTGCTGTTTTTTTAGCAGGAGCAATTCGGGCTCTTTTTGGTTTTTCAGTGTGTACTTCCTTTTCTGCAATAGTTTCCGCAGGCGGTGCTGATGACGCCTCCTGATGCGCTAATATCTGAGTAATCAGAGTATCTTTTTTAACGCCATTAATTTTTATTGTTTTAGCTAACTTAGCTATTTCTTGAAGCTCAGAAAGCTTCATTTCTTTTAATGCAGAAATATCAAACATGAATGTTCTATGAATTTAATTATTTTAAAGGAAATACTGTAAAAAGAATAGGTAGATATTTTTTTTCGATTAACCGCAGTATGAAGTGCTTACGGTATTTTGATGCAATAATACGAATAAAATTTAATCATACAATAGTATTTTAAAAAAAGAAAATATATTTTTGTAAAACAATTTCAAGTTATGTTACAACGAATTCAAACCGTATATTTAATTCTTACCTTTGTAATTACTGGGGTTTTAATGTTTTTTATGCCGCTTTGGACATTAAATACAGGCAAACCATTTTATTTTATGCAAAGCCAGCTTTACACGGTAATTTTAGGCTTAAGTACAATGTTGACAATTATCAGCATTATTTCATACAAAAAAAGACAAAATCAGTTTGTTATGGGCAGACTGAACATAATATTAAATTTAATTTTATTAGGATTGTTTGTATATCGTTCTCTAAATTTATCTGGAGAAACTACTGATGTGGTTTCTGAGAAAGGTATTGGGATGTTTCTTCCTATTGTTGCTATCGTGTTATTAGTTTTAGCTAATAAGGCCATCAAAAAGGATGAAGATCTTGTAAAATCTGTAGACCGTTTGAGATAAACCTATAAACTTAATTTTTTGTGCGAAGAGAAACCCGAATTTTTATTCGGGTTTTTTTTATGGCTTATTTTTCCTCAAATCAAATCATTTTCAAATACCGTTTTTGTAAGATAAATTATTCATAAATTTGCATTTTGTTCGAAAAAGCATTTATGACTAAAATTAAAATACATCTTGCCGATGATCATCAGGTTCTGATTGATGGACTGACCAATTTACTCCAAACAGTTTCAAACTTTGAAATTGTAGGAAGTTCATTGAACGGCCTTACTATATATAACGATGTCATTCAAAATCAGGCCGATATTTTAATTTTAGATATCAGCATGCCTCAAAAAGACGGCATTGAAGTTTTGAAAGAATTTCATCAAAAAGGGCTTCCATGCAAAGTCATTATTTTATCGAGTTATGATGATTTAAAAATCATAAAAGAAGTAATGAAATTAGGCGCCAAAGGTTATTTAACTAAAAAATGCGCGGGCGAAAATATAATTGAAGCTATTGAAGCGGTTAATCAGGGACAGGAATATTTCTCTGATGCTGTAAGAGAAAAAATATTCAGCATGTTTTCTCAAAACAACCCGAAACTAAACAAAAATGTTTACATCGAAAATCCCATTTTAAGTCCGCGGGAAATTGAAATCGTAACATTAATCTGCCTGGAATACAGCGGAAAAGAAATAAGCGAAAAACTTTTTATAAGTGTAAATACTGTCGAAACGCACAGAAAAAATATCATGAAAAAACTCAACATAAAAAACACAATAGGGCTTGTAAAATATGCTTTAAAAAATCATTTAATTAACGAATAAGCCATTATTCAAAACCAGACAAACTCATGTTTTTTATTCGAATTTTCATATTAGTTTTTTTCTTTTTTTCTGTTCCAAATATGGCTTTGAGCCAGCATCCGGTTTCTGCTCAGGAATTAAAAACTGTTTCTGAAAATCAAAAAAGAACAAGTACAGTATCTCAAATTAAACTGGAACAATTACGCAATAAAAAAGTGGTCAGCTTATCTGCAGTTCTTATTGTATTACTTTTTTTTCTTTTCTATTTTGTTTATCAAAACAACAGGTTAAAGCAAAAAATTAAACGAAAAGACACTAAGCAAAAAATCCTCTTAAATATAATAAACACAGGTATTGACAGCCACGAAACCGAACAAAAAAAGATTGCATCATTTTTACATGACAATGTAAATTCTCTTTTGTCTTCGGCCGGACTGCATTTAAATGTATTTACAACCAAGCATAATATTCAGTCTGAAGAAATTCAAAAAGCAAAAAATATTTTAACAGAAGCGCATGATCTTTTACGTGATATATCACACGACCTTGTCCCTACCCTTTTGGTTCGTTTTGGATTAATTTATGCTTTAGAAGATTTATGCGAACGAAACTCTAATTCGAGTATTCAGTTTAAGTTTTCAAGTTCTGTGCCTACAGATACGAGATATTCTGAAAAATTTGAAATGAAGCTTTATTTTATTGTTTCAGAATTACTGAATAATATAATTAAACACAGCGAAGCACAAACGGCACAGATTTCTCTGCACGAAAATCGTAATCAGCTGATTATAATAATTCACGATAACGGAAAAGGTTTTGATGCTGAAAAACTAAACGAAATTGAAGGTTTCGGTTTAAACCGAATTAGAGTGAGAATTAAAAAACTAAAAGGAATTTTCTCTATTATTTCGAGAGCTAATGAAAACACAGGAACTTCAGTTAAAATTAAAGTGCCTGTTTCGTAAACTACTTTTTACCAATTTCAATGATTTCTAAATCTTTTATTTTATCATCATCAATCACAAACCGAAGCATGGTTCGCATTTGGTGAAAACCGCTTTTACCTGCAGCACCTGGATTCATGTGCAGTAAATTATTCTTTTTATCAAACATTACTTTTAAAATATGCGAATGCCCGCAAATGAATAATTTAGGGGGATTTAATGCCATTTCTTCTCTAATTGCCGGATTGTATTTGCCCGGATAACCTCCGATATGCGTAATCCATACCGAAACATTTTCGCACATAAACCGATTATGAAGCGGAAATTCTAATCGGGCTTTTGCATCGTCAATGTTTCCGTAAACACAACGAAGCGGTTTTAGTTTTTTAATGGTATCTGTTACATGCAAATCTCCTATGTCTCCGGCATGCCAGACTTCATCGGCCTGGTTTACATATTTTAAAATAGTATCGTCGATATGACTGTGAGTATCGGAAAGAAGAAGGATTTTTTTCATTCAAAAGTTCTAAGCCGCTAAGATACTAAGTTTCTAAGTTTTTCTAATCTGAAGTCACAAAAGACAAAGATTTTTATTGAAAAGATTTTATATTGAAAGACTCCACAATGCGTCGTTAGATTTTGCTTTCATACATTTTTTGCCAATTTGTTTTTCAATTTAATGGGAGACACACTGCGGTGCGTCTCTACATTCCAATACTTTTTATTGATTGTGTTCAATCTGGCAGTTAGACGCACTGCGGTGCGTCTCTACAAATCGATATGATAAAAAAAACTTAGAACCTTAGTATCTTAGAACCTTAGCAACTATGAAAGCCACTTTTAAAAAAAACCTTTGTACCTTTGCGCCTCTGAACCTTTAACCTCGAAAGTGAGATATTTTATTCGATTTGCTTATAATGGAACGCATTATCACGGCTGGCAGATACAGCCAAATGCTTCTTCTGTACAAGAAACCCTAAACAAGGCATTGTCTGTTTTACTGAATTCTAACATAAATGTTATGGGTGCCGGAAGAACAGATACTGGAGTTCATGCCGAAGAAATGTATGCTCATTTTGATCTTGAAAAAACGATCGATATTCCGGTTTTGGTTCATAAGCTGAATTCGTATTTACCAAAAGATATTGCCATTTTTGATATTATTGAGGTTCACGATGATGCTCATTGTCGTTTTGATGCAACAAAACGAACTTATGAATATCATATAAATACAGTCAAGAATCCGTTTTTAGAAGAGTTAAGCTGGTATGTAAGTCAGAAACTCGATGTGGATTTAATGAATGAAGCCGCGAAGATTTTATTAAAGCATATTGATTTTCAATGTTTTTCAAAAACAAATACGGATGTAAATACTTTCGATTGCACGATTTTTGAGGCATATTGGAAACAAGAAAACAGCAAACTGGTTTTCACCATTTCGGCCAATCGATTTTTACGAAATATGGTTCGGGCGATTGTGGGAACTTTAATTAATATAGGTTTACATAAAATTACACTGGATGATTTTGAAAATATCATTGCCAGTAAAAACAGAGAAAAAGCTGGGTTTTCTGTCCCGGCACATGGTTTGTATTTAACCAAAATTTATTACGATTACATCATGAAATAGCCCTGATTGAAGTGAAAAGCTTTTTTGAAAAAAATATAGTTTTTGTGTTTTGATAAAGCGACCAGCGGAAGCTCTTAGCAAAACAATACAAAAACATATTTTTGAAAAAAACTTGTAACGGAAAGTAGGAAACAGCTCCTAAATATAAATGAAAGCAAAAGCATTTGATACCGGATTATTTAAACGGATTTTAAAATATACCAAACCTTATAAATGGCGCTATTACGGCGTTATTATTTTTGCGATTTCACTATCGGTTTTTGCCGCACTTAGACCTTATTTACTAAAACAAACAGTTGACGGCTATATCAAGACGCACGACAAAACGGGATTGTTACTGTACATTATTCTAATGGGAGCCGTTTTGCTGATGGAGGTTTTTTCTCAGTTTTACTTTGTGTATTGGGCCAACTGGCTGGGACAGGATATTGTAAAAGATATTCGGAATAAACTTTTCAAACATATTTTAAGTTTTAGAATGAAATATTTTGATTTGGTTCCGGTTGGACAATTGGTTACCAGATCTGTTTCTGATATTGAATCGATCGCACGTATTTTCAGTCAGGGATTATTTATGATTATAAGTGATTTGATGAAAATGCTGGTGGTTTTGATTTTTATGTTTTATATGAACTGGAAACTAACCTGGATTGTAGTGGTTGCTATGCCGATTCTGGTTTACATTACCCGAATTTTTCAGCGTAAAATGCAGGTGGCTTTTGAGGAAGTGAGAACGCAGATTGCAAACATGAACTCGTTTGTACAGGAACGTGTTACGGGAATGAAAATCGTTCAGCTTTTTAACCGTGAAAAAATCGAGGCTGAAAATTTCAGAGTCATCAATGACAAACACCGAGTGGCGTGGATTAAAACGATTTTATACAACTCGATCTTCTTTCCTATTGCCGATATTATTTCGTCGATTACTTTAGGATTGGTTGTTGTTTTTGGCGGTTTTAAAATTTTAAACGGCGATAACTTTACCACTTTTGGAGATTTGTTTTCGTACACGATGTTTATAGGAATGCTTTTTAACCCGCTTCGTCAGATTGCTGATAAATTTAACGAGATGCAGTTGGGAATGATTGCAGCAAATCGTGTTTTTGATATTATCGATACTCAAGATCATATTCAGGATACGGGAACTCTTGAAGCTCCTGTTTTTAATGGAAGTATCGAATTTAAACAAGTCCGTTTTAGTTATATTCCGGAAGAAGAAGTTATAAAAGGAATCGACCTTTCTGTAAGTTCCGGACAGACGGTTGCGATTGTAGGTTCTACGGGAGCCGGAAAATCTACTATTATTAATTTACTGAATCGCTTTTATGAAATAAACAGCGGCGAGATTTATATTGACGGCGAAAATATCGAAAATTATACTTTGGCTTCGCTTCGAAAACAAATTGCTGTGGTTTTACAGGATGTGTTTTTGTTTGCCGATACGATTTACAATAATATTACGCTTCATAATCCTGAAATTACACGAGAAAAAGTTTTAGATGCGGCAAAGAAAATTGGTGTTCACGATTTTATTATGAGTCTTCCTGATAATTATGATTTTGACGTAAAGGAACGCGGTGTTATGCTTTCGTCCGGACAAAGACAGCTTATTGCTTTTTTACGTTCGTATGTCAGTAATCCAAGTATTTTAATTTTGGATGAAGCAACTTCGTCTATCGATACGTATTCTGAAGAATTAATTCAGCGTGCCACGGAAACGATTACAAAAGGAAGAACTTCTATTATTATTGCGCACAGACTGGCAACAATTGTAAATGCAGATAAAATTGTGGTTATGGATAAAGGATTAATTGTTGAACAAGGAACACATCAGGAACTGCTTTCTAAAACTGATGGTTATTATAAAAACTTATATGATTCGCAGTTTTCTGCCGCGAATTAGATTAAACTATAAATACTTTTTTGAAATTTAAATTAAAAAAAATAACATCCAGACGCGCTTTCGTAATTTACGTAATCGTTTCTATTTTCATTACCGTTTCTTCTGTTTACATATTAAGTAATTTAATTACTGATCTTACCGAAAAGGCAAATGAAGAAACGTCGCAGCGCAACTTTATTAAAAAACAAGAATTCATGTCGCAGGAATTTTCGAAATTTCTGGAACATGAAAACAGGATCAAACACGTTTTAAAAATAAGCAGTCCAGAAAATCTGGCTTCTAATTTACATGTTTTGTCTTCGGTACAAAATACTAATTTATTAATCGCTGATAACTGGTTTCAGATTAACGATAATAAAATCCAGTTTGGAACAGATTCTATTTCTGATGCTGTAAAAAAAGATGCCGAAGATTTTATTCTTAAAAACAAAAACACTGATCATAGCAGCACTGTTTTTTTGCAGGGAAAAGAATGGGTTTGGAGAATTTATTTTAAACTCAATTCAAAAAACACAATTGTTCGTTATGGTTATGACATCAATTTAAAAAAACTTCACGATTATTTCTCTAGTGTAGACAAGTCTAAGCTGGCAACAAATTATGCTTTCATTTTTGATCAATCAGGAACATGTATTTATCATCCTGAATCTGACTTTATAGGAAAAAATGTTTATACGATTTCTTCTACGCGATCAATAGATACTATTTTTACTAAAAAGCAGGATTATGTAAGAAGGGTTGCTATATCTGAATTTTTAAAACTGGATGTAATCAGGTTTACAAAAAAATTAGATCTTAAAAATTCGCATTGGTTTATATGTGTCAATTTTCCAAAAAATGTCAGCGACGAAAATGTATCGCTGATAAAAAGATATTCGACATGGATATATTCTATAACCACGGTTATGCTTTTGCTGATTTTTTATTTGTTCTCGTATGCAAACAGACGTGCTTATAAAGAAAAAGGAATTGCAATTAAGGAAAAAAACAGACTTCTTGTTGAGAACGAAAAAATCATAAAAGAAAAAGCACTTATTCAGCTTCAGCATTTAAAGGATCAGATTAATCCGCACTTTTTATTCAATTCGCTCAACTCACTTTATATGTTAGTAGGAAGCGACGTAAAAACAGCGCAAAAGTTTACTTTAAATCTTTCGCGTATTTATCGTTATTTAATCGATCCGCCGGCAAAAAATATTGTACCGTTAAAAGATGAATTATTGTTTATCGAAAAATACATCTTTTTACAGCAGACCCGTTTTAAAGAAGAGCTCATTTTTTCTATTAAAATAGAAGATGATGAAGCTCTCGAAAAATATATTCCGTATCTGGCATTTCAGGTAGTGGTCGAAAATGCTATTAAGCATAATATGGCTACACAGGAAAATCCGTTAACGACGCAAATACTGGTTCAAAAAGATCAGGTAATCATTACTAATAATCTTCAAAAAAAGGCTCATAGTGAACCCAGCACTAATTTTGGTTTAAAATACCTTCTGAGCATTTATAATTTCTATTCAAGAACCGTTTTAAAAACTTATGAAAAAGACGGTAATTTCGTATGTATTCTGCCTTTAATATCCATTCACTCCTAAAAAAAAGCCATTCACTCCGTTTTGTTTTTTTTCTGAGCTATAATCGAATAGTTTCGGCGAAAATTAACTTAAACTTAACATCAAAATGAAGGAAAAGGCATTCCTGCATAATGTAAAATTATTCTGCTTACTAATTTTATTATTATTCATTCCTGTTACAGTTCTTGCCCAAAAGAAAAAGAAAAAAGGAACAGAGACTGAAATTGTAAAAGATTCTACTGACGCCAAAAAAGGTAAAAAATATAATGACCTTGTAAAAAAAGGTACTATTAAAAAAGGACTGTTTAATATTATTCAGGTTAAAACTGATGTGTATTTCGAAATTCACGACAGTTTGTTTCAAAGAGAATTTCTGGTTGTAAACAAATTATCTCAGGTTCCTTATGAAATTAATGACGCTGGATTAAATAAAGGAATGAATTATGAGAATAAAGTTATTTCCTTTTATAAAGATACAATTGCAAAGAAAGTTTGGGTTAAATCGTATGTCCCTAAAGTTTCTTCTCCAAAAGAAGATGCGATTACTGAATCTGTAAAAAATAATTTTGCCGAATCTATTATTGAAGTTTTTGATATTGAAACTAAAAATAATGATTCGACAGCTGTTGTAATTAAAGTAAATAAGATTTTTGACGGAAAACAGAAAAGTTTCAATGATGTTTTGAGCAACGTTGGTCTTAATGGTTCTTTAAAATCTGACTTATCATATATAGAAGGATTAAAATCTTTCCCTAAAAACATTGTAGTAAAATCACAGCTGACAACTTCTATCAGCGAAGGCGGTTCCTCATTATCGGTAACGCTTGGTGTGACAAGTAATATTATTTTATTGGATAAAACTCCAATGAAACCACGTTTTTCTGATAACCGAATTGGTTTCTTTAGCGAAAAGCATTGGTATTTTACCGATGCCCAGCAGGCAATGCTTGAAAAAGAATTGATTACACGCTGGCGTTTAGAACCAAAAAAGGAAGATGAAGAACGTTATTTGAAAGGTGAATTAGTAGAGCCGAAAAAACCAATCGTTTATTACATCGATCCGTCGACTCCAAAACAATGGAGAAAGTATATCATTGATGGGGTACACGATTGGCAGGCAGCTTTTGAAAAGGCAGGATTTAAAAATGCCATTATTGCAAAAGAACCTACTGAAAAAGAGCTAGATTTTGATATTGATGATGTACGTTATTCGGTTATTACGTATGCGGCATCTCCAAAATCAAACGCTATGGGACCATCGGTTGTTGACCCTAGAAGCGGTGAAATTATCGAGGCTGATATTATTTGGTGGCACAATGTAATGACTTCATTACAAAGCTGGATGAGAATTCAGACTGGAGCCATTGATCCAAAAGCAAGAGGAAATGTATTCAGCGAGGAACATATGGGAGAAGCTATCCGTTTTGTTTCGTCTCATGAAGTTGGACACACTTTTGGTTTAAAACACAACATGGGTTCTTCTTTTGCTTATGATGTTGAGTCTTTAAGATCTAAAGAATTTACAGCAAAAATGGGCGGAACTGCGCCTTCTATCATGGATTACGCTCGTTACAATTATGTAGCACAGCCAGAAGATAACGTTACAGTAATTACTCCAAAAATTGGAGAATACGATAAATATGCTATTGAATGGGGTTATAGATGGTATTCGCCTAACGAAAACGAAACAGCAAAACTAAACGCCTTAATTACAAAACATCAAAATGACCCCATTTACTTTTATGGCGAACAACAGGGAAATGTAATTGATCCGCGTTCTCAGTCTGAAGATTTAGGAAACGACGCAGTTAAAGCGAGCGAATATGGTTTAAAAAACTTAAAACGTGTTGTAGACAATATCTTAAACTGGACTTATGATAAAGATCAGTCATATAACGAAACCGGTAAACTTTATATAGGAGCTATTGGTCAATGGCAAATGTACAATCAGCATGTAATGAATAATATTGGCGGTATTTATTTAAATAGAACTGTTCATGGCGACAACAAACAAAGTTATGTTCCGGTTCCGGCATCTATGCAAAAAAGAGCTGCTGATTATTTGACTAAAAACGTAATTACATTACCGCAATGGTTGTTTTTTAATGACATTTTAGACAAAACAAATCCGCTGAAAGATTCTCCTATTGGACCTTACGAATATACTCCTTATACACTTTCGAGAGACTTACAGTACGATATTTTGTATAATCTGTTTAGTGATGACCGTTTGCTTAGAATGACTGAAAACGAATTATACCAGCGAAATAAAACCAATGAGAAGGTTTTTACCGTAAATGATTTGTTTAAAAAAATACACCAAAATGTGTTTGCAGGAACAATTCAGAACAAATCGCTTACTATTCTGGAGCGTATGACACAAAAAAATTATGTGGATGTTTTGATTATTTCTACCAACAAGTTATTTGAAAAAACAGATGCTAAAAAAACAATCCAAATACAAGAAACATTGCAAATGCCTCATTTATGTTCTTTAGATGATGCACATATGGCAAGAAATATTAATAACACTTTCTTAAAAAGAGTTGCAGAAGTGACTTCTGATAAAAAGGGAGAATTATATAAAGTGCTTCAATTATTAAAAATAAAGAAAAGCACAGGTGATCAATCGACCCAAAACCATTACCTCGATTTAATACAACGAATCGAAAAAGCCCTGAATAATACAACCTTTTAATAATTACAAACCCAAAACATGAAAAAAATTCTACATGCCTTACTGCTGTTCCTGGCCATCGCAGGATACTCGCAGGAAACCCGAACTATTACGGGGATCATTCAAGATGAAGCAGATTTGTCGCCAATTCCTGGTGCGTCTATCTTCGTTGAGAATAATTCCATTTCAAACAAAACTGCTATGGCAGGTATTATTCAAAGTGAAGCTATTGGAACTACTACAGATTTTGATGGTAAATTCTCTTTGAAAATCGCAAAAAATGTTACTTCATTGAGAGTTGTTTTCATGGGATACAAATCGTATACTCTTGAATTAGACGGTCAAAAAAATTATACAGTTAACTTAAAATCTGAAACTGCAAAACTTCAGGAGGTTGTCGTAACTGGTTACCAAAAAATCGAGAAAAGAAAACTTACTGCTGCAGTTTCTAAAATAGACATGGCTGCAATCCAGCAGACAGGGGTTTCGAGCATTGACCAATTATTAGTTGGACAAATTGCCGGAGTTGCTGTAAGTACTCCATCTGGAGCACCTGGAGCACCTGCTAAAATTAGAATCAGGGGTACGGCTTCTTTAAACGGTTCACAAGATCCTTTATGGGTACTTGATGGTTTACCATTAGAAGGAAATGATATTCCTAAAACATTCGATAAAGATAATATCGATGTACTAAACAACTACTCTATCGCTGGCTTAAACCCAGACGATATTAAAGATATTACTATTTTAAAAGATGCTGCTGCAACAGCTATTTACGGTGCACGTGCTGCAAATGGTGTAATCGTAGTAACTACTAAAAAAGGACGCGCTGGTAAAATGGTTGTAAGTTTTAATACTAATACCTTTATTACTCAAAGACCTGAGTTTTCTAAATTAAACTTAATGAATTCAAATGAAAAAGTTGATTTCGAACTTGGTCTTGCTGCACGTGAAGATTTAACTTTCAGAGATTCATCTGGTGAAGTTACACGTATCTTAAATGGAGCAAATGAATTAAATGCATACAGAGCCGGAGGATTTTCTGCTTTAAGTGCTGCTACACAACAATCTATCAATACATTAAGAAGTAACAATACAAACTGGGGCAACTTATTATACCAAACTGCAATTAATACACAGCACGGTTTAAGTTTATCTGGTGGTGGTGAAAAATCAGATTACTATTTCTCTTTAGGTTACTATGACGAAAAAGGGACAACTGTAGGAACTGGTTTCAAACGTTACAACTTGACATTAAAGAACAACTACGAAATTACAGATAAATTCAAAGTTGGAGTTGGTATTTTTGGGTCAGAAAACAAGACTACATCTTATCTAACAGATACAAACGCATATACAAATCCTGCAAACTACTCTAGAAACGTAAATCCATATTTAACTCCTTACAATGAAGATGGAAGTTATAAATATGACAAAGAGGTAGTTGGACTTGTTGGTGGTAATTATATTCCATTTAACTTTTTAGAAGAAAGAGAAAATACTTCTTACGATTTAAAAACAAGATCTATAAAAGCATTATTAGATGCTGAATATAAAGTTACTAAAGATTTAAAAGTAACTTCTCAATTAGGTTTACAATTAGACAATACATCTAGCGAAAAATATGCTGGTGAGAACAGCTATTATACAAGAGTACAAAGAGAAAGATCAAAATACCAAAGCGGTCAAAAATATTTTCTTCCTGTTGGTGGTATCATCCAAAATACAAATGCAGACTTCTTTCAGTATAACCTAAAAACAATGGTGAATTACACTAAAACTTTAGGAGAAAAACATGAAATTGAAGCTATGGTTGGTAATGAATTAAGACGTAATTACGCAACTTCTATTGCAACTAAAGGTTTTGGATATAATGAAAAGAATTTAACTACACAGCCAATTTTGTTCCCAAATGCATCTTCAGCAGTAGAAAAAATCTGGACACCGTATGCTAAAACTCAAAACGAAAATGCATTTGCATCTTTCTTTGCTACAGCATCGTATACGTACGACAGAAAGTATAGTATTTTTGGAAGTGTTAGATATGATGGTTCTGATTTATTTGGTGTAGATCCAAAATATAAATACTTACCACTTTATTCAACTTCTGCTTCATGGGCGGTTTCTGAAGAAAATTTCTTAAAAGATAATTTAACACTTTCTAATTTAAGACTTCGTGCTTCTTACGGTTTACAAGGTAATATTGACAAAGGTACATCTCCTTATGTAGTAGGTGAAAACAATACAGGTGTAATTCTTCCTGGCCAAATCGAACCTACTGTTGTAGTTTTACGTCCGCCAAATGAAAAATTACGTTGGGAAAAAACTACCAATACAAATATTGGAGCTGATATTGGATTATTCAACAACCGAATCAGCATTGTAACTGATTTTTACGGAAGAAAAAGTACTGACTTAATTGGTCTAAGATCACTTCCGTTAGAAAATGGTTTTGAGTTTACAAACATGAACTGGGCACAAGTAAGCAACAAAGGTTACGAGATTACTTTATCTACAAAAAATATAGACAATCCTAACTTTAAATGGAACACAAGCATCAACTTCTCTCACAACAAGAGTAATGTAGATCGTTTACAAGTTAGAGATAACAGCTTATTACCAAATCAGGAAGGTTATGCAGTAAACGCTGTATTTGGATTTAAAACAAATGGTATCGACGAAAACGGTTATCCTTTATTTGTAAACAAACAAGGTGAAACAGTAAACGCTCAGACTTTCTTTAAATTAGTAGATACTTTGCCAGATTTCCCTGGACTTATATCAGACACACAATTAACACCTGCTGAGTTTAGAGATTTATTTGTTTATTTAGGAGACAGAGATCCTAAGTTTACAGGAGGTATTACCAATACATTTAAAGTAAGTAATTTCGACCTTACAATTGCAGCTTCTTTTAACTTAAAACAAACAGTTACAAGAACTCCTCCATACAATGGAACACAAGTAGACAGAGGACAAAATTACAGCAGAGATATTTTAAATGCTGCATCGTCTACAAATAAATCTAATTTACCTGGAATTACAAGTGAAACAAGTGGTAGTGGAGATTCTTGGATGGCATACCAATATTTCTCAACAATCAATTCTATTCCTACGATGAATTACTTAGATACTTGGGCAAGCGAAATGAGCTATATGAGATTAAGCAGTATGCGTTTAGGTTATACATTACCAAAAACATTTACTGATCATATCAATATAGCAAGTATCAGATTAAATGTTGAAGCTAGAAACTTATTTGTAATAAGTTCTGATTATAAAGGTTACTTTGACCCTGAAACTTTTGGAAACATTTATGCGCAACCAGTTCCTAAATCATTCACTTTAGGATGTAATGTAACTTTCTAACAAATTAAAAATGAAAAAAATCTCAAAATATATACTACTTTTTGTTGCAGCAATTGCTGTAACAAGCTGCGATGACTATTTAGACGTCCAGCCTATGGGAAAAGTTATTCCTGAAACATTACAAGATTATCGCGGTCTGCTTACATCAGGATATGTAACTTATCCTGATCACAAATCATTAACAGCAGTTCGTACTGATGAGTTAATATTACAGTCAGATAGAGAGAACGATATTCCGTTATATCAGGATATCTACACTTGGAAAGATGCAGGAACAGATTACCGAGCGGTAAGTTTTCCATATGCAAACTTATACACTGTAATTTTTTATACAAATGTTATCATTAATGATGCTAAAGGAAAACTGACTGATTCTCCTGAAAAAGATCAATTAATTGGAGAAGCTTACGCTTTAAGAGCAATGGCTTATTTTGATTTGATTAACTTATTTGGAAAACCTTACAATGCTGCAACAGCAGGTTCTGACAAAGGAGTTCCATTAGCATTAAAAGTAGATTTAGAGCAAAATTTTCCTGCTGCAAGTGTAGAAACAATTTACAATCAAATTATTTCTGATACTAAAGAAGCAGAAAGTTTACTTACTTTAGACAAACAGACAAAAGGATTAAACTATCGTTTCTCAAAATCAGCTTTATATAGCTTAGAAGGCCGTATTTACTTATACATGCAGCAATGGCAGAAATCTCAGGACGCAGTTAATAAGGCTCTGGCTATAAACAATGCTTTAATTGACTTAAAAGCAACTCCGGTTTTAGCAACCCAATACGATTTAAAAGAATCTATTTTAGCTCTTGAAATAAACTATGCTAATAATATTCAGATATTATCATTTGCATCAGATGATTTAATTGCTGCTTACAACCAAACAACAGATTTACGTTTTCCAATTTACTTTTCAGCAGATGGAAGTAATTTCATAATCGAAAAAGGTGTTAATGATAAGCAAAAATGTTCTTTCAGAACATCTGAATTGTATTTAATAAAAGCTGAAACTTCATTAAAACTAGACAATCTTGCCGATGCTAAATCTACTGTTTTAACTTTCATTAAAAACAGATATACAGCATCTGGATTTACACAGCTTGAAAGCGAAATCGCAGCAATGAATGCAGCAGATTTAACAACCTTCATTTTAGCAGAAAGACAACGTGAATTTGCTGTTGAAGGACAGCGTTGGTATGATTTAAGAAGAACAACTCAAAAACAAATCATTCACACGTTCGGAGGTCAAGAATATACTTTAAGACAAAACGATCCGCGATACACCATTCCTTTTCCGGCAAACGCGAGATTAAACAATCCCAATCTATAAGTTACCTATTGTTTTTTTTGAAAAAGGTCCAGTTGCAAAACTGGGCCTTTTTTGATTTTTTGCCAAAAAAGAATGTTTTAATCACAACAAAAATTAAAACAACATTAAAAACATATTGCAAAAAAACCAGAGAAAATTATATTTGCAAAATCATTTAAGGGTTCTTACGTAAAAATGAAACTTTTTTAACTTTAAGAAATAATGAGAATTGCCATTGTCGAAGACGAATATCTTGCTTCCAGTTATCTAAAATCAATTTTAGAACAGCAGGAAATTTTACAGATTGCAGAAATTACAGTTTTAAAATCGGTAAAAGAAGCCGTCGACTTTTTTAAACAAAACAGTGTCGATCTCGCTTTTATGGATATTCACCTTGGCGACGGAAAAAGTCTTGAAATTTTTGAAAAAACCACAATCTCCTGCCCCGTTATTTTTGTTACCGCTTATGACTCTTACGCCATTTCGGTTTTCAAACATTTTACAATAGACTATCTTTTAAAACCATTTGAAGAACAAGAATTACTTGAAGCTCTTTTTAAATTCAAAAAAATTAAAGACAGTTTTAATGCCGATAATACGATTCAATCTTTAGTAGCATTAGAAAACCCTGAAACGAGCAAAATCCAGCGTCATTTTCTCGTTAACCACGGATATAAACTAATTTCAGTAAACGAGTCTGAAATCACCTATTTTGCAGCATCGGGAAAACATTTGTTTATATATGTAAAATCAGGAAACAGTTTTTTGTACAATAACACACTTACAGACATTATAAACAGCCTCGATCCTTTTACATTTTTTAAGGTAAACCGAAAATATATCGTAAACCGAAACATTATAAAAGAAGTCGTAAAACATTCCAACCAAAAAATAGAATTGATTCTAAATGTTCCTGCTGTCGAAAATGACCCGATTTTGATCAGCAAAAAAGAAATAAATAATTTCAAAAACTGGCTTGATCAATAATTTTGACATAACATTTTCTTAATTTTTTAACTTTCACCCAAAATCATAAAACTGAATTATTCTTAATTTGGGCACCAAAATCTGTCTAAAAACTGTCAAAACCATTTTAAAACGTTAAAATAGCGTTATAAGAATCATAAATTTGACACTTCATTACCAGCACAATAGCATTCTTCATTTTGGAATTCTTTATCTTTGAGAGACAAAATTTAAATGAAAAAGAAAATGCCACATAATAGATTTTATCCTAACGAAGTATTCAAAGAAATAGAAATAAACGCCTCATTACAACTTAAATATGCCATTTCAAACAGAGGAAGATTAATAAGCTTTACTGACGAAATTGAAAACGGCCGCATCCTGAAAGGCGGTTTAAGCGATGGTTACCCAACCTTTAGATTTAAAGTCAAAAAAGACGATAAAATCATCAACAAATATTTATTTCTCTACAAATTAGTTGCCCAATATTTTATACCAAAAGATTCTGAAGATCAAACCTATGTTCTGCATCTGGATTACAACCGAAGCAACGACGATGTAAGCAATTTACGCTGGGCTACAAAACAAGAAATGATGGCACACAGCCGTAAAAGCCCAAGAGTTATTCAGGCCAAAAAGAATCTGATTGAACACAACTTAAAAGCCGACGGAAGAAAACTGACTACAACAAAAGTCATGTTAATCAAAAAAATCCTGGCAAGACCAGAACAAAAAACACGTCTAAAAATGATTGCCAAACAATTTGGCGTAAGCGAAATGCAGATTCGCAGAATTGCAAGCGGCGAAAACTGGGGACATGTGAAAGTTTAATTACTGAAACTTAACAAAACTTATAATTCAATTTTTATCACTCTAAGCGAAGTCGGAAATCTTTAAAACACTAAAGATTTCCGACTTCGTTCAGTTAATGAAAGTTTTATTTTGCAGATTTTAAGTAAAAAATATAATTTTCAATTCATAATTCACAATTTGCAATTCACAATTCAATCGATTTCTGTGAAAAGAACAATATCTGTTTGTGTAAAAACAAATTTTCAGGCGTTCATTTAAAATAAATCCTTAAATTCGCAAGCACAAATAACAAAAGAATCATCGAAAAATGAGTTTCGGAAAAGTATAAACTTCATTTTCGATAGTTAATATTAAAAACCAAAAAAATGAAATACGACGTTATTGTTTTAGGAAGTGGTCCTGGAGGATATGTAACAGCGATTAGAGCTTCACAATTAGGCTTTAAAGTAGCTGTAGTAGAAAAAGAAAACTTAGGTGGTGTATGTTTAAACTGGGGATGTATCCCAACAAAAGCATTATTAAAATCTGCTCAGGTTTTTGATTACCTTAAACACGCTTCTGACTACGGATTAAAAGTTTCTGAATTCGATAAAGATTTCCCAGCAGTTATTCAGCGCAGCCGTGGTGTTGCAGAAGGAATGAGCAAAGGAGTTCAATTCTTAATGAAAAAAAACAAAATTGACGTTATCGAAGGTTTTGGAAAACTAAAACCAGGAAAAAAACTTGACGTTACTGATAATGATAATAAAGTTACAGAATACAGCGCTGATCACATTATCATCGCAACTGGTGCACGTTCTCGCGAATTGCCAAACTTACCGCAAGACGGTGTAAAAGTAATTGGATACCGTCAGGCAATGACATTGCCAACACAGCCAAAATCTATGATTATTGTAGGTTCTGGGGCAATTGGAGTTGAGTTCGCTCACTTCTACAACTCAATGGGAACAGACGTTACTATTGTAGAATTTATGCCAAACATCGTTCCTGTAGAAGATGAAGACGTTTCTAAACAAATGGAGCGTTCTATGAAAAAAGCGGGTGTAAAAATCATGACAAACTCTTCTGTAGAAAAAATTGATACTACAGGAAACGGAGTAAAAGCAACTGTAAAAACAGCAAAAGGAGAAGAAATTCTTGAGGCTGACATCGTACTTTCGGCAGTTGGAATCAAAACAAACATCGAAAATATTGGTTTAGAAGAAGTTGGAATCGCTGTAGACAGAGATAAAATCTTAGTAAATGCTTACAACGAAACTAACATTCCGGGATACTATGCAATTGGAGACGTTACTCCAGGTCAGGCTTTAGCTCACGTAGCTTCAGCAGAAGGAATTAACTGTGTAGAAAAAATCAAAGGTTTACACGTAGACCCAATCGATTACGGAAACATTCCTGGTTGTACATATGCAACTCCAGAAATCGCTTCTGTAGGATTAACAGAAAAACAAGCAAAAGAAAAAGGATACGAATTAAAAATTGGTAAATTCCCATTTTCAGCTTCTGGAAAAGCAAAAGCTGCCGGAGCTGCAGACGGATTCGTAAAAGTAATCTTTGATGCTAAATACGGAGAATGGTTAGGATGCCACATGATTGGTGCTGGTGTTACAGATATGATTGCAGAAGCAATTGTAGCTCGTAAACTAGAAACTACTGGTCACGAAATCCTTAAATCTATCCACCCTCACCCAACAATGAGCGAGGCTGTTATGGAAGCTGTTGCAGACGCTTACGGCGAAGTAATTCACTTGTAAAAATATACAAAGTAAAGATTAATAAACCTTTACGGAGTTATATATAATTTTCAATTTATAAAATCCGATTTGTGAAAACAAATCGGATTTTTTTTATTTCTATAATCATACAAAAAGTAGTAATTTTCTTTATTTTTGTATTTAAAATAAAAGACTCATGAAAGAGATTCAACTTGGTCCTCTTAGTATATCACTTCCAAATCAAACATCTGCAGTATTTACTATTTTTGAAAATTTAGCAGATTTCTTTGATACCGAATATCAATCAGAAGCAGTAAACTTATTAAATAACAAACTAAAAGAAACTGTATTAAAACCAAAACCTAATATAAATTACGAAAGTGATTATACACACATAGACAGTAGAAGTGCTGATACTATTTTTGCAGTCGCTAAAATCATTAACGAACTTTGTGTTCAAGAAAAACATCAAAAAATTTCTGAGTCGGAATTTAATGAAATTTACAATCAACTAAAAAATCATAAAAGACCACCAAGGCAAAAATGGAAAATAGGTGATGTATTTTCTGTTCCTTTATTAGAAAACAATTTTTCATTTGGACAAGTAGTTGGCACGCACATAACTAAAACTTCTCCAACATGTATATTAATTGACATACTAAAAAAGGATCAAAATGTTTCGATAGAAGAATTACAGAATGCCAAAATAATAACCATTCAAAATTTAGATTCAGAATATCTTTCAAATCATACATTTAAAATAATAACAAACATAAATATCCTGGTAGATCCTTTAAAAGCTAAAAAGGGACATTCAACATCAGATAATATTTTAATTCTACTAGCTAATGCTTATTATGGATTTGAACCATGGAATACTTTAGGTGACGAAAAATATTATGATAAAATATTATTTGAAGGAATGGAAAGGCCAAAAAATATAATATGGCTGAATGAAACTGAAAGAAGCAAATACAGAAGAGAAAAATTCAAAATAGACGAAAACAACAATTTCATAAAATAGATAGATATTACAAAATTATGTACGTTTATGAATTCAATTTTGTCATTTCGACGAAGGAGAAATCTTCACAAGAAACTCGACAAAGATGGGCTATTATTTATATATCAACCAGCTCTGAGTTATATATAATTTTCAATTTAAAAATCCGATTTGTTTCACAAATCGGATTTTTTTGTTTAAAGCAGGAAAAAAACATCACATTTTCAGTGTATTACGAATTTAAATTATTTAAAAAACTGGTTTGTCAGCTTTTAAGTTGACAACTTTGTCAAAAAATTGTTTGAGATTTGCACAACCACTAAAAAACTCACAGTAAAGAAGTTTTTCCATTTCCTTTGAAAACAAATAATCAACACACTTTTGTCATTTCAACGAAGGAGAAATCTCCGCCAGTAACTCGACAAAGATTAGCAACTTATTAATGCTATTTTTTTTCCTAAGGTTGAAAATGGCAAAACTTTATCGACAAAACTTATGATAAACTTTACGGAGATTTCTCCTTTGTCGAAATGACAAACTTTTTCAATTAACAAATACGAGCATGCTTTATCTAAAACAAAAATCATAAAAACCATGACAACTATTAGAAAGTTAAAAATCCATTCTAAATACCAAAAACGCACTTACAAAGACATTACAATTCCAGAAATAAGGCTTGAAGGCAAATGGCTTGAGAAACTCGGTTTTAAACAAAATCATACGATTATTGTAGAAGAAATGAAAAACAAACTGATCATTACTGTCGAAAATAATTGAGGCAAACCAAATACAAACACAAAACCACCATACAAGCCTTTAATTTTAATAAATAAAAAGTTGTTAAAAACTTGACATAAGAAAAGTTCGACATCGTGTTAAAATTCTTATTTTTATTCCGTATAAATAAGAAAGCAATGAAATTACCTTTTATAGAAATAATCGAAGCCACGACAAGCGATCCTAATTTATTGATGTGGAAGTTTTATGATGAAGATAAAGAAATCAAGAACGGAGCTAAATTAACCGTTCGTGAAAGTCAGCAGGTTATGCTTTTAAACGAAGGACAGCTTGCAGATATTTATTCGCCGGGACTTCATACCTTATCTACCGAAAACGTCCCCGTTTTAAGCAGACTTAAAGGCTGGAAATACGGATTCGAAAGTCCGTTTAAAGTAGATATTTACTTTTTCAACACCCATCAATTCATTAATAATAAATGGGGAACTCCTGCTCCTATTCTGCTAAACGATCCTCAATTTGGACAAATCAGAGTTCGTGCTTTTGGAAGTTTCGATATAAAAATTGCAGATCCTGCTAAATTCTTTCGTCAATACGCAGGAACTTATCATCAATTGACCATTTTCGAATTACAAAATCAATTACGAGATTTTGTTGCTCCAAAATTTGGAGAAGTTCTCGCTAATGAAAATATCACCGTAACTGATATTGCCGGAAACATTACTCAATTAGGAAAAAAAATCGAACCGTATTTACAACCCTATTTTCTTCAATTAGGAATTGAACTAACCCAGTTTGTAATTACAAGCGTTACCCTTCCGGAAGAAGTTACAGCACATTACGATAAAATTACAAGCATGAATATGGTGACTGATATGGATAAATTTACCAAATTCAACACCGCCACAGCCATTGGAGATAAAGGAACCGCGCTTCACGATGCTACTCAAAATGCATTGAGCATGGGAATTCTTTTAAATCAATTACAACAAACAAAAGAAACTCCAAAACAGGAAACAGCAGACGATTTAACTTCAAAACTTCAAAAATTAAAATCGCTGTTTGATGCCGGTTTAATAGACGAAGACGAATTCAAATCCAAAAAATCAGAACTATTAAGTCAATTATAATGGAAGAGAAAAAAGTCAATTCGTTTTTAGACAGACTAAAACAAAAAGCGCAGAACCAAACCAATTACGGCGGTGAAACAGAAATGACCGACGCCAAAATGAATGCAAAAGACTGTCCAAACTGCGGCGCAGGAAGAGCCAAACAAGATGGTTTAACCCACTGTGCTTACTGCGGATTTGAATTCTTAACCGTAAAACTTACAGACGGAGTATATATTAAAAAAGAAGATAATTCAATTTAAAAAATCATATAACGTGTTCGGACTATTCAACAAATCAAAAGACAATCAAAAGGAAAAAGAAAAACCAAGACAGGAAGCATTTCCAGAATGGTATGCAGAACTTCAGGAATCACAACAAAGATGGTTTACTTTCTTAGAAAAACTGGAAGAAAAAATGGAAGAACTGGCAACAGCTTCAATTCCGGAACTAAAACAGATTTTACAGGAAGATGAAGATCTTTATAAAAGAACTTTTCATAGAGTATATTCTGGCGTTATGGGTCAGCTTAACAATATTCGTGAAAAAGCCAGAAACACTTACGAAGAAAAAATCAGCAGTATTTATTACGATCTCGATTCAAGAATTTCGGTTTTAGATAACAATCACAATCTGCTTTCAGATTTTAGAAGTGCATGTTCAGATCGTCACGAAGAATTTGACAACAAATACGATTATTGGCGAAAACAAATTGATAAAACTCAGGAACGCGATCTTGAAATCGAATATCAAAAAATATTAGACGAATACGAAACCATTAAAAACAAATTCAACTGCACACAATGCGGCGGTAATATCGAAATTGAGAAAATATTTTTAATCGAAACCTATATTTCATGTCCGTATTGCAAAACGCAAAACACATTTGCGCCAAGCACACAGGCAAGAAATCTTCAAAATATTGCCAGAGGTTTAGCCGAGCAGAGAACAGCGCATTTGTATGAAGAATTTGAAATAGAAAATAATAAAGAACGTGAATTGTATCATCAGCGTCATGAATTAAGCCTGAGTAAAATTCACGAAAGTGATAAAAAAATCTTAAGCGAAATTCAGGCAAAAATGGACGAATTAGAAGAACAAAGACAATTTGTTATTAAAAATGCGCCAAAACTGCATCAGACTTATCTAAGAGCGATGTATGACGAATGGAATAAAATCACGCCGGATTTAAAAGACCACAACGAAAAAATGTATCAAAATCAATTGCAGTATCTATAATTAATTAACCCTAAAATTTAAAAAATGTTTAAAAAACTTTTTGGAGCTCTAACAGGAGACAACAAGCAGGAAAATCAAAACCAAAATTATGAAGCACAAACTTCAAACGATAATTATGAAAATGATTACGAAGAAGAATACACAGAAGTAGAATACGATCCGGAAACTTTACACGGAACACATTATAGTGTAGAAGATTTTGATGCAGAAGTAGCTGAAAGAGCCGAAGCATGGATTGCAGATGAACGCGCAAGCGGCGAAAATCTTGAAGAAAAAGATATTCAAAACATCTATTTCAATTATAGAAGAACAGTTTATACAGAATGGAACAACTGCGACTCTGACCAAATGATTCGTTTTGAACATGCAAATTCTTTAAAATACAGCGGAATCCAGACTTCAGGTTTTGTAAAAGTAGACGATAACAATCCGTTTTTAGAACCTGTACATGGAGTAGATTTAAGAACTTACACTGCAATGTGTCTTAAAATCAGCGCAGGCGTTGATTACCTTGAAGTTTGTAAAGCAATGGGATTTGAACCGGCAGTTTGGGAAGAATTAAACACAATCTGGCCGCAGCGTATGGGCGAAGATACTTCGTTTACGGTTACAACTTTATTTGGTCAGTATTATGCTGAAAACGTTACGGTTCCTCAATTAGAAAACCTTAAAGCCGAAGTTTCTGAAGAAGGAGCGGCAAACTTAGAAAGAATGAAAACGGACCGCTATTTCTACGAAGAACTTGCCGGAGCAAGACAAGCAGCGTATGAATACGGACTTGACGGTGCTCAATGGATTTTGGATAATTTCGGAATCAATTTAGCTGACTTTCAATCTGTGGCAATGCAATGGCTTACAGAACAAAATCAAAACTGGAATTCTGCAGATATTACAGAATTTCATGATTATCAGCAGGAAAAACAAAAAGAATATGCCGCAAAATTTGCTGCAGAACAAGGAGGAAATGTTGCAGATGATGTAAATTTCTAAATTCAATTTCTTTTGATGATAAAAAACCGATTTGCAAAACAAATCGGTTTTTTATTCGTTTGTATTTCTCACAAAACTCAAAAACCTTTTAAATAATATATAATGGAAAACACGCCTATATTCTTTGCCGATGGAGAAAATCCAAAAATGATCGAAGCCTACCAAAAAGCGCAGGAAACCTTTAAATATTTCTGGAGAGAATTATCATGGGAATACCGCAGAATAGTTCCCGGACTAGATGTTGCCTGCGTAAAACTGGCTTTTACTCAGGAAATAGACGGCGAAACCGTAGTTGAACACATGTGGATTAACGATATAAATTTTGACGGCGATACGATCTATGGAATACTCGTAAACCAGCCAAACGAATTAACGAACGTTAGTAATGGAGACGAAGTAGAAATTCCGGCAAATCAAATCAGCGACTGGTTATTTGCAGCTCAGGGAAAAACCTACGGCGCTTTTACCATACATGCAATGCGCTCAGAAATGAGTGACAATGAAAGAGAAGAACACGACGAAGCATGGGGATTAGATTTTGGAGATTTTAATGATATTCTGGTAGTTTCTGACCAAAAAGAAAAACCGGAAAATCTTATAGAACATCCTATGAGCAAAAACATGAAGGAAAGCCTTATTGATTTCATAAAAAATAATCCCGAAGAAATAACAGGAACAGATGAGTTAGGTTATACTTTTCTGCATCGCGAAACCATTGCCGGAAACAGTACATCGGTAGAGGTTTTACTCGAATCCGGCGCCGATGTGAATGCTAAAACAGAAAACGGAAAAACAGCATTAGATTATGCAAAACAGTTAAACTGGGAACACTTAATTCCTTTATTGAAATAATTTTTAGTCAAAATCCGGTTTGTAAAAGCAAATCGGATTTTAATTTTCAAAACCCATAATATTTTTTCACAAAACATAAATAAAAACTTACATTTGTGATCTTGTTTTAAAAGTTTACAAAATGTCTTTCAAATTTTCGGCGACAGTTAAGTCACTATCAAATAAACCGTTTACAGTAGTATTATGTCTTCTTTCCCCTTTACTATTTACCTCTTGTTATTCGTATAAAATTTACCCAAAGGAATATCGAAATGTAAAAAACATTACAGAAAAAGAAACTGTTTATGTTTTAAACGATACCTTAAAAAAAGAACTTAAAATTTTAGAGAAATCAGATCTCTTTACTTTTACCAAAGACAGCACAAAAACCAATTTAAAAATAAAACTTTATCCTATAAGACAATATCCTGCATGTGGAAATCCAATTATTGCTCAGGTGCTTACTTTAGGCCAGTTACCAGTAAACTTACCAAACCAGTATGAATATCAATTTGACAGAATTGAAAAAGGAAAAATTACACCTCAAAAGTTTAATTTAGGCATAACCCAGAGATATTGGTTTTGGGATGCATTTACATTCAGTAGAAATTTTGAAAAAAAAGCAGGAAAGGTATTACTAGCCCAATATCAGGATAAACAAAATTAAAATGCTGTTTTTAAAGATTGAATTATTTTTCGTTTTCCAGCGAAAAACTAATCTTTTTTTTCATCTGTTTAAAGTAAAGAATGTGCTACTTTTGCAGCACCAAATCTAATCCGCAAATGTGATGAAAAAAATATTCTTCATTATTTTAATTATCTTGTTTTCACCAAGTATTGTACTTTCTCAAGCCAAAAAAGAAAAGAATGTAACTGCAAATTCTAATGACTTTTTTTCAAAATCGTATGATTATGTAAACGACTTCGAAAAAATCATGAATGCTGATCAAATTACAACACTCAGCAATACGCTTAAAGCATTTGAAAAAAAACACCTTTATAAAATTACCGTTGTAACTACAGCTTCAATAGCACCTTATAATGCCTTTCCGGATTATGCCTTAGAACTAGACAAATATCTGGCTGCAGATCCAAAATTAGACCCAACTATTTTAATTGTGGTAAGCAAACAGTTAAGACAAATTCAGGTACAAAGCATTGATCTTATACGCTACAAATTAAGCGACAGCGATACACAAAGCATTATTACCACTTATGCCGTTCCTGAATTTAAAAAAGGAGATTATTCTAAAGGGTTGGAACTTGCCGTTGAGCAAATCATGAATAAACTAAAAACATATTAATTAAAAAGAAACTTCTTTCTTAACTTCAAAACTCATATCTTGTATATTGCTTTAATCATAATAAGATATACATGACATTAGAAGAATATAAAAAAGAATTTTCAGAAGATGATGCCGTTGGATGGCTTGAAATTGATAAGGTATTTGATGAACTTTATCCGGAACAGGAACCCAAACATTTTGCACCAGCTATAAGTTATATGCTTGGCGGTGAACATCCGCTTGACGGCGTCAGCATTTACGAAAGTAAAAAACAAGAAGAACATTTTCATTTTGTAACCTACGGTTTTTCTGAACTCTATTACAACGAAGAAAAAGTCAACGGCGAATTCAGTAAATGGGGATTTGAACTTACTTTTAGATTAAAACCTTTTGAAGCCGATAACGGTAACCCAAGCTGGGCAGTTGCGCTTTTACAAAACATTGCCAAATATGTTTTTGACAGCGGAAACTGGTTTGAAGAATTTCATTACATGCCCGCAAACGGTCCCATAAGACTTGATACCGAAACTGATATTACAGCACTGGTTTTTGTAAACGACCCCGAAATCGAAAAAATACAAACCCCGCACGGCGAAGTAACATTTCTTCAAATTGTGGGAATAACTTCGGCAGAATATGAACTTATAAAAGAAAATCCAACCCAGGTAGAAGAATTAGTAAATAAATTAAAAGAGAACAACCCTTTATTAATAACTGATTTAAACCGAAAATAAAATGGCAAATTCTTTCTATTCCTACTCTGCTTTTATTGCGCCTGGTTCAAATGCAGATATCGCAATTTTAAAGGATTACCTAGAGTCTTTTTATAGCGAATCTGATGCTGAAAATCCTCAAATTGTGCTGGACAATAATGAAATAAAACTCACTTTTGATGATGAATATAACTTTTACATTTATTTAGCAGAAGAAGAACATATCAATCAGGAAGCTCTTGAAATTGCAGATGACCTCGAAGAAGATTGGAATGAAGACATTTACGACAAAGAAAAATTAAGGGCTTCGAAAAAAAGATTTGAAGTTTGGGGCGATCCCGATTTTGACATGGATTATTTTAACGACAGTCTTTTTATAATAGACCAGATCGAACAATTCAGCGACGTTATTATTTTTCAAAACCAATAAAAACTCTCAAATCCGATTTGTATAAACAGATCGGATTTTTTTATGATAAATTCTAATTACTAAAACTTAAGTGGAAACAATTTTTATTTATTTTCGTAAACTAAAGGCTACAAAAACAACATTAATAATATAATTGAAAATGCTTAACCTTATAAATCAATACAGAAAAAATCAGGACAATTCTTTATTACATGATTTTGAATGTAAACATAATGGCAAAACAGAATACGGCCATAGTTTTGATGAAAATTATTGGTCGAGAAATGATTTAATATTTGAGTTGTATAATAATTATAATATTGAAGACAAAAAACTCATTAAGTGGTTATTACAAGAACAAATAAAAGGTATTGAATTTGATATTCCCGTTTATGCACTTGATGTATGCGCGTTCATGCTATACAAGTTAATGGAAAATGAAGATATTTATGATTTATACCTAGCTAAATTTGGCACTGGTACTGATGCTCAGTTTTTTGTAGACATTGAATTAATTTTTGGCTTTGATAAAGAACAAACCAAAGAATACTTAAAAAATCAGAAAAAAAATAAACGGTTAAATAATAAGATTATCAAAATCATTAACTATTATGAATCTCATCCTAACGGAAAATACAGAAACAGAAAAGATTATATAAATTATTTTGAGACAAAAAAAATAGAAATAATCAAAAGTGATCTGGAAGAATACCTTAATACCACAGGTCGTGATTAGATAAACAGATCAGATCATCAAAGAAAAATCCGGTACTTAAATTAAAAAATCAACAAAAAATATTGAAAAAACTGATCCGTTCCAGTCGACTATAATGCACAGAACTAATAATCCTAAATAAGTTTTGATGTAACTGCTGATTAAATATCAAAAAATCCGATTTATGAAACAGATCGGATTTTTTGTTTTTTGGCTGTTAAAAAAACGTTCCAAGCCAGATATTTTAATAACTTTAGGTTCAAAATACCGCATTATGAAAGAAATATCAATTGTTGAATTCACTTCTAATCTGGGTTTAAAAGAACCGTATCCGGGCAAAGAACCAGGCGTAAATCGTTTGCCTGACTGGTTATGGAAACACAATCTGCATAAACTTATTAAAGCCAAAAATATTATAAGAGTCGATCCGCCAAGATATTCGAACATAAAAGATCCTCAAACCAACATTTTAAATGCCGATTCGCTGGTTACCTATTCCAGAGAACAAGCTTATTTAATCAATAATTTAATCAGCGCGAATAAGTTCCCTTTTGTACTTGGCGGCGACTGCAGTATTCTTCTGGGAGTTGCAATGGCTTTAAAACAAAAAGGAAATTACGGTTTGTTTTATCTCGACGGACACACTGATTTTATGGATGTTTCTTTATCTGAAACCGGCGGTGTGGGCGGAATGGCCGCTTCTATTGTTACCGGAAACGGACCAGAAAAACTTACCAATATTCTCAATTTATCGCCTTATATAAAAGAAGAAAATCTTTGGTGCGTTGGCAATCGCGAATATGACGACGAATACGAAAATCAAATCAAAAAATCTTCTGCGACTTATATTAGTCTAAAAGAACTGCGAAAACAAGGAATTAAAAATACTGTTGAATCTTTTCTTTTAGAAGTAAAAAGCAAAAAACTCGACGGCTTTTGGCTTCATATCGATGTTGATGTTTTAGATGATGCTGTTATGCCATGCGTAGACAGCCGAACTCCGGATGGTTTAACGTATACAGAATTTAATGAGCTTACCTCCTATTTGTTTAAAAATCCAAAATTAAGCGGACTCGAAATTACTATTCTCGATCCGGATTTAGACGAAACAGGAGAATACACAAAAGAATTTGTATCTAATATTACGGCGGCTTTCAATCAAAACTTTAATACATAATCTGCAAAACAGCAGAAAAATGAATTACAGAATAATGTCTAAAATCATAACCAAAAACCAAAACCATGATCAAAAAAATTATATTGTTAATTGTTATTCTCTTTTCTGCAAAAATTACTGCACAGGAAGAAGCTTTTCAAATTCCGGATTACAAAGCCATTGAAAAAGAAATTCAGGATAAAAATTCTCCTAATTACTATCCAAAACTAATGGAAAGATTAGTAAAAAACGATACACTTTTAACAGCCGAAAATTACAAGCATTTGTATTTAGGTTACGTTTTTCAGCCGGAATATAATGCATTCTGGACATCAAAAAACGAAAAAAAGTTACGCGAATTATACGGAAAAGAAAAACTGGAAACCGCTGATTATGACAAAATCATCGAACTAATAAACAGTACATTAAAAGAGTTTCCTTTTGATCTGAATCCCATAAATTATCTTGCTTATGTGTATCATTTAAAAGGCGACGAAGGAATGGCCAAATCATTATCCTTTAAATTTCACAGTATCATGAATACCATTTTATCCTCTGGCGACGGCAAAACCTGCGAAACCGGATTTCATGTTTTATTAGTCGATCACGAATATACTCTTTTGAGTTTTTTCGAACTTGAACCAAAAGGACAGTCTTTAGTAGGAAAATGCGATTATCTCAAATTTGAAAAAGGAAAATACAAAGTCGACGGTATTTATTTTAATATTGAAAAAATGCTAGAAAACGAAACCAAAGCTTTCAAAAAATAAAACAGATATTAATGAAAATAACCGAAGCCGGAAAAAATGATTATGAAGCTTTAAAAAAGCTGTTTTTAGAAGAAAGAAAAAGAACTTTTTCATGGCTTGATACATCAGAATATCAATTAGACGATTTTGAAAAACAAACGCAGGGAGAATATATTCTAACCGCATTAATAGACGATATTCCTGTAGGTTTTATTTCGATCTGGAAACCCAATAATTTTATTCATCATTTATATGTTGATCAAAATCATCAGGGCAAAAAAATAGGAACAGAATTAATACAAGCAGCAATTGCAGTAGTAAAACTTCCGCTGACATTAAAATGTCTTGAAAACAATACAAAAGCAGTTGAGTTTTATAAAAAAATTGGATTTGCAGAAAAAGGAAAAGGAGATTCTGTCAATGGAACTTACATCATATTTGAACTCACAAAAAATATTGGCTAACCATGAAAATCAAAAGTCATGAACAAAGAAATTCAGGAATACAACGATTTACAAAGTCCCGGAGACAAAAAAATATGCGACATTTTAAGTTCTGAAATTGATATTTTTTTAACCGAAGCCGAAAATAAAATCTGGCACAGGCATCCGGTTTGGTTTATCGACGGAAATCCCGTTGTGGGTTACAGCAAATTAAAAGATTCTGTAAGATTACTTTTTTGGAGCGGGCAGTCATTTGATGAACCAAAACTGAAAAACGAAGGAAGTTTTAAAGCGGCCGAAGCCCAATACACCACATCAGACCAAATCAATATTGAAGATTTAAAAAGATGGCTCGACAAAGCCCGGAATATTCAATGGGATTATAAAAATATTGTAAAACGAAAAGGCGTTTTAATACGATTGAAATAACATTCCTCTTAAAATCATAATTTAAAACGCATTGTTTGCAACTCCACAAAATCAATATTAACATGAATATCTTAATCGTTTACAGTCATCCCAGTAAAAAGTCTTATACTTTTCAGGTTTTAGAACAATTAAAATCAGCCATAAAAAAACAAAACTGGAATCTTGAAATTTCAGATCTATATGCATCGAATTTTCAAAGTGATATGTCTGAAGAAGAATACGAAAGAGAAGGCTTTGCAAAACTAAATCTTCCAATTTCAAAAGACGTACAGGCTGAGCATCAAAAAATTGAAAAAGCCGATTGTATTATCTTTCTCTATCCGGTTTGGTGGAGTGATTGTCCGGCAAAACTAAAAGGCTGGTTCGATCGGGTTTATTCTGTTGGATATGCTTACGGACAGACAAATGATTTTCCGAGAATGAAAACCATTCCACATGGTCTCGTAATCTGCACTGCAGGGCATCCAAATGCTTTTCTTTCAGAAATTGGAATGGCACAAAGTATGGAAACCATTATGCTGGAAGATCGTTTAGGAAAACGTTTTACAAATAAAGAAATGCTTATTCTGGGAGGAACTTTAAATCTCGAAAATGTAATGGCAAATCATTTTTTAGAAATAGAAAAAGCTGTCGAAAAAATCAAAAATCATCTCGAAAAAACTCCAAATTAAAACAAGAAAAAATTCAAAACCAACGGCCGATTTTTATTAACAGATTTCAAATTAGAATATCAGTGGAATTTCCTTATATTGCGTAGAACAAAAATTACAAGCATGTCAAAAAATATTGAAAGTCTTATTCCACATAGGGCACCATTTCTTTTTGTCGATGAAATATTATCTTTCACAAATGAAACAATTATTGGTACTAAAATTTTTAACGAAAAAGACAACTGGCTAAAAACTACTTTTAAAATATTTGATTTCATACCGGGCGCTATTTTAATAGAAGCCATGGCACAATGCGGCGGTGCCGGCGTAAAACTTTTAGGAATAACCGACGGAATATTTGGTTTAGTAAGTATTGAAGACGCACAATTTTATGGCAAAGCCAAATTTGGCGAAAAAATAAAACTCGTTATTGAAAATATACGTTTAGGCGAAAAAATAATAAAACAACGAGGAACAGCCTATATTGATGATAAACCAATTGTAGAAGCAGGCTGGATGTGTGTAAAAATTTCTTAGTAAAAATTTTTACACACCACATAATAAATAAAAATATTCTTACTAATACTTTCCAATAAATACCTATTTTTGCTTTCAAATAAATAAAAATGGAAGAAACAGTAATCGAAAAATCTGATTTTAAAGAGATCCCGCAGCAAAAAATATATTCTGAAAAAGCAATTCGAGCTGGAACTTTTCTTGGAGGTCCTTTAGTCGCAGGATATTTTTTGAGTGAAAATTTTAAAGCTTTTAATGATTTCGAAAAAGTAAAAACAACGTGGATAATTACGCTTATTTCTACGGTTATTATTTTTGCACTTATATTTATAATTCCTGAAAATATTAATATTCCAAATATAGTTTTTCCTTTAATTTATACGGGAATTGCTGCGTATTTTATAAAACAATATCAGGAAAAAAACATAAACGAGCATCTTAAAAACGGCGGAGAAGAATTTGGCTGGGGAAGAACAATTGGAGTTTCAATTGCAGGCTGCATTCTAACTTTTGCTGTTATATTTTCGATTTTTTTTGCGATCGATACAATCAACAATCCTTCTTATACAGAAACATCGAAAACCTATGGCACTATGAATCATGAAATTGTTTATGAAGACAATGTCAAAGTTGAGGAAGCTGATAAAATTGCTGAAGCTTTTGAAAAAACAACTTTTTTTGACCAGTATCAAACAAAGTTTGTTCATTTAAGAAAAGATGGGAATACCTATGAAATCTCAATATCGTGTACGGAATCCATTAAAAGTAATCCAACAGATTATTTAGCGTTCGTAGAATTACGTAATAATATGCAGCAGCTTTTTCCTAACAACAAAATTATTTTTAATCTGGTTGTTGATAATCTTGATAATGTTGTAAAACGCATTGAGTAAATTCAATTAATTCTCAAAAAATATGTCGAATGGATATCATGCGATGATGTATTCATGAGAATATTTTGTCCGAAATCCCCCTTAGAATTGTCCTTTTAAAAACCTAACATATTGATTTTTAAAACATAAATTTGATATTGAAATTTAAAAATCATAAAAATGAGTACAACAGATTTTACCACAGCAATACAAGTAGAACAATCTCCGGAAGACGTTTTTAATGCCGTAATCAATGTTCGCGGCTGGTGGTCAGAAGAAATAGAAGGCAATACCGCAAAACTTCACGATGAATTCGAGTATCATTACGAAGACGTTCACCGCTGTAAAGTAGAACTTGTAGAAGTAATTCCAAATCAAAAAATCATCTGGTTAGTAAAAGAAAACTATTTCAATTTTACCGAAGACAAAACGGAATGGACAGGAACAAAACCTACTTTTGAGATTACCCAGAAAGACGGAAAAACAGAACTTCGTTTTACACACGTTGGTTTAACTTCAGAATACGAATGCTTTGAAATCTGTCGCGGTGCCTGGACCAATTATATTCAAAACAGTTTAAAAAAACTTATTGAAACCGGAAAAGGCGAACCAAACGCAACCGGAAAACCCCAAACAGAAAACGAAAAAAGATTATCAAAAAAATAAAAAACGCAGCATCTAAGAACCTCAAAAACTTAGAAGCTAAAAAAAGACTACAACAATAGTAGATTTGGCTACAGCTCTTTTTTTGATGCATTGCAATTTTGTAACATCAAAAATTAGAACAGATGAAAATTACTATTACAGGTTCTTTAGGGAACATCAGCAAGCCACTGGCTAAACAATTAATACAAAAAGGGCATTCTGTAACTATAATTACCAGCAGTGCCGAAAGAAAAACTGAAATCGAGGAACTTGGCGCAAAAGCAGCCGTTGGTTCTGTAAACGATCTTGAATTTCTAACCAAAAATTTTGCAGATTCAGATGCTGTGTACTGCATGATTCCGCGTGCCAATTATTTCGATCAAAATCTGGATTTAGATGCTTTTACCCGCACAATAGGAAACAATTACGCCGAGGCCATCAAAAATTCGGGTGTAAAACGAGTAGTTTTCTTAAGCAGTATTGGAGCACATTTAAAAGAAAATTCAGGAATTATTCAGCGTTACAATGAAATCGAAGCTGTTTTAAATACATTGCAAAATGTTTCAATAACATTTATGCGTCCAACTTCGTTTTATTATAATGTACTGGCTTATATTCCTATGATTAAAAATCTGGGATTTATCGCCACAAATTATGGTGTAGATGCAATGATTCCATGGGTTTCTCCAAACGATATCGCAGAAGCAATTGCAGAAGAACTAACTTCTCTGCCTGACGGAAATAAAATTCGTTATGTAGCAAGCGAAGAACTCACCGGACAGGAAACAGCAAAAATATTAGGCACAGCGGTAGGAAAACCAGATTTAGAATGGAAATTCATTACTGACGAAGAAACCCTAAACGGATTAATTTCTGCGGGTATGCAGCCTAAAATTGCCAATGGTTTAGTCGAAATGTACGCTGCACTTTACAATGGTTTACTGGCAGAAGATTATCTAAAAAACAAACCGACAGTTTTAGGAAAAACAAAACTGGCAGATTATGCACAAGAATTTGCTGCAATATATAATCAAAAATAAGTAATTTAGGTCATGGCAAATCAACAACTCCATCGAATAAAAAGTATCAGCGAATTTCATGAGTTTCGAGATTTGCCAAAACCTGAACATCCTTTAGTGAGCGTTTATAATTTTGAAGATTTAAAATACCTCAATAAAGAAGAACCAAAAAGCCTTATTTTAGACTTCTACTCAATTGCATTAAAAAGAAATGCCAATGCCAAAATGCGTTACGGCCAGCAGGAATATGATTTTAAAGAAGGCGTTTTGTTATTTATTGCGCCTGGTCAGGTTTTTTCTATCGAAGGCAATTTAGAACTGCAGCATACAGGTTATTCACTATTAATACATCCCAGCTTTTTGTGGAATACACCGCTTGCGCAGAAAATAAAACAATACGAATATTTTGGTTATTCAGTTCATGAAGCCCTGCATCTTTCAGATAAAGAAGAGAAAATGATTATCGATATCATGAAAAATATTCAGCAGGAATATCAGGCCAATATCGACAAATTCAGTCAGGACGTAATTATTGCCCAAATTGAACTGCTTCTTACCTATTCTGAACGCTTTTATAACCGCCAGTTTATAACCCGAAAAATAAGCAATCATGAAATTCTTGCGCGTTTAGAAAAACTGCTCGAAGACTATTTCAACAACGATTCGCTTACTCAAAAAGGACTTCCAACAGTACATTTTATTGCCGAAAGTCTAAATGTTTCGCCCAATTATTTAAGCGGACTTTTAAAACATCTTACAGGACAAAGCACTCAGCAGCACATTCACAACAAACTCATAGAAAAAGCAAAAGAAAAACTTTCTACAACCCATTTATCTGTAAGTGAAATTGCTTTCGAATTAGGTTTCGAACACCAGCAGTCGTTTAGCAAATTATTCAAAACCAAGACCAATGTTTCGCCATTAGAATTCAGGCAGTCTTTTAATTAAAAAATATTTTAACTAAATCGAATTCATAATTTTCATAAATTCGTAAGAATAAAATCAGAATTATGGACCCCGCTTTAAGGAATACTCTGGCCGTTGTTACCGGAATTATTATTGGAAGTTTAATAAACATGAGCATAATTTTAATCAGCAGTTCGGTAATTCCGCTGCCGGAAGGAGCTGATAATTCAACAATCGAAGGACTTCAAAAAACCATTCATTTATTTGAGGCAAAACATTTCCTTTTTCCCTTTCTGGCACACGCCATAGGAACCTTTACCGGAGCCGTTACAACCGCTTTACTTGCTGTAAACCACAAAAAGAAACTGGCTTTAGCAATTGGAGCGTTTTTTTTATTTGGCGGTATTATAAGTGTCAGTTCACTCCCGTCTCCAACCTGGTTTACCCTTATAGATTTGGCTTTTGCCTACATTCCGGCCGCATATCTCGCTTTGAAATTAGTCTGCAAAAAACAACTGAAATTCGAATACTAATATCCCAAAAATGAAAGACGAATCTCCTAAACAAAAACCGGCGAAAATGTGTTATGAACATATAGGTGGTAAACTGGGGCAGTTACTTGCGGTATCTTTTGCCGAAAAAGGCTGGATTGAAAAGAAAAACAATTCAGATAAACACTTTTATATTACTGATTTAGGCGAAAAAGAATTCACAAAACTAGGTATCGATATTGCTGAAGTAAAAGACATAAAAAAATATTAAATATAATAAAAATACTACATTTGTAAGATGTTTTTAAATTTCAGATTATGTCATATTTTGGAGGATTAGGTTCAGGAAAAGGCTGGAACACTTTTAATTTTATATTAACACCTAAAGAATTTAATTCAATTTTTGAAAACCAAAAATATTCTTTTGTCATAACAAATTCAAGAGTTGAAATTGATTATACCGAAACAGATAAGGAATTTATTTTTAATAGTTACAAAGACTTTTTTAACGAGATTATAATTGGAGATAAAAAAGATTACTGGATTTTTGAGGAGAAAATTAGGATATCGATAACTGACGATATAAACAAGATACAATTTAATGATATCATTAATAAAAAAGGCATTGTTTCAAGTGATTTTAAATTAGTTTCACCAACTGAACCTGTAATAAATATAAGACCTCTCTATCTAACCTATTCAAAAATTAAAGAAAGCCCCACTATTGCTTATAGAAATACGGAAGGTACAATTGGCTTAGAATTAACCTATCCAAAAGTTGTAAGTTTTAGAAAAGATGATTTTAAAACTTTAATCGACGCCCATACTTTTACAACTTACAATTTGTTTAACAATTTGATAAAAAACATAAAAGCAATATCAAATAAAGCAAAATTAGAAAAGGGTGCAAAATTATTTCGTCCTAATTTCTGGATTAGTGCAGAAGCAAAAAAGGTCATAAATGAAAACCATTATTTAAAATCTAATGATTTAAAAATTGTTTAATTTCTACTTACTTATTTCATAACTTAGTTTCGTTTTTATTTCCAAAAACTATGACTAAGAAAGAAATCACTCAAAACTTCTTAAAACTTGCCGCAAGCGGACATTCGCACGAAGCGTTTCGTCTTCATGTTCATGAAGATTTTAAGCATCACAACGCCTATTTTAAAGGCGATGGCGAAACTTTAATGCTCGCAATGGAAGAATCTGCAAGGAAAAATCCCAATAAGATATTTACAATTCATCATATCATTGAAGAAGAAAATCTAGTTGCTGTACATTCTCATTTAAAACAAACACCTGCTGACATTGGTTTTGCGGTTGTACATATTTTAAAATTTAAAGAAGATAAAATAATCGAACTTTGGGATTTAGGACAACATATTCCAATTGAAACTATAAACGAAAACGGAATGTTTTAATGTAGTTTTTAGTTTTCGGTCGAAGTTTGCAGAAACTAAAAACTGAAACGTAAACTGTGACTAAAAAACTGAGACTGAATACACTAAAAAAAATGACCTTTTACAAAACCCTTTCCCTCTTTACAGCAATTCTTCTTTTTACAAATTGTAATTCATTTGCTCAGAAAAAAGACAATTATGCTTCAAAAATCGACAGCGTAATACAAAATAGCAGTCCATCTGATTTTAACGGTGTGGTTTTAATTTCAAAAAACGGAAAAACACTCTATTCTAAAGCAAAAGGATATGCCAATTTAGAAAACAAAAAGCCTTTAACAATCGATTCTCAATTTGAAATCATGTCAAACAGCAAGCAGATTGCGGCGGTTTTGGTTTTACTAGAAGTCGAAAAAGGCAGAGTCGATTTGAATTCTCCCATAAAAAAATATCTGCCGGAATTAACCCAAACATGGGCAGACACCGTTACTGTGCATCAGCTTTTAAATCATTCGCACGGAATTGTCGATTTGAAGAAACCTTTAGCTTTTAAACCCGGAACTGAATTTAAATATGGAAATCTAAGCTTTAATTTAATTGGCAAAATTGTAGAATTCAGCACAAAGAAAAAATACAACGAAACTGCAGACGCGCTTTTTAAGAAATTAAAAATGAATCATACTTTTTGCTATTCAAAAGATAAAGCACAGAATCTGGCAACTGGATATTTCTCTTTAAAAAATGATATGAAACCTGTAAACGGTTCGCAGATTACACCAGAAAGTTTTGGTGCCGATGGTATCATTTCAACCGTTTCTGATTTGGCAATTTGGGATAATAATCTTCATAAAGGAAAAATCCTGAAACCGGAATCGTATAAATTGCTGACAAAAAACACAATTTTATCACAGCATAATTTCTTCGGAAAAGAAAAAGAACCTTATGGTTACGGAATACGAATTATTGAAAAAGAACCGGTAAAATATTTGGGTCATACAGGCTTAGGCGACGGATTTTCTTCTGTAAATTTGTATTTCCCTGAAAGCGATGTGAGTTTAATTGTTTTAGAAAATCAAATGCCCGAAGATTCTGGTTTGTTTTATGCTGCAGGGTTTAAAATCAAGAACATTTTACTCAAAAGCGATTTATTACATAAAAAATAAAGGCAATGGCTAAAAATAAAACCACGGAAACAGAACAAAACGTAATTGATTTTATCAATGCCGTTCCTGACGAAGCCAAAAGAAAAGATGCTTTTGAACTTTTAAAAATAATGGAAACGCAAACCCAATTTGAACCAAAAATGTGGGGACCTTCGATTATAGGTTTTGGAAGCTATCATTACAAATATGCAAGCGGACACGAAGGCGATGCTCCGTTAGCCGCATTTTCACCAAGAAAAGATGCTGTTTCACTTTATTTAAATTCTGATTTTGAAAATAAACAAGAACTGCTCTCTAAATTTGGAAAACACAAAGCCGGAAAAGGCTGTGTTTACATCAAAAAACTAACTGACATTGATATTGAAATTTTAAAGCAGATGATTTCACTTTCGATTGCCTCAATTCAAAAATTATATCCTTCAAAATAAAATGGTTACATTCTTAATTGTTGTATTACTTCTAATACTTTTTATCTACAATTTTTTACAGCATCCTAAATTTGGAAAAAAGCCTTCCGGCGAAAGATTAGCATTAATTGAAAAATCACCTCAATACAAAAACGGAAAATTTGAAAATCAAAGTTTTACGCCAGATCTTGCAGAAGGTGAAAGTTTTATGGGTGTTTTACTGGAATTCTTCTTTAAAAAAGTCGACAGGAAAATACCAACGGATTTAATTCCTTCGATTAAAACCAATTTACTGGAACTTCCCTTAGATAAAGATGTTTTAGTTTGGTTTGGGCATTCTTCTTATTTTATTCAGCTTGAAGGGAAACGCTTTTTAATTGATCCTGTTTTCAGCGGAAACGCCTCTCCTATTTCGGGAACTACAAAATCATTTAAAGGTTCTGATATTTATACGGTTGATGATCTACCGGAAATTGATTATTTATTGATTACTCACGATCATTATGATCATTTAGATTATGATACCATTCTAAAACTAAAACCTAAAACTAAAAAAGTAATTACAGCTCTTGGCGTAGGTTCGCATTTTGAATTTTGGGTATTCCCAACTGAAAATATAATCGAAAAAGACTGGTTTGAAAAAATCGAACTCGATCAAAATTTAACACTTTACACAGCCCCTTCAAGGCATTTTTCCGGTAGAAGTTTTAAACGATGCAACACGCTTTGGACTTCTTTTGTATTAGAAAGTAAAGATTTTAGAATGTATCTTGGCGGCGACAGCGGTTACGACAAACATTATGCAGAAATTGCAGAAAAATACGGTCCGTTTGACATTGCTTTAATCGACAACGGCCAGTATAATCCAAAATGGAAATACATTCATAATCTGCCAGAAGATGTTATAAAAGCGATGAAAGACTTAAAAGCCAAAAGAGTTTTTCCTGTACATTCTTCAAAATTTGCGTTATCACTTCATTCCTGGGATGAACCTTTAATCAAAATCACAGAATTAAACTGCTTAAGCGAAAATCCTGTTCCGCTAATTACGCCAATGATTGGTGAATTGGTAGAATTAAAAAATGAAAAACAAGAATTTAAACAATGGTGGAAAGGGATTAATTAATTTTTCAATTTGTCATTCGTTAAAACCAATAATTTGTGCCATGAAACTTAAAATAAAAGTACTATTTGCTGCTCTTTTTGTAACGTTAAATATCTTTTCTCAAAATACGTATGTCTTTTTAGGATCGTATAACCGTGATAAATCGGCAGAAGCGATTCAGATTTATCAGTTAGATACACTAAACGGAAAACTTACGAAAGTAACTTCGGCAAAAAACATTGTAAATCCATCGTATTTAACCGTTTCATCAAATGGAAAATATGTATACGCCTGCACCGACACTAAAACGCCAAATGCAGGAAGTGTAAGCAGTTTTGAATTTAATCCGGAAAATAAAACGCTGACCTTTTTAAACAGTCAGAGAAGCGGCGGCGAAAATCCGGTTTATGTAAGTGTACACAAAAATGGTAAATGGCTCGCAAATGCCAATTATACTGAAGGAAGCGTTTCTGTTTATCCGCTTTTAGAAAACGGAAAAATAGATTCTATTGCGCAGAATTTTCACTATTCAGACGGAAGTGTAAATAAAGACCGACAGACAAAATCTCACGTGCATTCGGCAGTATTTTCTCCTCAGTGTGATTATTTATTTCTGCCAGATCTAGGTGCCGATAAAATTCGCTGTTATGCTTTTGATGCGAATCAGAAAAAACCTTTAATTGAAACTTCAAATCCGTTTACAAAAACTGATTTAGAAGCCGGACCAAGACATTTTACTTTTCATCCAAATCAAAAATGGGGTTATTGTATAGAAGAAATGGCAGGACAAATCAGCGTTTATAATTATGAAAACGGCGTTTTAAATAAAATACAACGCATTCCAACACATTCTGATAAAATAAAAGAAGGTTTTGAAAGTTCTGATATTCACATTTCTCCAGACGGAAAGTTTTTGTATGCAACAAACCGCGGTAAAGAAAACAATATTGCGATTTTTACAATTGATGAAAACGGACTTTTAAAAAATATTGGTTATCAGTCAACTTTAGGCAAACACCCAAGAATTTTTGCTATAGACGAAAGCGGTAAATTTCTAGTTGCTTCGAATGTATTAACCGGAAATGTGATTGTTTTTAGAAGAGATTCTAAAACAGGATTATTAAAGAAAATAGGAAAACAAATTAAAATGGAAAATGTTTCCTGCGTTCAGATAAAAAATATTTAGAAGAACTAACTAGTAAAGCATCATAAAAATGACAACATCAAATTTTAATTTACAGCCGGAAATTCTCGAAGATGAAATCACAAAATTGATTCCGTTAGAAGAAAAACATTTTGAAGCGCTTTTTCAGGCTGCTTCAGATCCTTTAATTTGGGAACAGCATCCTTCTAAAGACCGATATCACAGAGAAGGTTTTACTGCTTTTTTTAAGGCCGCGATGGATTCTAAAGGTTCATTTTTAATTCTTGATAAACAAACGGGGGAAATCATGGGCACAACCCGTTATTACGACTACGACCCAGAAAAATCGAGCGTAGGAATTGGATATACTTTTATTACCCGAAAATATTGGGGCGGGCCATATAACAGCTCAAATAAAAAACTCTTGATTGATTATGCGTTTCAGCATGTTAACTCGATATTATTTCATGTTGGAGCAGAAAATTTCCGTTCGCAGAAAGCCGTTTTAAAACTGGGAGCAGAAAAAGTCAGAGACATGGTTATAACGGCTAACGGTATCGACATGCCTTATTTTGAATATGAATTGAAGAAATAAAGTTAATCACAGTTTTCAGTGTCAGTTTTCAGTAAAGCAACATTTGAAATCTAACTTTTAACGTTTACATTATCACAAAAATGAAAAGAATAACTGTCTTCTGTGCCTCTAGTTTTGGCACAGACAAAATTTACGAAGAACAAGCCGCTTTAGTTGGAAAAACTTTAGCAGAACAAAATATCGATGTCGTTTATGGCGGTGCCAATGTTGGTTTAATGGGCGCTGTTGCCGATGGTGCACTTAATGCGGGCGGAAAAGTTATTGGAGTGCTTCCTAATTTTTTACGCTCAAAAGAAATCGCACATTTAGGTTTAACCGAATTAATTTTGGTTGAAAGTATGCACGAAAGAAAAACCAAAATGAATGATTTATGCGATGGCGTAATTGCGCTTCCGGGCGGATTTGGAACTCTGGAAGAACTTTTTGAAATGCTGACCTGGGCACAATTAGGACTTCACAAAAAACCAATCGCAGTTTTAAACATCAACGGATTTTATGATTCTTTGATTGAACTTCTACAAACCATGACCGAAAAAGGTTTATTAAAAGAAGTAAACCAAAAAATGCTGTTAGTAAGCAATGATATCGAAGATTTATTAAATCAAATGCGAAATTATGTGCCGCCGACGGTTGGAAAATGGATTGATAAAAAGAATGTTTAAAATGTTTTGATTTACAGACTAAATCAGGATTTAGTATAATTTCAAAAAGCTTTGCATGTTTATGTAAAGCTTTTTTTATGCTTATTTTAAAATTATCTTCTTAAATTTAGAAGTTCAAAAAACAACTCACGGATTACTTCTTACATTTTACAAATCACCATGAAAACAGAAAACAACAAATATGCAAAGGCCGAAATGCTGATTAGAAAACCTGTTTCTGAAGTTTTTGAAGCTTTTATAAATCCCGATATTACCAGTAAATTTTGGTTTACCAAAGGTTCTGGAAAATTAGAAGAAAATCAAAAAACCGAATGGACTTGGGAAATGTACGGTTTCTCGCTTTCGGTTACAACATTGGTTTTACAGGAAAATAAAAAAATTGTGATTGAATGGGGAAACCCGGACGAAACTACTTTAGTAGAATGGTTTTTTACGCCATTGAATGAAAATGAAACTTTTGTAAGCGTTACAAATTCTGGTTTTCAAGGCGATTCAGATAAAATAATCGATCAGGTTCGAAACTCAACAGAAGGTTTTACATTAGTTTTAGCCGGAGCAAAAGCATATTTAGAGCATCAGCTTTTACTAAATCTTGTTTTAGACCGATTCCCAAAAGGATTAGCTTAAAAAAATTTGTTTCAGGTTTGAGGTTTCAGGTTGTTGTATAAAACCTGAAACTTGAAACCTGAAACTTGAAAAACACTATGGAAACTAAAAAACCCGAAAATATCGACGAATACATTGGAGGATTTCCAAATGATGTTCAGGAAATTTTAGAGAAAGTTAGAATGACGATTCAGAAAGCGGCTCCTGACGCTAAAGAAAAAATAAGTTATTCGATGCCCGCTTTTGACCAAAACGGAATTGTGGTATATTTTGCTGCCTTTAAAAATCATATTGGTTTGTATGCGCTTCCTAGCGGTCACGAAGCTTTTAAAGAAGATCTTGCCAAATACAAATCAGGAAAAGGTTCTGTTCAGTTTCCTTTAAATCAGCCTATGCCTTATGATTTAATTACCAAAATTGTAAAATTCAGAGTTAAAGAAAATTTAGAAAAAGTAAAAAAGAAATAAATCATAAATGAACTTAACGGAACATTACAATCAATTATATACAACTTCTTCAGAAAGTATTGCGGCAGGAAATTATTCTATTGATAAAGAAATTAAAAATGAATCTGATTCGCGTTTCGGTATTACTTTACTCATTCGTCCTAATGAGGAAATTAAAGCCAAAATGCAGGATTTTTTAAATGAAATAAAAAAGACTGAACCAGAACAGTATTATTATCCGGATTCTGATATTCATATTACTGTAATGTCAATTATTTCCTGTTCAGAAACATTTCGATTAAATCAGATTTCACCAAACGATTATATTCAGCTTATTTGCAAAAGTATGGTTGATGTAGATAAAATTACAATTCAGTTTAAAGGAATTACGGCATCATCTTCGGCACTTATGATTCAGGGATTTCCAACAGATGAAACATTAAACAATTTCAGAAATAAACTTCGTGAGAATTTTAAAAGCTCAGGATTGCAGCAAAGCATAGACAGCCGATATACGATTGCAACGGCACACGCAACAGTGATGCGTTTTCAGGAAAAACTTCATAATCCTAAAAAATTAATAGAAACAGCAGAAATATTTCGTGATTACGATTTTGGAGAATTCAGCGTAAAAAACTTAGAATTGGTTTACAACGACTGGTATCAGCGTAAAAACAACACAAAAGTTCTGGGCGAATTTTGTTTGAGATAGTTTTGCCGTGATTTTCACGAATTACTTTTCAAATAAAACTGAAAATCCGCAATAAAAAATTATTTTTTAAATACTCCAAAATGCCATAAAACACCAGACGGATCATGAAGAAAACATTCGCTTCCCCAATCTAAATGGCGTATTGGAGTCAGTTTAACACCTTCGTATTTTTCAGGAAGATTTAAAGCCAAAAGTTCACTGTAATAACGTTCTACGTCATCAACTTCAACAAAAATCATGGTATTTTCTATCCAGTTTTTATCGTAATAATCCTGAAGATAAAAAGCGGTTTCTCCCGATTTAAAAACAGAAAAATTAGATTCTAAAACGACTTCTTCAAAACCTAAATCGCGGTAAAAACTTCTGGAAATCTCAAAATTTTTAGCGCCAATAAAAGGCCGGATTGATTTAATATTATGATTCATATTGTTTCTCTTTTAGAAATTATTTTTCAAAACCCAATTGCTTTCTTAAATCGATGTTCAAGCCGTATTGTTCCTGAACCGGAATTATTTTTCGCGAACATTTATTGATATCGCTTCCTTCTGCTGTCCATAAAAACGGATAGAAATTAAAAACTTCGTCGCCTTTTAGTTTTGTAACCTCTTCTCGCCATCCATTCCATCTGTTTCCTTCGTAAAACTTATCGAGATCATTATTAAAACAAAATCCTAAAAATTCTGAATACGAAATGTCAAGCGGTTCATATTCCAGATTATCCGGAGAAAAATAATAAACCTTTCCTGTGTCGGCTCCTAATCCGCCGCCGTTTAACAGATAAAAACCGCCTACAGCATCATCTGCAATTAATAAATATCCCGGAGCTTCGCCAAATTCGTTAAAGGTTTTTCCTTTATTCCAATCCGGAAGCGATCGGTTAAATTTTGCATTTCCTGAACCCAAAATCCTGATCCATCCGTCATCAATCAAAAGTCCGCCCGTCATAAAAACAACTGCTCCCATAGACGAACGTGTTGTAACCTGAGTTTTATACAACGCGTCTTTTGCTTTTGCGGCGTCTACAGGTAAAATCTCAACCTTATTTTTTGCTGTTTTAATCCAGTCTTCAACAAAAGCCCAGCCCGGATCATTTTTATCGATAAGTTCTTCTGCTTTTTTCATTTTGTTTTGTGCAGCTGTCGTAAGAGTTATAAATACCAATACAATTAGCTGTAGTTTTGATTTCATTTTATTGTAATAATTATTATTCTAACTTTTTTTAAGGATGCTTCCTAAACCGCGCCCTATCTGCTCAATCGCTTCAATACTTTTGGTTAATGGCGTCGCGGTAAAATCTTCGTAAGCATCCATTGCGCTTTCTTTTCGGTCATCATGAGGATAAACCAATATAATATTATTATCGTTAAAGAATTTTTCAAATTTAAAAGGCAGTCGGTCAAAAATAGAATGATACGAAACAGAACCTTTTCTTGATAAATTAAAAACGATTAAATCATTAGGACGGATTTCATCTGAAATAGCCTCAAAGTCATCCCATTCTAAAACGCTTTTAAATCCTAATTTCGCATTTAAACGAAGATTATTGGCAATCTGCTGAATAGTCTGATGTGTTTTGTATTCGGCATAAATTACAATAGGAATGCTTAATTCCTGAGAAAGTCTGCATATCTTTTGCAATAAAACCTGAAAACCAACGCCTCTTTCAGAAAATGGCGGACAAATAAAGACAAGTCTTTTATCCTCAATAAAAGTTCTCTGAAATCTGCATATAAACAAACTTTTATCGACATTGTTGATTATAGAATCTACATTTTCTCCAAAGATTTTATCCAGAAAACCGGTTTTCTTCGGCCAGCCAATAATAACAATATCCGACATGATTTCTTTAGACGTTCTGGCAATTCCACTCGCCGGATTATGGTCAATTCTGGCAATGGTATTTATTTTTACTTCTGATGCCGATGCCTGAACTACGAATTTATCAACAGCTTTTCTGTATTTTAAAATATTTTTTTCGGCCTGATCATTATTAGGAACAATCGTTAAAAGTGTAACCGGATTTGACGATTTCTTATCTTTTATTAAAAGTGCAAAATCTAATAAAGTGGCTGCTGCCGAAGTTTTTGCCAGCGGAATTAAAATATGTTCATCTAAAATTTGATCTTTTCCGGCATCTTCATGTGAAAATTCTTCTTCGCAGATTGCGATTTTTTTAGCTGCTTTTTCGGTAGCAAATGAAGCCACAATACAAGTTATCAGAATTAATATAATAGTTCCGTTTAAAATATTTTCGTCCAGAATTTTCGCTTTAAACCCTACTAAAATTACAGCCAGAGTTGCGGCCGCGTGCGCACTGCTCAAACCAAAAATAAGCTGTCTTTCTGTTTTGGTATATTTAAAAACGATTTGTGTAAAAAATGCCGCTATCCATTTTCCAAAAATAGCCACAACACTCAAAGTAGCAGCAACAATTAAAGCAGTTGGTCCGCTTAGAATTACGCTAATATCTACCAGCATTCCAACAGAAATCAGGAAAAACGGAATGAATAATGAATTTCCAATAAATTCGATTCTGTTCATTAAAGCGGATGAATGCGGAATTAATGGATTTAACGCCAAACCGGCAACGAAAGCTCCAATAATAGGTTCTACTCCAGCTACTTCGGCTAAAAACGCTGCGAAGAAAACCACTGAAAGCACAAAAATATAATGGGCGTGTTTTTCACTTTCCAGTTTTTTGAAAAACCATTTGGCAATTCTTGGAATAACCAAAAACATAATCGCAGAAAAAATAGCCAGCGAAATTCCTAATTTAATCCAAAACGCCTGATTTAAGCTTCCCTGTGCACTTCCCATAATGACGGCCAGAATAATTAAAACAGCCGTATCGGTTAAAATAGTTCCTCCTACTGTAATGGCAACCGCCTGATTTTTTGCAATTCCAAGTTTGCTTACAATTGGGTATGCAACTAAAGTGTGCGTGGCAAACATACTCGCCGTTAAAAAACTGGCATTAAAATCATATTGCAGTAAATAAAAACAAACCGGAAAACCTATTGAAAGCGGTAAAATAAAAGTAAAAAATCCAAACAGGAGACTTTTGTTTCTGTTGGCTTTAAACTCATTCATATCCAGCTCCAAACCTGCAATAAACATGATATACAAAAGCCCAATTGTCGAAAATAAATCAACTGCTGAGTTTTTTGCTAAAATATTTAATCCGTGCGGACCTATAATAACTCCTGAAATAATTAAACCAATAATTCCGGGAATATTTATTTTTTTAAGTAAAATAGGCGACAACAGAATTATAAAAAGTATTAAAGAAAAAATTAATACCGGATTGCTTAAAGGTAATTCGAATTCGTGTAAAAAATGCTTAAAAAATTCTATCATATTGTAATTTTATCTTTTTGTGGTATTCTAAATTTTCGTAAAAAGACGTAAGCATTAAAACGAAATCATGGGGATAATACAAATATCATCAGGAATAAAAATTCATTGATTTTGGCAATTTGCATCATTACAAAAATACCGAAAAAACATCAACCTGAAACGAAAACCGCATATTAAGCAATTAATTTTATTTCGTTGCCGAATTATTAAAAAATAATATTTTTTTTAACAAAAGCTCAAGATTAACAATCAAAATTAAATCATCATTGCATTATTCAATTATCTTTGTCTTAACAAAACTTGAATAATGGAAGAATGTATCTCTGTTTTTGATATGCTTAAAATTGGTGTCGGCCCTTCAAGCTCACACACTTTGGGTCCGTGGAGAGCCGCCGAACGTTTTTTAGAAGAGTTAAAAAGCGAATCAATTTTATACCAGATTAAACGCGTAAAAGTCGATTTGTATGGTTCTCTTTCTTTAACGGGAAAAGGACACGCTACAGATTTATCGGTTATGCTGGGTTTAAGCGGTCAGGATCCTGAATATATTCCGGTTGAAAATATTGCCGGAATTATTAAAACAATCGAAGACACGCACGAAATTAATCTTGGCAACGAATATAAAATTCCGTTTTATTTTCTGCAGGATATTGTTTTCAATAAAGATTTCCTTCCTTTTCATGCTAACGGATTAAAATTTACAGCCTACAAAAATGACGATTCTGAATATGAATCAACATTTTACTCAATTGGAGGCGGCTTTGTGGTAAAAGAAGAACGCGAAAATGCCAAAATAAAAGAGGTTATTAAATGCGCTTTTCCGTTTCCGGTTCAAAATGCAGTTGAGCTTTTAAACTATACCGTTTCTGAAAACAAATCGATTTCTGAGATTGTTTATGAAAACGAAAAATCGATGCGTTCTGAAGATGAAATTCACTCAGAATTAATGCGCATTTGGAATACAATGCTGGAATGTATGTACATTGGATGTCATTCTGAAGGTATTCTTCCGGGCGGATTACACGTTCGCCGACGCGCATTTGATATGCATCAGAATTTAATTGGTTTATCTAATTATACAGATCCGCAGTCGTGGCTGGAAGAAATTAGAAAAACAGAGGTTAAATTTCGCCAGATTTTAAAATGGGTAAGCTGTTTTGCATTGGCAGTAAACGAAGTAAATGCTTCGTTAGGTCGTGTTGTAACTGCGCCTACAAACGGAAGCGCTGGCGTTATTCCTGCCGTTTTAATGTATTATATGGTAATTGAAAACCATAATGCTGGCGAAAAAGAAATCAAACAATTCCTGATGGTTGCCGGTGAAATTGGAAGTATCTTTAAAAAGGGTTCTACGATTTCTGCAGCTATGGGCGGTTGTCAGGCCGAAATTGGTGTTTCGTCATCAATGGCTGCAGCGGCGCTTTGCGAATTAATGGGCGGAACTCCGGCTCAGGTTTTAATGGCTGCCGAAATTGCAATGGAACATCATTTGGGTTTAACCTGCGACCCAATTGGCGGTTTGGTTCAGATTCCGTGTATTGAAAGAAATACAATGGGCGCCATAAAAGCCATAAACGCAGCCGAATTAGCTCTTGAAACTGATTCTAAAAATGCTAAAGTACCACTAGATAAAGTAATTAATACGATGTGGGAAACTGCAAAAGATATGAATTCTAAATACAAAGAAACTTCAGAAGGCGGTCTCGCCGTTGCTGTAAATATGGCCGACTGTTAATTTTTTTATGCCGCAGATTAAATAGATTAAAAAGATTTCTATCTGTGTTAATCCTTTTAATCTGCGGCAAAATATTCAAAATACTTTATGAAAAAAATCTACTTCTTAACTGCATTATTCTGCTCTATTTTACTGCATTCTCAGGAACGTTATTTTTTAAATTCAGATACCAGACTTTATACTTCTCCAAATTCTGCTTCGTTTTTAGGCTATTTTCGATACGGTGCTGAAGTAAGATTATTATCTGAAAGTCAGAACGGCTGGTATAAAGTTCAGGCTGATAATTTTAACGAAGGATTTGTTCAGGAAAAATTCGTTGCAACACGTCTTAATGCAAAAGATGTAAAAATTAAAGATCCACAAAATCCAATTTTAGAAGGCGGCGACGCTTATTACGGAGGCAATCACTTATTTGTTTTAGCCGCTGGTTTAAAAGCCAGAGCGCTGCCGGATAAAAACTCAAAAATCAAAGAAATTCTTTTTACGGGAGATCCTGTTGCTGTAAACTATGTTCCGGTTAATCAGGATGACTGGGTAAATATTAATGGAAATTTTGTTGAAGAATATGCCCAATATACACTCCGAAAATTTATTGGCCCAAGACCTGATTTTGATGCCTTGCTAAAAGAGTTTGACAAATTAAATAAAGACGCATTACAAGACCGCAAAACGGTAAGCGAACGAATTGTAGAACTGGCATGGAACAGCGAATATTCTAAATTAGCTCCGGCATATCAAAGATATTACGAAGTAGTTAAGCAGATTAATGATCCAAAATTAATTGCCGATACTGAAATGAATATGGCTTTAGCCGCTGCTTTAGCAAAACATAAACTGCCTGAACAAATTACGGCTTTTACTCAAAAAGCAGAATTCAGTTTAAAAGGCACAAAAACCAAATCGCTTTATTTATCGCAGACACAACTGGTTAAAATATTTGGAAGTCCGGTTAAAAAAGCCAGCGTTGGCGATGAATGCGGTGTATATTTAAGCGATTTATTTTACTATTATCCGGACTTGGAAGTATCTGTTGATGAAAAGAAAAATCAGGCCGAAATTGTAAAAGTCTACATCAACGAAAACAATAAATTTATCATAAATCCAAATACCATTTTAGACAATTCGATATCCGAAAAAACTTTCATTGAAAAATATGGAACCTATATCGAAGCTTCTATAAAATCACCGCATAATTATGCTATTATAATGGAAGACAGTCAATTTAGATTAGTTTTTAAAGACGGAAAGCTATTTTCTGTCGAAATAATCTTTTATTGCTGATTCCCAGTTTACAATTATTCAATACTTTTACATTATCAAAAAAAATTAAAATGTCAGTAGCAAAAAAAGATTATAAAAGAATCACAACAAAGTCATTAATTGAAATGAAAAGCAACGGAGAAAAAATCTCTATGCTTACTGCGTATGATTATACAATGGCAAAAATTGTTGATACCGCAGGAGTAGATGTGATTTTGGTGGGAGATTCTGCTTCAAATGTTATGGCGGGTCACGAAACGACTCTTCCTATTACTTTAGATCAAATGATTTATCACGCTTCGTCTGTAGTTCGCGCTGTAGAAAGAGGCTTAGTTGTGGTAGATTTGCCTTTTGGAAGTTACCAGTCAGATCCTAAAGAAGCTCTTCGTTCTGCTATCAGAATTATGAAAGAAAGCGGTGCTCACGCCGTAAAATTAGAAGGCGGAAAAGAAATTAAAGAATCAATTAAAAAAATATTAAACGCAGGAATTCCGGTTATGGGCCACTTGGGTTTAACGCCTCAGTCTATCTATAAATTTGGGACTTACAGCGTACGCGCCAAAGAGGAAGAAGAAGCTGAAAAACTTATTGAAGATGCAAAAATGCTTGAAAAAGTAGGCTGTTTTGGAATTGTTCTTGAAAAAATTCCTGCAGATCTTGCTAAAAAAGTGGCAGATAGTATTTCTATTCCTGTAATTGGAATTGGTGCCGGAGGCGGTGTTGACGGACAGGTTTTAGTAATTCACGATATGTTGGGAATGAACAATGAATTTAGTCCGCGTTTCCTTCGTCGTTATTTGAATCTTTATGATGAAATGACAAAAGCAATCGGGCAATATGCTGCTGATGTTAAATCAAGTGATTTCCCTAATGCGAGTGAACAATATTAGTTTTTTAAGCCGCTAAGGTCCTGAGATGCTAAGATGCTAAGGTTTTTCTTAGTTTCTAAGCAGCAAAGTGACAAAGGTTCAAATATCAAAAATAGGATTTGCCTCCAGCTTTTAGCTGGAGGTCTCTTTTTTAAATATCTTAAAGGCTTTAGCCAAATCTCTCCATATAATTCGAAATTCAAATTATGAAAATTATTTCTACTAAAGACAATCTGCAAGTGCTGCACGAAGACAACCATATCATTGTTGTGAACAAACGTGTGGGAGATATTGTTCAGGGAGATAAAACCGGCGACAAGCCTTTGTCTGATGTGGTTAAAGAATATATTAAAGAAAAGTACAATAAACCAGGAGATGTTTTTCTTGGCGTAATTCATCGTCTGGACAGACCAACAACCGGAATTGTTGTTTTTGCCAGAACCAGTAAAGCATTATCGCGAATGAATGAATTGTTCAGTAATCGCGAAACTAAAAAAACATATTGGGCAGTTGTAAAAAACAAACCCGCTGAAGCATCGGCAAAATTGGTGCATTATTTAAAAAGAAACGAAAAAAACAATACTTCTAAAGCGCATTTAAAAGAAGTTCCAGACAGCAAAATTGCAAGTCTGGATTATAAAATCATCAAAGAACTTCAAAATTATACGGCGCTGGAAATCAATCTTCATACGGGACGTCATCATCAAATTCGTGCGCAGTTATCTGCAATTGGTTCTCCTATAAAAGGCGATTTAAAGTATGGTGCCGACAGAAGCAATCCAGACGGAGGTATTCATCTCCATGCCAGAAAACTCGTTTTTGTACATCCGGTGTCAAAAGAAAATATCACAATTATTGCCCCTGTTCCTGATGAAACTATTTGGAATGCGGTATGATTTTTATGATTAAATTGTTAATTTTTTAATTTTTATCGATTAACTTGCATATCCTAAAAAACAAGCTGATCATAAAATGGACTTCAAAAACGACATTGGTTATAGAAAAGAAACGCTGAAAAAGTTACTATACAACATTCAGAAAAATGAAGATCTAATTGTAAAGGCTTTATATGACGACTTCAAAAAACCTGAATTTGAAGCTGTTTTAACAGAAACCAACTATGTCATTTCTGATCTAAAAGATACCATAAAAAACATCAATTCCTGGGCAAAACCCAAACGTGTTCTTCCTTCTATCCTAAATTTTCCTTCATCTGACTATATTTACAAAGAGCCTTACGGAAACGTTTTGGTAATAGCACCGTGGAATTATCCCTTTCAGCTTGCTTTGTGTCCGCTTATTGCTGCAGTCGCTGCCGGAAACAGAGTTGTTTTAAAACCATCAGAACTTACGCCTCACACCTCTTCTATTATTGCTAAAATAGTAGAAAAAACATTTCACATAAGCCATGTAGAAGTTTTTGAAGGCGGTGTCGATGTTTCAAATAAACTGCTGGCAGAACGCTGGGATTATATATTTTTTACCGGAAGTGTTGCTGTTGGAAAAATTGTTGCCAAAGCCGCAGCCGAAAACCTCACTCCTGTTACTTTAGAGTTAGGTGGAAAAAACCCGTGTGTAGTCGACGAAACAGCTAATTTAAAACTAGCAGCTAAACGAATTGTCTGGGGAAAATTTATAAATGCTGGCCAAACCTGTATCGCGCCGGATTATATCTTAATTCAGAAAAACATGAAGGTTAATTTTATTTCTTTTTTAATGGAAGAAATTGTTAACGCTTATGGCAAAAAAATAGATAAATCACCGGATTTTGCGCGTATAATCAATACCAAAAACTGGGTGCGTCTGGATCAAATGATTGAACGCGAAAAAGTAATTTTTGGAGGAGAAACTAATCACGACAAATTATATATTTCGCCAACATTAATTGAAGAACCAAGTTTAGACAGCCCTATAATGAAAGAGGAAATTTTTGGTCCGCTATTGCCTATTCTAACTTACGAAACTCCTGCGGAAATCCATAACGTAATCAGCAAGTACGAAAAACCTCTCGCATTTTATATCTTCAGCGAAAATAAATCATTTGCTAAAAAATTAATTGCAAATTACTCATTTGGAGGCGGGTGTATAAACGATACTGTTGTTCATTTTTCCAATAAAAGACTGCCTTTTGGCGGTGTTGGCCAAAGCGGTATTGGGGCTTACCACGGACAAATGAGCTTTGATACTTTTTCTCATCATAAAGCCATTGTAAAAAAAGCAAACTGGCTCGATTTACCTATGCGTTACGCGCCTTACAAGGACAAATTAGCTTCAATAAAACGAATTTTAGACTGGATTTAAAATTCGAAAACAATTTCGTAATGTTTTGTAGATTTTTACACGGAATTGATTAAAAATATTATATTTACGTCAAGCAATTATTATCATAAAACGGAAAATATAAAACAACTTTACCTTTAAAATGAAATCTACACTTGACCAGATTGAAGACATCAAAAAAGATGGCTATTCAATAGACTTTTCTACTGTATTTAATTATGCTGTTGAGAATTACAAAAAAATTGCTCTTTACTCAGGACTAATAATTCTGGTATTTTCGGTTGTAGCCGGAGCGGTGGTTATGGGATTGGCGGTTACATTTTATGGTCTGCAAAGCATATCTGAAAACTTTCTGGAAAATTTTAAAATTCAAAATCTAAGCTATGTTGAGCAAATAGCTACGGCAGCATCTATTGCGGCTGTTACGGCATTATTTGCTCCGCTGGGTGCCGGATTTTTAAAAATGGCCGATTGTGCAGACAAAGATGAAACGTTTAATGTCTCTACAATTTTTACATACTACAAAGCACCTTATTTTCTTCAACTGTTTTCCGTTGCATTTATAATAGGAATTGTTACTAACGGAATTTCTTACTTTACAGAAACTCTAGGTTTTGGATATCTTGGAACAGTAGTTTCCTTATTTGTAAACTTCTTTACCTTTTTCACCATTCCGCTTATCATTTTTGGAAATTTAAAAGCGATCGACGCTATCAAATCAAGTTTGGTTTTGGTAAGCAAAAATCCAGTTACCATATTCTGTTTATTTCTAATAGGTTATATTGGATCTTTAGTAGGCCTTGTAGGCTGTTGCGTGGGAGTGATTTTTACAGTCGTTTTTAATACATGCGTTACTTATGCTACCTATTTCTCCATTTTTAATGAAGAAGAAAAACAAGATTCAATTGATTCGATTGGAAGAACGGATTTAGAATAAAAACTAAAAACCTGAAATAAAACCTGAGACTAACCAACTCATTTTAAAGGTTTTTAAAAACAAATTAACTAAACCAAAAACATCCCCAAAATCTATGGTAGAAAGCTGTAGTTTTTTCATTTTGTTGGTTTCGGGAATTGCCGGTGCTGGTAATACCCTGAAATCAATTATGGCAAACTGGTACGTTTTCAACTCAGATATTATTTTTTACAACAATCCAAAACTTATAGTTCTTGGATTTTCATTACTGGGATTCTTATCCTTACTAGTTTATCAGTTTTTTCGAATAAAAGCCAAAATTGGAAATTTTATAGAAAAAAAGAAAGAAGCCGAAACTGTTGGAAGAGAATACCAGCTTTACATTTTATTTTTTGGAATTGCCGTTATTGTAATCGAAATTATAAATGAAATCTTCAAAATCAGACCTAAGAGCTTATTAATTACCAATATTTCAATTGGAATTACAGTTCTCCTGATTTATCTCATAACCGATAAAATAAAATGGCTTCGCGATAGAATACAACGATTTTTTATCTTCGGTTTTTTCGTCTACATCAGTTATGTGTGTTACAATATTATTTTCCTTGCCAATGATGTAGTACCCGTAATTGTTTTCCTGATTTCATTTTTCTTTTCATACAACATCTTAAAACCCATAAAAATTTACTGGTTTTTTGTAGCGCTTGTATTTACATTCTTGATTATAACGGTTGTATTTCATTTAATTCCCATAAAATCATCTATATTATTAATTAATTTCTGCATTTTAATCTTTATTATCAATCAGGTTAAATATGCAGTTTTACTAAATAACCGCGACAATTTTAGGTTTGCTAATGAAATTGTACACAAAGGAAATTCCCTGACAATTGCCACAGATCAAAAAGGTGAAATTTTATTTTGCAGCGAAACCATAAACTCTATTTTAGGTTATTATCCTGAAGAAGTCATGGGGTTAAATTTCTGGAAACTTACAAAAGGCGAAAGATACAATGCCAACATTCACCCTATTCATCACCATGAAAATAAAGTTTATACCCGAAAATTAAAAAGTAAAAACGGAGAATACAAATACATTCAGTGGAAAGATAAAAAATTCTCTGACAATCTTATTATCAGTATTGGTCAGGATGTTACGGAACAAATTTTAGTTCAGGATCAGTACAAAAACTTAATTCAAACCGCCACCGATATTATTTTTGAAGTCGATGCCGAAGGTCATTTTACTTTTATAAATGAATTTGCTTATTCTGTTTTAGGCTATTCAGAAGATGAAATTGTAGGCAAACATTACTCCAATTTCATACATGAAAATTATTCGATGAGTGCCGTTGATTTTTATGAGAACTTTGAAAACAACGGTTATAAATTTCCCATAATAGAACTTCCTATTGTAAAGAAAAACGGACTCGAATTATGGATTTCTCAAAAAATTATCATCCGCAAAAATGATTTGGGGCAAACAATTGGTTTTGCCGGTATAGCAAGAGATATTACGGAAATTAAAAATGCCGAGAACGAAAAGAAAAGACGTCTGGAAAAAATTGAAGCTTATAACAATTCAACGAAAAAGCTGTCAACTACAGACTTTAGCACTTACGACAATTTAAACACCGTAATTGATTACATTATCAAAGAAGCTTCGACGGTAAGCAAATCAAATCGTGTCAGTTTTTGGAAATACTATAAAGACCTCATTACCTGCAAAAACCTTTACAGCATTGACAATCAAAACGTAACCGATAAAAATATTTTAGATAAAGAATCATACCCTATCTATTTTGAAACACTAAAAAACAAAGCTATAATTAACGCTCCGGATGTTTTTAATAAATTAGAAACATCAGAATTTCAGAAACTCTATTTTACCAAAAACAAAATCAAATCGATGCTCGATGTCCCGATTTTCTTAAGCGGACAATTGGCCGGTGTGGTTTGTTTTGAAATCACAGAAGAGCAGAGAGAATGGGATAACGAAGATATTAATTATGCCAGAACTATTTCTGACGTGATTTCGCTGGCTATTTCCATGCAGATGCGCTTAGAAACAGAACGCCGATTAGAATTTAAAAGCCAGCTTCTTTCTGCGCTTTCTCTTTGTACCGAAAAGTTTTTGCTGAGTAAATCGACACAGCAAATGTTTCAGGAAACTTATGATTTAATTGGAAAAGCTTCAAAAGCTGATCATATGTTTTATTATGAAAGAGATTTTTCGACCAATACCGTTACCCAAAAATACAAATGGTCCAGACAAGGCATTACGCATCAGATTACGCCTTTGCGACACATGACCGAAGATAATTTAAAGGAAATTTTTGAAGCGGCAAAAAACAAACGAATCGTAAATACTTTTACAAGAAAACTCGAAGATTCCTTTTTTAAACAGTTGTTAATCAACAACGAAATCAAATCTATTTTAATTCTTCCGCTATATATCAACGATATTTTTACCGGTTTTATAGGTTTTGATGACTGCAGCGAAGAAAGAAAATGGCTGGAAGAAGAAATCTATATTTTTCAGGTTTTAGCCAATAATATTTCGTCGGCCTTAGAAAGAAACCGAAACGAATCTAAAATTATCGAAAGCGAAGAAAAATTCAAGTTAATTGCTAACAATATTCCAGGAACCGTTTATTTGTCAAAATTTGATGCTTTTTCTACAAAAATCTTTTTAAATGATGAAATACAGAATCTTACAGGATATTCAAAAGGAGAATTTATAGAAAATAATCTATCTTTTTTATCACTTATACATCATGATGACCGAGACGAAGTAATCAATAACCAGATTGATAATCTTCAAAACGGAATGCCTTTGCATAATATTTACCGAATAAAAAGAAAAACCGGCGAATATATTTGGGTTGAAGAATTTGGAGACGTAATTAAAAAAGGAGATGAAATTGAATTTGTTGGCGGTATCTACTTTGATATTACCAATAAAAAAGAAACCGAAGACGCCATTAAAGCCAAACAGTTAGCTGAAGCAGCAAATAAATCAAAATCAGATTTTCTGGCCAATATGTCGCATGAAATCAGAACGCCGCTTAACGGTATTATAGGTTTTACACATTTATTGATGAAAACGGAACTTGAAGAAATTCAGGAAAAATATATGACAACGATTAATCAATCAGCACATTCGCTGCTTGAAATCATAAATGATATCCTTGATTTTTCTAAAATTGAAGCCGGAAAACTGGAACTTTTTATTGATTTATACGATATCAAAAAAGTACTGGGTCAGGTATTTGATTTGATCGTTTTTGAATCAAATCAAAAAAATCTTCAGTTAGAACTCAATGTAGACGAAGATGTTCCAAAATACATTTGGACTGATATTGTTAGAATTAAACAAATTTTGATAAATCTGCTTTCCAATGCAGTAAAATTTACGAACGAAGGTTCTATAAAATTAAATGTCTCTGTTTTATCCAAGACAAAAAACAATTTCTGCACGATACGTTTTTCTGTAATTGATACCGGAATTGGAATCATGGAAAAAAATCAAAAGAAAATTTTTAAAGCTTTTTCGCAGGCAGACAGTTCTACAACAAGAAAATTTGGAGGTACCGGTTTAGGATTAACCATTTCCAACCAGCTTTTGGCATTAATGGAAAGCCGATTACAGCTGGAAAGCACAATTGGCGAAGGAAGTAACTTTTTCTTTGATTTAAATTTAAAAACCAGTAATCAAAGCATTAACGAAAAATATAACAGCGAACTTAAAGGCATCAGCATAAAAACAGATACAGACAAAAATGAAACCAGCAGCAAAAACATTCGTTTTTTAATTGTTGAAGACAACAAAGTCAATATGCTTCTTTTAAAAACAATTGTAAAAAACCTGTATCAAAATGCATTTATTTTTGAATGTGAAAATGGCTACGAAGCTGTAAAACAATTTGAAAGCATTAATCCAACACTTGTTTTTATGGATATACAAATGCCAATCATGAACGGCTACGAAACTACAAAAGCCATTAGAAATACCATGAGCGGCAAGCATATTCCTATTATTGCAGTAACTGCCGGTGCAGAAAAAGAAGAACGAAACAAATGTATTTCTGCCGGAATGAACGATTATATTTCTAAACCTATTATGAAAGGCACTGTAGAAGAAACTTTAGAGAAATGGTTAAAATAATTGAAACTAAATTCTCTTAAATCATAAGTTTTTCCTAAAAATTATATAAATTCGTACAAGAAAAAACTCAAAAAGCTTAAAAACAATATACTATGAAATGGCAAGGCAGAAGACAAAGTGATAATGTTGAAGACCGAAGATCAGTTTCCGGCGGTAAAATAGCCGTTGGCGGAGGGATTATTGGTATTATCATTCTGCTGTTAAATGTTTTTGGCGGTGAAAATGCCCAGCTGATTACGCCTGTTTTAGAGCAAATGCAGGGTGGACAAAACCAAACCGAAGCTGCTGCTCCGTTAAGCAAAGAAGATGAAGAAATGGGACAATTCGTTCGGGTTATTCTGGCAGATAACGAAGATATTTGGGGGAAAATATTTCAAGAGCACGGAATGACTTATAAAAACCCAAAATTGGTGCTTTTTAGAGGTTCTGTTCAAACTTCATGCGGTGGCGCATCATCAGCATCCGGACCATTTTATTGTCCCGCAGATCAAAAAGTATATATGGATTTAGGTTTCTTCGAAGAACTTAAAACAAAATTTGGTGCCAAAGGCGGTGATTTTGCTATTGCTTATGTTATAGCGCATGAAGTAGGCCACCACATCCAGACTCTTTTAGGAACATCTGCAAAAATGCATCGCGACCAGCAGGGAAAAAGCCAGGCTGAAGCCAATAAACTTTCGGTTGCTTTAGAATTACAAGCTGATTTTTATGCCGGAGTATGGGCGCACTACAATCAGGAAAATTTAGATGAAGGCGATATAGAAGAAGCGTTAAGTGCCGCCAATGCTGTAGGCGATGATGCGATACAAAGCAAAATGCAGGGACAGGTTGTTCCGGACTCTTTTACTCACGGAACATCAGAACAAAGGATGTATTGGTTTAAAAAAGGTTACAAAACCGGAGATATTAAACAAGGCACTACATTTGAAGAAATAAGATAATACATAAACCAAATATAATAACCGCTCGAAAAGCACGACTTAGCCGTCGTGCTTTTTTTATTTAAAAATAAAAGCAAATTTCAATTTTTTAAATTCCAAATGCCAATGTATTTATCATTTAGACTGAATAAATAGTTAATGAACAAAGATACAAGAGCTCTGCCTGTAGAGTTTCTTATACTATTTCTCCTTTCAGTTGAAATAACAAGCTATCGTTAAATTGGAATTTGGAATTTAAAAAATTGAGATTTGCTGTTTTTTGTCCACAAAAAAAGCCTTGAATTTCTTCAAGGCTTTAAATCTGGGTGGCTGACCGGGTTCGAACCGGCGACCCGCGGCACCACAAACCGCTACTCTAACCAGCTGAGCTACAACCACCATTTTTTTGCTTAGCGAGTGCAAATATATAACAAAGGTTGAGTTCTACAAAGAAAAAAATGAAAAATTTTCATAAAAATTAAATCAAATTTTCTAAGCTGTTGACTGCCAAACACCTTTCAACTGTAAAACCTTCGGCAAAATCTTTCCCAACTAGTCTTCCTAAGTCCTGCGCACGATAATTTAAGCTTTCAAAAAAGTTTTTACTCGTAATTGGCGTAGAAGGTTCATTTGATTTTGGATCATAAAATTGCGTTTTATAAGCCATAATCGCTTCAATTTTCTTTTCTTCAAAACCGGTAATGTCAACAACAAAATCCGGCGTGATGTTTTTCCACTGAATATAATGGTATACAACCTTTGGTCTCCATGCTTCCTGCTGTACTCCATCAATCGAAGTTTCGATTTTCATTAATCCCGAAAGAAAGCAGGCATCAGAAACTAACTTACTTCCTTTTCCATGATCGATATGACGATCGTCGATTGCGTTGCACAATACAATTTCGGGTTTATATTTTCGGATCATTTTAATGACCTCTAATTGATGTTTTTCATCATTAACAAAAAAACCATCGCGCATTGCCAGATTTTCACGAACCAGAACTCCTAAAATCTCTGCAGCATCTTTTGCTTCCTGATCTCTAATTTCTGCTGTACCGCGCGTTCCTAATTCGCCGCGGGTTAAATCAACAATACCTACTTTTTTACCTAAGGAAACTTCTTTTAAAATTGTTCCGGCGCATCCTAATTCAACATCGTCCGGATGTGCGCCAAAGGCTAATATATCTAATTTCATACTTTTTAATATCAATGTCAAAAAATCAATTTCAATGTCAATTTTCAAAAACAAACCAATCTTGACTCTATTTTCTTTATTCTATTTTCTTTATTCTATTTTCTTTATCCTATTTTCTTTATTCTATTTTCAAAACTCTCTTCATCGTCATGGATTTATTGACGCTTTCTTCCCACTCTTTTTCAGGAATACTTTCTTTTGTAATACCGCATCCCATGTATAAAATCGCTTTATCTTCCTGAATCTGCATGCTTCGTAAATTTACGAATAAATCAGAACTTTCATTTGTTCCTGCAAAGCTGGTGTTTAATTCCCCCAGAAATCCGGTATAAAAAGTCCTGTCGTAATTTTCGTTTTCAATAATAAACGATTTTGATTTCTTTTTTGGAAGTCCGCACACGGCAGGCGTTGGATGAAGCGTATCAATTACCTCTTCTAAAGTCGAATTCTCTTTTAAAACTCCCGAAATATCGGTTTTGATATGCCAGATCGATCCGGCTTTTAAACTGTATGGTTCAGAAACCACAACCGAAGCTGTAAATTCACGAAGCCTTTTTACAATAAAATCAGTTACAAACTGCTGTTCGTCTTTTTCCTTTTGCTGCCATACAATCTGCGTTTCAGGAATATCCTTCTGCGTTCCTGCCAAAGCCATAGTTTCAAAAACATTTCCGTTTGCTTTTAAAAGCTTTTCTGGTGTTGCTCCCATCCAGAGTCCAATTTTCGGATGAAAAAAACAGTAGCAGAATGTCGCAGGATATATTTGAACCAAATGCTGAAAGGTTTCTATAAAATCAAATTCTTTTAAAGGAACTTCTTCGCTTCTTGATAAAACTACTTTTTTAAATTCTTCATTTTTTATAGCTTCAATACCTTTAGCTACTAAATCTTCGTATTGTTTTTTAGCTTTGGCATCAAAACTCAAATCGTCAATTTCAATAGGTTCAAAAGAAGTTACTTCGTTTTGAGCCGTAATAATTTCCGATTCATTTTCCGGAATTAAAATCAGCTGTTTTTCATCAAAAGAAGCAAAAACAAATCCTTTTTCTGTATAATCTGAAATTGTATACAAAGCATTATTTTGCTGTAAAAAACCAATAAGAGTTGAAGAATTGGGTTTTGAATAAAGTACAAAAGGTAAATTTTGTTCTTTATGTTTTTTAATTTTTAAGAAAAATGGATTCATAATTTATTCACTTTTCTTTCTGTCTAAAACCATATTTGTCAGTTTGCAAAGCGAAACCAGATTTCCTGCTTCATCTGTAATTTTAATTTCCCAAAGATGAAGACTTCTTCCTTTATGAATAATTCTGGCTGTTCCAAAAACATAACCTTCACGAATACTTTTTAGATGATTTGCCGAGATTTCGATTCCTCTTACTTCCTGCTCTTTTGGGTTGATAAAAAAGAAAGAAGCTGCACTTCCAACACTTTCTGCCAAGGCAACAGATGCACCTCCGTGAAGAAGGCCCATTGGCTGGTGAACACTTGGATTTACTGGCATTTTTGCAGTTAAAAAATCTTCTCCAGCGTCGATATATTCAATTTTCAGCGTTTCCATTAATGTGTTTTTTGTAAACTCATTACAGCGCGCTAAAATCTGCTCTTTTGTATAATTCATTAAAACAATCTTTAAAATCGTAAAATTAAAGAAGATATTGACACAAATTGAAAAATCCCTTCCGAAAATTAAAATTCAACTTCAAACATGTAAGTTTTTTGTTATTTTTACAAAAACAATCAAAATCAATCTTTGGTCAAAAACTATTATTTTTTTGCCACAGATTGCACAGATTATCACAGATTATTATTTTTTTTCTGATTGTTCAGAAATCATTAATCTTCTTAATCTGCAGCAAAAAATAAAATAAATGCGTCAAAACTTTATACTTTTCATTTTCGGAATAATTATAGCGTTCAGTTCCTGCCGAACTGATTTTGATACTGTTGCCAGTTCCGGAGATTTAAAATTTTCAAAAGATACTGTTTACCTCGATACTGTTTTTAAAAACATTGGTTCGAGCACGTATCAGCTTAAAGTATACAACCGCAGTAAAAATGATATTTCGATTCCAATTGTACAGCTTAAAAAAGGTTTGAATTCTAAATACCGAATGACTGTAGACGGAATGAGTGGTAATCAGGGAAAAATCTTTAAAGATGTTACGCTTTTAGCAAAAGACAGTTTGTACATTTTTATTGAAACAACCGCAGATATTACTGATGCAGACCCGGCTGATTTTTTATATACTGATGAAATTCAGTTTGACAGCGGTGCCAATTTGCAGGAAGTTGCTTTAGTTACTTTGATTCAGGATGCTGTTTTTCTATATCCAAATCAAAATCCCGACGGAACAAAAGAAAAAATCCAAATTGACGACAAGGATGTTGACGGATTTTATTTGGAAGAAAATGAACTGACTTTTACAAATCAAAAACCGTATGTAATTTATGGCTATGCCGGCGTTCCGGAAAATAAAACCGTAACTTTTGAAGCCGGAACCAGAGTTCACTTTCATGCTAATTCAGGTTTGTATGTTGGTAATAAAGCTTCTCTTCAAATAAACGGGACTGTTTCGACAACCGAAAAACTAGAAAACGAAGTTGTTTTTGAAGGCGATCGACTGGAATCAATTTATTCTGATATTCCCGGACAATGGAAATCAGTTATTTTTGAAAAAGGAAGCGCAAATCATTCGATCAATCATTTGACTTTAAAAAATGCTTTTACAGGACTTGAGTTTAGAAGTCCATCAAACACTATTGAAATTAAAAACTCACAGATTTACAATTGCGCCGAATATGGAATTCTGGCTCAAAACGCTCATATTATTGGCGAAAACATGGTTATAAATTATTCGGGAATTGCCAGTTTATCTTGTGTTTATGGCGGTAATTATAATTTTACGCATTGTACTTTTAATAATAATTGGTCAAACAGTTCTCATTTTGCAGTCAATTTAAGTAATCGTTTATCTGGAGCAGTTCCTGAAACTAATCCGCTTACGAATGCTGTTTTCAATAATTGCATTATTTACGGCTCAAGCACCAACGAATTCAATTTAGAAAAAAGCACAAATGCGGCTTTTGTATATCAGCTGAACAATTGTTTGTTGAAATTTGGCTCAACAACAAATGCCGATTATCAGTTTAAAACCGACACTGAACATTATAACAATATAATTCTAAACGAAAATCCTAAGTATTATAATGTTTCTAGAAATCAATTGAATATTGACAAGACTTCATCTGCTTTTGCAAAAGGAAATCCAGCTTATATAATTCCAACCGACATTTTAGGAATTACAAGAACTTCGCCTCCTGACTTGGGCGCTTATCAAAGCAAAGATTTTCCTAAATAATTTTAAAATTACACAATTGATATAAATCGAAGCTCTTGATTGAACTCTAAAGTTTCAAAATGAACTTATTTAGGATTAAAAAATATCCGTAAGAAAATATATCAAAAATTAAACATTGCTTAACGCTGTGTATTCATAAAAGTAGTAGATTTGCTACAATGCATTTTTAAAAACCTAGATATCAAACCCTTAAAAATGTATTTTCAACCAAATCTTAAACTATTGACTATGAAAAAAAACTACTTTTTACTGTTATTACTGTTTACCTGCATTGGTTTTTCTCAAATTCCATCGGGTTATTATAACACCGCAGCCGGAACGGGTTATACTTTAAAAACTCAACTGTATAACATTATTAAAGATCATACTAATAATGGTTATGCAGGACTTTATACAACATATCTAACTTCTGACGTTGATAATTTTTATGAAAATGACGGTACTATTTTAGACATGTATTCTGAAAATCCATCAGGAACAGATCCTTACAATTACTCAACCGGAAGTACGCAAAGATGCGGTAATTATTCTGCCGAAGGAGACTGCTACAATAGAGAACATATTATTCCACAATCTGTTTTTAATGAACAGTCACCAATGGTTGCCGATGCGCATTTTATTACGCCAACAGACGGAAAAGTAAACGGAATGCGTTCGAATTATCCGCATGGAAATGTAAGTTCTGCGACTTATACGTCTCAAAACGGAAGTAAATTAGGCTCAAGCGCGGTTTCCGGATATTCGGGAACAGTATTCGAACCTATAAATGCTTTTAAAGGTGATATAGCCCGAATGTATTTCTATTTTGCAACACGATATGAAAACACTGTTGCCGGATATTCTTATGCAATGTTTAACGGTTCAAGCAATCAGGTTTTTACAACTGCTTTCTTAAATATACTTTTAGCCTGGCACGCACAGGATCCTGTGAGCGCAAGAGAAATCGCGAGAAACAATGCGATTTATGCCCGCCAAAACAACAGAAATCCGTTTATCGATCATCCTGAATACGTAAATCAAATTTGGGGCGGAACTTCTGGATCAGGAGATACGACAGCTCCAAGTACACCAACGAGTTTAGCTTCGACTGCAAAAACTGCCACTTCAATTACTTTGACTTGGAATGCATCTACAGACAATGTGGGAGTTACTGGTTATGATGTTTATGCCAATAGTGCTTTAAAAACAACGGTTTCAGGAACAACAGCAACAATATCAGATTTAACAGCTTCTACAGCGTATTCTATTTATGTAAAAGCAAAAGATGCAGCTGGAAATACTTCAGCATCAAGCAACACAATAAATGTTACTACAAACAGCAGCGGAACAGGAACTTCAACAGATCTGCTTTTCTCTGAATACATCGAAGGTTCCGGAAACAACAAAGCTCTGGAAATTGCCAACAATACCGGAAGTTCTGTTAATTTATCTGCTTACACGATTAAAAAGCAGACAAATGGTTCCGGTTCATGGAGTACAGGTCTTGCATTAAGCGGAACTTTAACAACTGGAAGCAAATTTGTGGTTGTAAATAGCTCAATGTCATCAAGCTGTTTTCCTACAAGTTCAGCGAATATTTCGACAACAGCAACTGAACTTACTTTTAACGGAAATGACGCTGTAGGTCTATTTAAAAACGGTGTTTTAATTGATATTATTGGAACTTTTAACGGCGGAACAGCCAATTTTGCTGTCGACGTTACTTTAAGAAGAAAATCAACCGTAACTTCTCCAAGCACGACTTTCAATTTAAGTGCTCAATGGGATTCATATTCACAAGATACCTGCAATAATTTAGGAAGCAAAAAAGTGCCTTTAACTGAAGAAGAAATTGTTGAAACTTCAAATGATGTTTTGATTTTCCCAAATCCATCTGATGGAAATTTTAATATTGGTTTAAACAATTTCGACACTCCTTATAACTTAGAAATATTCTCTTTTACAGGACAAAAAGTTTTCGAAAAACCAAACAGCACAGATTCTGTAATTGCTGCGGGTCAGCTTGCAAAAGGAATTTATGTAGTTAAAATTGAAAAAGATTCTCAAACGATTATTAAAAAAATAATTGTAGAATAATATTTTTTTTCACGCATTTGGCAGATAAAACAGATCAGCAGCTTAAACTTAAAAATTAATTGACACAGATTTTTAAATTACTCTAACAAATAAATCTGTACAATCTGCCAATCTGCGTGAAACAAAACCTTTGCACCTGTGCACCTTTGTCCCTTTGCGACTCAATCAAAAAACAACCACATTCTTAATTTTTAACTTAATTTCAGTTCAATTTCATTTTTTTCAAAAGAGTTTGTTATCAAATTTGCGCTTGCTATTTATTTAAACTAAATTTGCAGCTCAATACAACAAACTACACATCACAATGATCCATTTCTTTGAAAACCAAAGCAAAACTGTTTTTGCCGTACAAACGCAAAACGAAATTTCAGCTCAAGACATTTCAAAATTAAACTGGCTTTTTGCCGACGCAAATAAGATCGAAAAATCCGCACTGACGGGTTTTTTTGTTGGTCCCCGTGCCACTATGATCACACCGTGGAGCACAAATGCTGTAGAAATCACTCAGAATATGGGTGTTCCGGGCATTATTAGAATTGAAGAATTTCATCCTGCAACGGAAGATTTTACTGATTTTGATCCGATGCTTTTCCAAAAATTCAACGAATTAGATCAGGAAATCTTCACGATCAACATTCAGCCGGAACCAATTTTGGAGATTGAAGATATTGCAACTTACAACAAAGTTGAAGGTTTGGCTTTAAGCGAAGAAGAAGTTGATTACCTAAAAAATCTTTCAACAAAACTTGGAAGAAAATTAACTGACTCTGAGATTTTTGCTTTTTCTCAAGCGAATTCAGAACACTGTCGTCACAAAATTTTCAACGGAACTTTTGTTATTGACGGTGAAGAAAAAGAGACTTCTCTTTTCAAATTAATCAAAAAGACATCACAGGAAAATCCTAACGATATTGTGTCTGCTTACAAAGACAACGTTGCTTTTGTAAAAGGACCAAAAGTGCAGCAATTTGCACCAAAATCTGCTGACAAACCAGATTTTTATGAAGTAAAAGAATTTGATTCGGTTATTTCATTAAAAGCAGAAACACACAATTTCCCAACAACAGTTGAGCCTTTCAACGGAGCTGCAACAGGTTCTGGAGGAGAAATTCGTGACCGTTTAGCTGGAGGTCAAGGTTCGCTTCCTTTAGCAGGAACTGCTGTTTACATGACTTCATATTCTCGTTTGAAAGAAGACAGAAAATGGGAAAATGCAGTTGAAGAGAGAAAATGGTTATACCAAACGCCAATGGATATTTTGATCAAAGCTTCAAACGGAGCTTCTGATTTCGGAAATAAATTTGGTCAGCCGCTTATTACTGGTTCTGTTTTAACTTTTGAACACGAAGAAGAAAACAGAAAAATTGGTTACGATAAAGTAATCATGCAAGCGGGTGGAATTGGTTACGGAAAAGTAGATCAGTCAATTAAAAATAAACCAAAAGAAGGCGATAAAATCGTAATTCTTGGTGGAGAAAACTATAGAATCGGAATGGGTGGTGCTGCGGTTTCTTCTGCAGATACAGGAGCTTTCGGTTCAGGAATTGAGTTAAACGCGATTCAGCGTTCAAATCCAGAAATGCAAAAACGTGCTGCAAACGCGATCCGCGGATTGGTAGAAAGTGACAATAACCCAATTGTTTCGATTCACGATCACGGTGCGGGCGGACACTTAAACTGTCTTTCTGAATTGGTTGAAGAAACGGGAGGTTTAATCGATTTAGATAAATTACCTGTTGGCGACCCTACTCTTTCTGCAAAAGAAATTATTGGTAATGAATCTCAGGAAAGAATGGGATTAGTTATTGGTCAAAAAGATATCGATACATTGCAAAGAATTGCCGACAGAGAGCGTTCGCCAATGTACGAAGTTGGAGATGTAACGGGCGATCACCGTTTTACATTCCAATCTCAATCTAACGGTTCTAAACCAATGGATTATGCTTTAGAAGATTTCTTCGGAAGTTCTCCAAAAACAATCATGACAGACAAAACGGTTGACAGAAAATATGCTGCTATTGCTTACAATTCAGCAGACTTTGAAAGTTATTTAAAAGACGTTTTACGTTTAGAAGCAGTTGCATCTAAAGATTGGTTAACAAATAAAGTGGATCGTTGTGTTGGAGGAAAAGTAGCAAAACAGCAAAACGCTGGTCCGTTACAATTGCCTTTGAACAACGTTGGTGTAATGGCATTGGATTATTTAGGAAAAGAAGGAATTGCAACTTCTATCGGGCACGCTCCTATCGCGGCTTTGATCGATCCAGCCGCAGGTTCTAGAAATGCTATTGCAGAATCGTTATCAAACTTAGTTTGGGCCCCAATTATCAACGGAATAAAAGGTGTTTCTCTTTCTGCAAACTGGATGTGGGCTTGTAAAAATGAAGGAGAAGATGCTCGTTTATACGAAGCTGTTCAGGCTTGTTCTGATTTTGCAATCGAGTTGGGAATCAATATTCCAACAGGAAAAGATTCACTTTCAATGAAACAAAAATATCCAAATGACGAAGTAATTGCGCCGGGAACGGTTATTATTTCTGCTGCTGGAAACTGTACTGATATTAGAAAAGTAGTTGAACCTGTTTTACAAAAAGACGGAGATTCAATCTATTATATCAATTTGTCTCAGGATGATTTCAAACTTGGAGGTTCTTCTTTTTCACAAATTAGAAATACAATCGGAAACGAAACTTCGACCATTAAAGATTCGGCTTTCTTCAAAAATGCATTTAATACCATTCAGGAATTAATTGGTGAAAACCAAATTTTAGCTGGACACGATATCGGAAGCGGTGGTTTAATCACAACTTTATTAGAAATGTGTTTTGCTGATGTGAATTTGGGAGCAAAAATTGATTTCAGCGCTTTCGCGGAAAAAGATTTATTGAAAATCCTTTTCGCAGAAAACATCGGAATCGTATTCCAAGCAAACTCAAACGAAGCAGTTGAAGCGAAATTAAAAGTAAACAATATCGAATTCTTCAAATTAGGTTCAGTTCAAGAAACTGCAAGTTTGGAATTTGGAGATTATAAATTGGATATTCCAACTTACAGAGATATTTGGTTCGAAACTTCTTATTTATTAGATCAAAAACAATCTAAAAACGGAAGAGCTCAGGCACGTTTCGAAAACTATAAAAATCAGGTTTTAAATTATACTTTCCCTGCACATTTTACAGGAAAAAAACCAGAAATCGACAACTCGAAACCAAGACCAAAAGCAGCTATTATCCGCGAAAAAGGAAGTAATTCTGAGCGTGAAATGGCAAATGCTATGTACTTAGCAGGTTTTGATGTAAAAGACGTTCACATGACGGATTTAATTTCTGGTCGTGAAACTCTTGAAGATATTCAGTTTATCGGAGCAGTTGGAGGTTTCTCTAACTCAGATGTTTTAGGTTCTGCTAAAGGTTGGGCTGGAGCTTTCTTATACAACGAAAAAGCAAAAACAGCTTTAGATAATTTCTTCAAAAGAAAAGATACTTTATCTGTCGGAATCTGTAACGGATGCCAGTTGTTTATGGAATTGGAAGTAATTAATCCGGAACACGAAATTCACGGAAAAATGCTTCATAACGAAAGCCAGAAACACGAAAGTATCTTTACATCTGTAAAAGTTCAGGAAAACAACTCTGTAATGCTTTCTACGTTGGCAGGAAGTACTTTAGGAGTTTGGGTTTCTCACGGAGAAGGTAAATTCAAATTACCTTATGCAGAAGATAAATACAACATTGTTTCTAAATATGCTTACGAAGGATATCCTGCAAACCCGAATGGTTCTGATTACAACACAGCAATGATGTGCGACAAAACTGGAAGACATTTGGTTATGATGCCTCACATTGAGCGTTCTACTTTCCAATGGAACTGGGCGCATTATCCAAAAGACAGAAACGACGAAGTTTCTCCTTGGCATGAAGCGTTTGTTAACGCCAGAAAATGGATTGAGAAAAACTAGTTTTTTACCATTACAACAGAACTTAATTAACTTAATACCTTAATGGTTAAAGTTAAATTGTATAAAAAAAATGCCTCGACGCTATCCCTAAGCCGAGGCATTTTTTAATTTCTAAAGGTAGAAGCAATACCGGTAACCACATTTGAAGCACCAAAAGCAAACAGTCCCGAAGCTACTGCGTTTTGACCTGCAAAAAATTGATTATCCAGGATCGCGTTACTAAAGAATAACCCGCCTGCAGCTCCTGCAACAAGGCCAATTCCTATTAATGTAACAGTCCACCAAGGTTCTGGATCCGGCGGAGGCGGCGGATTTTTCCAAAAACGTCTCCACCAGCCTGGGTATTTGGTTCCGCACCAGCCCATTGCTAAAAATAAAGCAGTTTCCATAATTTCATGATTTAATTTATGCCTACTCTTTTGCTTTTCGGCTTACGCATTTAATTAGAGTAAAATTAGGATAAGTGAAATCTGTTTTTATAAGGTAAACTACTGTTTTTCAAAGGGGAAAAATCCCTTTTTTTATTCATTAACCATACTCTAACTGACATATAAGAATAGCTTAATAATATCTTAAGGCAGTTTTTTAAGCTTTCTTTCACTCGGCAGATATCTTTGTCTCATGAAAAAAATGACTCAAAATACCGCGCTTATTATTCTTTTATTTCTTGTACATCAATTTTCATTTAGTCAAAAAGCTTCTTCTGTTCGAGGAACCGTTACAGATGGAAAAACACCTTTAGAGTTTGTTGATGTTATATTAAAAAAGACAGCCGATTCTACAAAAACAGCAAATTATACAGTAACTGATATTTCGGGAAATTTCTCTTTAGAAAATTTAACCGAAGGTGAATATGAGCTGCAAGTCAAATTAATGGGGTTTAAAAACTATACTAAAAAGTTTAGAGTAACAAATTCTCCTGTCTCAGTTGGTACTATTATTTTAGAAAACGATACCAATTTGTTGAATACTGTAGTGGTGAATTCGCAGAAAAAACAAATTCAAAAAACAGATGAAGGTTTTATCTTTAATGCTGTTTCCAATATTTCGCAGTCTGGCGGAACAGCAATTGATATGCTGAAGAATATTCCAACAGTTGCTGTTGATGCCGATGACGCCATTACGCTGCGAGGAAAAACACCTTTAATTTTAATAAATGGAAAGAATTCTGCTATTACAAACATGGATCAAATTCCGGCGAGCAGTATCGAAAGTATTGAAATTATTACAAGTCCAACCGCAAAATACGATGCCAATGCCGAAAGCGGTATTATTAATATTAAACTTAAAAAGAATAACCAAAACGGCATAAACGGTGCGGCTGTTCTGGGCGCCGGTTTTGGTGCCAAAGGAAGACTTAGCAGTTCTGTTATTTTGAATCAAAAAACAGACAAATGGAACATTGGTCTTGCTTACGACAACCGATTTGCCGGACGAACTAAAAAAATCAAAGCAGACAGGACTAATTACTTTATTGATGACGAACATTTTATTGACCAAAACAGAAGTGACCAACGCACAGAAGGCCTCCAAAATTTAAAACTGAATGTTGATTTTTCGCCAAATGAAAGAAATATTTTTTCATTTGAAGCTCTTGGCAATCTTGAAAATAAAGACAATGAAGAAACTTTAAGAACCAATATTTTCAATAATTCGAATCAGTTTTTCTCTGGAAATCAACGTTTTTCTTCAGAGATACAAAAAGCCAAGGCGGCAGAAATGTCTTTTAATTATGACAGGAAATTTTCTGATGACCGGAAAATTTTAAACGCCAGTATTACGACTTCGTATAACTTTGGAAGAGAAAACACAGATATTGACACTAATAATTATGATGAAAACGGTACAATAACAGGTAATCCGTTTTTACAGCAAACACATAATTATTCAAAAGAAAACATTTCGAATGCTATTGTAAATTATGCTTTTCCTGTTTCAGAAAAATCTATAATCGAAACAGGTTATAAAGGAACTTTCAGATTCTTTAATTCTGATTTTCAAAGTGCAGATCAAATCAATGGCGAATATGTAATAAATCCGCTTACTAGTACTATTTTTGATTTTAATGAGCAGATTAATGCTTTTTACGCACTTTTAAATTCGTATTCAGGTTCTAAAGAAAATCAAAAATGGAAATATAATTTAGGACTTCGAGCTGAACAGGTTACAAACAACGGAAAAACAGAAAACGGAAGTGATCATTTTTATAATCATTATTTCAAATTTTTCCCTTCGGCATCTGTACAATTAAATTTCCAATCTGATGAGTCGTTAAAACTAGGCTACAGTAAAAGAATCAACCGTCCGGATTTAGACGATTTGAATCCGTTTGTTGACATTACCGACGCCTTAAATCCACATGGAGGAAATCCATATTTAAAACCCGAAATAATTCATATTCTGGAATTAAGCTATAACAAAGCGTGGGATAAATATTCCCTTTCCGGAAATGCTTTTTACAGAAACACCAATAATACAATCAGACAATATTCAATTCTTCAGGACAACGGCGCCGTTTTATTACAGCCTCAAAATATAGGAAATATGGTTACTTACGGAGTCGAAGCCATTTTCAGCATAAAGCCATTTTCTTTTTATGATGCCAATATTAGCTTAACTACTTTTGAACAAAAAATAAGCGGTGTTAATTTACCACAAAACGAAAATCTGGTAAATAGCGCTTTTAGCTGGTATGGAAAATTAATTAACAACTTTACTCCGTGGAAAGGCGGAAAGTTGCAATTAATTGGAAATTATAATTCAGCTGTAGCAACTCCGCAGGGAAAAAGAATTCCTATATACAATTTCGACATGGGTTTTCAGCAGAAAATAGGAAAAGGAAATGCCCGTTTAGGCTTAGTCGTAACCGATATGTTTAACACACTCGAAAGCGGTTATAAAAACAATACGACACTTTTTAGTAATAACAGAACCAACAAATCAGATACACGTGCTTTGATGATTACTTTTGCCTATACTTTTAAATCAGATTTTAAAGAAAAACTGCTCGAAAATCAGTTTTCGACAGAATAAATTGTCATAAAAAATTAAAACCTCAAAAAATAGCATTCTTGCATTTCAGATTTACTATTCTATTAAAATTTAGATTATATTAGCTCCGAAAAATTTACCGCTGATTTTTCTCTAAACGCCAAAAACACTTAAACCTACATAGAATGAAATCTGTACATGTATTCCTTGCTGCCTTATTTTTTATTGCTGTAAAATCATACTCTCAAGTCGAAGTAAATCAAATTACACACAATTCAAAAGAACGTTATATTACCACTACAATTGGTTATCCGGTTCAGGGAACTTACGCACCTATTGGCATGAAAGAACCAATTACCGTATTAAACCCGGACGGAACAGGTTCTATTCAGGCAGAGGATTTAAGCAAGAAAAAAATCAATTGGGGAATTGAATGTTCTGAAGAAGGTGTTGCCATTTTTAAAGAAGGTTTTAACAGCAAGTCTTATACATTCTGGTACAGACCAAACGACAGCAACGAATGGTACTATTCTCAATTCTCTATTCATTTTACAAAGAAAAAAATGTTCTTGATGGGTGAAAGAGTAAAAGCATACGAAGATTATAACGTGCAATAGACCTTTAAAAAGAGGTTTCAAATTAAATTTTTCTTGATTTTTTGTAAATTTTACAAGAAAAAAGAAAACGTTTTCGTTGATTTTTAATAGTCTATATAAATTTTCCCATAAAATTCCATAAAATAAAAAATCATACCTAAATTTTATTTAATTTGCAGTAAAATTCAATATATTAAACATGGTTTCAATCACACGACTTTTTGATTTTCCCTATTATCAACAAGAAACTTATAACCTTCCGGTTGCTCTTGCAACTAAAAAAAATGGAGTCTGGGAAAAAACATCCAGTCAGGAATATATTGCAAAAGCTAATGCCGTATCGAGAGCATTATTGCGCATGGGTGTTCAAAAAGATGATAAAATTGCCTTAATTACATCAAATAATAGAACAGAGTGGAATATCATGGATATTGGTATTTTGCAGACTGGAGCTCAAAACGTTCCTGTTTATCCAACCATCGCCGAAGAAGATTACGAATACATTTTAAATCATAGCGGCAGTATTTACTGTTTTGTTTCTGATGAAGAAGTTTTACAAAAAGTAAATGCTATTAAAGCCAATGTGCCAACATTAAAAGAAGTTTATTCTTTTAATGAAATTTCAGGCTGTAAACATTGGTCAGAATTACTGACTTTAGGTGCAGACGAAAGCAATCAAAACGAAGTTGAAGCCAGAAAAGACAGTATTAAAACTGACGATTTAGCGACTATTATTTATACTTCAGGAACTACAGGAAGACCAAAAGGTGTTATGCTTTCTCATAAAAATATTGTTTCTAATGTTTTAGACAGCGCGCCAAGAATTCCGTTTGACCCGGGAAAAAGTACCGCTTTAAGCTTCCTGCCTATCTGCCATATTTTTGAAAGAATGATTTTATACATCTATCAATATTATGGTGTTTCGGTTTATTTTGGAGAATCTATTGATAAAATCAGTGATAACTTAAAAGAAGTTCGTCCTACAGTAATTACTGCTGTTCCAAGACTTTTAGAAAAAGTTTACGATAAAATCTACGCTAAAGGAGCTGAATTAACAGGAATCAAGAAAAAACTGTTTTTCTGGGCTATCGATTTAGGTTTAAGATATGAGCCATACGGAGCTAATGGATTTTGGTATGAATTTCAATTAAAAATTGCCCGCAAACTGATTTTCAGCAAATGGAAAGAAGGTTTGGGAGGAAAATTAGATTTAATGGTTTCTGGAAGTGCAGCTCTACAGACACGTTTATCAAGAGTGTTTGCTGCGGCTGAAATTCCGGTTATGGAAGGTTATGGTTTAACTGAAACATCGCCTGTAATTGCTGTTAACGACCAGAGAAACAAAGGTTTTAAAGTTGGAACTGTAGGAAAGCCAATTCGCAATGTTGAAGTTAAAATTGCCGAAGACGGTGAAATTTTATTAAAAGGACCAAACGTAATGTTAGGTTACTATAAAGACCCTGAAAAAACTGCCGAAGCTGTAATCGACGGTTATTTCCATACTGGAGATATTGGAGAAATTGACAGCGAAGGATTCCTGAAAATTACAGATCGTAAAAAAGAAATGTTTAAAACTTCAGGAGGTAAATATATTGCACCGCAAATGATCGAAAATGCTATGAAACAATCTCGTTTTATTGAGCAGATTATGGTTATTGGTGAAGGAGAAAAAATGCCTGCAGCGTTTATTCAGCCTAACTTTGAGTTTGTAAAAGAATGGGCTAAAATCCATAAAATTACTTTAGGAGATTCTACTGCTGATATTGCTTCAAATCCAGATGTTATAAAACGTATTGATACTGAAGTAGAAGAAATAAACAAAAAATTTGGACACTGGGAACAAATCAAACGTTTTGAATTAACTCCAGATGTTTGGTCTATTGATGGCGGACAGCTTACTCCTACTTTAAAATTGAAACGTAAAATTATTAAAGAAATTTACAAAGATCTTTACGCAAAAATCTACGGAAACAATCAATAAATCAAAATAATATAACCAAACGAAAAAGGCTGTCTTTATGAGACAGCCTTTTTTACAGTTATCAGCTATCCTTTTGATAACTGTAATTAACAAAAATTAAATTCTAATTTTTAAGACACCAGTTCAAAATCTTGGCGATGTTTTTAGCATCATCAATTCCGCGGTGATGTGTTCCTTCCAGAGGAATATTCAGTAAATGAAGTGCACCATTCATTCCTTGGGATTTTGTAAGTCCAAATTTTTCTGTAAATAATGTTTTAACATTGATATGCTCGCCCCTCATAGGATATTCAATATCACGTAAACGGCATTGATTTTTAAGCATATTCAAATCGTACTGCCCATAACTTGCCCAAGTATATAAATAAGGTTGATATTGATCTTTTAACTGTTTGATCGCTTCTTCAAAACTAACGCCGTTTTTATCCAGCAAATCCTGAGTAATGGTAGTAAGTTCTGTACAAAACGGACTTACCGTTGAACGCTGCGGTTTAATTAATATTCCTTTATTTTTCGAAATTTCGCCGGTTTCTGTATCTAGTACGGCTAAACCAATTTCAATAATTTCATTTTGCTGTCCCTTCGGGACTGCACCCTGCCAGCATGTGGCTTCTAAATCGATAATGATAATTTTATTTGTAGTTTTCATTTTTTTTAAAAATTTTAAATTGAAACCATCAGCCTCTGACTAATGGTTTCTGTTGAATCTTATCTGCTTTTTTTTTTAGAAAAACATGCTTTTAAAATCCATAAAGAAACTTCTCTTCTTAGACTTTTTTTCTTTTTTTACAGCACTTTTCTTTTCAAAAACAGACTTAACTTTCTCAAATTTTTTACCTGATTTTATTTCTTGAGTTTTAGCAATTTCATAGAATTGCTTAAAAGGACGCGGTTCAAAATCAACCAAAATTGCTGCCATATTAACAGCATCAATGTTTGATAAATCTGTTTCACCTTTAAAGAACGTTTCGATAGGTCTGAACTTGTCTTTCTTCTCCTTAAACTTATTCTTTTTGGTGTGGTCGAAATCTAATCCCAATAGATTCTTAAAAACATTCAAATCATCCTGAGTTGGGTTATTTTCGAAAATGAACCAGCATAAATCACGAAGTTTTCCACGAGAGGGTTTGTACAAGTAATCGAAGTATTTACCTTCTTTTTCTATCTCGTATTTAATTCTAATTGCCTTTTTATATTGTTTTAGTGTATTGTTGTTCATGGCATTCTTTTTTTGTAATTCTTGGAAATCTCAGAAATCAAAGGCTTTTCTGGGAAATCCAATATCACAAAAGGTCAAAAACACCCTTGCTTTATTAGAGAAATATCTCTAAATAATATCAATCATTCCTTAAAATTTACCTTCTCATTCCATAGGATAATGAATTCTAAATCTGCTCTTTTAATCGAGGCAAATGAAGATTCACTAAACTCCGCTGTATCTGTTTGATCGTTATGGCTTAACCCAAATCCTATTTCTTGATTCATCCTTAATTTTTATTATTAAATTTAAAACTATCAGCATTAAATACTGATAGTTTCTAGTTTTTACTATACTGTTTTTTGCGTTCTTTAATCAATATTACTACGTTAATTAGCACAATTCTATTTTACAAGCAGTGTTATTTTACGAAGATTTCCTTCAATTGACCAATTACGTTTCCACTTCCAGAAATGGTAATTTCACCAATTTTATCAGCGATTTTTTCAACGTATTCCATCTCTTTCAATTTCCACAACATTTCGTTTTCTTCCATCAGCTTTGCCGTGTTTAGTAAACTTCTAGTTGCAGCGGTTTCTTCTCTTCTCATAATACTGTTTGCCTGAGCTTTTTTCTCAGCTACCAAAACCTGATTCATGATTTCTTTCATATCGCCTGGAAGAATTACATCTCTTATTCCTGCATCAGAAATTTTCAAACCTAAATCTTCGATTCTAGCTTTCGCTTCATCTAAAATTGCTTCGGCAATTGCATCTTTTTTACTTAACAATTCATCTAAAGTCAAACCTCCAACAAAGGCTCTTAAAGCCAATTGCATGGCTACATACAATTGTTTCTCAAAATCTTTATTTTCAGTCAAAGCTTTCATGATATCAACCACTTGGTATCTCACAAAAAAGTTGATTCTCAATCCTGCTTTATCTTTAGTCAGCAATTCCTGGCCGGAAATCTCCAATTGCTGTTGTCTTGTATCAACGGTTTTTACTTCTATTGTAATCGTGTTATTCCAGAAATAATGTGTTCCGGATTTCAATTCTTTCACGAAAGTGCCATTCACAAAAAGCAAAGCTTTGTCATTGCTCGCTACAATAAACTTTCTTATGAAGAATCTCAACTTAGCGTTTTCCAATAAGTTTACTGGAATGTTTTCTGTAATTTCAATCTTAGACAAATCTGCTTTAATGAATTCATTTTTTACAACTCCTTTCCAAAAAGCATACTTTCCTGGCACCAAGATTTCTTTAAAGTTTCCTTTCACGAATTGTAATACAATTTCGTTATCGGCAACCTCAACCACTTCCAAAAGAGAGGCTAATACTTCATTTTGCAATAAAATATCCAACTCAAAAGGAGCCTGAAAAGATCCATTTAGATCGTAAATCATGACATTTTTGTCTCCAAAAATCCAGTGTAATCCTTCTTCTAATACTTTAATTAATTTTCTATTTTCGAATACCAAGCCTACTTGGAAATTTTCGATTTTAATTCTTTTTATCATGGTTATGTTTTTTTTAGTTTTGTTTCAAGTTTAAAGTTTCAAGTTCTGAAATCTATAACCTCTATTATCTTTTATCTTTTATCTTTTTTCTTTTTTCTATTCTCTTTCTTCTTAATAAATAAAAAAAAACCTTTTTGTCTTTCTCCTCTAAGAAAAACGGACGAATAGTTTGTTCTTTGTCTGTCTGAATTGTTTCTGATTCTATTTTATTGAGAGAATCCCCAAATTCTCTTAACAATCAAATCAAAAAGAAAACAAACTTTTCAAAATACATTTCTATTGGCACTGGCTTTATCAGAGTGTGAAACTTCGAATCTACAATCCTAATTTCACTGACAAAGACAAATCAGTTTTTTTCTAATGGTCATCTTTTTAAGAGTGATGGTCTCTACTGTTGACAGATTTTCAGTCTGTTGACTTAAACCGGACTCGTCCAACCAATCGAAATTGGTGCAGGATTCGAACCTGCGTAAACACTCTAATGCTCTATCCTATTGAGCCACCGCATTACTGCGAGTGGGATTCGAACCCACAACCCTTAGATCCCTTGTGTGAGATAGTTTTATGGAAAACCATCAAAACCTCCAAACCAAGCTGCATAGTAAAACATAATACGCTTTCGCGAAAAGTCTGCTACAATAGTGCTATACCGAAACACCCAACAAGGCTTGTTTGATATTTTTACTCAAAGTTTCCTTTGATGTCATTTCATTTTATTAAAGAACGTTTTGTTTCTTGAACAAAGATTCAAATGATCCTACGCAATTATTCTGCGTAGAAAATAAAATCTGTATTTTTTGTACAGGAAGAGAGACTCGAACTCTCAGAAAACTGATCCTAAATCAGTCGCGTCTACCAATTGCGCCATTCCTGCTTTTTTTAAGGTTTTAAGTTGCTAAGTTTTTTACTTTTATAACTTTAGGTCTCAGTAACTTAAAAATTAATTCATTTGTCTGGGAAGCAGGATTCGAACCTGCGACCTCCCGCGTCCAAGGCGGGTAAACAACCTCCGTTATCTTCCCAGTTTTTTTAACTCTCAATCTTTTCCCTTAGTTCCTTAGCGACTTAGCACCTCAGCACCTTTGTAAAAAATAGCGGCTCATACGGGAATCGAACCCGTTTCTCCCGAGAGACAGTCGGGAAGGTTAGCCAGTAACCCCGATGAGCCAGTTCCTTCTAGAGAACGAGCGATTTCGGGTGGAATCGAACCACCAACCTTTTGATTAACAGTCAAGTGCTCTGCCAATTGAGCTACGAAATCAGTAATTTTTGGGCATAAAAAAAGCACCCGATTAAAGGTGCTTACAAGATTTATAAGGATATATGTATCCTATTGTCCATGTTCATGCACCTGTATTTTTATACACCCAAGATCTAGGCTCGGACATTGTGATTCTATTCTATATGCGAAATTGAATTTCATTTTATATGCTGTATTATATTTTAAAATCGTTGTTATTTGAAAACCGTTGTTCTGATTTTCTTCGGCAAAGATAAAGTCGAAAAAATCAATTCTCCAAATTTATTTTTCAATTATTTCACTGACTATTAATTAGTTAAACTTATATTTTAAGCAAAGAAATCCCTGTCCGCAAACTGGTGCAGATTTTTTTTTCGTATCAAATGACTGTCTCTCACCCAATTACTTTTCAAGATTATATTTCACTATTTTTATTAATCATTAAACATTTGGTCAATTATTTTTTTGATTTTTTTTAGTTACGTTGTAATATTCTATCATTTTCTTGTCACACTGAGCAAAGTCGAAGTGCTTTTTATTCTAAATCAAAGTATCTTAAACAAAAAAAGCGTCCTACTTTGAGGACGCTTTTCTATTTTATGATGAGTTTGACTCTAAATTTTACATTCTAATTTCATAAAAATACATATTGCATCCTGATACTTTAGCCGGAAGTGATCCTGCTAAATGGTCAAAATATTTTGCTGCTGAAAGTGTCATATGTATTTTTCTATTTTTAATTACGGGAACAAATGTAGCTTTTTATTTCACAATTTAACAAAATTTGTTAAAAATTTTAAAAAACAAACATTTTCCCCTTTTATGAAATGGTCATTTTTACTGCTAAAATATGCTTACAGATTCCTCTTTTTCCTTGATATGCCGTAAACCAATCGCAGGTACATTTTTGAGAATTACTGTCGATTATTACTTTATGCACCACGCCTGAGCCTTTTACTTTTGCTTCGATATAATCTGCTCTGCGTTCTGTAATTTCCACTTCTTCATTATCAATTAATTTTTTGGCATTTTTAAGTCTTGGATTTAAAGACAAAATTCTTTCTGTTTTAAACGGAAGACGTCTGTAAAAATGTGCTTTTTCACTTAAATCATATCCTAACAATCCCATTGAAGATAAATTAGAAGTCAGATTATCCATCGTTCCAAAATCAATATCATTCTCTATAGAAAGCATTGTTGGGTCAAACATTTCGTTTGATTTCAGCAAACTATTTAAACCATAAACCCATTCCATTGGCAAATTTTCAGTCATCGTTTCCAGTACATTTCCTTCTCCTGAAAATCCGCGATAAGAATCTGGAGAAAATGCCATTAATAACTGCATTTTTCCAAACTCGCATACAATCGAACAGGTTTGTTTATCTGATGATTCGTAAACGAAGATTTTATCGACTATTGAAAGAATTCCTTCTAACAAACGCAGTCTTTGTACACCACCAATTCTAACACTGTCGGCAGTTGCTAAAGTCGAAAACATAAATTTTCCAGCTCTTTTTGTAATAAAGAAATCGCCTTTTACGCTTCCCTTTGGCAGACTTTGAAATAACTGAATGGTTTGAATTTTATTAAGTTCGAATTTCAAATCCATATCAGCTAAATACAACTGAACGCTCGTTAAACCTTTTATCCATCTTGGCGGCAGTGTAACTTTTTTCTCTACTACTTTTGCTTTGCTGGTTATAACCTGAACATCCTGTTGACCAACAGCTAAGGTTACTTTTTCGTTTTTTTGAATGGCGTTTAAAGCATTCAGCATTGGATCGTTAAAATCGACGTTTGTTGTCCCATTTGCTATAAATTCGCCGTCTACAGCTTCGGGTTTCATATCTAATCGTACGTAAACGCCGTTGCAGGAAGAAAATCCTTCAAAACGAAGCCTTTCTGATCCGGCAGAAACAATTGGATCGCGCAGACTTGGCGGAATTGGTCCAAAACTTGAGCGAACGACTTTGGCAATCGTACTCCAGCATTTTGCCGTAACATACGGGTCTGTAAGACTTCCCCAGAAAAAACACGGAATATTGTTTACTTCTTCTATTTCGGTTTGATGTGCCAAAACGAGATTATTAATACCTTTTGTTTTGCTGTAAGTCGAAACTCCTTTATAATTATATTCTAAATCTGTCATTTTCTTTATTTTAAAATTTGCTTAATCAACGATTTAAGCGAAGCATTATCTTTCCATTGTTCAAAAAATGCGATGGCTTTTTCTGATGGTTTTTGATTGGTTTTGATTAAAACATCGACATAATTTTCTACCATTTTTTTGAAGTTTGTCGGCAGCTTTTCTTTTACATCAAGATTAGCAAAGAAAGCATTAAAAAACTGCAGTAACGCGCTGTTATGCAAAGGCGAAATATCTTTTAAAGCAATTATACCGTCTGTTAATCTTGAAAAAGCGCCGTATTTTCCTGTGGCTGTAAAAGCGGCTTTTTCGGCAAATTTTTCAATATCGATAACTTGTTTTTCGATTAAATTAATTAAAGTTTCAGATGCCAATAAACGCAGGTCTTTCTTTTCCTGAAAGAAACAAAGTGCGAATAAAAACAAAACGTTTTCAGAAAATCTAAATTCAGGTCTGTTTATAACATCAATAAAACCTCTTAATTCCGGTTTAGAACCATCCGGAATAATACAGTTATTTAATAAAGTCATTGCCAAAGCATCTGGATTCTGCGGCGTTAAACTGTGCCAGTAAAAGGTATTTCCGGCGTAGTTTAAATTATAATCCCAGCTGTTTGATCTTTTGTAAATATCGAGACTGTATAATAAATAATTTGGCGTTTTGGTGTATTGAGGCAGTTCAAAACGAAGTTCATACCACGACGGCGATCTTTCTCTTTCTCCGGTTTTGTAGTGTTTCCATTCGTTCCATTTTTCTTTAAACGAAAATTCGGTTTGGAAAGGCGAAACCACAAACGGAACTTCTTTTAAATAGGTATTTTCAAATTCGGCAAATGTGTCGTCTGGATAAAATGTTCTTGCTGTAACTGCCCATAAAGACAGTTTTCCGCTTTCTTTTGTTGTTTTGCCTAAAGCAGCCAAAGCTTTAGAAACTAACGATTCTGAAGTAATCTCCATTTTATTAGTTGTGCCTAACGCAAACGACAATAAAGCTTTTACTTCGCCTTCGATTTGATCTAATAACGAAATAGCTTCTTCGGTATTTTCTCTTGGCATTCTGGCAATTGCAATCGCTAAATCCAGAGAGTCAATTTCTTCACCAGCTTTTTGATACGCAATTATTCTTTCTACTAAAACTTTTGGAGCTACCCAATATGGTTTATGACTTGGGAAAGAAAGCATTGGCAGTTTCGAATTGGATTCTATTTTCTGCTGTACTTTATCTAACAAAGGCTTGATTAAAGTAAGCGTATTTATTTTTAGATAATGTCCGTTTTTAGTATCAAAACTGCTCTTTATATTGGCAATTTTCTGAGACAAAAAGAATTTCATGTAATTCTTATGAACACTTTCAAAATAGTGTTTGTTAAGCTGTTTTTCGTACGGCTGCAACTGCGCGCTGTAATCGGCTGGAAATAAATCTCTTTGCTGGATATAAGTATTCATCAAAATTTCGGTATCCAAAACTTCTTCTGATGCAATGAAATTTCCAAACTGAAACAAAATTTCGTTCCAATCCTGCGGTAGAGTTACTTCTTCGGTTAAAAGCGATTCTTTTTTAGTTTCAAACTGATATTCTTCAAAACCAGAATTATCATCAGTTAATGCCTCTTCATCCAGAAACTGACTTAAACCAGATTTGATATTCCCCTGCATTAATGAAGTATACGAAGACAGTTTTTCTTTTAAAACTTTATCTTTTGCGGAAGCTAATTTTACAAGGATTTTACTTGCGCGTTCCTGCAGCGTTAAATCGGCGATTACATAAATATCAGCTATTATGGATGCAATCTGATTATTTAACTTCGGATTGGCTTTGCTTATTTTTTCTAAAATTGGCAAAGCGCTTTTTATTCCCGCTTTGCAGTCGCTTCGCATCATCATTGGCTCGAGCCATTCTAAAAATGATTTGGTTTTGAATTTTGGATGCGTGTAGATTTTCTTCACCAATTCGATTCCGTAACTCGTAATTGGCGGATACGCATTGTGCAAAAGCGAAAATATATTTTCCTGATATAAGATTAGTTCGTCTTCTGTGGCATTAAATTCTTCGATTCTTTTTCTAAAAAACGATTTAATGTTGTTATTCCATTCTTTGGTTTGAATCTGGATGGCGTTTTCGAAAAACAAAGCGCGATCCATCTTTTTTTGGTCTAATAACTCTTTGTAAATAATGGCCCAAGTGCTGAACTCATCGTATTTTTGATCGTCGTTATCTCTAAAGAAAATATTATGCAGAATAGTTTCGTAATTAAACAGCTCTGGAATATCTCTTTGATACGTTTTTTTATCTTCTAAAACCTTGGCAATAAAAACTCTGGTTTTTACTTTCGCACGCCATTCGTTGGTATTGGCAAGACATAAAGCATACAATTCCGGATTGAATTGTATTAATCCCTGTTCTTCAAACTGACGCAGAATATGGTAATTAAAACTCAGCCAGTCTGATCTTCTTACTTTTTCGAGAATAAAAGTTTCGAGCCAGTTTGGTTTTGCCCATAATAAGGTTTCCAATACATAGGGTTTAATATCGGCTTCGTCTAATAATTGCAGGGCTTCATCCCACGAATTAATATCGGCTTTGTCAAACAAGGCAATGCCGCTCAGGGTAATAATTTCTTTTTGTTTATGATCGCCTCTTGTTCCCCACGAAGAACCCCAATTGTTATTGGTTTTATTCTTTTTTAGAAATTCCGGTTCTTTTGATAAATCGATGTATTGCGTCCAGTATTTTTTATTTTTTTTGATGTGCTTTTTTAAAGCTTCGATATTTCCTTTTGAATTTTCTTTTAAAAAAGGAAGCATCAAATCGATATCTTTTGCTTTGATAATAGCGTCGTATTCCTCTAAAACAGCGGCAACGCCAGCACCTTTTACCGACTTAGGTTTTGAAGCCACGGTAACTTCTCCGCTTTCAGAATATCCTTTTTTCAGTTTTTCGTTTACTAATCTTTCGGCGGTTCTCAGGCATTCTTCGTCTGTAGCAAAACTTTTTGTCTGCGAAGTTCCTGCGGTTCCATTTTTACCGTATTTAACCGTAAATTCAAATCCTGTCACGTTTATTTCCCAGAATTTATCTGAATTTCCATCAATGTATTTGAGACTTTTTTTCATTATATTAGTATCAATTATATTCTAAACATATGTCTTATCAATCTGACTCAAAATAGTCGGGTCCTGAATTTCATCATCTTTAGCAAACAATAAAACTTTAGACATTACCTCAGCCGATTTCGGATCATCATCTGCAAATGGCAGGAACAAACGTCCTCTATGCTGTGAATGAATTGGTAAAATCGACAAATATTTACCTGGCATTTGGTGTACAACTGCACTTCCTAAATGCACGCTATACTCTGCAAGTTTTCCTTTTATGATCGCATGATTTTCTTTAATTTCCACATTTTTGACTTTAAATAATCGCAATGTTTCTCTTAGTAAAACCGCTCGCATTTCGATAGAAGAATGGCTTGCTTCCGGATCTACACCTCCAACATGAGCAATACTTACTACCAAATCAATATCGCGCATTACTTCTGAGAAAATCCTCGGATTGATATCTTCAAAAGCAATGTTTTTATAATCCTTTAACGAATGAAATTCAATCGTTTCTAAAGTCGGACTTTCTACATCTGCTGGCGAAAACCAATCGGCCATGGCATACATTTTTACCTGATAGCCTTCCTTATGGAAAACTTTCTGCAATCCTTCTTCGTAATCTACTTTCCAGCCTCTTGTTTTCAGTAATGCCAAAGTTTGGTTTGGCTGAACCTGATGACCTGCGTAACGTCTTGAAATTGATTTTTCTTTCAACTCGTCTGGCGTTGGAACATACAATTCTCTGAAAATCTGTTTAAACGGCTGTTGCACTTTATTATCAAAACAATACGATTGAAAATCAACCCAAACGCCGTTTTTATGTAAATCGAAACAATGCGCAATTCTAAAAGTCTGATTTTCGTTTAGCGAAATCATTTCTCCCAAAGCCGAAATCAGATTCCCGTCAACATAAAAACCAATCTGATTGTCATTAGAAATAAAAACCAGTTTCTCCAGATGTTTCGAAATAATCGGATGCTCAAAAAGGTTTTGCATTTCTGCGAATAAAAACTCATCTCCACGAATCATACTTTCTTCTAAACCTTTTCTCGAACGTGTCCATTGTTCACGCATCGTTTTTCTGTAAGCGGTTAATTCCAGAATGCCTTTGTCTTTTTTGTATTTGGCTGGAATCGCTTTTATTTCTTTATCACCTTTAAAAGTAACCAGATCGGCTTTTCCTTCTTTATTAATTACAAGACTTACCGTAATATCATCTAGTTTTATTTCTGTTTCTTTAGACAAAATATTCTGAACTTGTTTCGTTTCCATCGCCCATGTCAAACGAACAGGATCTGGATATCCCGCATTTCTCGCCAAATTCTCTAAAGCTACACGAATTGCCAAAGCCTCACTCGCCTGCTTCATCGAACCAAATTCTTTACTTTCTTTTTTAAACTGCTGTAAATATTCGTAACGAGATAAAATATCTTTTTCTGGACTAGTTTTACTCAAAGGCACCAATCCGTAAACTCTTAAATAATCCTGATCGCGTTTGTCTTTTACTTTTGCCGTTACTTCTCTAATTTTCAAATCGCCTGTAATCGTATCAGCATACAATCGCGCACGCCTTTGACCATTTCCGTCTGTTACATATTTGGCAGATTCGTATAAAAGTTCCCATTTTGCTTTTCCTAATTTTTTGTAAGCCGATGTAAACCAATCTTTGTCGACTGCTCCATCTTTAAAATCTTGCAGGTCTAAAGTCGAAAATCTTGCTGCTTCACTTTCCAGTTCTGAATTTGCAGCACTATAAGATGCCGTTTTGGTATGCGCATGAAACCACCAGATTCCTTCGTCCAGACCATTCCAATCCAAATAACTGCTGATAAACTTTTGCCATTGAGGTGCATAAATTGCAGTCTGAATTAGTCTTTCTTCAGAGATTTTGGCTTTTTTAATTAAAGCATTAAAACTTTCCTGAGTATCTGTTGCTAACGGATAACATCTTTTCAATAAGAAACTAAATAATTTTTGTTTCGTTAAATCGGTGTAACTCCACGAATAGATATAACCTTTGTACAAACTTGCTTTTCCGAGTGCGGTAATCAATTCGGCCAAACGATTGGCTCCAAAAATCTTCTGGAAACTCTGCACCAAATGCGTTACAGTTGTATTAGAATCTCCTCGTTTCACCTCAACATCCAAAAACGTTTCTCTGATTTTATCAATCATCGGAACCAAAAACGGAAACTTTTTAATTAAATCTTCGCTTCCAAAATGTCTGTAATGTTTGGTTTCGCTGGTTAAGACCGAAATTCTTTCAGGTTCTAAAATACCTTCGTACAATTCGCCTTCGGTAATTAATTTTTGTTCAAAAGCAACACAATACAAATGAATTGGTGGTTTTGTAACCGCGATATTTTTCTCCAAACCGTTCAATTGTCTCCATCTGTACAAATTCCAAACCTTGGCATTTTGTTCTTCTGTTAAATCAACTAAACCAATTTTATTCAGATAAATATCAAAGAAACCTTGGTTCTGCCAGCCGTTTCCGTTGTCATTGTTGTAATAATACTCATTTTTACCCGGTACATATTCAAACTCTTTTACAGATTCTGGAAGATTAGCATACAAAGTACTGCAAGCATCAATTAAGAAATCGGCTTTTTCTTCAAATGCATATTTTATTTGCAATGCGTTTAGAATATTCAAGATTGCATTATCCCAATCGTAACCTCTTTTGTTTTGGTGTGGCAATAATTCTTTATAATAAAAAACATGTTTCTCCAGAAAATCTCTCCAGATTTTTCGATCGCAATTGTTTACCATTGTCATCAAAAACAAATCTCTATTAGCAAGACCCGATTTTGTAAACCAGTTTTCCCAAACTTCATACAACGGATAATTAGTTGCTGCTAATTCTGAATTCTTATCGTCCTTGAGATTTTTTAATTGACTAAAAGTATTCCCCAATAAAACACTCGATTTGCTGTTATCGTAGTTTTCAATTTCGTATTCATAATTTCTGTTTTCTTCAAACAATTGATAAAGCTTCGCAATTTCGTCTTTAATATGCGACATCGATTTGGAAAAACCGTATTGATGTTCTTTTATCGCTTTTGCATATAACGAATCTGTTTTTGGTTTTGGCAATTCATAAGCTGAAATTTCGTTTGGCGTAAAAAATCCGTAACCGTTTTCTGCACTTAATAAATCTTGCTTTTTAGACGGTTCTAACTGTTCTATAAACTTGCTTTCCTTTTCCGTAATTTTTGGTCTTTTCAGATAATCCTGAACCCAGTCGTTTACTTTATCCGTCAGTTTGTTGTTTTTCTGAAGTTGCAACATAACATCCAACATAGACATACGCTGTTCTAAATCGCCTTTTTCTATGGTCTGATCCACAAAATTGACTACTTTTTGATCTTCTTGTTTGATTAGAATCGACGTTAGGTTTTTCTTTAAATTGGAATTTTTACGTTTAAACATTTCCTGAAAAATCGCCAGTTCCTCTTCTGTTAAACTCAAATCTTTTAAAACATTAACGGCCGAAGCCACAAGAGATTCTCCTCTGTCTTTTAAAATACGTAAGGCAAAATTTCTCTGGAATTCAGTTGGTTCTGCTTTGGTTTGATTGTTTTGATTACTGTAGTACGAATAACTATAAAAACTTCCCAATAAATTTCTGGTCAGTTTCTCTCTTAAATTGATTGAGAAACCTTCAAAATGCTGTAAAACCGCTTCTAATCTTTCGTTGTTATCGCCAACCAAATTAATGGCCGAAGCATAAAGTGTATCACGTTCAAACTTTACATTCAACCAAGAAAACACCTTTCCTTCAAAAGTTTTTTCTTTCTCGGTAATGCTTTGTGCCAGATTGTACACTTTATCAAAGAAGTTCGGATAATCCGCGTTTTCGATATAGAATTTCGATTTTGTATTCGCTTCCAGCAACATATTCATTCTAGGAACGGCAAAAGCCAAAACTTGTAGATTTTCGTCGCCTAAAGCTTTAAAATACAACGGCATTTCGATGTACGGATCGTTGGTTTCTCCTGCAAATTTCAGCGCCAAAGATTTCTTTTCGACCGAACCTTTTTCTAATAATTCGTGCAGATACGGAACGGTTTTCTCCACATCTAAAACGCCCTGAACCCAAAGCGCCATATAGACTTCATTATTGTTTTTGCTTTTAACGCCAGTTGGAATTGTTTCTGGTTTTGAAAAATAACCCGAAGCCAACTCGATAATGTTGCGAACGGTCGTTTCTTTTTCAGAATCCCAGCCTAAACCTGTCCACGTATCGATTGCTCTTACAACCGATGAAAAACGCGTTAGCTTATTATCAATAAGCACTTTAATCATGTATTGCAAAGCGCCGATACTCGTTTCGTCTAAAGCTTCGAGAATAGTCTGGCGCAAACCTTCCTGACGTTGTGCAGCTAAAAGCAGTTTTTCTACCAACTCCCAATTTTGTTGTTTTTCGCTGTTTAAAAGTGCTTTGATGATATTTCTGGATACTTTTCCATGTGTATCTTTATTGAAAATAATATCTTCAAACAATTGATAAAGCCCTTCTTTTTCAGCATCGAGTGCCGAAGACCAAACCATGAATTTATTGATCGAATTTGAAATCTCTGTATCGTAACGAATTTCATCTTCGATACTTAAATTGTAATAAAAAGTACTGCTATCCTGATAATTGTATTTGAAAGGTCCGTTGAGCAGAGAACGCAGAAAATTGATCTGATTTACAAGTAAATAACTTTTATGATTCGGCGCTCTAAAAGCTCTTCGCGAATAACCCGTCTGATACATTTTTTGAGGCAGTCTGTTCCAGGCTTCTTTTACGTACGAAGCATTTTCTTCGCCAAAAAAGTAAAGCAGTAAATCGTAGTAATTTTTATCTTCCCAGATGTTCTCTTTTACCAAAGTCGCAAACTTTTCGGCTTCTTTAGAACCTAGCGAAATATAATTGCTGTAATAATTGTCCTGAAGTTTCAAGAGTTCGAGACCAAACTCTGCCACTTCTTTTTTCAGTTTTGATCCAGAAAATAATTTAGTAACCAGATTGCTGTTTACAATTTCTTCCAGTTCTTTTTTAAATCTCTTAATCGGATTTTCGATTGCTTTACTTTTTAAAAGATCTTCTATCGTCATGGGTATTATTTTAGATTGTTTTTATTTTAGATTTTAGACTGTAGATTTTAGATTATCTTGATTGCGCCCAATCTTGATTTGATATTGCAATTGATTTTTGATATTGACATTGCAATTGGAATTTGGAATTTTAAAAATTGGAATTTAATCACCAGTAACTCCCCGCCAAGAAAGTCAGCCTGATAAACGTGAGGTTTTTATTTTGAGATAAATCGATTTCTTCTGAAAGTGTTTCCAGTTGATCGTCTCCATAGAAAACGGCATACAATCCATCTTCAAACGCTACGATTGCATTTTCCTGTGCTTTTGCTACATCTACCTGATTGTGATTGTAAATCGCACCGAAACCAACTTTTCCGGTATCGGTAAGAATGGGAAGGTAATTTTCTTTGGGAAGATGGATTTTGTCTTCGTCTTCAAACTCAAACGACGAAGAACGGAACAATTGTACCTGATGATCTACAATAGATTCTATGATTTTTTGTGTGGTAATAACAGGATTTTCTATGGCCAAAGCGATACTTTTTTCCTGAAGCAACGGATGTTTTTTTCCTAATTGTTTAACTGAGATGCTTATATTCATCTTTACTGGCTTTTATTTTTTGAGGCGGTAATGTAAGAATTTTAAAACGATTTTTTCTTAAAAGAATGTCTTTTAAAAGTTAAAAAATCTTACGATTTAAAAGTACGATTTAAAGACAAAAAAATACCCCGCAAATTGGTATTTGCGGGGTTTGAGTTTTTATTGGTTGAATAATTTCTTTTACCAAAATAGAAAGTCTCTATATCTAGTTTTGTTCGATTCCTTTATCGAGACTGATTTTTTTAACTTTGGATAAATTATAAGTTATCCCAAAAAAATGGCCGAATTTGAACTGATTCTGGGTGGGAACATCTCCTGAATCTCCTAAATTATACGAGCCTCCAACATTATAAGAATCGGCAATTCTATTTACTTTCCCCATAGATATACCACCAGTTAAAATTATACGTTCCTGTTTTCCTAATATAACACCGCCGCCAAACAATATTTGTATTTTCTCATTTTGGGTAAATACTGCACCTAAATTAATTGTGGGAACTACCCAAGAATTCAGCCTCACATAAGCATTAATAGTTGATCCTAACGCTAAATCATAATCTCCTCCATTTTTTAAAGTAATGATTTTATTTCCTGCAATTGCTGGATCATCTCGTTTATCAAATTCGTCATCAAACAATGAAGTTGCAAAAATTCCTGCACTTACATCGATTTTAAAACCTCCTTTAATCCATATATTATAAGGAGTTGAAGCAAAACTAAGATCTTCTTCTTTTGTCTCTTTATCGGTACGATGCAATCTAAATTCTAGAGCATCAATATTTTTACCTTGGACATCAACAGGCAATGTGTAAACTACTAATTCTATAGTATAGAATTTTTGTGTAATTTCTTTCATTGTCTTTTCAATTTCTTTTTTGGTTTGATCTAATTCAGTTTTTACTGCCGAATATTTTGGTTTTCCAATAAATCGTTCCAAATCTTTTACTAAAGCATCATTCTCTGCATATATTCTTTTAGCCTCATCAAGCAATAATATTCTTTCATTAAAATAGTCTTTTTCTTCAAGTGCAGTTTTCTGTTTCAAAGTTGTATACAAAAGATCTACATTATTATTCAAATTAGATATATCAGCGTTTAAACTTTTATTATTTCCAGAAATATCAGCTATAGATAAGGGATTTAGAGCCATTTGCGTTATATTTTTTTCGCTTAGTTTATTTGCTTCTTTTAAAGCTCCTGTAAATACTTCATTTGCCTGATTTTCTTTATCATAGAAGGAAATGTTTTTTGTATCAATTTTATAAGTATATCTTACAGAATTTATATTAGTTAATTTAATTGAAACCATTTCTCTTGCTTTTATCGAAAGCCATTTGCTTTTACATTTGTCAGGAGTTGTGCATGATATATCTTCACAAATTCGGATAGTCTCTTTATGCGGAGTTCCTAAATCAACTACTATGACTTTAGTTTTCACTTGACTATAGCCAATTATTCCGAAGAATAAAAAATAAAAAAATAAGGTTGTTTTCATGATTTCTAATGTTTTTAGTTAACATTTCAAATGTATCCTGAGAACAGTATATCAATCAATTACCCTTTTGGGTGATATTGTATTTTACTAAAAATGCACAAAATCACCTTTAGACTTTGTGCATTTTGTTTCACTAATAAACAATTTTAAGTTCTGTTATTAGATGATAATTTTATTCTTCTAAAAATGGAGGGATTTCTGTAGGAATTCCTAAGTCATTAAGCTCCTTTCTTGCTTGATTTAGTTCATTTACTATAGTAGTTTTAATATAATCTTCTCTATAAATAGCTTGAATATCAACAAATGTTTCATTTCTCCTATGCCCTCCGGTTTTCCATCTTATTGAGGTTGGCGAAGTTTCGTTAGGCTGCCAATATGGTCCCTTTTTCCAATCTCCATTCATTGTTCTTTTTAATGTTGCTGTCAATAAATAAAATCCAGGCTGAACTGTTAAGGTTCTATAGCTGCTATTACCTCCCTTATTCCAATCTGTTTTATAATAATAACACCTTGTCTTTCTATATTCTTCTCTTCGAACTTTCATAAAGGCTTGAAAAGTTTTAATTATTTCTTTTTGCAAATTTGAAGTTCTTTGTTCATAAGTATTTCCGGCATTCGGGTCACTACTAAAGATATAATACTGATGAGCCGTTCTTACTTGACTCGTAATCTTACCTTTCATATTAGCATCAAAAGATGTTACCGAATTTTCACATTTAGTTGGTTTATCCTGCGCTTTTATTAAATTAATACTAATTAAAAAAACAAACATTGTGACAATTAATTTTTTCATGATTTCTAATGTTTTTAGTTAACATTTCAAATGTATTTTGAGAACAGTATATCAATCAATTACCCTTTTGGGTGATATTTTATTTTTTGTATTTCGTGTATTATTTTTTGTAAGTTTATTCCATAAATACCATTTGTCTTTTTTTGAGTTAATTTCTAATATCACCCAAAAGGGTAATTGCGGTCAATGAACTTATTGCACAACTTTGTAAAAGAAAATGTAACGCCATGAAAATACGAGTAGCCATAGTAGAAGATGATAAGAATTACAATCAGGCCTTAAAAAATATCATCGATTTTCAACATGATATGGAATGCGTGGCTCAGTTTTTTAATGGTAAAAATGCGCTGCAAAAATTAGAAGCTTTAGAACCAGACGTGGTTTTAATGGATATTCAGCTGCAGGATTTATCAGGTATTGATATAGTCTTTAAACTAACCGAATTAATGCCGGGCACAACCTTTGTTATGTGCACGAGTTTTGAAAACGACGAAAAAATATTTTCGGCACTTCGCGCTGGTGCCAGCGGTTACCTTGTAAAAGGAGATCCGCTGGACAAGATAATTCAGGCGATTCAGGAAGCACATAAAGGCGGCGCTCCTATGAGTTTTGCAATTGCAAAGCGTGTTTTACAACATTTTCAGGAAACAAAAGTACAGGTACAAACCCTATTGTTACTGACAGTAACCGAAAAAGAAGTTCTTGAACTGCTGGCGCAGGGGCTTCTTTATAAAGAAATTGCCGATAAAAAAAATGTCACCATCGACACCATTAAAAAACACATTGGCAATATCTATAGAAAGTTACAAGTAAGCAACAAAATTGAAGCTATTAATAAGTTTAACACCAAAAACTAAGAAAACTATGGACACACAAGAATTAAACCAGAAAAAAATTGACGGAATTGATTTCATAAAAAAAATTGATAAGGAAATAGAAGATGATTTTATTGAGAACTATAAAAAATTAAACATTGCAGGATTAACTGAAAGCTTTTTAATAGATTTAAAAATATTTGAAGAGATACTTTCAGATAATGAAGACAAGCTTTGTTGCAAATTTTATTTTATTCAACAAGGTACATCGTTAAATCTAGGCTTATCTTTTTCAGATAATGAAGAATGCCCAATTAAAATAAATAATCGTATTGACGATGATATCTTATATATTTTAGAAAATGATTCTATAGTAAAGAAAGATTTCAGAGACATGAAAAATGATTTTATGGAAGCTATAGGATCTAAATTACCTACTCATCCTGAAAATAAAAAAGATACTTTAATTTCATATCCCCTAAAAGACATTAATAGTTTCTTACATGAAATGAAAAATTCTTATCCTAATATTGATCGCTTAAAATTAAGTATGTTTCAGTACAGTCCTAACAATATAAATCCAAGCCTTTCAGCCCATTTTACAAAAAGAGATAAAAGAATTGCTTTTTGTGTTCATGTATTATTTAATAAAAGAAAAGCATCGTACGATCAGGGAGACGGTTACGATCTAGGAAACCTTAGACCTTAATGAATTACATTTATGAAATAATACTACTATTAACATTGTTAAAATCAATAGTTTTGGTTAGGAAATTTAATCTTTCCTGCCAGAACTATTTGTTTGTATATCTCCTTGTTACTTTTCTTGTAGAATTGGGTTCCAGGATAATTCTTTTAATAAATCCAAAATCAGAACTGAGCATTCAATATGATATTTACTGCGTATTTTGTATTCTGTTTTTTTGGTTTTACTATAACCTATCGTTCCAAAAAAATCTAAGAAAAAAAGTGAACCTGCTGTCAGGTTTTCTTTTAATAAGCATTATTCCAATATCGTTTTTTCTAAAACAAACTCTAAGTTTTGTTTTAATGACAGCACTTCCTATTTTTTATATTTTATACAGCATGCTGTGGTTTCTGCAAAAAATAACTTTAACATCTGAGGATAAGATTACTGATGATCCTAATTTTTGGATTTCAACTGCTTTACTACTCTGGAGTTGTTTTTTTATATTTAGAGTCATTCCTAGAGATCTTTTAAATATTGAAGACAAAGAATTCTTGATTTTACTTAGAGAATTTCTATATGGAATAAATTGCATTATGTATCTGTTATTTTTCAAAGGTTTGATAAAATATGAAAGAATCGCAAAAACCTAAATAAATGAAACAACTGCCCCCAGAAATAAAACTAACCTATATTATTGCCATCATTTTGATGCTTCTTTTAGTATGCTTTATCATTATGGTTGTTTTTATTTACAATAAAAAACAGCTCATTCAGCAACAGGAAAACCAACTTAAAGAAAGCGAATTTCAAAACCAATTACTGCAAAAAGAATTAGAACGTCAAAAAGCAATTCAGTTGGAAAGGGAACGTATTTCTCAGGATATGCACGATGATTTAGGCGCCGGAATTTCGGCCATAAAACTTCAGGCTGAGTTTTTGAAATATAAAATGCCCGAAGAAAGTTTTTCGGAAGATCTGGAAGCGATTATAACAACTTCAGAAGATATGAATCTCGCCATGAGGGAAATTCTCTGGAGCCTGAATTCGCAAAATGATACTGTTGGAAATTTTATAGAATATACAAGTTTGTATGTCAAACGTTTTTTAGATAAAACCAACATTACGTTTCAATTGAATTCGAATATTATTGAAAAAGAAACTAATTTATCTGTAAAAGCCCGAAGAAATCTTTTTTTAGCCGTTAAAGAAGCTGTACATAATATATACAAACACAGCCAGGCAAATGAGGTTTTAATTGCATTTGAACAAAGTGAAGCTGTTTTAAGCATTACAATCTCTGATAAAGGAATTGGACTATCTGACGCTTATCAAAAAGGAAACGGTATGACCAATATGTCTTTAAGAATGGAAGGCATAAATGGAACTTTTAAAGTTATTCCTTCTCAAAACGGTCTGCAATTGTTGTTTGTGTATCCGTTACAAGATTAGAATTTTTCTGTGCTTTTGGGCAAATTAAGTAGTTGTGATTTCCTGTTTAAAATCTTTTTTTAGATAAAAAATACCCCGCAAATTCTCAGTATCTAAAATTTAAAAGTATGGTGTACGGGACTCGAACCCGCAGCCTCCTGCATGGTAGACAGACGTTCTTCCAGATTGAACTAACACCATTTGTTTTTGTTTTTGGATTTATTACAAAAGAAAGGTAAATTAATAAATAATTACCAAGATTAGATCTTTGCACTTTTGAATCTTAAAAAGGGTGTGCAAGGACTCGAACCTGCATCCTCCTGCCGGGCAGGCAGGCGCTCTTCCAATTGAGCTAACACCCTAGCGGATAGTTGGGACTCGAACCCAAAACTTTTCCTTTGGTGGGAATGTTTTTCCAATTAAACTACTATCCTGCTATATTACCAAGCCGAAACTTTGTAGTTTTTTAACAAGACGCCAAATATACAATTCCCATTGATTCCTTGCGCTATTGGATCTAAAATTCTGCTTGCACCGTCTACAGAATCCAACGGCGGAATATATCCATCTTCAAATTGTTTTTTTCGTAAACTTTCTTTTGCTCCAGTCGAAATCCAGCCTACATCTACGCTGGTCATAAAAATGGCATCTTCGGCAAATTCTTTGGCAGATGTTAGTGTCATCATGTTCAGCGCCGCCTTTGTCATATTGGTATGCGGGTGAAAAATGGTTTTGTTGGTGTAACTGAAAATTCCTTCTGACGAAGTTACATTTACAATAAAACGCTCTTTAAATTCTGAATTTAAAAACAACGATTTGAGTTCTTTTATTAAAAAATAAGGCGCAATCTGATTGATCAAATTTACCTCTACCAATTCATACATGCTGATTTCTTCTAAAGTCGAATTCCAGCTTGTTTTTTCGCGGTTGTCTACTGGCTGTCCAAAACGTGAAAGTGCTAATTCTGTCTTTTCTTCAAAACCATATTCTAATGCTTTTACTTCTCCTGCAACTGGAGTTTTATTTGCGATCAACTTTTTATTTGAAGAAAATAGATCTAAAAGATTCTCTTCTTTTCGAATTAAAGGCTGATAATATTCATCTGTATATTTAATAGTCTGTGCTGCATTATTAATTAAAATATCTACACTCTTGAATTTGGCTTTGTAAAATGATATAAAATCATTTATAGCATTTAAGTTTCTTAAATCCAGACCATAAATTATCAAATTGTCTTTCCAATGCTCAAAGTCATTCTCTTGCTTAAACTGTTCTAAAGCAAGCGCAGGAAAACGAGTTGTAAGCACAACATTTGCATTATTTCGTAAAAGTTTTAAAGCAGTTGCAAAGCCCACTTTTACACGTCCGCCAGTAAGAATTACGTTACGTCCTTTTAAATCAATGTTTTGAAAACGTTTTTCATAATTTTCTTCCGCACATTCTGGACAAAGTCTTGTATAAAAACTATGTGCTAATTTATAAGAGCGGTTGCAGGCATAACAATTTTTAGGTAAATTCAATTTTACAAACTGCTGTTCATCTGGATTTTCTTTTTCAGCAAATAAAGTTTCTCCATTTAATGCTTTTGAAACCAAAGTAGCACTCAAACTTACTTGGAGATCTTCTTGTTTTTTAGAAGAATAACTTACACTGCGCAAGTTCTTTTTAGCATTTTTATGGATCTTCGTAATCAAACCCGCGAATAAATCATTATCTGGATTTTCTAACGGGTTGTCTTTGAGCGATTCTAAAATTCTAAGACAAGTCTGCCACTCTTCTTTGCTAAAAATATATTTTTTTTCTGTTTCCATTTTTTATTCCTCTAAAAAATCTTCTAAAAATCCGATAAACTTTTTTCCATCAGCAGACCATCTTAAACCTTGTCCATTTTCTACTCTTATTTCGTAAACCAAACCATGTTTGTAATGGTAAAAAATATTCCACCATGTTTTATGAACGATAATGTGCTCTATGAGTTTTTCTACTTTTTCTTTTTTCTGGAATGTGTTTCCTTTTATTTCTCCAAAAATACTGTTTTTATTTCTTCCCACATGTTTTTCCCAAGCTCTCGTAGCTATTGAAATTTCTTTATTATAAGGCAAAAAACAGCTTTTTAAAAGAATATTTTTTGCTGGCGGAATTCCGTTTTCGTCACGAACACTAGCTGGGGTTAAGCGCTGTCCTAAAATAAGTAATATACTCTCAAAAGGTGTTTTTTCGAATGCCTGAATTAAACTCTTCTGAACTTCATCTGAATCATTCCAAAAGTCTTCCAGCACTTTTTCGAAATATGAAACAGCTTCCTGAACTGAAACTATAATTTCGTCTTTGAAATAAGGCAGTCTCACAACTTCTGTTTTCTGATTGTAGAATGAAATCAGGTTTTTAGAAAAAAGATGCAGATTTTCATCTGTTAAAAACACAGCATATTTTTCTTTCCAATCTTGATTAAGATCAGGAATTACGGCTTTTATTTCATTAAAGAGATTGGGTTTCATTTTATTCAAGAGAAATTACAGTTTCTTTTTCACTCATTTGCGAAAGCATATATTCCATCAAATTGAAATTTGAAGAGGCATGATCTAAAATCCATGCGTCTGAAGTTACAGCAATGCTATCACTTTCAGCCATTAATTTATCGGGATTATTAACCAATTGTACTTCCCAATTTAAATGATGTGTAGAAGCGGTTTCTTCTATCATTTGTTTTAATCTTCCGCTGTTTGAAACAGGTTTATCAAATAACCAAAGTGCTTTTTTAATTTTCTCTTTTCTAAAAAAATCAGTAATCAATTCAATAGCCTCAGAAGTTTGCTTTACTTTTTTATAAGTCCCATAAACACTTGACAAATCTCGAATAAAACCGTCTTGTCCTTTAAAAACATAAGCGTTTGATAAAATACTTTCGAGTAAAATCAGAACATTAAATCCGTCAAAACAAATCTCTTTCCCTTCCAAATCCTGACTCTCAATTTCTTTTGCTTTTCGGTCTTCAATCTGCTGTTGAGAAGCACTCATTCCACGAACGGCTTGTTGCTGGCGTGCATTGAGTCTGTAACGGTTTCCGACTAAAACCAAAGTTGCTTTTTCACCATAACCTCTGCTCAAAAAATAGTGCATATCGGTTACGGCTTCTTTTAGTTTGAACTGCATTTTTACATTTCCAAACAAAGCATCGTCGCTGGCTTCTTTTCCTCTGTTTTTGAGATTTGTCATGCTGTAAAAATATGTCGCTCCTCTGGAGCTTAATTACCTTTAATCTTTATTTTCTATAAATATATCATCCCTCTGGGATTTTTACTAGATATTAAAGACGTTTTTAGTGGTTTCCTCCACAATCTTATCCAAAGCAATTCCTTTAAACTGCGCAATAGTTCCCACTTATGTAGCAGAAAATCAATAATCTTCATTCTCAGGTGGAGCGGTTTTATTTCGGGTTGCGATTTCCCAATTTTCTTTTTGATACGGATTATCAATTTTTTCAAGCTGCACTAAAAAACGAAGTTCGTTTTTCTTTGGGTCATTCTGCTGAATTAATACTCTAAAGCTATATCCTTCTACCGTTTCTATAGATTTGTCGGTTACTGGATTTTGTTCGTAATATTCTATCATCACATCGATCTCTTCCGAAAACTGAGTATTAGCCGATAAAAATTTTAAAAGTTCTAAAGTAGTATTCTTTCTAAACGAAGCATTTTTCAGCTTACTTTTTTCGACTATATAATCGGTATCAAAAGTCAGTGATAGGTTGTCACAACCTTCTAGTTCAGCATGAATAAACCTATCGTTCTTTTTATACGTTTCACCAATAGTTTCGCAGTAATTATGCATTTCAATGCTTCGAATACGTTTGGTTACTTCGGGCATATCATTAAAAATAGTTTTAGATTCTAACTGTGCGAGCTTACAATCAGACAAATACGATTCTTCATATAAATTTCCATCTTTATAAATAAAAGATAAAGAAGCTGTTTTTAGATCCTGAGTACTATACGTTCTAAAATTTTGAGTGATTTTTACTTTAAATTTATCTTCCTCAAACTTTGCTTCGTCAATTATATTATAAGAAAATGGTGCATAACCCAGAATAGAATGCGCTTCTTTGTAATTGACCTCATCTTTCATGATGTAATAGATATAATCCTGGTTTGTATTTGCATTTCCTCCCAACATTCCATTTGAGTCTCTAAACACTACATAATCTATAATTCCGTCGTTATTAAAATCCTTTTCTTTTATAATATCAAACTCAACAGAATATGGATCTCCATCATTAGGGAAATGAATACTATAAGGCGCTTTTTCTATTTGCAGATCATCATATTTTTGCTCGCCAATTTCTTCTTTTACCAATTGTTTCAGAAAATTGCTTTGAGCCTCCTCTAGAATTCTTCCTTCGATTTCTTTTTTTTCAGGTTCAGCTTTTGCAACTTCTTTTTTAATGCTCTTTTTATGCTTGGTTTTCTTTTCTTCTTTACAAGAAAACAGTACTAGCAATACTGTCGAAAATAAGATTAATACGTTCTTTTGAATGTTCATTTTATGTTATTAAAATTTGAGATTAGTATTCTATTAGAATATATTTTCATCATAATTGCTTTCAAATATAAATAAATTGAAAACTACAATGTAAGTAATTACATATATTTTTTATTTTATTCCTGAGTCACTAACCTACAAACTTTTACACCTCATATTTTATTCTAAATCCCAAAAAACCTCTTAGCATTCCTCGTCGTTTCCTCCGCAACCTTATCCAAAGCAATTCCTTTAAACTGTGCAATGGTTCCCGCAACGTAAGGCAGAAAAGCAGGTTCGCAACGGCGTTCGTGGTATTTCTTCAAAAGGCTGTTGGGTACATTTTTCGGAAGCATAAACGGCGCATCGGTTTCGATCATCATTTTGTCGAGCGGTACGTACTGAATGACTTCTTTTAAATGTGCGAAACGTTTGCTGTCTGAAATCGCTCCCGTAAAACCAAGATAAAATCCGTTATCGAGATAGGTTTTGGCTTCGGACAAAGTTCCCGTAAAACAATGCACAACGGCTTTGGGCAGTTTCGGCAGATAATCTTTTGTGATATTCATAAACGAACTAAAAGCATCTCTTTCGTGCAAAAACAACGGTTTCTGTACTTCTATCGCTAATTGGAGCTGGGCTCTGTAACATTCTTCCTGTTTGTTTCGGGGCGAAAAATCACGGTCAAAATCGAGTCCGCATTCGCCTACCGAAACCACATGTTTCAATTCTAATAATTTCCGAAGCCTCGAAATACTCTGATTATCATAACTCTTCGCATCATGCGGATGTATTCCCGCCGTGGCATAAAGCACACCCGGATACTGCCTCGCCATCTTTGCCGATTCTTCGCTGTTCCTCACACTTGTACCCGTGAGGATCATTTGGGTAACGTCGGCATCTACCGCGTCTTGTACAACATCGTCTATGTCGTTTTGGAATTGTTTGTTTGTCAAATTAATCCCGATATCTATGTATGTCATTTTTTTAAAGTTGCTAAGGTTCTTAGAGGCTAAGCTTCTAAGCTTTTTTCCTCTTGGAACGGTTATTTTTTTTTGTTTTGCCACTAAGGCGCTAAGGCACAAAGTTTTTGCCACAGATTAAAATGATTTTTATCTACGAAATCTGCTTGAAATGCGAGAGAATACTTTTCGTAAAAAACATTGATGCGCCTCTATAATAACTTTGCCTCTTTGTTTCTCTGCCTCTTTGTTACTAATTAATAAATTATCTGATTCTTAAACTCTGCCTGAATTACTTTTCCGTAAATAATCTTGGTCCAGCCATTTTCGAATCCGTGGTTGTTGGCGATTAGGAAACCTTTATTTTTATCTGTTTTTATGATTTTATGGGCGTCAATATATCGGCCTTTTACTTTACAGAATACAATATCTCCTATTTGGTAATTATCGCTTTTTTCGAAAGTCAGCAGACTTCCGTTTTTTAAAATCGGAAGCATTGAATCTCCAAACGCTTTCATCTTTCCATTTCCGACTGTTTCTAATTCTGTTTTCAGCCGTTCATATTTGTTCATTTTTTTTAAGGTTCTAAGGTTCTAAGTTTTTTTTGCCTCTTGGAACGGTTATTTATTTTTTTGCCACTAAGGCGCTAAGGCACGAAGTTTATTTTTTCTTTGTGTTGAATTAATCGCGCAAAGGCGCAGAGTCGCAAAGTTTTTCTCATTTTTTGTCATCCTGACGAAGGAAGGATCTCCACAAGAAACTCCGCAACGTATGTCAATCTTGTCGAGCTACTCGTGGAGATCCTTCCTTCGTCAGGATGACATACAATACGATGTAATCTTACTTAAAAATAAAACTTTGCGCCTTCGCGACTTTGCGCGATTTTATATTTTATTCACTTTGCGTGAAACATACTTCGCGTGAGACGCACTGCAGTGCGCCTCTACATTGTAACATGACCAACAGACTGAACACTAAAAAACTGAATACTGAACACTAGTCCTCCTTGCTTCCATCATCTGCCATTCTCACTAATTTTGGTGTAAACTTGGCAACAACATCAACCAAATCCTGTTGTGCTTCCATCACCTGATTGATATCTTTATACGCCATTGGTGCTTCGTCAAGACCTGCACCGATAAGCGTAACACCATGATCTCTCAGGATTGATTTCATTTCGGTTTGTGTAATGTTTTTGATCGCCTGAGTTCTGCTCATTTGTCTTCCTGCTCCATGCGAAGCAGAGTTTATGGCGTTCTCCTCGCCTTTTCCTCTCACCAAAAATCCCGGTGCGGTCATAGATCCCGGAATGATTCCCATAACGCCTTTTCCGGCTGGAGTGGCTCCTTTTCTATGTACGATCACTTCTTCGCCGTTCCAGATTTCTTTCCATGCAAAATTATGGTGGTTTTCGACTTTCGCTAAAATCGTCGCTCCCAAAGCACGTTCCATTTTGTTATGGATAATCTCGTGACAAGCCGAAGCGTAATCTCCTGCAAGATTCATCGCCAGCCAGTATTCCTGACCCAATTGTGAGTTCATATCCAAATAAGCTAAATTTCTCGCTACTTCTGGAAGTTTACATTCGTCTTTGGCAATTTTAGTGTAATGTCCGGCAATCGTTGCACCCATTCCGCGTGAACCAGAATGCGTTAACAAAGCAACATATTTTCCTTTTGGGATATTTAAAACAGCATCGTCTTGCGCAAACTCCATGATTCCGAATTCAACGAAATGGTTTCCACCACCCGAAGAACCTAATTGCGACCAGGCTTTATCTTTCAAATTCTTCACAAACGGATTCATATTGAAAGTTTCATTTTCCAAAACCGCATGATCTGATTTGTATTGACCGTGAAATCCGTGACCCGCTCCAAAAATCGAATTGGCAATTAATTCTTTTTTGAATTTAGCTTCGTTTTCAAAGTAAAAATCTTCCGGAATATCATAAACCGACAACGCCATTCTACACCCAATATCAACTCCAACACCATATGGAATAATAGCGTTTTTGGTAGCTAAAACACCGCCAATTGGTAATCCGTAACCTTGATGCGCGTCTGGCATTAATGCGCCTGCAACTGTAACAGGAAGTTTCATTGCTACTTCCATTTGTTTTCTGGCACCGTCTTCGATATGATCTAATCCGTAAGCAGAATACGCATTCGGATTTTGATTTAAAGCAATAAAATCTTCTGGTTTTTCATTCGACTTTTCGATTAAAGCCACAGCCAGTTTGCTGAATACTTTATCGTCTATATAATTTTCTGGAGCTTCTAGAACGTTTTTATAATTCTCGATCATTTCTTCTCGGGTAAATCCGTTTCTTTTGCTGTTTATTTTTAAGGCAATCCCAATTATTTTTCCTTCTGGGAATCCTAATTCTAATATATCTGTACCGTTTATTTGTGTTTTCATCGTTTGTTTTATTTTGATAGTACAAAGGTTGTTTACTACTGCGCAGTTATTTTGCGTAGATTATTTTTTCTTTAAAGCAAATGAAAAATCTCACGCAAAGTCGCAGTCCCGAGGCTTCGGGAGCAAAGTTTTTTTGACACAAATTGCACTAATTTCAATAATTTTTTTGCCACAGATTAAAAGGATTAAAATGATTTTTAAAATCTCCTTAATCTGCTCAATCTGCGAGGGAAAACTTTGCGACTTCGCGACTTTGCGAGATTAAATTTTTCCTCGCTTTGCGGAAGACGCACAGGAGTGCGCCTCTACAAAACCTTTGGCACTTTGCAACTATGCCCCTTTGTCACTTCTAAATTAATTAATCTATTAACAACTGTGTCACTGCAGCAGCGTTCATAGCCCATTGCGCGTTGTACACCTCATCAGCATTTTCGTTTTCGACAATCGTTAAACCTTGAGCTTCCGCTTTTAGTTCTAATAAATTACCAATATTCAATTTACTGCTCAATTTTGCCAATAGTGCCTGAACTCCTTTGAAATCCAAACCTCCTACGACCTGACCTCCGAAAGTCATCTCTAACCAAACAATTTCTCTTTTGGCTACATCCAACACTCCAAAAACCAAACCTTTGGCAACATTCTGCGTCACACGAACCTGATGATCTACACACGACGGATCGTATGCAACACCTGTTCGTTCCGAAATTTTCATCGGATATTTGCTGTTCATCCAACCTACGACCAAATTTGGCGTGATACTTCCGTTGCTGTACGCATTACAAGTAAAAGTTACAAATTTTGCTTTAGCTTTCGCCAATTCGTCGATGTTGATATTGATGTATTCAGCCGTTCCAATTTTATTTGGAATACTTCTGATATCACCGCTATGCTGACAACCTGTAGTCGTCAATCGGCTGAAAGAACACATATCTGAACGGTCTTCGTAAGCGATATGACAGCTTAAATCCATATCCAAATGCTGCGCTAGAAGATCTTTACCCCATTGCATAAACAATCGCACTTCGTTTCCTTCAACCGGGAAACGTGTTCCCATTAAAGCAACTGGGAGATCCTGAACGGTTTCGCTTCTATCACCAATCGAAACTGGCATATTGTACAATTGCGGATCGATATAAATCGTTTTATTTGGGTTTGAAACCGACGCAAATCGTTTTTTCATAGCCAAAATAGTCAAGTCTTCGATTTGATTTTTCATGGTTTCCAACTGCGCATCATCGTACAACTTCAATAATTGGTTTGATCCAATACGTTTGTTTGTTCCACCCAAAGGTTTCACACTTCTCTGCATGTTTACATCAAAATAGTTTTGTGCATACATATTTAAAGTAAACACCAATCTTGCTGGAACTTTATCGATCACTTCTTCGAAATGTGCGATTGTTTCATCGGCTCCAAACCAAAGCATATTCGAAAATAAGGAACGTGCAAATAATCCCGGACGTTGTTTTAACAATGCAAATGTTTTATCGGCATCAAATTTTAATCTTGACGAATTTACTTTGCTCTGCCAAACATCATACACTTGGTTATAGAATACATCCATTAAAAAATTTAATTTCTCGAATCCTTTTCTTTTGCTGTATTCTGCCAAACGCAGCGCACGGATAAAACGAACCCACATTCCTCTTTTTGGATGCATGATTTCGCACATCGCCTCAACATCCATATTCATATTATTCAACCAGTTTGCCACCATTAAACATTCTTTTCGGGAATATTTAAGTTTCAAATCTTTTTGAGATGCCACTTTTGCCTGTACACTCGTATCTAATACATAATGAAAATGCTGATTGTTTTTAGACGCTCTTTTAATGATCGTTTTTGGTTCGATAATCTGCAATAAACCTGTGTTTTTATACCACAAATAACGCAAGATATCTGTTGGTGTTTTCAAAAATTGAGATGCCAGATCTTCATTACCGTTTTCAATCAAAAGATCGATTACCAGCATTAAAGTTTCCTTCATGGCAACATCTGTTTTCGGCAAAGCCAAATATTTCATTACTATTTTTAAACTATCAACCTGAGTTGCGTCTAATGCGGTTTTAGATTGTAATAATGAAATATAGAAATCATTTAAGTTTTTCTCATTCCACAATTCAAGCACTTTTAATTTGCTTCCCTGACCGATATTTTCCAATTTACCAAATTCAAACGGAGTTCCGCAGAACGGACAGCCGTTGTATCTTTCTAATGGAAAAGTATTATCTGGAATGGTATGTCCACATTGTAAAACTGTTCCGTTTTTAGTCTGGAAAATATTTGAAAAATACGTTATAATATGATCTACAACAGATTCTCCTGTTGGCACATTCCATTCTTTTACCAATGGTGTCCAGTTTTTATCGGTTCCTAAAACTTCTCTTAAGACTTCTAAAATCTCTATTTTATAATTTGGGCTGACATTATTTAAAGCGTGCAGTAACGTCTCAGAAAATGTATATCCCAATTTTGCAACATTGGCTGCTAAAACTGATGTTGTTCCTGATAAATTTTTAATATCATTCGAAATCATTTCTGATGGAATGAAAATTGCATTTTGACGTAAACTGATTTTTAATAATTCTTTTGTTTTCATTTTTTTAATTTTAAAAATTTAGATAATTGCGTTTCTGAGTTCTACCTAAAAGAGTTTTGAAGTAAGAAACACTTGACCTGAAATTTGATGATAATTGATTAACTGGACTAAATGGTGAGCGGGTTTCCCCGAAGAAGTAAGTTAATCTTGACCTTCATTTTTTATTGATGATGATTTTAAAACTTTATAACCAGCAACTTCCTTTCAGAAGTTAGGATTCGAACCTAAGAAGTAAGTTTTAATTGACCATTAATAGTGAAGCAGGTGGGATTCGAACCCACGACCCGGACATTAGAAGTGTACGAAGTAAGTTTGGATTGACCTTTTAGGGATAATTTCAAAACTACCTGCTCTAACCGCTGAGCTACTGCTTCATTTTAAATAAAGAGATAATGGTATAAGTATAAATCATCAAAAGGTTTTTAGAAGTAACTTAAACTTGACCTGCTTTATTTAGTATTTTTATTTCTATGAACATTTGTTTTATTTCTTGAACAAAGATTTCAAAACTAGTGCGCAGTTATTCTGCGTAGTAAAAAATATTATATTTTAAATTCTTTGTAAGTATCATTATCAATCTTTTCTTCAATAATTATTTTATTGCAATCAAATTCTACATAGTGAGCTGTCCAGCAATCTGAAACTTCGGTTGCCACTTCATGTCCGTTCAAGCAAAGTTTATTTAGACCATTTCCTCCATCACTTCCGCAGCATCCAGCGAATCTATTTATATCACTATGATTTTTTAAATTATAAACATCAAGAGCAACTATTATCCTTTTATTATTTGATTCCTGATTTTTTAAAAATGAAAATTTACCTTTTTGAATTATATTCTGATCATTTTCATCCCAAAATAACATTGACTCAGATATTTCTGTAAGCTCAGAAGTTATCTCACTTTTACATTCTTTGCAATAAATTTTAATAGTTCTCATAATTGCGTTGTTTTAACATGACAAAGATTTCAAAACCACTACGCAATTATTTTGCGCAGTAAAAAAAGAATTTTAAATTTGAGTAAATATTAATTAAATATAAACTTGTAAGTCCCAGAGGGACGGCATATTTATAGTTTTTATTAGCATGTCTAGAAAGAGCCCCAGCGGGGTGAAATATTTATTTTTTAAATATAAAAACTGAAATGTCGCTCCGCTGGAGCTTTAATTTCGATTCTGTAAATTGGCTATAAATATTGAACTCCTCCAGAGTTTTCTCTTTAGCTTTAAATAATAAACATGATGAATCTAAATAAAATCTATACTGATCTACTTCTTACTATTGGTTTTTTAGAGAATGAAATTCAGCAGAATTGGAAAAATTTAGAAAAGGCATATTCCAAAAAATCAAGGCATTATCATAATCTAACACATTTAGAAGAAATGATTGCCAGTTTTGAAATCTATTCTGATCGGCTTCAAAATCCGAACGAAATATTATTTTCTATTTTTTATCATGATTTTGTGTATTCGGCTTCAAAAAAGGATAATGAACTTAAAAGTGCCGAATATGCTTTGGTTGTTTTGGGTGAAAAAAGCTCAATAAATAAACCGTTAGTTTTTGATGCAATTTGTGCAACACAGCTTCACGCGCATAACACAAACGAAGACATTAATTGGTTAATCGATTTTGATTTAAAAATCCTTGCGAAAGACTGGGAAGATTATAAAATCTATTTTGAGCAAATACGAAAAGAATATCGCATTTATCCTGATTTTCTCTACAAACCCGGACGTGCAAAAGCTTTGAAACATTTTCTGGAATATGAATTTATCTTTCAAACGGATGAATTCAGAGTTTTATATGAAGATAAGGCGAGGCTGAATATTGAAAAGGAGATTTCTTTATTAACGTAAACGCGTGAGGGATGGGAACGATATCCTTTTGTGGCGTGGTTCGCCACAAAAGATATAGTGTACAGCCCGACCCGGAGGGACACGCCCAAATTATGGTAAATGTAAATCTTTTATTTGCCTGAGTAATTTGGACAACCGAAACATTTTCTACTCAAATCAAACTGGTAGGTTAATGATAACTCGTAAATGCCACCTGTCTTTCCTATTTTGGTAGTATTTAAATCGTATGAAAATCCTAGTCTTAAATGTTCGTACTGTAAACCTGTCATAAGGTTTATTGAGGTTAACAAATCGCCATTGGCTCCGTTTTTTGCCGGATTTGTCACGCCTGTTGCTCCAAAGAATATTTTTTCAAATAAGATGGATGCTCCTAAATCAAACCTATTGTAACGTCCTTGCTGCATATAATTTGAGGTTACAAAAAACTTGGTTTCGTACGGAAGCAGCAATACATCTATATAGTCAATTACGAGAAATTCGTAACCGGCACTTAAAGAAAAGAAGGTGTTTAAAGGCACATTTCCTTCTGAACTAAACGAAATATTAGGTCTGTTAAGATGTTTCATAGACAAACCAATCCAAATATCATCTGTGTTAAAAACCATACCTGCCGACACATCAAAAAAAGTCGCTCTTCTGTTTAATAACATAGGGTCCATAGAACTGGTGTTGATTACTCCGGTTCTAATGTTGATTTGATCTTCGAGTAATAAATTCTGAAAAGCAAAAGATTTTAATCCAAATCCTGCTTCAATACCGGGTCTAAATTCCCATTCGTCATTTAATCTCACTCGATAAGCATAATTTGCATTGATCTCTGAGAAGTTATAATTGCTTATATTTTCTCTTTGATTTAAAAAACTTATTCCTAATCCGCTATTCAGGCTTTCGCTCCAGGTATTAATAAAAGCATAGTCTGTATCGATTCTAAGGTCTAGTTCCGGCCATTGTTCTCTGTGAATGATTCCTGCCGAAGTAGTTTCTGTAAATCCGGTAAACCCCGGATTTAATGTCTGCGGTACTAAAAAATATTGTGTAAAAATTGGATCTTGGGCTCTTGCTTGTGTAAAAAAGCAACTGATTATTATTATAAAATATAGTCTTAATTTCATTTTGTTATTTCTGCTGCTTATTTAATTAATGTGAATGCACCTTTTTCTACTACTGTATGATTGTAGAAGGTTTTTAAGGTGATTTTATAATAATAATTACCGTTTTCTGCTTCTATGTCTTTAACCCTGCCGTTCCATCCTCTAATATTTGTTCCGGATTCTGAATATATTACAGCACCCCAGGTATCGAAAACATCGAGTGTTATGTCAGATAATCCTAAAAATACAGGAGCAAATGTGTCGTTGTATCCATCATTATTTGGCGTAAAGGCATTTGGCATAATAAGGCTGTATCCTTTTTCGACTTTTATTGTTGCTGAATAAGAATACTGGCAGCCAAATGGATAAGTAACCGTTTGTTTGATTGTATATGTTCCTACACGAGTATAAATATGCTGCGGATTTTCTTCATCTGAAAAATTTCCGTCTCCAAAATCCCATGAAATCAATGTAAAGTCGCCGGTTGCCAGATTGGTAAATTTTACCGGATCGTAAATTGAATATAAGTCATACATATCTTTTCCATACGAACCTGTTGAGAAATTTGCCGTACCCAAAACTGGTGTGTTAACATTATATGCCAATTCTGCATTACAACCGAAACTATCAGTCACTCTAAATATAACCAAACCGTTATTTTCGGTATTCATAATTTCATTATTAGTTCCGGAAATCACTCCGTCTGACCAGCTTAAGGTATAAGGTGGAATTCCTCCTTTTACATGTCCTACAAAGGTTTGTTTGACATATTTGGTTTCACAATCAAAATCGGTTAAAACTTCAATTGTTGGTGTAAGCTGATCAAATCGTGTAATTGTCCATGTATCAGTTTGCTTACAGCCATTAGCATCTGTTGCAACAACAGTGTATTTGCCTGGAACAAGGTTTACTAAATCTTCTGTTTTAGCGCCGTTTGACCAGCTGTAACTATAAGGCTGCGTACCTCCGGTTACAACCAGATTAATTGCTCCGGTATCAGCTCTAGCACAATCTAAAGGATTAGAAACTTCTCCTTTTATTTCTAACAATAAAGGTTCTACAATTGTAAATGACTCTTTGATTATACAATTTTTCGCATCAGTAATTGTTACCGAATATTTTCCCGGTCCTATATTATTTCTTTCAACTCCTGCTGTTGCATCATCATCCCAAACAAGACGAACAGGGGCTTTACCTCCCACTAGATTTAAACGGATATGCGCATCTTTCTGACCAAAACAAGAAATCTGCCTTACATCTGGTTTTATGGTAAATACTGGTGCATTGTCTATAATTATTGTAAATACTTTTGGACAGCCTAAAGCATCTGTAATTGTAATTACATAAGTTCCGGCTGATAAATTATTTTGTACACGTCCGGATCCTAAATTGCTCCATTTTATAATATATGGTTCACCAGTTGCAAATGGAACCCCACCTGTAATATTATTTATAGTAATCGATGCATCGGCATAATTATAACATGCTATTTCGGTTTTGGTATAATCTAATTTTATTTCAGGATTCTGAAGTAAAATAACCTGCAAATTATCGGTACAGCCTGAATTATCAGTTACAGTTAAATTATAAGTTCCCGCGGCTAAATTTCTTGGATTTTGAACTGTACTTCTATATCCGTTTGGACCAGTCCAGCTGTATCTGTAATTAAAAATACCGGGAGAAATTTCTGTTGCTCTTCCTCCTGTAGTTGTTACGTTGATTTCACCGGTTGAATATCCATAACATAAAATATCAACCTGACTTATATAAGAAAGCTTTAATAAAGGAGGTTCGATTATCGTAAAACTTCTATTAAGAACATCGCAAGAGTTTACTTCTGTAATCTTAACATTATAATCACCAGGTCCTAAATTCGTTGGATTTCCGGTATTTGCAGAGTAAGGATTACCGTTTTTTGTCCAGACGTAAGTATAAGGCTGGGTTCCGCCAGATACTGGCACACTAATTCTTCCGTCATTTAAACCAAAACAGGTAATATCATTTTTATATTCTCCTGTAACCTGAAATTTACCGGGTTCGCTGACATAATAACTTTTTGTAAAAGGACATCTTCCGTTATCAATAACTTGTAAATTATAATATCCTGGTTTTAAGTTCGAGATATTTTGATCTGTACTAGTAAATCCATTAGGCCCAGTCCATGAAAAAGTATACGGATTTCCTGTCGCAAAAGGAATACCACCAGCTACAGAAATGGTAATACTACCATCGTTTGAACCAAAACAAGTTCCGTTTTTTATGGTTTCAACTACTTTAATTAATGGATCAACCGTTACAGTAATTGTAAAATTAGGTCCCGGACAAACTGCAGAAATTGGCGAAACGGTATAGGTTACGGTAGCCGGAGTATTCGTATTATTCGTTAAAGTCTGGCTGATATTTGATCTTGGCGATGATTGCGCGGTAGCTCCGCTTACGGCACCAGCAGGAGAAACAATCGGCGTTGACCAGACATACGTGGTTCCTGATGGTACATTATCTGTTCCGTTTGTAAAGGGAGTAACCTGAAAAGTATTACCACTACAAATTTGCACCGTTTTTGGTGTTATGATTGGTGATAAAACAGTATTAACTGAAAAATTAACCGTTTTTGACACAGGACCACAACTATTTGTAACGGTGAATGTTGCCTGATAATTCCCGCTGGTCGTATAGTTTATCAATCCCGGATCCAGCAAGGTAGAACTAGAAGGAGTTCCTCCCGGAAAACTCCACAAATAAGTAATTTCACTGGCAGGAGAACAGGTTTGTTCTACTTTTGCAACTGGTTTTATTGTGGCTGAATTACAAAAATCAGATATTGGCTCAAGTGTAATAACAGGCGGTTTCTTTACGTCAATTGTTTTAGTAATTGATCTTTCGATTCCACATGAATTTACGGTAGTCAATCTTACGTAATAGGTTCCCGGCATAATAAAATTAAAAACCGGATCCTTTGAATTAGAATATGTACCATTGGCAAAATTCCATTGTCCTCTGTTTGATCCAGGTACAGTCTCTTTTCCACAAAAACCTTCCGTATAATAAGTAACCTCCCAATAATATCTTTCAGTACCACATCCTAAACTGGCATTGGTTGTATTCGTAATCTGTAGATTCGTAGATGCACAAGCATTCCCAAAAGTAAAATTAGGTTCTAGAATTGGTTCCACACAAATTGTTCTTGTTGTAGAAGTCCCAATACCGCAGGGCGTTTGTGCAGAAAGTCTAATAGTATAATTCCCTGGTCTTGTATATACGTGAGAAGGATTTACTTCTCTTGACACTGGAGTTCCGTCTCCAAAATCCCAAGTATAGACATTATAAGTACTGCAGTCATTAGTATATCCGGCTGTTGTTGTATTGTAAAACTGCGCATATGTATTGGCACAAATAATATTGTTTACATTAAAACTTATTGTAGGCACATCTAAAATAATGATAGGTCCGGCTGTTAAATAAGTACTTCCGCAAGATGTTGTTATTGTTAAACGAACTGTATTTCCTGACGGACAATTAAATCGTGTAAAAGTATGAGGAATAGGAAAATTTTGTGAAGCCTGAGGATTTAAGTTATTATAATAAACAGAACTTTCTAATTGTGCCTGAGTATAACTCATCGTAGCGCCATCGCCATAATCAACATAATATCTTGTATCTGAAGGATTAAGTCCCCATGATCCAATAGCAAAATCCATAGGCTGAACCGGCGTACATAAATTAGTCGTATTTCCCGGTGCAATAAGAGCTCCCAGCGGGTTATTCGAATTTTTAACTACATACGTAATAGCATTACTGCATGTATTTGTACCCAAAGCCGTAATGACCATATTAAAAGCACCTAATCTTTGATATTCATGAGTTTTTGGAAACGTAACATTTGTTTCTGAATTTCCATCACCCCAATCTACATTGTAGGAAGTAATACACCCAACTGAATTAGAAGCATTTCCGACATTAATAGTATATTTTGGATTTGAATTGTTATCACCGCATCGCTCAAATGGCTTACTCGATCCCGGAGCATTTAAATCTGTAAACTTTAAATCCGGCTTTTGTTTTACATCAACCGTTTTGGTTACAGTATTCGTTTCTCCATTAGCATCAGTTACGGTTAGTTTTACACTAAAACTTTGCACCCCGCAGCCAAGTGCCGTAAAGCTGTGACTTGGTGTTGTATTCGTAGAACTGCTTCCGTCTCCAAAATCCCATTTATAAGTAAAAGGAGCTGCACCAGTAACCGTTGCATTAAAAGTTACCGGCGTTCCGGAACAAGCATTATTATTGCTAAAAACAAAATCTACTGTAGGAGGAACAACCCAATTTGTAAACATTTCAGGAGTTCGATTATTATTTTTTTTGTTATTAAAGGAATAAACCGAGGAAGTAATAAATAAGATAAGGTTTAATTGTAGAAAGTAAAGTTTCCCCATATAGTAATTTTCAGGTTGAGGCGGTAAATGTATATGATTTTCTTTAACAAAAAAATAGTATAAATACTCATTTCTGTAAAATGTAAAATTTAATCTACGCAGTCGTATTACGCAGTAAAATCAAAAAGTGTATTTTTATCTCAGATTTATTATTTCTGTCATAAATTTATTTTTCCAATAAACTTTATCGACATCAAATTGCATAGCTATGTCACAAAACAAAAATGCCTTAATTCGCTACAAAACCATTGATAAATGTCTGCAGAATAAATACAGACAATGGACATTAGAAGATTTAATCGAATGCTGTTCTCAGGCTTTAGAAGAATATGAGGGCAGACAAATTCCAATTAGCAAACGAACCATTCAGATGGATATTCAGATGATGCGTAGTGAAAAACTCGGCTATAATGCGCCAATCGTGGTTTACGATAAAAAGTATTATAAATACGACGACGAAGATTTTTCGATAACTGATATTCCGCTGACGGAAACCGATATGAATGTTTTAACCGAAACGGTTTCGATGTTAAAACAGTTTAAAGATTTCTCTTTATTCAGTGATGTATCGGATATCTTACAGCGTTTAGAAGATAAAATCTATTCTGAAAAATCGCATACCAAACCCGTTATTTATCTGGATAAAAATGAAAATCTGAAAGGCCTTCATTATCTGGACGAAATTTATCAGGCCATTATCAAAAAAATGGTTTTGATAATTACTTATAAATCCTTTAAATCAAGAGAAGAAACGAAATTTCATTTTCATCCTTTTATATTAAAAGAGTTTAACAACCGTTGGTTTTTAATTGGAAAGAAAAAACAATCCCAGCCCATTACCAATCTCGCTTTGGACAGAATCGTTTCTATAGATTACGATTTTAACCTTCCTTATATAGAAGAAGATTTTAATGCCGATACCTTTTATAAAGATATTATTGGTGTCACGGTAAATTCTGGTTTACAGCCCAGACGTATCGAACTTTGGATTGATGCTTCGAATGCGCCTTATGTATTGACAAAACCATTACATCCATCTCAGAGAATAATCAAAGAAAATGACGATCACAGCATTATAATTCACTTATTTATTATGCCTAATTATGAAATGGAAAGACTCTTATTAGGTTTTGGCGATTCGATTGAAATCTTACGTCCTGAAGGTTTACGAAATCGTATGAAAAAAATTCTTCAAAATGCAATTTCGAGATATGAACCGAAAGACAATACTGAATTAAACATATAATTTTTTGAATAATCCAGAATTAAAACCAAAATAAATATCACAAATAGATTTTTACCTTACTTAAATTGTTAAAATCTAAAAAAAGAATAGTATATTTCAAAATAAATAAACCACAAAACCCTCGAAATCAAAGGGATTTTTTAACTAACCAAAAATTTATTAAAAAATTATATGCATGCATAGTATTTTTTGATTATATTTGAAATCGATATAGTTACCTATGAAAGACAAAACGATAGATTATATTTTGAGAGCAACATGGCAGGCTGTTTCTAGAATGTATAATGAAGAGGCTGCAAAATACGATGCTACAATGGCAACCGGATTTGCTCTGTTAAGTATTGACAAGGAAGAAGGAACTCCGTCAACAGCTTTGGGACCACGAATGGGAATGGAAGCCACAAGCCTTACCAGAACTTTAAAATCAATGGAAGACAAAGGTTTGATTGTTCGCAAAAAAAATCCAAGTGACGGAAGAGGTGTTTTGATCTATCTGACCGAATTTGGAAAAGAAAAAAGAGAATTATCTAAAAATACTGTCCTGAAGTTTAATGAGACCGTTAGAAAACATGTTTCAGACGAAAAACTGAGCCATTTTATCGAAGTTTCGGAAATCATTAATGAATTGATTCACGACAAAAACATATTTAATCAAACAGAAAACGCAGAAAACGAATAGCATTTCATAAGACAAGAAATAATTCGAAAACTGCAAAAAACAAACAAGTAACAAATTATGAAACGCACAATTAAAAAAGTTGCTGTAATTGGATCCGGAATTATGGGTTCAGGTATAGCTTGTCATTTTGCCAATATTGGTGTTGAAGTTTTACTGCTTGACATCGTACCTCGCGAGTTGACAGAAGCTGAAGCTAAAAAAGGATTAACGCTTGAAAGCAAAGCCGTTCGCAACCGTTTGGTAAATGACCATTTGGCGAACTCATTAAAATCGAAACCCTCTCCTATTTACAGTCAGAAATTTGCAAGTAGAATTACGACTGGAAATACGACGGATGATATGGCAAAAATTGCCAATGTTGATTGGATTATCGAGGTTGTGGTTGAACGTTTGGATGTTAAGAAATTAGTTTTCGAACAAATCGACAAATTCCGCAAACCGGGAACTTTGGTTACTTCTAATACTTCAGGTATTCCGATTCATTTTATGAGCGAAGGAAGAAGCGAAGATTTTCAACAACACTTCTGCGGAACTCACTTTTTTAACCCTGCGCGTTACTTAAAATTATTTGAAATTATTCCTGGACCAAAAACTTCAAAAGAAGTTCTTGATTTCTTAACGGATTACGGATCTAAATTCTTAGGAAAAACTTCGGTTGTTGCTAAAGATACTCCGGCATTTATTGGAAACAGAATTGGTATTTACGGAATTCAAAGTTTATTCCACCTTGTAAAAGAAATGGGATTAACGATTGAAGAAGTGGATAAATTAACTGGTCCGGTAATTGGTCGTCCAAAATCGGCTACTTTCCGTACGGTTGACGTTGTTGGATTGGATACTTTGGTTCACGTTGCGAATGGTATTTACGAAAACTGTCCAAACGACGAACAGCACGAATTATTTAAACTTCCGGATTTCATCAACAAAATGATGGAAAACAACTGGCTTGGTTCTAAAACCGGTCAGGGATTTTATAAAAAAGTAGATAAAGACATTCTTTCTTTAGACTTAGATACATTAGAATACCGCGCTGCAAAAAAAGCAAATTTTGCAACGCTTGAATTAACTAAAACTATCGACAAACCAATTAATCGTTTTAAAGTTTTAGTAAAAGGAACAGACAAAGCGGGCGAATTCTACAGAAAAAGTTTCGCCGGAATGTTTGCTTATGTTTCAAACAGAATTCCTGAAATCTCAGATGAATTATACAAAATTGACGACGCTATGAAAGCTGGTTTTGGATGGGAAAATGGTCCATTCGAAATCTGGGATGCAATTGGTGTTGCCAAAGGAATTGAAATCATGAAAGCAGAAGGTTTAGAGCCAGCTGCATGGGTAAACGAAATGCTGGCTTCTGGAAGTGACAGTTTCTACACTGTAAAAGAAGGCGCTACGTATTTCTACAATATTCCAACAAAATCTCAGACTAAAGTTCCAGGACAAGATTCATTCATTATTCTGAACAACATTCGCGAAAGCAAAAAAGTTTGGAGCAACAGCGGTGCAATTATCCAAGATTTAGGAGATGGAATTTTGAACTTAGAATTCCAATCAAAAATGAATACAATTGGTGGAGACGTTCTTTCTGCGATCAATAAAGCAATTGAATTAGCAGAAAAAGAACACCAAGGTTTAGTTATTGGAAACCAAGCTGCGAATTTCTCTGTTGGAGCAAATATCGGAATGATTTTCATGATGGCAGTTGAGCAAGAATATGATGAGTTGAATATGGCTATCAAATTGTTCCAAGACACAATGATGCGTGTTCGTTATTCTTCAATTCCGGTAATCGTTGCCCCTCACGGAATGACGTTCGGCGGTGGATGCGAAATGAGCTTACATGCTGATAAAGTGGTTGCTGCAGCTGAAACGTATATGGGATTAGTTGAATTTGGAGTTGGTGTAATTCCAGGTGGTGGTGGTTCTAAAGAATTAACTTTAAGAGCTTCAGACTTATTCCGTAAAAATGATGTTGAGCTGAATGTTCTTCAAGAGTATTTCTTAACGATCGCTATGGCTAAAGTTTCGACTTCTGGTTACGAAGCTTTTGACACAGGATTATTACAACACGGAAAGGATATTATCGTAGTAAACAAAGATCGTCAGATTGCTGAAGCTAAAAAACATGCGTTGTTAATGGCTGAAGCTGGATATACACAGCCAATTAGAAGAACAGATATTAAAGTTCTTGGAAAACAAGCTTTAGGTATGTTCTTAGTTGGAACCGATCAAATGGAAGCTGGAAAATACATTTCTGAGCACGATAAGAAAATCGCAAACAAACTGGCTTACGTAATGGCGGGTGGAGATTTATCTGAAGCAACTTTAGTTTCTGAACAATATTTATTAGATATCGAAAGAGAAGCTTTCTTGAGTTTATGTACAGAACGCAAGACTTTAGAAAGAATCCAGTATATGTTAACTAAAGGAAAACCTTTGAGAAACTAGAAAATAGAATAAAGAGAATAGAATATAGATTGGACATTGAAGTCTATTTTCTATGATCTATTTTCTATAATCTTAAAAAAACAAAAACAAATGAAAACAGCATATATAGTTAAAGCTTACCGTACAGCGGTAGGAAAAGCACCAAAAGGAGTTTTTAGATTTAAACGTCCTGATGAATTGGCTGCAGAAACCATTCAGTTTATGATGAATGAACTGCCTGATTTTGACAAAAAACGCATCGACGACGTTATGGTTGGAAATGCAATGCCAGAAGCAGAACAAGGACTTAACGTGGGTCGTTTAATCTCATTAATGGGATTAAAAGTAGAAGACGTTCCTGGAGTTACCGTAAACCGTTATTGCGCTTCTGGATTGGAAACAATCGGAATGGCAACGGCTAAAATCCAGTCTGGAATGGCAGATTGTATCATTGCTGGTGGTGCAGAAAGTATGAGTTATATTCCGATGGGAGGTTACAAACCAACTCCGGATTATAAAGTTGCCGCTGCAGGTCACGAAGATTACTATTGGGGAATGGGTTTAACTGCCGAAGCGGTAGCGAAACAATACAACGTTTCAAGAGCAGATCAGGATGAGTTTGCATACAACTCTCACATGAAAGCTTTGAAAGCACAGGCAGAAGGAAAATTTGACAAACAAATCGTTCCAATTACAGTTGAGCAGACTTTCATTAACGAAAACGGTAAAAAAGAAACAAAATCATACGTTGTAAATAAAGACGAAGGTCCAAGAGCCGGAACTTCTATCGAAGCTTTAGCAGGTTTAAGACCGGTTTTTGCTGCTGACGGAAGTGTAACTGCTGGTAACTCTTCTCAAATGAGCGACGGTGCTGCTTTCGTTTTAATCATGAGCGAAGACATGGTAAAAGAATTAAACCTTGAGCCAATCGCAAGATTAGTAAACTTTGCTTCTTCTGGAGTGGAACCAAGAATTATGGGTATCGGTCCTGTAAAAGCTATTCCGAAAGCGTTGAAACAAGCTGGATTAACTTTAAACGATATTGAATTAATCGAATTGAATGAGGCATTTGCTTCTCAGGCTTTAGCCGTTACTCGCGAGTTAGGTTTAAATCCTGATATCGTAAACGTAAATGGTGGTGCCATTTCATTAGGTCACCCTCTTGGATGTACTGGAGCAAAACTTTCTGTTCAGTTATTTGATGAAATGAAACGTCGTGGAAACAAATACGGAATCGTTTCTATGTGTGTGGGTACTGGACAAGGTTCTGCGGGGATTTACGAAGTATTATAAAAGATATTATTAAGAAAGTATTCGTTCAGTTTGTCATTTCGACGAACGAGGAACTCAATAAGAATTAAACACAGTAACCGTTTAGTTTGTCATTTCGACGAAGGAGAAATCTCCGCGACGATTTTCCACATAGCTGATAATCTTTGTAGAGCTACTTGCGGAGATTTCTCCTTCGTCGAAATGACAAAACAGACGTTTAGATCATAAATAAACTATACTAAACAAAAAACATAAGTCATGAGCGACAAAACAAGAGGAGGTCAATTCCTAGTAAAAGAAACAAAATGCGAAGACATCTTTACTCCAGAAGATTTCTCAGAAGAGCAGTTAATGATGCGTGACTCTGTAAAAGAGTTCGTAGACAAAGAATTATGGGCACATAAAGATCGTTTCGAAAAGAAAGATTATGCATATACAGAAGCTTCTATGCGTAAAGCTGGAGAACTTGGACTTTTAGGAGTTGCAGTTCCAGAAGAATATGGTGGATTAGGAATGGGATTCGTTTCTACAATGTTGGTTTGTGATTACATTTCTGGAGCAACTGGATCTTTCTCAACTGCTTTTGGAGCTCACACCGGAATTGGTACAATGCCAATTACACTTTACGGTACTGAAGAACAAAAGAAAAAATACGTTCCGAAATTGGCTTCTGGAGAATGGTTTGGAGCTTATTGCTTAACAGAACCAGGCGCAGGATCTGATGCAAACTCAGGAAAAACAAAAGCAGTTTTATCTGAAGACGGAAAATACTACTCTATCACAGGTCAAAAAATGTGGATTTCGAATGCAGGTTTCTGTAGCGTTTTCATCGTTTTTGCTAGAATTGGAGATGATAAAAATATTACAGGTTTCATCGTAGAAAACGATCCGTCAAACGGAATTTCTATGAATGAAGAAGAGCATAAATTAGGAATCCGTGCTTCTTCTACTCGTCAGGTTTTCTTCAACGAAACAAAAGTTCCAGTTGAAAACATGTTATCTGAAAGAGGAAATGGTTTCAAAATCGCCATGAATGCACTTAACGTTGGTCGTATTAAATTGGCTGCTGCTTGTTTAGATGCTCAAAGAAGAGTTACTTCTGGCGCTGTAAAATATGCTAATGAAAGAATTCAGTTTAACACTTCTATTTCATCTTTTGGAGCAATCCGTTCAAAATTAGCTGAAATGGCAACTAGCGCTTATGCTGGAGAAAGTGCTTCTTACCGTGCTGCAAAAGATATCGAAGATAGAATTGCTGCTCGTGAAGCAGAAGGAACTTCTCACCAAGAAGCAGAATTAAAAGGTGTTGAAGAATACGCTATCGAATGTTCTATCTTGAAAGTTGCAGTTTCTGAGGACGTTCAAAACTGTTCTGACGAAGGAATTCAGGTTTTTGGTGGAATGGGATTCTCTGAAGATACTCCGATGGAAAGTGCTTGGAGAGATGCTCGTATCGCTCGTATCTACGAAGGTACAAACGAAATCAACAGAATGCTTTCTGTAGGTATGTTGATCAAAAAAGCAATGAAAGGACACGTTGATTTACTTGGACCAGCAATGAAAGTTCAGGAAGAATTAATGGGAATTCCATCTTTTGATACTCCGGATTTCTCTGAATTATTCTCAGAAGAAAAAGTAATCGTGGCTAACCTGAAAAAAGTTTTCTTAATGGTTGCCGGAAGTGCTGTTCAAAAATACGGTCCGGATTTAGATTCTCACCAACAGTTATTAATGGCTGCTGCTGATATCTTAATCGAAATCTACATGGCTGAAAGTACTATCTTGAGAACTGAGAAATTAGCTAAATCTCAAGGTGAAGATAAAGTTCAGGAGCAAATCGCTATGGCAAAATTATACTTGTACAAAGCAGTCGATATCGTAAACTTAAGAGGAAAAGAAGGAATCGCTTCTTTCGCAGAAGGAGACGAACAACGTATGATGTTAATGGGACTTAAACGTTTCACAAAATACACTAACCTGCCAAATGTGGTAGCGTTAAGAGAGAAAATTGCAGAAAAATTAGTTGCAGAAAACTCATACTGCTTCTAATCTAAAAATAGTTTTTAGCTTTTAATTTGTTTAAACCCGCACAAGTCCGAAACTGTGCGGGTTTATTTTTTTTGTTTTTTCACCATATAAGATATAAGTTTATTTTAAAAAGTTTTATAAACTACTTTGCACTAATTAAACATATATCACTTATATGGTTCAAAATGTCACGCAATATTTTTGCAGCAATTTGCAAAATATTCGTTAAAATTAGCTTACAGCGCTATTATACTAGCAAAAATGTAAAATCATTGCTTTATATTTAGCGTTCTAAAACTTCAAAAAACATAAAATGAAACAAATTAACCTATTTGCACTTTTATTTTGCTGCATTCTATCCACAACTACTTTTGCGCAGAAAAATAAAAAATTCGACATTATTGCTTACTACACAGGCGATTCTAAATTAATCGACGAATATGAAGTCAGTAAATTAAATCAAATTATTTTTAGTTTTTGTCATTTAAAAGATGGTAAGTTAAGCGTAGATTCTGCTAAAGATTCTATTACAATTAAACATTTAGTTTCGCTTAAAGCTAAAAACCCACAATTAAAAATTATTTTATCGCTTGGCGGCTGGGGTGGCTGCGAACCTTGTTCAAATGCATTTTCAACAGTTGAGGGACGTTTGAAATTTGCTAAATCTGTAAAAGAAGTAAGCGATTATTTTAAAGTTGACGGTTTAGATCTTGACTGGGAATATCCAGCAATTGAAGGACTTCCTGGACATTTATATCAAGCTGTTGACAAACCTAACTTTACAGAATTACTAAAAATATTACGCTCAACATTAGGTAAAAAATACGAATTGAGTTTTGCTGCGGGAGGTTTCCAAAAATATCTTGACGAGTCGATCGACTGGAAAGCAGTAACACCATTAGTAAACCGTATTAATATTATGAGCTATGATTTAGTAAACGGATATTCTAAAGTTACAGGACACCATACTCCATTATACAGCACTAATCCAAAAGAAGAATCTACAAACAGAGCTGTTGAGTTTTTATTAAAACAAGGTGTTCCCGCAGAAAAATTAGTAATTGGAGGCGCTTTTTATTCAAGAACATGGCAAAATGTAGAAAATATCAACAACGGTTTGTATCAGGCTGGTGAGCATATTCAGGGTGTTGATTTCAAAAACTTTGCCGCAACTTATACGGAAGTAAACGGATGGAAATATTTCTACGACGAAAAAGCACAGGCTCCATACTGGTATAATGCAACAACCAAAACTTTTGCAACGTCTGACGATCTTAAATCGATAAAAGCTAAAACAGAATATGTAAAAGAGAAAAAACTAGGCGGTATTATGTTCTGGGAACTTACTCTTGACAGTTTCCGAGATGGAATGGTAAATGAGATTTACAAAGTTAAAACAGCTAAATAAATCTTTTGCAATAAAATTAAAAGGCAGTTATTCTGGAAATAACTGCCTTTTTTTATATCGATAAAGAAGATTTACTGAACTTTGGATTTATCTAATTCTCCAATAAATGGAATCGCCTCTAAAATTTCTGATCGAATTATGGTTTGCAGATAAACTTCCATCTGAATAAATTTAGCTGCATTTATAGATCCTATTGCCTTTTTGGCTTTGCTGTATGTTTTGCAGTACAATTTTTCATAAGCAATATGATTTTTTAAAGTTGCTTTTGCCAGTTCATCTGCTTTTGCATCTGTAAGGGTTTCATAATTGGCTGCATAATCATTTATTAATTGAAATTTTGTCTGTCCAAGAGCTTTACGCTGTACTTCATAATCATCGTAAACCTTTGTAAAAGCAGCAGATTGTGCATCAGATAAATTCATGTATTGTTTTACTAAATCACTTTTTGATTTTCCGTAAATACTTTGTAAAACTTCTAAATCTTCTTTAAACGAAGATTGTGCATAAGATGAAAACGCGGCAAATGCCATAATAAAAATAAGACTTAATTTTTTCATAGTTTTGATTTTTAAATTTGTTTCTAAATAATTATGCATTCTAAAAAATACTGAATTTCAATATTTTAACTTATAAAAAATGAGAACTTAAAATTTATTTTTTGCTATCATTCTTTGGAGCACTTACTACCCCATCATAAAAAATTGGAGCACGATTGTTACTATTAACCGAAAGTGAAGTACTGCCATTAAAGAAAAGAGTAAGCATTAAATCATAAACATCATCTTTTCCTTTAACAGATGTTTTGATTGTATAGTTTTTTTTCGTTTTCTCAACTTTTATATTTTCAGGTTTTCCTTCAAATTTAATTCCGCCTTCGCTTCCGTAGCCAATATTATAACCTCTTCCAAAAAAAGGAAGATCAGCTGTAGTATTTTCGGCATTAAACTTTAAAAAATAGGTATTATAATCTAAATTTATAAGCCGTCCGCCTTGAGGTGTAACCTTTTGAGCCTCGAAAACAAAATTTTTAGAATCTATTAAAGCTTCAATTTCTTTTTGCTTCTGTGCTTCACGTTCGGCTTTTAATTCTTTTTTCGTTTTTTCCTGAGCTGAGGCTGAAAAATTCAAAAAGCCGAATAAGGCAATCAAAATGAACAATTTAGTTTTCATCTGTATTCAATTTTATTAAAATCTGAAATTTTATTTTCTTGTAAATCTCATCATGGCAATATCTCCCGAAATAAAATTGCGAGTTTTACCATCATCAGTAATATCGTATGAAGTTATTTTTTGAAGCGTGCCCATATACGTCTGCTCGCCCTGTTGTCCGTCCATACACATCATTTTTGTAACCGCCATGGGCTGCGTAAAATCAATTTTATTTCCGTTAACAAACAATTTTCCCGTATAGGTATTGCAGCTGTTATTGCCAGAAACCTGATTCTCTTTTGTATTAAAAATTATTGTTGGCTTTTTCTTTGGATACAAACCATCGAAAGCAATCCGTGGTCCGGTAATGTAATTGAGTTCCCAACTGCCGTCAAGTTTAGAAACAGTATCACTTTTTATAGTTTTAGAAGCGTTGCAGGAAAGCAATAACAAACCGGCAAAAATTAAAGTAAAAATCTTTTTCATCATAACATTAAGTATTAAATATGAATGAATTAGAGAAGCTTATTTTGAGAAAATATCTACAAAAACCCTTACGAATTTAAGCAATAATTTTGTGTTTTGTGCTTTATCGATCTTAAATTATAAAGTATAGTTTGACTTTTTTTTAACTTTTAGAGTTAAAGTATTCCGTTATTTTATGTTAAATTTACTTAATCTTTAATTTAAAATGCCCGTATTTATGAAAAAACTAATCGTATCTTTCGCTATAATAACAGCTTTAATAGTTGGCTGTAAGACTAATACAAAATCAAACGATGCTAAAACACTAACCGTAGCATTAGAACCAAAAAGCAATAGTAAAGTGGGCGGAACTGCTACTTTTACTGAAAAAAACGGAAAAGTAACTTTTACAGCAAAAATGACTGGTTTAGAGCCGGGAGTTCACGCCATACATATTCATGAAAAAGCAGATTGCAGCGCGCCAGATGCGAGTTCAGCAGGCGGACACTGGAATCCAACCTTCAAAAAACACGGAAAATGGGGCGTTGGTGAATACCACAAAGGTGACATTGGAAACTTTACTGCAGATGCGCAAGGAAACGGATCAATCACTTTAACTACTGACGAATGGTGTATTGGCTGTGAAGATGAAACTAAAAATATTCTTAACAAAGGGTTAATTGTTCATCAGGGTACAGATGACTTTACGACGCAGCCAACAGGAAATGCAGGAGGCAGAGCAGCTTGTGCAGGAATCATTAAATAAGCAAAAAATTACAATAACCACTATTTTTCACAAAAAACTAGTGGTTATTTTATTTTAATATATTCTGTAACAAGAAAAAGATATAGCTTTGCAGCTATAAATTTAATGCAATGATTAACCCATCAGCACACGGCTGGATAGATAAATTTTTTAGTGAACAAAAGTTTTCAGAGGCAATTCCTTTTGAAACTACAGATTCGTTTTACTATAAAGTTAGAGAAACCGGATTTATTTACGGCCATATCATTGCAATCGATTCGCAGATACCTATACCAATAAAAGGCTGGTTTAAGACCGAAATTTCAAAAGTCGCTTTATTAAACACCCTTTATCATGTTTTTTGTTTAGAGAAAAAAAACTCTGAACCCAGAAACTTTATCACCGAAGTTCTAAAATTTTATAAGCAGATGAATCCAGAAGGATTTAATTTGTTTAAAATGTTACTTCCAAAAGATACCCCTTCTCTTTCATTAGAATCTATTATTGATGAAAGAGTGCAGACAAACGACAGCATCATCAGTAAAAACTTTTCGCATTTAGTTACTAATGCACTTTTGTTTATTGATGTTTTAGCTTTTAGACAATATTTGGAACACGGCGAAATCCCTGAAAAATATTTAAAACGTATTGAAGAAACGGTTTTAGGAATCGTAGGTTTGGCTTTAAAAACCAAAACAGTAAAATCGCAGCACGACGATTTATTAATTAAACTTTTTGAAGCTTCTATACGCTATTCTAAATTTTCTAAAGTTACGGTTGAAACTTTAGAAACACTGCATTTAGATTATTTCAAAAACAAACTGGAGCATTATTATTTAATTGACATGGCCGGAATGGCTTTGTGGAGTGACGGCGTTGTCGAAAATGAAGAATCTTATTTCTTATATTCGTTAGGTTCGATGATGAATGTGGGCGATGATTTTGTAACCAAAAGTATAGATACAACTCATACTTTTATTACGACACACAAAAAGAAAATTCCGTACTTTAATTATTCAAATCCGGTTAAACATTTCTACGATCAAATGACACACAGCGTTGTAAAACTGATTGTAAGAAACAAAAACAGATTAATTAAGGAAATTGTTCAAAGTAAGGAATTAATGGTTTTATTAGCCTACTCTACCACAAGAGATCTTGATGCAAAAGAAAAGAAAAAGGTTAAAAAACAGCTTTTAGACATTTGTAAAACAATCCCGTCACTGACCATATTTTTACTTCCGGGCGGCAGTTTACTTCTCCCGATATTAATAAAGTTTATTCCAACAATGCTTCCATCTGCATTTAATGAGAATTTAGACGAAAACGAATAAAAAAAAAACGCCCTTTTAACAAAAGGGCGTTTTTTTATCTATTAAAGATCAAGCTGATAAACCTGATCTAGTTCTTCGTTTGAACTAATGGTTACATTTAAATCCGTTACAAAACCAGAATTCAAACCGTAAACCCATCCGTGAAGCATTAAGTCCTGCCCACTTTTCCAAGCTCCCTGCACGATTGATGTTTTTGCCAAGTTATAAACCTGCTCTTTTGCATTGATTTCTACAAATGCATTAAAACGATCTGTTTCGTCAGTAATTGAATTTAGGTATTTATCGTGTAAACGATATTCATCTTTAATATGACGAAGCCAGTTATCGATAATTCCAACAGACTGATTTCCCATAGCGGCTTTTACACCTCCGCATCCGTAGTGTCCGCATACAATAACATGTTTTACTTTTAAAACATTCACTGCATAATCCAGCACACTTAACATATTCATATCAGAGTGAACTACCATGTTGGCAATATTTCTGTGTACAAATACTTCACCTGGTTTTGCTCCAATAATCTCATTTGCAGGAACACGGCTGTCAGAACATCCAATCCATAATAATGGCGGTGATTGTCCTTTTGCTAAATCTGCAAAATAGTTAGGATCTTTTGCTAGTGAATCTTCTACCCACTTTTTATTGTTTTCAAGTATCTGCTTATAAAACTCTCTCATTTTTTTAGTTTTTTTTTGGTATTATCAATGCTTAAGCATATCAAAAACACTTTTATTTTTTGTAAAGTTATTTAAATTTTGATAGTTCTCAAACCTGATAAATATCTTTATTAATATATTTTGTTTAAAAATTTTCTTTAACTCCTTCTTTTTTCACCAAAGCCCTTTTGGCAACATCATAATAATGCTCAATGGTAACATGGTTATTATTTTCAGGAGTGTTTTCTAATTCATAAGCTTCTTTAAACCCTGTAAGTTTTACTCTGATGTTTTCATCAATAGCACGAGTTTCTTTAAATTCTCGAATTAAATCGAGTACATCATGTGCAATATACTCAGTATCATGCGCATTGATAACAACTTTTGAGTTTTCAGGAATATCGGCAAGTGTCTGCTTAATCGCAGCTTTATTTAAAAATGAAACTTCCTGAGCTAAATCGATATGAATAATATCGCCGTCTTCATATTCTTCTTTTTTGAAATTGTAAGCTCTTTTTAAGTTTCCTCTTAATACAAAGATGATACTAATAATAATTCCTAAAGCAACTCCTTTAAGCAAATCTGTCGCAACGACAAAGACCAAAGTTGCAATAAAAGGGATAAACTGGTATTTTCCCTTTTCCCAGAAATGCATAAAGGTTGCTGGTTTCGCTAATTTATATCCTACTAAGATTAAAACAGTTGCCAAAGTTGCCAATGGTATTTTGTTTAAAATCATAGGAATCGACAAAACGCTTATTAATAAAAGTACACCATGAATAATGGTAGACATTTTTGATTTTGCACCCGCATTATTATTTGCCGATGATCTAACTACTACAGATGTCATTGGAAGTCCGCCTAAAAGTGAACTGATAATATTACCAACACCTTGTGCTCTAAGCTCGACATTAGTATCTGTATAACGTTTTTGAACATCCATTCTATCAGAAGCTTCAATACATAAAAGCGTTTCTATAGAAGCAACAATGGCAATTGTAACTGCTACAACCCAAACCTGCGGATTTGTTACAGCAGCAAAATTTGGGACTATTAGAATAGACTTAAATTCATCAAAAGATTTTGGAACAGGCAAAGAAACCAAATGCTCTTTTGCAATTGCCAAGGAGCTTCCTGTAGATATAAAAAATTCGTTTAATAATACTCCTAAGATTACAGCAACAAGTGCACCCGGAACTAATTTTAATCGCTTTAAAAACGGAACTTTATCCCATGAAATTAAAACTACAAGTGAAATTGCCGAAACTAAAACAGCTCCTAAATGAATGTGATTTAAGACATCAAAAAGAAATGAAAATGAATTGCTTCCATCATTTTGAATAAAAGCCTGATCACCTTCAAAATCAGCATCGTAACCAAAAGCGTGCGGTATTTGTTTTAGAATAATAATAATTCCAATACCCGCCAGCATTCCTTCGATTACGTTAGTTGGAAAATAATTAGATATACTTCCGGCTTTTAAAAATCCTAATGCTAATTGAATTATTCCTGCAATAAATACAGACAATAAAAACACATCAAAAGCGCCAAAATCAGTAATAGCGGTTAATATAATAGCTGTTAATCCAGCTGCAGGTCCAGAAACGCTGATGTGCGACTGGCTTAAATAACCTACCACAATTCCACCAACAACACCTGCAATAATTCCAGAAAATAACGGCGCTCCAGAAGCCATTGCAATACCTAAACACAACGGAAGAGCGACCAAGAAAACCACTAAACCTGAAGCAAAATCAGATTTAAGGTTGGCAAAAAGATTGATTTTTTTTGTCATAATACAATACTAAAAATGAATACATTAAAGATTGGCTGCATTTATTTCAAATACAGTTTCTTTTCAAATAATCGGAAGTATTATACTAAATTGGGAGGTGGAGCAAATATGCTCGGAGAAATATTATCTAATTTTACGATGTTTTCAGAAACTATCGTTTTCTTTTCAATATAAACAGGAATAAGTACTTCATGTTCTAAAATTACAGGATGTACTATATTTTTAAGTTCTTTATGAACTTCTTCTTCGGCAATACTAAAAGACACGCACGTATTATTTCCTTTCTTTATCGCCTGAACAATTGTTGGGGTCGATAAGAAGGCAATAAATATGAATAATAATATGCGTGCAAGTATTTTCATCGAAACAAAAATAACGTTAAACAAATAAAATCAAAGCCTTAAGCCAAAATTTTTATACAATTTTAACAAAAATAAAAAAGCAGAATGATGTAATTCAACCATTCTGCTTTTTAACACATTAACAAACAACTTATTACAAAGTCTCATCTAACCAGGCATTCATCATCCAAATGGTTTTTTCCTGCTCTGCAATAAAGTCACTCATCATAGAATTTGTACCTTCATCGTTAATTTCATCAGATTTATTTAAAATTTCTCTTTCAATTTTTAATAAATCAGATAATGAATTTACAATCAGCTGAACTGCTTTTTCGTCGTTTGAAATATTTTTTCCAACCGTTAATTTGTTATTTTTGATATAATCTTCAAAAGTATGCAGTGGAGTTCCTCCTATTGTCAAAACTCTTTCGGCAATCATATCTATTTTTAGTTGTGAATCTGTATATAATTCTTCAAATTTAACGTGAAGATCAAAGAAACGTTTTCCACGAATATTCCAATGAATTCCTCTTAAATTCTGATAGTAAACCTGGAAATTAGACAATAATACATTTAATTCTTTTACTAACAATTCTGACTCTTTTACAGGTAATCCTAAAATATTTGTTTTCATAATCGATATTTTTTACACTAATTTACTACAAATTTAAAGTAACTTTCAAAAAATTTATATAATTAAAAATTATATTTTCTTATTTTTGCATCAAAATTTACTATCAAAATGACGATAACTCAATTACAATATGTGTTAGCAGTTGCAGAACACAAAAACTTTACTCTTGCTGCAGAAAAATGTTTTGTAACCCAGCCAACATTGAGCATGCAGATTCAGAAAATTGAAGAAGAATTAAATATTTTAATTTTTGACCGAAGCAAAAAACCAATCCAATTAACAGATATTGGACAAAAGATTGTAAATCAGGCTAAAAATATTGTAAACGAAGCAGATCGTATTAAAGATATCGTAGAGCAGCAAAAAGGTTTTATTGGCGGTGAATTTCGTTTAGGAATTATTCCTACCATTATGCCAACGCTTTTACCTATGTTTTTAAATAATTTCATTAAAAAGTATCCAAAAGTTAAGTTGTTAATTGAAGAGCTTAATACAGATGAAATTATTGTAAAATTAAAAAACGGACATCTGGATGCTGCGATTGCCGCAACGCCTCTTGAAGACGAAAAAATAAAAGAAATTGTTTTATACTTTGAGCCTTTTGTAGCTTACATTCCGGAACATCATCACAGTTTTCAAAAAGAAGAGATTGAAGTCGCAGATTTAAATATTAATGAAATTCTGCTTTTGCAAGACGGACATTGCTTTAGAGACGGAATTTTAAACTTATGCAAAAATGGTACAGATGTCGACCAAAATAATTTTCAGATTCAAAGCGGTAGTTTTGAAACCTTAATAAAATTAGCCGATGAAGGTTTGGGCACAACGTTACTTCCGTACTTGCACACCTTAGACTTAAAAGAATCCGATAAACTGAAACTTCGAAACTTTAAGGAACCAAAACCTGCCCGTGAGGTAAGTTTGATTTATCCAAAAAGCGAATTAAAAATGCAGATTATTGATGCCATTCGATCTACAATTGCCGGCGTCGTAAAAGGCGCAATTGTTTTTCAGAATGTTCAAATCATCAGCCCGCTGCAAAAAAAGCAATCATAAAAAAAGGAGTCAAATTGACTCCTTTTTTTTATCCTTTAATTAGTAGTAGACTTTGTTTTAATTCTGGTTTTTCGATTACAAAACTTAACAGCCACTCTTGTAATTGTTCCATTTCGTAAGGTAACAGGGTTTTGATAGCTTTTTCTAACTCTTTGCAGAAAAGTACCGGATCGAAACTAACTCTCTCAAGTATTGATTTCGTGTAATCAAACATCATTTTTGACATAATAAAATAAGATTTTTGGGGGTTATCTATATTTTTAAACTCGCAACAAATGTAAACAAATAACATTCACAGCTATCATTTTTAACTTATTTTTTTAAAAATTTTAGCAGCGAATACGTTTTCTTACTGCGTATAAATCAATATAGAACTATTCTAAATAACTCATTTAAACCTTTTTAAAGGCTCTAAACATTTCTCGTTTTCCAGGAGGGCCAGCTAACTTTTCGACCGTAAATCCAACTTCAATCATGCTTCTTTTAACAACTCCGCGGGCTGCATAAGTAACCAAGACGCCATTAGGTTTTAAACTATTGTACATTTTTTGAAAAATTTCTGTACTCCAAAGCTCCGGCTGGACCCTATATCCGAAGGCATCAAAGTAAATCAAATCAAAAATTTCAAAATCGTCTATTTCGTCAAAAAATTGTTTCCTTTTGGTTAACGAGAAACGGCTGCTAATTTCGCATTTCTCATCCCATTCACATTTATGCATTTTTTCAAAAATCTTATCAAATTCCAATGCGTCCAGCTCAGCAACGTAATTCATGGCTAAAACTTCCTCTGCATTAACCGGATAAGCTTCTACTCCAACATAATCAATTTTTTGGTTTTTCGTTTCAGATTCTAAAAAAGTAATAAAAGCATTCAAACCCGTACCAAAACCTATTTCAAGAATCGACACCGCATTATTTTCAAAAAGCGATAAACCATTCATTATAAATACATGTTTTGCTTCCTGAATTGCGCCGTGTTTGGAGTGATAACTCTCATTCCATTCTTCCAAATGAATTGTGGTTGAACCATCTAGCGTTTTAATTATTTCTCTTTTCACAATTTCGAATTTTATAATGAAGTTTTATTGATTTTGAGTTCTTTTTCTTAGTCAAATTTAATCAAAACAAATGCGTAAAGCCTTAAAAAACGATCCTTTTTTCATAAATTCTTTATAAAACTTCGCTAAAATTTTAGGTTTATTATAAGATAAATAAATCTCAGTCAAATGCAGGAATTAATGCAGTTTTACCAAGTAAATTATATATTTTTCCGTAATTTTGCATTCAGTAAAACCTATTCTTCATCAGATCATTACATTAGATTTTCATGTAGTAAGAATACAAATTAGATAAAAACTTTACATAATTATGAGTACAACTCAAACAAGCAAAATTGAAATCAGAAAAGCTGAATCGTCTAAGATAAGCTCTGTAGACTTTGAAAACTTAAGCTTTGGTGCTGTATTTACAGACCATTTATTTGAATGTGATTACAAAAACGGACAATGGCAGACTCCGGTCATTAAGCCTTATGCTCCAATTTTAATGGATCCATCTTCTAAAGTCTTTCATTACGGGCAGGCAATTTTTGAAGGAATGAAAGCTTACAAAGATGAAAATAATGATGTTTGGTTGTTTAGACCTGATGAAAACTACAAACGTTTCAACAATTCTGCTGTGCGTATGGCAATGCCGGAAGTTCCTGAAGATATTTTCATGGAAGGTTTAAATGAATTATTAAAAATCGACCAGGAATGGATTCAAAGAGGAAACGGTGCAAGTATGTACATTCGTCCTTTTATGATTGCTACAGGTCCCGGAGTTATCGCAAATCCATCTGACGAATATAAATTTATGATTTTACTTTCTCCTGCAAAAGCATATTACGGAGGTGAAGTAAAAGTAATCATTGCTGAACACTACAGCCGTGCTGCAAACGGAGGAATTGGTGCTGCTAAAGCTGCAGGAAACTATGCTGCGCAGTTTTACCCAACTAATCTTGCTAACAAAGATGGTTTCCAGCAGGTTATCTGGACAGATGATGCAACGCATACAAAACTGGAAGAAGCAGGAACAATGAACGTTTTCTTTAGAATTAACGATACATTATTGACTGCACCAACAAGCGAAAGAATTTTAGATGGTGTTACCAGAAAAAGTTTAATTGCAATGGCAGAAAAAGAAGGATTGAATGTTGAAGTTCGCCCAGTAATTGTTTCTGAATTAGTTGAAGCTGCTAAAAACGGATCATTAAAAGAAATTTTTGGAGCAGGAACTGCAGCTGTTATCAGCGTTATTAAAGGTTTCTCATACAAAGATGAATATTTTGAATTAACTCCTCTTGAAGATTCATACGCTTCATTCTTAAAAGAAAAACTAACAAGTCTTCAAAATAAACTTTCTGAAGATACTTACGGATGGACTGTTAAAGTGCAATAATCCAAAACCTCAATAAAAACAAAACCCGATAGATTTTCATTTATCGGGTTTTATTTTTCTTTATAATTATCATATTCCCAATCAAAATATTTCCTAAGTTTCTCTACACACAAAGGCCAGCTGTCATCTTCGCACGAAGTAATTATTTTTTCAAGCGAATACCAAATCTCATCAAAATTATATTTCTCAACCAATAACAATGATCTTTTTGTTACAAATCCTGTTTCTGCAAGTAACAATTTAAGCCCATCAGGTGTCGCCAAGTTAATTGTAAAACAATCACTGCCTTTTTTATTCTTCACACCAATCTCTAAATTAATCAGCTTTGAAATAACATTTTCATTTTCCGGCTGCCATTTACGCAAATTTACCGAGCCATCTACACAAGCTGAATAAAGTTCTAATTTTATCATATTCAATTTCAAAACGTTTAACTGTAAAAAAAGGGATTAAACTTACAAATAAAAACTTTTTAAAAAAATATCATTTTATAAATTGAAACAAAAAAACTTATGACACAAACCCGACAGGTTTTAAAAACCTGTCGGGTTTAACTATCAAATTTTATAGTAACTTCGAAAAATCAGGTTTAAAATAATTTGGGCCTTTCATTACTTTACCGTCTTCACGATAAATTGGCTGTCCGTCCTCGCCTAGTTTACTCATGTTGCTGCGCTGGATTTCATCAAAAACAGCTTCGATTTTGTCCTGTAAACCATGCTCAATAATAGTCCCGCATAAAATATACATCATATCACCAAGAGCGTCAGCAATTTCAACTAAATCGTTATTCTGAACCGCTTCCAGATATTCTTCATTTTCTTCTTTCATTAAATTATAACGAAGCAGTTTTTTAGTTTCGCCCAAATCAGCAATTGGGGACTGGCTATGACCTATTTTAAAAGCAGTATGAAATTCAGTAACCGCATCAAGTTGTTTTTTCATGTTTTTATTCTATTAAATGAGACCGCAAATTAGCAGCAAATCGTATACAATTCTCTAAATTTGCCGAAAATAATTTTTAAGTATGTTTAGCAAAGGACAAATAATATTCGGGATCTGTTTTTTTATTGCATTTGTAATCGTAATGATTTTCGCTTATCGCAAAGATCTTAAACTTCATAAAGTTTTTTACAAAGGAAATTATAAGGTACTTCTTGTATTTTTGCTTTTTATAGCACTCCTTTTTGTAATCAAAATCTTTTTAAAGAGATAATACAATCATTTTTTTTATTTTTAGTTATTAGTTTAGACTCGCAATAAAATTTATAACTTTACGCAAAACCTGCACCAATGAAGATTCTAAAATATTTATTCCTTTTACTATTATTAAGTTTAATTGCTCTTACCGTTTTTGTTGCAACCCAAAAAGGGATTTTTTCTGTTGAAAGAAGTAAAGTAATCAATTCGCCAAAAGCAGCGGTATATAATTATGTAAATGATTTTAGAAACTACGAAGATTTTGAATCGTGGGCAGTTGAAGATCCATCGTTAAAATTTACTTTTCCAAGTAAAACTTCCGGCAGCGGAGGTTCATTTTACTGGTCTGGCGATGAAGGAACCGGAAATGCCGTTACTTTAAAAACAAAAGAAGGAGAAAGCATTGAGCAAAAAATAAAATATGACGGCACAGAAGCTGATGTAAACTGGACTTTTAAAGACACTTTGGGCGGAAAAACGAAAGTTACCTGGAAAGCAAAAGGAACTATGAGTTTTCTATTTAAAGTTTATGCCGCTCTAAACGGAGGTTCTGATAAAGTTATTGGAACTATTTACGAAAAAAGCCTTGCTAATATTGACAAAAATTTAGATTACGAAACTAAAACTTATGCAGTACAGGTAAATGGTGTTGTAAAGAAAAATGAAACACCTTACATCAAGCAGACTTTTACAAGTGAAATTCCAAAAATTAATAAAAATGCCAGAATCGTTATTCCAAAACTTATTCAGTTTAGCGAAGCAAATGGTTTAAGTTCAAGCGGAAAACCTTTTATTATTTACCATACTTACGATACGGCAAAAGGATTAGCTAAAATTTCTATTTGTTTACCTATAAACAAAGAAATCTCTATAAGTTCAGGAAGCGATATTTTATCTGGAAAATTAAATGCATTTGATGCCGTAAAAACAACTTTAAAAGGTGATTATTCGCATACTAATGAAGCAATTGCAAAAACAACGGCTTATATCAATAACGAAAAAATAATCCCAGAATTAAACTGGTCGCATTTAGAAGTTTTAGAAGTAAGCAAATTAGATGTAAAAAGTCCGTCTAAATTAGTTACCGAAATTTACTTCCCAATTAAGCCAAAGGTTGTACCTGTTTCTGCCCCTGTTACTACTCCTGATTATTCATCAGAAACCGAAACAGCTCCTGCAAAACCAGCAGTACAAAAACCGGTTACACCAAAACCTACAACACCTACACCTACTACTCCTGCTCCAAAACAGGAAGAAGAACAGTCTGAATTTTAATTTTTTTTGAAGGTTGATTAAACCTTTTATATAAATTTCATTCTAACTGATTATAAAGTTTGATAAATCAAGAAGTTTGATCGACGAGAAGGAATTTATACAACAATTATTAGATCCTAAAACGCAAAATACAGCGTTTCAAAAACTTATATCTGATTATCAGAAACCGTTGTATTCTCATATTCGAAACATTGTTTTGAATCATGATGACGCCGACGATGTTTTGCAGAATACTTTCGTAAAGGTATTTCAGTACTTGAAAAATTTTAAAGGAGAAAGCAAACTCTTTTCTTGGATGTACAGAATTGCAACAAATGAAGCTTTGACTTTTTTAAATCAGAAAGCAAAATTAAAAGGCATAACTTCAGTAGACTTACAAAATAAAACAATCGAAAATTTAAAATCTGATGTTTATTTTGATGGTGACGAAATTCAAATCAAACTTCAAAAAGCAATTATTACACTGCCGGAAAAACAGCAGCTGGTTTTTAAAATGAAATATTTTGAAGAACTAAAATATGAAGAAATCGCAGATATTCTGGGAACCTCGGTTGGAGCATTAAAAGCATCCTATCATCATGCGGTAAAAAAAATCGAGTTATATGTTACATCAAATTAAACCTTTTATAGCAAATCTTATCTTATAGACATTATGAAAGAATTTAAATTAGAAAACGAACCGAAAATAAAAACAGGCTTTAAAACCCCTGATCATTATTATGATAATTTTTCGGCAAAAGTTTTAGAACAGATAAATGAAAGAGAAGTAAACGTAATTCCTCTTTATAAACGAAAAAAAGTGGTTTCGATCGCAGCCGCGGCCGCAATTTTTATTGCCTTTTTAATTCCAACGGCAAATCATTATTACAAGGCATCGAAAGAGCTCGACGAATCTACTTTAGAAACCTATCTGGCATATCAGTCAAATTTAAATCAATATGATTTAATTAAAGAATTAGATACAAAAGACATCGACAAACTAAATAAAAATGTTGCTTTAGAAGAAGAAGATCTGGAAGATATCCTGGCAACAAATCCAAATATTGAAAATTTAATTTCAGAATAAAAACAAAACTATATAAATATGAAAATCAAAAATATATTAACGGTAATTCTGTTTTTAGCAACTCTATCCTTTTATGCTCAAAATGATAAAATTGATGAAAAGCGTGAAAAAGTTAAGGCATTTAAAGTTTCATTTTTGACTACAGAACTTGAACTTACTTCGACAGAAGCAGAAAAATTCTGGCCTATTTACAATGCATACGACGATAAACAATTTGAATTGCGTCATGACAAAATGAAAACCTATCTGCGTAAACTTGATGATGATAATCTGAATTCTATTTCAGAAAAAGAAGCCGCAGTATTATTATCTCAAATTGAAAGCACAGATAAAGAATTGTATCTTTTAAGAGAGAAATTCATGTCAAACGTTAAGAAAGTACTTCCGGCCAAAAAGATATTAAAGCTTAAAAAATCCGAAGATGATTTTAACCGAAAATTGTTAAAACAATATCGTGATAAAGCAGGCAAAAACTAATTGCCATTACAATACAACAGCGATAAGAACCCTATATAATAATACTTACTTTATTATTTAGGGTTCTTATTTTTTTATTAATACCAATAAATAATTAAGATTTAACCGCAAAGAGCGCAAAGAAAAAACGCAAAGTCCGCAAAGCTTAGTTAAACTTTGCGGACTTTGCGGTTAATCTATCGAGAGTAATTTTTATTTAAAATTAAGACGGACCATTTTATTATATCCGGCCGCAATTGCCGTATTTCTGTTTACAAAACGAATTGTAAAAAACTTTGAATCTGTAGAAAGCTGTGTCCAGTTTTCGCCTCCATTTTGAGAATATTGTATTCCTTCAGAACCTACGCAGATAATTTCTTTTCCATTTCCTCCCGGAACATACTGCACACATGAAGCATAACCAAAGCCCATTTCCTGCCCTATTAATTCCCAGGTTTTTCCTCCGTCTTTAGTAAACGCTTTATTGTTTATCTTTTTATCAGGATAATCATAATCGCCTCCGGCAATAAAACCTTGTTTAGAGTCGTAAAAATCTGCTGTAAAAATACCTGTCATTTGTTTTCCCTGAACAATTGGAGTCTCAACTACTTTCCATGTTTTTGCTTTATCAGGGGAATAAAAAACACGTGCTTTTTTTCCGCCTGAAACCAGCCAGGTATCATTTCCTTTAATTACTATATTGGTATTACTCGCTGCAAAAGCGGCTTCTCCGCTTGCATTTGTAGGCAGTTTATCTGATAATAATTTCGTCCAAGTTTCGCCGCCATCGCGGGTTACAATTATCGAAAAAGTATCTTCGGTTGGATCGCCTATAGCAATTCCTTCTTTATCATTCCAAAACTGCATGCTGTCGTAAAAAACTTTCGGATTCACTTCTTTATAAACCAGTTTAACTTTGTGGTCCTTTTTTGAAACAGAATACAATAAAGCCGGATTAGCAACACTCAGCAAAAAAACATCTTTAGAAGTCTGAGCAATGCTTCTAAATTCTAATTTAAGCGTATCGCGATAAATGTGTTCTTCAAACTTTTCTTTTTTATCTAAATCATAAAAACCAAAACGAGAATTATCACCGCCGTACCAAATTTTATTTTTATCTACAACAATAGCTCTAATACTGATTCTATCTTTAAATAAAGTATCAATTGTCATAGAGGTAAATCCGCCATAAAATGTTTTTTTACTGTTGTAATTAAATGAAGTAAAAGACATTAAGAAAACAAAGACACTACAAAATAAAATCAGTTTTTTCATATAAATTAAAATTTGTTTCCTGCTAAAATACGATTATTTATAACATCTCAAATAGGTTTCGTTTTTTTTCAGAAAATAATAATTGTCACCTGTTCTTTGTTCAATTAAACTTAAGTACAAATTCAACAAAACAACAACCCGCTGAAAACATGATAATTAACTTCAATAAAGCTCACATATAAATTTATGGCACAGTAATTGGATATCTTCAAATACAAATAATTTAATATGATTTTATCATGAAAACGAAATTACTTTTAATAGCCTTTACAGCATTAGTTTTTGGTTCTTGTGCCGCACAAAATCAAACTACGGTGTATGCAAAAAATTCAGATATAAGCGATAATTTAGATTTAAGAGCCGTTGCTTCTATGTTTGGTGAATCTGCAAATCTTCAGGATTTTGAAAGAAGATTAAATGATCCTAAATATCAAATTTCTAACCTTGACTTAAATGGAGATAATGAAGTTGATTATTTACGTGTTATTGAGTCTGTAGAAGACAGAACTCACGTTGTAATTATACAAGCAGTTTTAGACCGTGATGTTTATCAGGATGTAGCTACAATTGATGTAGAAAGAGATAACTACAACAAAGTAAGCGTTCAGGTTGTAGGTAACACTTATTTGTATGGTGATAACTATATTTATGAGCCTGTTTATAATGTTGTTCCGGTAATTTATACTTCATTTTGGGTTACCAATTACAGACCTTACTATTCTACATGGTATTGGGGTTATTACCCAACATATTACACTGCATGGAGACCTTACCCTGTATACAGATACAGAAACAACATCAATGTGTGTATTAACGTTCATAACAGCTACAACTATGTAAACACAAGAAGAAGTTACAGAGCTCCTGTTATCTACGAAACAAGACGTTCTTATGGTTATGAAAGAATGAGACCAAACTACAGTTTTTCTCAAAGACATGCTAACGTAAGCAACAGATATGATTTAGACCAAAGAAGAACAGCAAGCAGAGATTATAACAGATCTCAAAATACATACAATACTAACAGATCGAATTCAGGAAGAGGTTCTTCTACAGAAAACAGAAATTATGCTGAAAACAGATCAAATACTAATAGAAGTTACAATACAAACCGTGTAACTAACAGAGAAAATTCGGCTGCAGTAAGCACGCCAAGAACTGAAAATACTCCAAGAACAGATTATGGAAGAAATAATTCTTCTGCTGCAACTGCCCCAAGAGGAAATTCAGAAAACAGAAATTATACTAACAGAACATCTTCACAGACAAGTGAGCCGTCAAGAAGCTATTCTGAAAACAGAGTAAACACGAATAGACCTGCATCTGCACCTCAAAGAATGGAATCTTCAAGAAGCAATTCTGAAAACAGAGGAAACTCAGAAAACAGATCATATTCACCAAGATCTCAAAATACACAGCGTTCTGAATCTCCTCGTGCAACCCAGGAGTCAAGAAGCAGCCAGCCGCAAAGAGAGAGCGGTTCAAATTCTAGAGGAGGCGGGAGAAGAGGATAACTAAGTATATTTCAATTTTTACTTAAAATTAAAAGCACAATTTGGGGATTGTGCTTTTTTTTATCTTTTTAATTATTATTGCTGCTAATTTGTTTTAAAACAGTAAATTTGCAACCGTCTTTTATTAAAAATATACATGAGCGCATCGCATAAAAACTTACATAGTAAGTTGTCTATTGGGGGTTTATTGATAACATTAGGGATAATTTACGGAGACATTGGTACTTCTCCGTTATATGTAATGAAAGCCATACTTGGCGACCATACGATTAATGCAGATATTGTTTTAGGAGGTATTTCATGTGTGTTTTGGACTTTAACATTACAAACTACAATAAAATATGTTCTTATCACCTTAAGCGCTGATAATCATGGCGAAGGTGGTATTTTTGCTTTATACGCTTTAGTTAAAAAAACTAAAATTCAATGGCTCATTGTGCCCGCCATTATTGGGGGAAGTGCACTGCTTGCAGACGGTATTATTACACCGCCTATCTCAATTTCATCTGCTGTCGAGGGAATCAGGGCATTTTACCCAACAATGAAAACGCAAACCATTATTGGTATCGTTATTACTATTCTTTTTGTTCTTTTTACGATACAGCAATTTGGAACCAAACTTGTTGGAAAGTTTTTCGCACCAATGATGCTCATTTGGTTCGCTATGCTGGGAACTTTAGGTTTTATACAAATTTTACACTTTCCTGAAGTTGTCAAAGCGATAAATCCTTACTACGCTTACCATTTGCTTTCTGTACATCCCGATGGTTTCTTTGTACTTGGTTTTGTATTTTTATGTACAACCGGAGCCGAGGCTTTGTATTCTGACATGGGACACTGCGGTAGAAAAAACATAAGAATCAGCTGGATGTTTGTAAAGACTACTTTGGTATTAAACTACTTTGGTCAGGCTGCCTATTTAATTCACCACGAAGGAAGCACATTACAACAATTGGGTGGAGAAAACGGAAACCCATTTTATTTAATCATGCCGCATTGGTTTTTACCTTTTGGAATTATAGTCGCAACTTTAGCCGCAGTTATTGCCTCTCAGGCGCTTATCAGCGGATCATTTACTTTGATCAACGAAGCAATGCGTTTAAATTTCTGGCCTAAAGTAAAAATTAAATATCCTACAGAAGTTAAAGGACAATTATACATTCCTTCTATCAACTGGCTTTTATTTTTTGGTTGTGTGGGCATTGTACTGCACTTCGAAAAATCAGGAAATATGGAGCACGCTTATGGTTTGGCAATCATTTTATGTATGATTATGACAACCATATTGCTGAATTATTACTTAATCATGAAGCGTGTAAAACTGTATTTTATGGTACCGCTTATTACGATATATTTACTAATCGAATTTAGTTTTCTTATAGCGAACATTACAAAATTTGCAGAAGGTGGTTACGTTACATTAATCATTGCAAGTATGTTGATTTCTGTAATGACAATCTGGTACCTGGCTAAGAAAATCAACAAAAACTACACGAAAGTGGTTAAAATTGACGATTACAAGCAGGTTTTAGTAGAATTAAGCCAAGATTTATCTATTCCGAAATACGCGACGCATTTAGTATATATGACCAATGCAAATCGTGTTGATGAACTTGAGGAAAAAGTAATTTATTCAATTTTACAAAAACGTCCAAAAAGAGCCGATATTTATTGGTTTGTACACGTAAACATTCTTACAGAACCTTATAAAACACAATATAAAGTTACTGAAATCGCTAAAGATGATATTTACAGAATCGATTTTAACTTAGGATTTAGAGAGCCTACAAAAATCAATTTAATGTTTAGAGAAGTTATCCGCGATATGGTAAAACGAGGCGAAGTAGATATAACCAGCCGTTACGAATCATTAAACAAAAACAATATTATTGGAGACTTTAAATTTGTATTGTCTGAGAAATTTCTATCAAACGACAACGATTTAAGATGGCACGAAAATATTATCATGAATTCATATTTCTTTATTAAAAAACTGAGTTTGTCTGAAGAAAGAGCTTTTGGTCTGGACAGCAGTTCGGTTAAAGTAGAGAAATTTCCAATGGTGCTTCATGCTCCGGAAAATATTGGATTAACCCGTATTGTTCCTAAAGAATAAAAAGTTAAAAATTTCAAAATAAAAAAACACTCTAAAAAAGGGTGTTTTTTATTTTTAATGAAAGTCAAAATAAGAATCAGTATTAAAAATTTAACTTTCAATCAATTAATAGTACCTTTGCACTTCAAATTAATAAAATGAGATTACACAGAAATTTAGTTTATACTACCATCGACTCTTTGAATGCTATTTTCAATGAAGGAGAATATGCAGACAAAGTGGTAGCAAGAGCATTAAAAAAAGACAAACGTTGGGGAAGTTCTGACAGGAAGTTTGTTGCTGAAACGATATATGAAATTGTTCGCTGGAAACGTTTATATGCAGAAATTGCTGAAGTAAAAGAACCTTACGACAGAGATAATTTATGGAGAATGTTTGCCGTATGGGCAGTTTTAAGAGGATATCCTATTCCAGACTGGAGACAATTGGAAGGAACTCCTGAAAGAAAAATCAAAGGACGTTTTGATGAACTTTCAAAAATAAGAGCCGTAAAAGAATCTATTCCGGACTGGATGGATGCATTAGGATCAAAAGAACTAGGCGAAAAAGTATGGGCAAAAGAAATTGCAGCTCAAAACCAGCCTGCCAAAGTTATTTTAAGAACCAATACGCTTAAAGGAACTAAAGAAAGCCTGAGAAACACTTTAATGGATTTAAATATTGAAACAGAATATTTAAAAGATCAGCCTGAGGCATTGGTTTTAAAAGAAAGAGCCAACGTATTTTTAACAGATGCTTTTAAACAAGGTTTGTTTGAAGTACAGGATGCTAATTCACAATTAGTTGCCGGTTTTCTTGATGTTAAACCAGGAATGCGGGTGGTAGATACCTGTGCGGGTGCCGGCGGAAAAACACTGCATATTGCTTCTTTAATGGAAAATAAAGGGCAGTTAATTGCAATGGATTTATACGAAAGCAAACTGAAACAATTAAAATTAAGAGCAAAAAGAAATGGTGCTTTTAATATTGAATACCGCATTATTGACAGCACAAAAGTGATCAAAAAATTACACGAAAAAGCTGATCGTGTTTTAATTGACGCGCCTTGCAGCGGATTAGGTGTTTTAAAAAGAAACCCGGATTCTAAATGGAAATTACAGCCGGAATTTATCGATAACATTCGTAAAGTTCAAAGCGAAGTTTTAGAAAGCTATTCTAAAATTGTAAAACCAGGCGGAAAATTAGTTTATGCAACTTGTTCTGTACTTCCTTCTGAAAATCAGGAGCAGGTGCAAAAATTCCTGAAAACCGAAATCGGACAGCAGTTTACTCTTGTAGAAGACCGTAAATTATTGGCTTCAGAATCTGGCTTTGACGGATTTTACATGGCATTAATGGAACGTAAAAAATAAATATATTCCCAATATTTAAAATCCCAAATCCCAATCTGAGTTATTGGAATTTGGGATTTTTACTTTTAGAATTTAATATTTATCAACGTTTATTTCCTAACGGAGTTTTTAAATATTTCCTAGAGATTAAAGATTAATAAAAATACGTTGAAACTTGTCCCGTAAGGACTATACCGCTTTAAAGCTTGATTTACGCAGTAACTTACCGTTTTCATTTTCTTTAAACTTCGGCACAAAAACTATTTCTTTTGGTTTTTCAAACTTTCCTAAAACATCAAAAAAATCAGCCGAAAAATCATATTTCTCGCCTTCAATTACCAAAATCAATTTTTCTCCTAAAGCGGTATCAGGAACTCCCGTTACAAAAAATCGGTTAGCAATTTTTCCCGTTAGTTTTGCCTCAATCTGCTCAGGAATTAATTTTACGCCGCCACTGTTTATTACATTATCGATTCTTCCCAAAAACACGAATTGATTTTCATTTACTAAATCAACCAAATCATTTGTTACAATTGGCTCATCAGAAATCGAAGCCACATAAATAACCAAACAACCTCGATCGTCTTTTTCGATCTTAACATTCGGCAGAATTGAAAAAGCGGTTTCCCCTACTCTTTTTGCTGCAATATGCGTTATGGTTTCGGTCATTCCGTACGTTTCGTAAATTTCAGTTTTCTGTATTGGCAGTAATTTTTCTTCAAGAGCACTGTCTATTTTTGCACCGCCAATAATCAGTTTTTTAATATTTCCGAGCTTTTCAATTGAGTTTTGAACCTGCAAAGGCACCATTGCCGCAAAATCATATTGTTTGTTATTGTATGCCAAAGGTTCTGTACTTGGTAAAACAACATCCAATTCTAATCCTAAAATTAAACTGCGCACAAGCATCATTTTTCCGGCAATAAATTGTGTTGGCAGACATAACAAAGCTTTATTTCCCGGCTCTAAACTAAAGAAATCTCCAGTTGCCAAAGCAGACTGAATCATGGCTTGCTTTTCTAACCGAACCAGTTTAGGAAGTCCTGTAGTTCCAGAAGTTGTCATTTCGATATAATCTTTATTATCGAACCAATCCAGAAAAAATTCACCAATCGAACGCTCGTACGGATCGCCTTCTTTTATAAAACTATAGCCTATTCGGCACAAATCTGCGGCGTTTAAATGGTAGCCGTCCAGCTTAAAATAATTATGTACGTTTCTATGAGTTAAGTTTGGCATGATATATTTTAATTTAAGTTTAAAAATTCTGCTGTTTCATTGCTTTTTTCATCAATTGTTCCGGTTAGCTTTTCTTTCCAGTTTGTCCATTTGTATTTTTTGGTAAACACAAACAACAAAATTGGATATACAATTACGACCGGTAAAATAACATCGACGCCAGCAGAAGGCTCCGACATATCTTTAAAAATAGAATGGGTTTGAAAAACGGACCAATCTGAAGTTACCAGTAAAGCACCAACCAGATTATTAGCGGCATGAAAGCCTAAAGCCAGTTCCATTCCTTCATCCATTAATGTAATCACTCCCAGAAATAATCCGGTTCCTATGTAATACACCATAATTACATATCCCATTTTTTCTACTTCAGGATTCATAATATGCATAGAACCAAATATTACAGATGTCATTAGTAAAGGAAACCATTTGTTGCGGGCCAGATTAGCAAATCCCTGCATTAAATAGCCTCGAAAAACATATTCTTCGGTGCTGGTTTGAATAGGAATTAAAAGCGTACCTATTACAACCAAAATCAAAAACGGAATAAGTTTAAAATTCCACACAAATTTTTCCGGAGATTGAAAATAGAGTATAGAAAAACTTATAATCGAGAAAACTGACCATATTATAAACGAAAAAGAAATTCTTTTCCAATCTGTTTTAGGACGCGATGTTGTTACCGAAAGCAGACTTTGATTATGCAGATATTTGACCACAAAATAAATTCCGGCAAAAGCAAAAACAAACGAAATCATAACCAAAAACAAAGTCAGATTAGGTTCGAATATTTTTAATGCGGCATCGCTGTCTGTTGGAAAACCTTGTTTATCCTGGAAATTTTTAAGAAGAACTGCTGCCGAAAAAGGAATTTGACCAATAAATGAAGCTGTTATAATAAAAACTGATCCTATAAGATATTTCCAAAATTTATTTTCGGGTTTAATTCCTTGTTCTAAAAACATATAATTAGTTTTAAAATGAGATTTTAATTTAAACAGTAAGTCCTATTTTTGCTGTTACAAAAATGTTTGCTTTTAATAATTTTACCTTAGCAGACTTTAAATATAAGAAAATGATACAAATTTACCATAATCCACGCTGCGGAAAATCAAGAAATTGTCTGGCATTTGTTGAAGAAACAAAACAAGACTATGAAATAATTCCTTATTTAACAGAAACGCCGTCTTTTAATGATTTAAGAGAACTTCTTAAAAAATTAAATCTAAAACCGGCAGAATTAATTCGAACTAAAGAAAAAATCTGGATTGAGAATTATAAAGGAAAAGATTTAAGCGATGATCAAATCATTCAGGCCATGACTGATAATCCTATTTTAATTGAAAGACCTATTGTTGTAAAAGACGGAAAAGCCATTATTGGACGGGACTTAGACAAAGTCGCATCTTTTTTAGACTGATTCTAAAATAGACTGTTAACATTTTTTTGTGATCTTTCTCTTTAAACCAAAAGGTACATTTGCCGTCTAAAAAGAAAAAGAAACCAGAAAAAAATGAAACAAATCAATTTTGCTGTAATGCTTGTGCTGTTTTTTACAGGCTTTTACAACTATGCCCAACAAGGACCACCCGGTAAAAACAAGGTTAAGGTTACCGGAAAAGTTTTCGAAAAAGTTACAAAACAGCCACTGGAATATGCAACTATTTCGATAATGGCTCCAAATGATACAAAAGTTATTGCAGGCGGTATAACCAACCCAAAAGGAGAATTTGAAGTTGCAGTTGCACCGGGAACTTACGACATAAAAGTAGAATTCATTTCATTTAAATCTACTGAAATCAAACAAAAAAGCATTCAGGACGACACCAATTTAGGCGTTGTTAATTTATCTGAAGATGCCGCACAGCTAAATGAAGTTGTAGTTCGTGCCGAAAAATCGACAGTAGAAATAAAACTGGATAAAAAAGTTTACAATGTAGGCCAGGATATGCTTGTAAAAGGCGGAACAGTAAGCGACGTTTTAGACAATGTACCATCGGTTTCTGTCGATTCTGAAGGAAACGTAAGTTTAAGAGGAAGTGATAACATTCGTATTTTAATTGACGGAAGACCTTCACAAGCTATAAATGTTGCCGAAGCACTGCGCCAGCTACCGGCAGATGCTATCGAAAAAGTAGAAGTTATTACCAATCCGTCTGCAAGATATGATGCAGAAGGAGGATCAGGAATCATTAATATTGTTCTTAAAAAAGGGAAAAACCAAGGTTTTAACGGAACTTTTATCGCTTCAACAGGACTTCCTGAAACGTATGGTGTAAGTGCCAACGTAAATTACAAAACAGAAAAATTAAACTACTTTACTACTGCCGGTTACAACTACAGAACTAACGAAGGCGGTGGTTTAACAAATACTTCTTATTATAATGCCGACGGATCTCCAAAAGGCTATTTAGATGAAGATCGTGATACTAAAAGAATCAGAGATGGTTTCAACGCCAGAGCTGGAGTAGAATGGTCGCTTACACCTACTACATTCTGGACTAATGCTATTAATTACCAGAAAAATACCGGAGATGACAGAGATCTGATTAACTATAATAATTTTGATGCTGCCCGTGCTTTTACAGGATCAACTTATCGTTTAAATAATACTGATACTGGAAGTGAAAACATAGAATTTACTTCAAATTTAATTAAAAACTTCAACGATAAAGGTCACAAACTTACTGCCGATTTATCGGTTTCAAGAAATACTGATGACAGTGATGGTATTATTACTGCATCGCCAAACTTTAATACAACTTTAAACGATCAGGTGCAAAAGCAGGTATTATTACAAGCTGATTATGTTTTACCATTAGGAAAAGGAAGTCAGTTTGAAGCTGGTTATAAAGGAAGTTTTGGAGATTTAAATAATGAATATTACGTAACCGATGAAAACTACGTTAAAGATCCAAACAAATCAAATACTTTAGAATACAAGGAAAATATCAATGCGCTTTATGCTCAATATGGTTTAAAAGTAAACAAATTCTCTTATTTATTTGGTTTACGCTGGGAAGACACCAATATTCAGGTAAACTTATTAGACAACAGTATTTTTAATACCAAGAAATACAATAACCTGTTCCCTAGTGCTTTTATTAGTTATGAAATTTCAGATCAAAGCAACTTAACTGCCAGCTACAGTAAACGTTTAACAAGACCAAGAGGACGTTTTATGAATCCGGCGCTTAACTATTCAAGCAACATTAATATTTTTCAGGGGAATCCTGATTTAGATCCTTCTTTAACTGACAAATATGATGTAGGATATATTAAACGATGGGAAAAAGTAACCTTTACCACATCGGCATATTTTGAAAACACAAAAGATGTTTTCAGCTTTGTGAGAACTCCAAATGGTGATAATGTAGACGGAATTCCGGTTATTTTGAGCCGTCCTATTAACTTAGGAAAAGAGCAAAAATATGGTTTCGAATTTACATTTAATTACACGCCGTTTAAATGGTGGAAACTAAACAGTAACTTCAATCTTTACAATGTAAAAACAACCGGAGAGAACACTTATACCGATACAAACGGAAATGTAGTAGTTCAAAATCTTGACAATCAAGCTAACACTTGGTTCGCAAGAGCGAGTTCAAAAATTACGCTGCCATACAAAATCGACTGGCAGTTAAACGGAACTTATAATGGTGAACAAAAAACAGCACAAGGAAAAAACCTTGATCAGTTTTCAATGAATACCGCTTTAAGCAAAGATATTTTAAAAGATAAAGCGACTATTGCTTTCAATATCAGTGATATTTTCAATTCAAGAATCATGAGATCATATACATATCTTCAAAATGATGCTACTCTCGAAAGTCAAAAATCATACAGCGAAATGCAGTTCCGTAAACGTCAGTTTAATTTATCATTCACTTATCGTTTTAACAAACCAAAAAGTGAAAGAGACAGAAATGCTCAGCCTAAAAATGAAGGTGGCGGTGAAGGCGGTGGTGATTTTCCCGGATAAACATTTTTAAATTACAATAGAGAAATTCCAAATTTCAATATTCAAAATCCAAATTCCAATTTTTACAATTGGGATTTGGATTTTTTTATGATCTAAAAATAGACCTTATTCATGAAGAAACCGGACAGGTCTTAAAAAAACCTTTCTGGTTAAATAAGTTCAGTCAAATTAAAATTCAAAACCTATTTTTTGATTTTCCAGTTTTGGAATTTGGAATTTGGAATTTCTTTTTTTTTTAGCATAAAAAAAAGGACTCGTAAAACGGGTCCTTTTTTTATGACATCAATCTAAAATTAAATAGATTGTTCTTCTTGTCTTTTTTTAGCTCTTTTCTCTTTGATCATTTCCCAGCTAGCGCCCGTAACCCAGTAAGATACGAAACCAACTAAGAAAAACATTAACCAAAACCCTATAGTTAGTATGGTTAAGAAAAGTAAAAAGCCTAAGTACTGTGAAAATTCAAACATGTTTTCCGGAATTTTTGAATGTTACGACAAATGTAGGGTATATATTTTTTTCTCGCCAATAAAATCCAAATCAATTTTCGTTAAATAACATTTATGTGTATATTTATACTCATTTTAAATAAGGATTTTTTCAAGCACAAAATCCGCATAAATAAAGAGGTCTAAAAGAAACAGAATATTTTTCAGGAGCATAAACCTGCTGTCCGCTGTATCTTTTTGTTTTTAAAGAAAAAACAAAAAGGATGCCGCTTCCATCAGGGCTAAGACACTCTCTGTTCAATTTTAAATTTAGACATTTCATATTTTACGAATAACATTTTTACATACAACATAATGAAATACAGAATAGAAAAAGACACCATGGGCGAAGTTCAGGTCCCAGCCGATAAATATTGGGGTGCACAAACAGAACGTTCCAGAAATAATTTTAAAATTGGAAATTCAGGATCAATGCCGCACGAAATCATAGTAGGATTTGCTTACTTAAAAAAAGCAGCCGCTTATGCAAATTATGATTTAGGGGTTCTGCCAATCGAAAAAAGAGACGCTATTGCTGCTGTCTGCGATGAAATTCTGGAAGGAAAATTAGACGATCAGTTTCCGCTTGTAATCTGGCAGACAGGTTCAGGAACACAAAGTAACATGAACGTCAATGAAGTAATTGCAAACAGAGCGCAGGTTTTAAAAGGTTTTGAAATTGGCGAAGGCGAGCAATTCATCAAAGCAAACGATGATGTAAATAAGTCTCAATCATCAAACGATACTTTCCCTACCGGAATGCACATTGCAGCTTATAAAATGGTTGTAGAAACTACAATTCCGGGAGTTGAAAAACTGCACGCAACTTTAGTAAAAAAAGCAGCCGAATTTAAAGATGTTGTAAAAATTGGACGTACGCATTTAATGGATGCGACACCTTTAACTCTTGGACAGGAAATTTCAGGATATGCAGCTCAATTGGCATTTGGAATAAAAGCTTTAAAAAACACATTAGCCCATTTATCTGAAATCGCTTTGGGCGGAACAGCAGTAGGAACCGGATTGAATACGCCAAAAGGCTACGATGTAAAAGTAGCTGAATATATTGCAAAATTCACGAATCATCCGTTTGTAACTGCCGAAAATAAATTTGAAGCTCTTGCCGCGCACGATGCTATTGTAGAAACTCACGGTGCATTAAAACAGCTGGCTGTTTCTTTAAACAAAATTGCAAACGATGTCAGAATGCTGGCTTCGGGACCTCGTTCGGGAATTGGCGAAATTCATATTCCAGAAAATGAACCGGGATCTTCAATCATGCCTGGAAAAGTTAATCCAACACAATGTGAAGCTTTAACAATGGTTTGCGCTCAGGTTATTGGTAATGATATGGCAATTGCCGTTGGCGGTATGCAGGGACATTATGAACTGAATGTTTTTAAACCAGTTATGGCAGCTAACTTTTTACAATCGGCACGTTTACTTGGCGATGCCTGTGTTTCTTTTGATGAACATTGTGCACAAGGAATCGAGCCAAATCATAAACGTATTAAAGAATTAGTAGATAATTCACTAATGCTGGTTACCGCTCTAAATACTAAAATTGGTTATTATAAAGCTGCAGAAATTGCTCAAACTGCACACAAAAACGGAACAACTCTTAAAGAAGAAGCCGTACGTTTAGGATACGTAACCCCGGAAGATTTTGATGCATGGGTGAAACCTGAGGAGATGGTATAAGTCTTTTTTGTTTCATGTTTCATGTTTCATGTTTCATGTTAAAAACACAAACGGACAAGACTAGACTATTAATTAAAAAAGGAGAAAATTAAAATTTTCTCCTTTTTTATAGCATGAAACTTGAAACAAAAATCATTTCCCATCTACATAATCCTGCAGATAACTAAATCTTTCTGTTAGTTTTCCGTTTTCTGTAATTTTTGCACGTTTTAAAATTCCATCTTTATCTCCGTTAAAGAAAGCAGGAATTACGTGTTCCATAAACTGCTCTCCAAAACCTTCGCTGGCATCTCTTGGAATTTCGCAAGGCAGGTTATCAACCGCCATAACAGCAACTGCTGCGGGGTGAAAAAAATCAACTTCTTTATCTTCAAACGGAAAATAGCCGTATAAAGGCTCTTCAATAGTAGATGAACGAATTGTACAGGCAATTGGGCCATTTACATCGCAGGAAATATCGGCAACAACTTTTAATTTACAATCGCTTGCATTTAGCATTTCTCTAGTCAGAATCATGGGTGCATTATTGGCATGGAAATGCCCCGCAAAATAAATATCAGATACTTTTGTAAATCTTTCAAAATCTGAAACATATTCCTGAGGATGATTTACAAAATCTTTAAAATCCAAAACCTGTCCGTCGATGCGTTTATTGTATTCTAAAACATCGAGCTGCACATATACAGCTTGTGTATATTTCTTTGTAAGGTAATTATCGACCGTGATTTCTTTTACTTTTATTGCATCCAGAATTTCTTTGGCACCGCTTCCCACCTTTCCTGTTCCGGTAACAACAAATTTAAGGGCAGGCATTGTAATGCGCTTTAATTGTGCAATCAAAGCATCTTTTCCAGAAAGCGTTTCTGCTTTTGGCAGTTTAAACAATTCAAATTTAAGTCCAAAAGCTCGAATTCCGTTATATACACCTACCATTCCGGCGTATTTGCCAAAACCAATTAATCTGCGGTCATGCGCATCTACAATAGTTTCGTGATCATACAAATCGATATTTTTTTCTAAAACTGCCTGAAGTAATTTTTTGTTATGGGGCTGTTTTTTTATGGTATGCGAAAAAAAGAAATATGATTTATTTGGAATTAAATTTTCAACAGGAACTTCTTTTACGCCAAATAAAACATCGCAGTCCGAAACATCATTGGTAACGGTAATACCCATATTTTTATAATCTTCATCAGAAAATATTCGAATATCGGAACTTTCAACTTCAACAGATGCTTCATGATATTGCTGTTTAAGTTTTGCTAACTCATTTGGAGAAAAAACAACTCTTCTGTCCGGCGGATTCTTTCTTTCTTTTATAATTCCAAACTTCATTTAAATAAATTTAAATATTAAATAATATAACTTTTTGAATCGTATTTGTTTCAAATATAACAAATATAGTTAAAATTTTCTTTCAAAATTTCTATTTAGAATGTTTCAAAACGGTTAAAACCTGAAAAACAAACATCTAAGAAAAAGCCATGTTAAAACAATGTTAAAAAGAAGCATTTTAAGCCCCTTAAATTGAGAAAACAACAAAATTGAATTCGATATATTTGTTTTTAAAGAACGATGCAAATGATTTTCCTTAAAAAAACAAAGATACCACAAATACTTTTTTCTATACTAGTTTTAAGTTCTTGTGGTCAAAACAAAAAAACAACAACAGATACAACTCCCGAAGTCGAAGATACATTACCCAGAATGAAACCATTAGCCTCAGAACCAAAAGTTTCTCAGGCTTATAAAAATTCAGTAGTAGGCAGAATAAATCACTTTTATAATAAAAACTGGCCTAACAATACCATGAACGGAAGTTTTTTGGTAGCCAAAAATGGAGAAATTTTATTTGAAAGATATAATGGTTTTGCCAATAAAAATGAAGGCACAAAAATTACTCCCGAAACGCCTGTACAAATCGCTTCGGTTAGTAAGGTATTAACGGCTACTGCGATTTTAAAACTGGTAAATGCCGGAAAAATAGATTTAGACCAAAAGGTAAATACGATTTTAAAAACCTTTCCGTATGAAGAATGCACCATTCGTATGCTTTTAACGCATCGTACGGGAATGCGTAATTATGCTTATTTTACAGATCATGATAAATCAGTTTGGGACAGACACAATCAGTTAACCAATAAAGATATTCTGGATATTCTGGCTACAAAAGATGTTGGTTTAGAATCAAGAGTTGGAACGCGTTTTAGCTATTGCAATACTAATTATGCCATGCTGGCGCTGATTATTGAAAAAATTACAGGTTTGAGTTATAAAGAAGCTATGTATGAAATGATTTTTAAGCCTCTTGGAATGACGCATACCTATGTTTTTGATGATGATAAAGACAGAAAAAAAATTGTTCCTTCGTATAAAGGAAACGGTGTTGAAATAGGTTTTGATTATCTGGACAATGTTTACGGAGATAAAAATATTTTTTCGACTGCTCGTGATCTTTTAAAATTTGACCGAGCCAGACAATCTCCGGATTTCTTAAAACCTGAATTATTAAAACAAGTTTACAAGGGCTACAGCAATGAGCGCAAGGGAACAAAAAATTATGGTTTAGGAATTAGAATGATTAACTGGGAAACGGGACAGAATTATTATTTCCATAATGGCTGGTGGCACGGAAACACCTCATCTTACATTACTTTGATGAATGAAGGCGTAACTATTATTGCCCTTTCTAATAAGATGACAAGAAACACTTATGCAGTGCGTAAACTGGCGCCAATTTTTGGAGATTATCCATTTAATTTTAAAGACGAAGAATAATAAAATTTTTCTGAAAATTTTAGCAGAAAGTAATTTCAAATATTCTAAATTTGCAGACTTATTTTTGGGGTCGACTGGTTTTGACAGCGAGTCGAATTGAACAGTAAGCACGTCGAGCATTGAGACCTTGCTCGTAAATATAAGATCTCAAACTTTTACACGGCGAAAATAATTACGCTTTAGCTGCATAATCCGAATCATAGTACGATTGCGCCACGTCTCTACAAGGTAGGGAAGCTGGATTCTCCTGGAAAGCCTTGGTTTGTGGCGTTCCGTTCAGGGGAACCGTAAAAATAAACCTAGATATCCATGAGCTTCGGGTGGGTTTCGAAAATTAAGAAGATAAGTGTTGGGTGGCTGTTTCTGGCCTAGCTTAACATCGAAAATCTAATCAGGAAATAAGCGTGTAGAAAGCTCTTTAGTTGCTTGTTTGGACCCGGGTTCGATTCCCGGCGACTCCACAAAAAAGCCTGTAAACTCTTTGTTTACAGGCTTTTTGTTTTTTTTGGTTGACAATTTCGTTGATGTTTTTTTCTGTTAATATTTTTTTAGATTATAACAACAATCATTAAAATCAATCTGGTCATTATTTTAAAAGATTATGAATGTATTATATCATCCCCCTCAAAATCTTCTCCATCCTTACCTTTGTGATAGGTCACATTAAGTTCATTACTTTCTTTGTAATAACTCTTTGAATAGATTTGCACAGCTTTTCTCAATTCAAGATTATCTTGAATAATGTTATAAAAATCATAATCGTATTTACGTAAATTCAAATTTTGATGATAAATTTTTAATTTTAAAATTTTCTCACAAGTTGACTTAATTCTAGAGATCCTATGAACTACTTTAGTATCAACATATTCATTATATTCCAAAACTTCATCGCATGCATTTAATAGATTAGTTACTGATAAGATAAAATATTTTTCATTTGTATAGATTCCTTTAGTATAAATATCATCTACACTTCTTAATTGATCTACTAACAAAACAGAAAGTAAATTCGAACATTTAAACAGAGAAATTTCCTCTATTTTATCTAAAACATTTTTTCCTAATAAGTTTTTTATCAGTAAGTTTATTTGTGACTCTATATTATAAATTTTATAACTGAGTAGACCATGTAATTTAATTCTTTTTCTCTCTTTAGGCATATGTTGTACTAAAAAATAGAAGATCGATGCGGTAGTAAAAGAGTAGCTAAGCTTTAGTATAAATTGCCCAAACTTAAAGAAAAATTCATTAAAGGCACTAAACCAACTTAATCCAAATTCTACAATTATTATCAGAGAGAAACTTACTATAAAAACAACTCTGATTTCGTAAGCCACAGTAACCCACCTATTTTTCCAATAATATTTACTCATAACTTTTAATCTATTTTTAGTGTAAATATATACATATTAGTTATTTAAATTAAACTTGTAGGATATACGATTTTATGATATGAAATATAAAACAAGTATAATTGCGCATTGTAGATTCTTTACATTTTTTTTTTATTTGTGTATGATGAAAATTATAACAAAGAGATACATTCTCTCATTAATTCTAAATTAAAAAAAGACAAACTTTAATTAAAAAGCCAGAGCATGGAATCAATTTTTAAACCTGAAATTATTAATTACATGAAAAGTGTAAGTATTGAAGACACATTTAGTAATGAAAACAAGTTACGTCATCCAGGAGGAATTTATAACAGTGCTTCTTTATATGTCACAAAAAGCCTCAATAAGTTTATTGATCTATTAGAAACTGAAGATATTGAAGCTATTGGAGAACAATTTAGAGTTTTACTTTATGACTTTTTTAAATTTTATGATTCAAGTTATGAAATATTAGCTTGCTTCTGCCATGGTCGCAATCCACTAAAAAAGAAAGAATTTATAGATAAATGGATAACTAAAAATGGTTACTCATGTTCAAATGACTTAAAAAACCTTCTTCAAAATGATATATCAAATTTGAAATATCTATACAATAAATTTAAGCATACAAGTAATTTTGCTGGCTACATAACAATTGATACAGGCGAATTTAAAGTTTTTGGCTACTATCTAATAGCATACGACGGAACAGGAGCTCAATTAAATGCTGACAATGATATTTATCCTATCTCTTTCTACAGGGAAGCAAAAAACTTTTTTTATTTAATTCATGAAATTTCTAAATCTCTATTAGATACTTTAAAAATACACATTGCAACACATAACAACAAAATAGATTTTAAGGCAATTGAAACACCGAGCACAATTGCATGGGAAGAATTGTACAATAAAGTAAGAGCTTTACCAAAAAGATATTTTAAGAATGAAATCGGAAAAGTAATATTTGAACCAAAAATTCAAAATGACAGAATCGTATTTGATCAGGAGATTCTTACTGACGATAATTGGAGTAAAGAATATCCAGATAGTCCGATGAATATTAATTTCCGTACTGAGGGCGATGGATACACAAAAGAATTCAAAGTTCCTCATATGGGAATGCGACCTACCCAATAATCTAAATACTTTTTTAATTACTAACTCAATTCATAATCAAGCCTTTTAACAATGAAAGAAATAATTAAAGAGCAAGTAAATAGTATTCTCTTTAATTATTAAAAAATCTACATTAATTCTGATGGAAACATTTATATCAATCTGTGCTATAATAATTTCAATTGTTGCAATTATTATATCGTCTCGAGATAATAGAAAGCAGATCATGATAGGAAAAATAGAAGAAATCTACGAACTCACGATAGCACTTTATAGCAGATATTCTACACTCCATGAGCTTTATTTATATCTCTCAAGATATTCAAGCGAACGAATACCTAATTATCGAGAAAAATATAGAAAGGAGTACTTTGATTATAGAAATGAATGTGAAAAGGTAAATATGTACCTAGATACTTATTCAAAAATTTTTAGACTTAATGTATTAGCCAATGCCTATTTAAAAAAAGATTTAAAGATTGAAATCTTAGCATTTACACATTTAATCGAAGATCTTACTACGCAAGCTTATCGCAATAAAAGAGAATATTACATTGATTCATATAAAACTGGATTTCCTCAACAGGTTAATGTATCAAAATTAGTAGATGATCTTGAATCAAAATATATTGATGAAATTAACATGGTTAAAGATAAAATAACACAGATAGAATTAAAAAAATATGTAGGTGGAAAATTTAGGGAAAAACTTGGACTACGTAAAATAACTTTATAAATTTATTTTAATTTTTCCATTTGAAAATCTTGAAAACTATATAAACATAGATTGATACTTATTTTTCAAATCACTTTCAGACATATTCATTAATAAAGATGCTTTAGAAACAGATATCTGATTCTCAATTAAGGCCCTAAAAAGTAGTTGTTCAAATCTATGGCTTTCTTCCATACCTTTATAATCAAAAGGCTCATCAATACGCCAATTCATTTGTTTAAATAAAAAAAAGAATTGCTTAGTGTAGTGTTCATTTATTATTTTACAATCTTTAGCTCTCATCACAATTGCTTGCATAGAAATACCATATTGCATTTTTATATTACCTAATTCATTCATAGATAATTTATTTCGAAAATCACCCAGCTCCTCTTTTATTGTAGTTTCTGGCAAAAGCATTGCTCCCGCAAACTGAAAACAAAATTTTTCTTTTTGAGCGTGTGAAATTTCTTCAAATTTTAAAATTAAATGAGCAAGTTCATGTAAAAGAGTCAGCCTTATACGATCTGGTTTATTAGTTTTTTTAATATTATATGCTACAACAGGAATTTTTATGCCCTCGTTATATGCAACACAGGTTTGCAAACCTTCAAAATCATCCGCAACATCTAGTTTAACAACTTTTATCTTCTTATCTTCTAGTAATTCAACTACATTAAAAATCGCTCCTGTTCCCAAACTCCAAACATTTCTAACAATATTTGCAGCCTCATTTACTTGCTCGTAAGATTTTATAATATCAAAACCTTCAAGCGGATTTATAAATGTAGTATCAAAACCTAAGATCTCTTCCAATTCTAAATAACGAGAAAGATATTCCTTCGTTGTTTCATTTATTATAGCTTCATCTTTTTGCGATATTTTAGCATTAAGACGATATTCTATCTCTCCTAATTCAATCACTGTATTCCTTGAAAAAAAATCAGCATTAACGCTTAGAGCTTTACTTAGCATGTTTATTTTATCCTCGTCAGGAACAACTTCTCCTTTCTCATAGCGGTGTAATGCTTGGCGGGAAAGCTGACCATCAAGAGCATCTGCAACATCTTGCAATGAAAAACCATTCATCATCCGAGCAGATTTGAATCTTTCTGCAAACAAAGATTTCGATTTCATTTCTGTAATTTTTCACAAAAGTACTTTTTAAAATAGACAAAATCTAAATTTTTATGACATTTTAACAATTAAATATGTAACTGTGACACAATTTCACATTCGCAAAGCGTCTGATATTCTGACATTTTGACACAATAAAGCATTTCATCGATAGTTTACAACACTTGGTAGACAAACATACTAAATGGCATCCATTTTGTAACTGTCACATTCATATTAACAACTTAAAAAAATTATAAATGGGAAAGTACCAAATCAGAAGAACTTCGAGTGGTCAATTTAGATGGACTCTTAAAGCAACAAACGGAGAGAATTTAATAACTAGTGAGGAATACACTACCAAGCAAAATTGTTTGAACGGTATAAGTAGTAGTAAAATTAATGTTGCTGATCAAAATTTTCAGAGAAAAACATCAATATCAGGACAACCATATTTTAACCAAATTGCTGGTAACGGAGCGATATTAGGCACTAGCGAAATGTATTCTAATGTTTATAATAGAGACGCAGGAATTGAAAGCACAAAGAGAAATGCACCAACAGCTATAATAGAAGATTTATCATAATTATTAACAACCAAAAATTAACCAATGGGAAAAAATCAACATGTTGTTCCAAAAGAAGACAAATGGGCAATAAAAGGAGAAGGAAACGAAAAATACACCAAAATTACCAACACACAGAAAGAAGCTATTGACATAGCTCGTGAAATAGCAAAAAACCAACAATCAGAACTTGTTGTACATAGAAAAAATGGTACAATCCGAGATAAAGACAGTTACGGAAACGATCCAAGAGATATTAAAGGATAGTAAAGAGTATGGACATCAAAGATAAAATAGAAGTTTTAAAGCATAGTATCGACAGATACGATCATTATTTTGATAGCGTAAATAATAAAGGAAATTTATTCTTAACGCTTAATACTTTTTTATTAGGAGGAATGATTACAGGCTATTATAGTATTAAACAGGATATTCAAAATCGATTTGATATAATGTTTTTTGTTTGGATAGCCCTAATTTGCTGTTTAACAAGTATATTTTTTACACTATGGTCAATCATACCATACTTAAATAAACAAGCTGACAGCGTTAATGGTTCACAATTAAGTTTTGGAAACATTGCTAACATATCATTTACCAGTTTTAAGCAAATCTTTGACAGTACTACTGAAACAAAACTTTATGAAGATTATGTGCAACAAGCACATTTACTAGCAATAGGGTTACAAATGAAATTTAGCAGATTAAGAAGTGCTACCTACTTTCTCGGCGGCTGTTTCATTTGTGTTATAATTGTCGGCATTAAACTATTAACATAATAATAAATTAGAAATGAATCAAAAACTTTATAAAAATTACGCTGACGATATTGCTAACTACCTAAAGCAAGACAAAAAGAATAATCTTGGAGGCAATATTAGAATGCAAGCAGTAAACGAAAGTTTCTCTTCTAAACCTCAATTAAGATGGTTAGACAGAAGCAAAAGCGAAGTCGATTTTAAAAGCTTAAACGCTTTAAACAATGTCGCTCCTTACGAAACCAAATATCATGAAAAATTAGGTGCTCATCCAAGTTTTAATAATTTAAAAGGAACAAGAGACACTGAAAATCATTATATAGTTTCAATGTTTATAGATGTAAGGAATTCAACTGGTCTATTTAAAAAATATTCTCCAGACGTAGTCGCAAATATTTGCCGAACGATACAATTAGCTGCAATTCATACATGCTGGTATTTTGATGGGTACATTCATAGATTACAAGGAGATGGATTGATGGTATATTTTGGCGGGAAAAATACTTCAAAGCAATCTGCAGTTGATAATGCTCTACTTGCAGCTTCATTTGTTAATTATTTCGTGAAAAATGATTTAAAAAACCTATTCGATGAACAAGGAGTAAGCAGAATATATACTCGAATAGGAATTGATTTTGGAGACGATGATGCCACCTTATGGCATGATGCAGGTATAGGAGACTGCAGCGAAGTAACTACTACAAGCTTACATACTAGCTTATCTTGTAAAATGCAAGCTCAAGCGGAAAGCAATGGCATAGTTGTAGGAGACCATATATTGCATCGAAAAACATCCCATGCCGATTACTTTAAATATAAACCTTACAAAACAAATGGTGAGGAAAAGCAATATATTTATGAAATACCAGACGAAGGTTTTAGATACAAACAACATGATTTTAATTGGGAAAGGTATTTAAAAAATCATCCGTTGATAGATCAAGATAGTGAAGGAAATCTAATTTTAAGAGAAAATTCACAAAGAAGCACAGCAAATATTCAAGAAAATATCGGTTTTTTACAGCAAAATGTTAACAATTACAAACCTTACTTCGAATAGAAAATTTAAGATACGGAATTTTGAAGAAGATAAAATTGCCACTTTAAATTCACATCCGGGCTTACGCTATGATGGCAAAGCAAGAGGGTTCTACATATTTAGTGGCAATTTTTTTCTTAAGAATTCCAGTGATAAACTAATTGAGTCTTTTGAAATCAAAATACTTGTAGCCGAAAAATATCCGAACACTTTTCCTATCGTAATTTCTACTGATAATAAAATTGAAAGACATGAAGATTATCATATTAGTAAAGATGGTGTTATTTGTCTCGACCATAGTTATATTATTAATAAACTTTCGTGTGGAGAGGTAAGGCTATACGACGTTCTAGAGTATTATTTACCAAAATACTTTTCATGGATATTATTAAAACAAACTGGAATTACTCAGAATTTAGAAGAATGGGATCATGCTGATAAGGGAACATTGCAGGTTTACAAAACACTACTTGATATCAACAATATTGATATTATAAAAGAATTTTTAGAAACTTATCTTTCTTTTCGAAAACCACGCAGAAATCATTTTTGCTACTGTGGCTCAATGAAGAAGTTAAAACGTTGTCATTTAAATGCTGCAAACTTCCTCAGAGCAACACCGAAAAAAACAATTGAAAGAGACTTAACAATAATTAAAACCTATGATTAAAATCTTTAAAATGAGCCAAAAGATTTTCTAATTTTTCATTGTTAATTAGCCGTTTATTCAACTTTAAAATCATATGTCATCTTTTGTAATTCTTTATTTAAAAAATTATCGAATAGATCATTATACCTATAATCAGTTAAATATTCATCTTCTAATTCTTCTTCAAATTCGGTAGTAAATTTTTCCAAAGTATTGGCAAAAAAAATAGATTGATACTGCGTCTTATAACGCTCATAATCTTCAGCTACACTAAGATATATGTGAGTTAAAGATTCTTTATTCAATAAATCATCTCGTTCCTCTAAATTACATTGGCTTAAAAAATCAATACTATCAGATATAAATTCAGTTGCAGTTGTTCATAATCCCTTATTAGTTTTCCATTGGGGAAATGAAATATCCATAAAATAAATTCTTTGAATAGCTCCGTATCTGAATATTCCTCCATTAGAGTTTCATATTTGTCCATAGTAAAGAATTGATTTAATTAAGGCTATACAATTATACTTTTATATTTATTCATAAATTCATTAATAAACAAATACACTAACTTATTAATTATTAAATAAATGTTTTACAGTTATGAGAGAAAAATAATCGTAATTTTGGAAATATAAATCTAATAAAATCTTTTAGATTTGTCTTAAAAAACTTAATAGATATGACTGATAAAAATCAAAAAATGAAATTAGTTCATCCTGGAAAAATTCTTCATATGGAATTAATTGAAGGTCGCAATTTATCTATTAGACAAATTGCAGAATCTATAAAAATAGCTCCTAAGGCTGTTGAAGACTTATTTAAAGGTCTTATTCCTATTTCTTCGGAAATTGCAATTAACATTGCTTCAAATTATGGAGATAGTTCAGACCATTTTATGAGATTACAAAAAAACTATGATTTAACTAATACCCCGTAAACATAAAATGATTTTTCTTACAGAGGTAAAATGCATTGGGACATTCATAAAAAAAAATCTAAGTGTACTAATAATAATTCCAGCATTTATTGGCGGTGCATGGCAGGCGTTCGAATTAATGAATATATCAGTTCCATATATTAGATTTTTTTCAATTTCGCAAATTGTTCCCGATGGTTTGGTTATTCTTATGTCTATTCTTGCATCAGTAGTCCCAATGATTATAAGTATGATTTTAGGTTATAATGTAGGAAAGAATAATCGATCAATTTACAATGAAGATGAGCACTCAGAAAATAAAAAAGAAATTTTTCAGGAATTTATTAAATTGAATAAAATCATATTCCTTTTGACCATATTATTAGGTCTAAGCTGGGTTATTTCATTAAAATACTTTGATAACATTAATGGTGATTTAGGTAAATTTTATCTATATATAATATTTGCAGTAGTAATCTTAAGTTCTTCTTTCAGTTCGATGGATTTATTGTATGATAGCAATAAGGTTGAAACAGTAAAAGATTTGCCCACTATTAAGTTCTTATTCGCAAGTATATCATTACTTATTACCCTTAATATCTTTCGAGAAGTTCATAACAACTTTTTAATTACTAAAAATTTTGTAAACGTCGAAAAGTTAGACAGGCGAATAAGTGAAAAATTTCCAAAATCAAAGTGTGAATTTCTATACTTTAATGATAAGTATTTGTTTTATAAAATAACCTCCACTAAAAATATCAATAGAACAGTAAAAGAAAATGAAGAGAAAATTTATATTTTAGAACTGAGTGAGATATTTAAAGAAGAAGAAAAGAAAAAACTATAAATTAACTCCTAAAAGTTCTCTAAATTCTGTTCTTATGGCAATCATAATAGGTTGAATGTTGTCGTTAAGTCTTTGGTAAGATGAGACCGCATTCTTTTTAACTTCTCTATTTGGAAATACTAATTTATTAACAGGATGATTTGGCTTATAATCGATAGAAATTTGAAAAGATTCTTCTAAAAACTCTGCAAGCATTGATTCAAGTTTATCACTAAAAAAAATTAAATTATCATCTATGTATTTTACAAACTCTTCGTTTGAAGCTATAAAATTCATATGTAATCTTTCTTCGTTTTTTTCAAATGTAGTATTGTTTGGGATAAGCTTAATTTCTGCAACGAAAAGACCTAAATCGTTTCTAGTCTTATTTAGTAATGCGTAAGTCTCTTTTAATACCTTAAAACGCTCCTCGTGTAATTTGGTGAATTTAAAATTTTCCTTTGTCTTTAGTGAATCCAATTCACTTTGAAATTTTGAAATTTCTAAGACATGTTCTTTTTTGGTGCTTTCTAGCTTTTTGTCAAATGAGCTTTGAATTCTTCCCTCAGTTATTTTTGTAATGATTAAAGTAATTACAGTTGGAACAATTGAATAGCTGAGAATATTAGTTAACACGTTTTCCATATTGCTGATTTTAAATCAAATATACTTAATAAAAAGAATTAAATTAAAACCAAAATAAAAGAACACAGGAAACCAAAGCTACTAAGAAACAGACAACTTTTTCCGCTTTTTTTATGATTAAAACAAAGTCAATCCAAAACTCCACCCTATCCAGCCAATAATATCTTTACTGCTATCATTAATAATGTTATAGCGTTTGGTGCGATCCTGAACAAATGTTGAAGTATTTATATTACCGTATTTATCTTTTTTCTCAGACCAATAGAGATTAAAAGAAGGTCCAGCGGATATAGCCACACCTTTGCATAACTGGAAAGAAAAGGAAGAATCAAACTTCGATAAGGAATTGTAAACATCCCAATTCCCTAAATAGAGATATTGCGTGCTAAACTCTGGATTATACGTAAAACGTTTCCCCAGCGAAATATTTTTTCCTGCTCCAATTCCGAAAGAAAATAGTTTTTCTTCATTACTTCGTTCGCTTCTTCCGGCCATTAAAATAGTATAGAGTTTATTATCTCCTGTTTTTACAGCCAGATTTATATCTGAAATTTCATTACTTGTAATGCTAATTTTTTTATAACCGCCTTTCTTAAAATTTAATAAACCAAGACTATATCCGGAAGGCGAATCGGTAATATTTACTAATCCAAACTGAACGCCGTCTAATTCTTTGGCATAATTAAAAAGTCCCGCAATTTGAGCGCCTTGCACTGTATCTTTACCAATATTATAAATACCCGAAAACTGTAATCCGTTTTGAGAACCGTTTACAGTATTATGAATCCCCGCTACCTGAAGTCCTTTTGAATCTTTATAAACATTGTTATAAATACCGCTCATTTGCAGTCCAATCTGCGAGCCTTTTACACTATTATGAATACCGCTTATCTGCAATCCGTTAAGATTGCCAAAAACATTATTGTAGATTCCGGCCAGCTGAACGCCGTTTACAGATCCTCCAACGGTATTAAATATTCCCGCCATTTGAAGCGCTTCGACATTCATACGGTTAATATTATAAAGTCCTGCCATTTCTAACCCGCGAACGCCGGCATTGTAACCTCCTAAAACATTTAAAGAAAAATTATTGACAATCTGTGTATTCATCATACCGCGTGTGCTGATACTCGGAATTAAAGAAGCCTGAACTGGAACTTTAGAAATAAATCCTCCCAGATTGAGCGATTGTATTTTTTGTTTGGAAGAAATAAAGAAACGTCCAATTCCTGATCTTTCAATTGCTGAGAAATCGCCATCAATATAATCCGATGACGACTTTTTGTTTCCCATTTGAATTTTAATTTCAGAAAGAAACATCATAGTCACCGTTTTGTAGTTTTCCTTAACGGCTGTAAGTTCTATAGTTTGAGAGGCATTTTTTAACCGAAGTTCAAATGCTCCGTCTTTATTGGTTAGTGTAGATTGCAAAACATTCTTTTCGAGTACACTCACATTTTCGATACGATTGTTTGTCTGTAGATCTATAATATAACCGCTCACTATTTGCTGTCCATCGCTGGAACTGTTATTTTTTTCCACTACAAGAGAAAGTTCTAAAGGTGCATAACGAACAATAATAAATCCCGGCGATTCTTTGTATTCGTACTGACTGCCCAGAAGCTGGTCTAAAACGCCGCGTATAGTTGTTTTATCAGCATGAATACTAACTATACTGTCTTTTACAGCCAATTTGCCATAGTACGCAAATCGAAAATTTCCTTTTTCTTCCATTAAGTCTAAAATAGTGCCTAATGGTTTCTTATCTGCCTGGAGAGATATTTCGTTATCTAATGAAGACTGAGCATTTACTTTAAAAAAAATACCCGAAATAAACAGCAATAAAACAGGTGTAAAAATAAACTTGATGTTACTGGGCATATAAGAAGAAATTACTCTGACAGAATTTGATTGTTTGTATGTTCGGTTTTATCATAAATGTTTCCTGAATTACTTCTAAAATATGATCGAATAATTGATTTTAAATATTCAATCAAAGATAAATACTTTTTATATTTAATGTGTTTTTTCTTCTTACTGCGATATCAACAATCAACAAAAAAGCCTGTAAACATTAAGTTTACAGGCCTTTTATAAAATATAAAATAAGCAGAAAAACTAAACCTGCTCGAAAATGCTTTTGAATTGATATAGAATTCGTTCAATCAGTCTTAGATCTTCTGTTAGAATTTCGGCGTTTCCTTTCATTTCCTGCTGAAATGGTATTTGTTTTTTATATGAAGTCTCCAAACCATTTGGCAGTGAAACATCTAATAATATTTTGCCTTCTGTATCCGGAACAAGAGAAATATTAAGAATCCTGCCTCTTAAAACGCCAAATTCTCTATCGGGAAAATTAGCCAGTCTTATATTTACATCTTGTCCTTCTTTTATTTTTCCTGAATTTAAGGCCGTTGCCTTTACTTTTCCTATAAAACCATTTTCTTTATTTGGGATTACCGAAAAAACATTATCGCCTATATTAATGGTTTGATTTTCTGTCCAAACCTGTAAAAACGTTACAACCCCGCTTACTGATGCTTTCAGTGTATAAACAAGCTCCCAGTCTTTTATTACTTTTTTGAGCTGATAAAAAGACTGTGCCATATTTCGGTTTAAATTCACATCTTCTTTAGTGCTGTTTATACGCACATTATGTCCCATTTTGGTATTATCGATCAAAGCCGATTTTAATTGGGAAATCGACGACAATAAGTTTTTATAATTTTTCTGAGCCTGCAAATAGCTCAGTTTTTTGGTTTCCATTTCCTGAGCCGAAATAATATCTTTATTAAAAAGAATTTCAAATCGGGCAATTTCATTTTTTTGCAGCTGTAATTCACTTTCATTAATTACTTTTTGCTGAAGAAGTATTTCTAACCTTTCTTTAATTTGCGTTTTTTCAGAAATCTGTGCTTTATTTTCTACATCAAAAGGGTGTAAGTTTTCATTTAATTTTTCAACTTCATAATCTTTTTGAAAAAGAGCAAAAGCACTTTCTATTTCTCCTAATTGCGTATTTTTCATTAAAGCAAAAGGAAATTCTTTTTTTGTATCGTTAATATTATACTCGTCTACGATTTTTTTTAGTAAAAAAACATCTTTGTAATTCGCCGCATTTTCTATAACGGCAAGTGTAGTATTTTTTTCTACAATGGCTTTATCTTTTATTAAAATAGCTTCTATACGCCCAGATGATTTAGATACTAATTTTTCTGGCGGAATATTGGTTGTAATCATAATATCGGTACGTACAACATCTGGATATCGTATAATGTAGGATACAAAAAACAGTATAACGATTATGATAAATATTAAAATCGTGCCCCATCGAATCATCCAGCTGGGTGTTTTTGAAAGCACATCCTGGATTTCTTCACTCCTTAATTCTAGTGTAATATGTTCTTCCATAATTTAATTTCCAAGTTGTAATTGATTTTTTACCAACTCAAAATAATTTCCTCTTTGCTCTACAAGCGTGGTATGATTTCCTATTTCTATAATTTTCCCTTTGTCTAAAACTACAATCTGATCTGCATTCATTACTGTACTTAAACGGTGTGCAATAACGACTACTGTTTTATCTTTAAAAAAGAGGTTCAGCTTCTGCATAATTTCTTTTTCATTGTTAGCATCAAGCGCCGAAGTAGCTTCATCAAAAAACAACATTTCCGGATTCTTATAAACCGCTCTTGCAATAAGAAGTCTTTGTTTTTGTCCGGTACTCATTCCTACTCCTTCAGAACCAATCATGGTGTTAAATCCCAAAGGAAGTTCATTAATGTAACTCATTATATTAGCAACATCTGCAGCATAGAGCAGTCTTTTTTTGTCGACCCTATCTTCTCCAACTGCAATATTGTTTGCGATTGTATCATTAAAAATAAATCCTTCCTGCATAACCGTTCCAATGTTGGCGCGCCATGCTTTTTGTGAAATTATGCTTAATGATGTCGAAGAAATTGCGTTTTCATTTATTGCTGCCAGACTTATATCTCCTTTATCCGGTTCGTAAAACTTTAACAGCAGTTTCATTAAAGTTGTTTTACCGCTGCCGCTTGTTCCTACTATAGCCGTTATTTTATTGGCTGGTATGATAAGATTTAAATCTTTAAGAACCGGAGTATCTGATCCTGTGTAACGAAATGACAAATTAGTAAGAATCATATCAAAATCTTTTGGAACATCATGAGTCTGGTTCTTTTCCTGCTCAACCTCGTCTTCTTTTTGATGTATTTCAGATAAACGTCCCATAGATATTTTAGCATCCTGAAATTCTCTCACAAAATCAATCAGCTGTGTTATAGGGCCGTTTAAACTTCCAACAATCGAACTGATTGCCAGCATCATACCCAATGTAATAGAACCGTCGATAACTAGTTTTGCAGAAAAGAAAATTATAATAATGTTTTTTAATTCATTAATAAAGTTTGAACCTACTGTTTGTGTTTGTTCTAATACTAATGCTTTCATAGAAACTCTAAAAAGCCTTGCCTGTATATATTCCCAGCCCCATCGTTTTTGTTTTTCGGCGTTATGCAGTTTTATTTCCTGCATGCCGTTTACAAGTTCAATAACTTTACTTTGCTCTTTACTTATTTCAAAAAAACGCTTATAATCCAGAACTTCTCTTTTTTTAAGAAAAAGTGCCATCCAGAGAAAATAAAAGAAACTCCCAAGGAAAAACACCACAAAAATCTGGATATTATAATAAGCCAAAACGCCTCCCATGATTACCATATTGATGGTAGAAAACAAAACATTTAATGATGAAGTCGTTAAGATACGCTCTATTCTGTGATGATCATTGATACGCTGTAGAATATCCCCTGTCATTCTTACGTCAAAAAATGAAATGGGAAGATTCATTAATTTAATAAAGAAATCCGAAATAAGCGAAATGTTTATTCGCGTAGAAAGATGAAGCAGTATCCAGCTGCGGATAAGTTCTAAAGCTGATTTTCCAAAAAACAGAAATAACTGGGCAAAAAGAATTAAATAAATAAAATGGATGCTTCTGTTTTGTACACCAATATCTATAATACTCTGCGTTAGAAACGGAAAAATAAGCTGTAAAAAACTCCCTGCAATTAAGCCAATAACAAGCTGTACAACAAAAGATCTGTAAGGAAGTATGTATCTGGCTAATAATGAAAATCCTAGTGTATTTCTTTCTTCCGCATCAAATTCACTTTGATAAAATTTTGGCGTGGGTTCTAAGAATAAAGCAATTCCTTCTGATGTCGTTTCATTAGAATTGTTTCCAATCCAGTTTTTCAAAAACTCTTCTTTCGAATATTTTACCAGACCCATTGCAGGATCAGAAACATAATAAAAATTATTTTTGATGTTATACAGCACAACATAGTGGCAGTTTTCCCAAAACAAAATACAAGGCAAAGGCATTTCATCAAGCCTTTTTAAGCTTAACTTAACACCTATAGACCTAAACCCTATTTTTTCGGCAGTATCACTTAATAATAATAAATTACTTCCGCCTCGATTTGTCTCACTGTAATCACGAAGTTCCTGAATATTGACAGTTTTTCCATAATATTTAGCTATCATTTTTATGCAGGTTGGTCCGCAGTCTTTAGACTCATCCTGTTTAAAATTCGGAAACTTTTTTAATTTTTTCATTTATTCTGTACTTATCTTGAATGATAAATTTTGGTTTTACTTAAATAGTACTTGCCTGGAATTTTTCTCTGTGTTTTTTCGGGTATGTAATCTTTTTTAAACCAAAACAAATGATACATTATTCCTTCAAACTGATTTTTATAGTAAATCCTTCCATTATCAAAAGTTATTCTGCCGGTTAATCCTTCAAGGAGAATAAAATCGAAATGAGCTTCAATTTCCTTTTCCTGTTCTGCTTTTTTAATAAGATGCGTAAAACTTTCAACTTCGGTCTCTAAATCAAAAATAGAAATTCCGGCTGTCAGCGCATCCCACGCAAAACTGCATTCGTCAAAACAATAATGCTTAGAATCAGAAAACACTTTCTTGTAGTCTTTGCTTCTCATAAAAAAAGTATTCATAACTTCATTATTTCTGTATAAAGCAAAACACCCTGTTGTATAATCATGTCTCACGCTGATAAAATCAAACTTATCGAGCATTTCATCTGTTATAAAATCCCTGACATTTCCATAAATAATATCCAGGTCGCTCTGCCCCCAAAAATCATAACCTTTTATAATTTCCGGAAACAGGAAACCATACGCTGGTTTAAAATCGCAAAGTTTATACGGATCGTCTATATTGACAGTAAAGCCTAATTTTGCAGAAGCACTGGCAATTATTTCTTCTTTTGTTTTATATATAATAATCACATTTTCCGGTTTTCCGGGTATGAAGTCTGTATTGTCTGTTATAATATAAAAATCTACAGATGGATTAAATGTGCAGGAGTGAATAAAGTATGGAAAATACCACGGATATTTTCCATACCAGCATGTTAGTATAGCTAATGATTTCATTTTCTCAATATTTAAAACTCGTCTTCAACAAACTCTTTTATAAAAAACGGCAGTACTTTTCTATCGTACATTCGCGGATATGCATAGCCATTAATAAAAATAGCCGGAGTGAAATTAAAATCATTTTCTTCACACCATTTGTATTGAGAATCAAACATTGAATCAAATTCTGATGTTATATTTCTAGGAAATCTTTCAAACCATGCTGTCAGGTTTGTATTCTCAAACCATGCCTGAAGTGCTGTTAAAAAACTGCTTTCACCTTCGTACATATAGATATTTACCAGACTTCTAAATAGTTTTACAGAATTTTCATCTTCTCGTTCCAAATCTGTTTTTAAAATAAGTTCTATTTGTACATCATCTGAATATTTCTCCAGAATAGTTTCTATAACTGTGTGAGCATCTTTGCAATAACCGCAGAAAGGGTTTGATATAAGGACAATTTTTGTTGCACTTTCTCTGTTGCCAAATATCAATGGACTTTGCATCATCTCGGTTTTTTCTTTTGCCAGCAGAGAATTCCTGAATACATCATAATTTTTTTCAAATCGAATGGCTTTCAGTTGATATTCCTTTAATTCTTTTTGTTTGGTAAGTATTTCTTTAAGCGAAATCCAAATGGTAATTACTGTAAGTACAACAAATCCAAAAACAATGACAGAAACCGGAGAAAAAACCAAAGCTGAATTTTGAAATGCAAACAAATAAACCAATTCAAAAAGTATGACTCCCATTATAAGAAGACAAATTGGACACCACTTTTTTTCTACAGTTTTTTGAAAATATAAAGACAAGACCAGAACAGGAATTGCTGCTAAAAGCAGTACTTTTTGTATTGAAAAATAGGTTCCTATATCACCCAGAAGTAACAACGAAAAAAAACTTACTAATTGAGACGTAAAGAAAACTACACTTAAATCACTAAAATTTACGATTTCGAAAATTTTCCATTTACTAGAATTTACAATCGTAGAACAGCTCGTAGATGCAGTTATATTACAAAAACTATTGAGCAGTTTTATTTTTGTTCCAAATAAATCCTTGAGTGCCGCAATAGAAAACAAAATTCCAATAGCAGGAAAAACAAAAAATAATTTAGCCGTTAAATTTACAGGTGTATAAAACAAATAAAAAGAAAAGAAAACCAAACACAATACTGGCAATACCCAGTTAAAATTACTTTTAGATACAGAAACTACAGGAGGTATTTCATTTTCTGATTTTTCTAATAATAAAATAAAACCGCTCCACATTTCAGGCCTAAGCGTATACTCTTCAGTTGTATTGTTTCCTATTTTAAAAATATAGTTTTCACCTTTTTTTTCTATAAAACAAAGTTGCTGCTGTCCCAGATTTAACAGTGCAATGAAATGATCCGGCAAAGCATCAATTTCTGTAAAATCGACCTGAATAACACCATTTTTTACATTAAAAAAACTTAAAGTATCAACCACAGATAATAAAGTTGGGTACTCCGGATGTGATTGTATCTGAAAATCAAATTCAGATTTATCAATAACTATATTTTCTTTTTCTAAATATTGAAAAAGGTAATTAAAATCTTCATTCATAAAATTTTATATTTCTGTGTGGCAAGGAGTATTTAACAGCATTTTTTCCAGTGATTACCTGATGTATTTATATTAAATAAGCTATAAGCAAAATTGTTAAATAGTGCTTATAGCTTAAATTATCAGTAAACGTTTAAAATTATTTAAACACTTTACTAAATATTAACTTTACAAGTTAATGCACTATTATCTAGGACAAGCACTAAGACAATCTTGTACACTGCTTTTGCATCCTACAAATTGGCTATTACAATAGCAAGGAAAAGATCCTGATGGGCATCCACTTCCTGCCATAATTGTTTTCATTTCGTTTCTTGATAATTTTCCTTGTGCGTTAGCAAGGCTCATTTTTTGAGTTTTCATAATCTGATTTTTTTGTTATTGTTAATAAAGCTATTTAAAAAATGTAGTATTAAAATTTAACAAACAATTCTGCGCACAAATCATTAGAAAATTAACACTTGTTACATTTTTTCCAAAATTGAAATTTAAATATTTCTCTTACAATGCTTTTTTCAGCATAAAATATGTTATTTCTGACATATTTAATATTTTTCTAATGTTTGATGTGTTTTTGTAGTGCTTTTTTATCTTATATATCCTACGATTTTTTTCTTGGATAAAATAAAATTTTTTAAGTTGCCACCCTCTTTAAGTCAGAAAAACCACAAGAAAAAGCGCTGTTTTGAGAGAACCCCAAAAAAGAAAAATATCAAATAATACCTCTATGATTAAACAAAAACTTATTTCTAAACGAATTGAGACAAATAAGACGCAGGAAGAAATTGCGCATCTATTAGGAATGACTCAATCACAGTACAGTCGCAGAGAATCTGGTATAACAAAGATTACCAAAAGTGAATGGCACAGTCTCGCAAAAATTCTAGGAACAAATATGGAAGCAATTTATGAACCCGAAGACGGTATCTATATCTTAAATAGTGAAAAAAGCCCCATTAATCCCGATAAGCAGAATAATGACTATAATAATTTTACACTCGATGTAATGAAAAAATATATTGAACGATTAGAGTATGAAAACAGATATCTAAAATCACAACTCGAAAAATTCTCATTATAATGTTACTTTAAAAACATAATTAATGATTTAGTAAGCATAAGCAACTCTAGAAAAAAGCCTGTAATCAATTTTTAGTTTACAGGCTTTTTTTTATGAGGCATCTGTTTTTTATTAACATGCGTAATAAGTGTTCTTTTGATTTTTTATTATTTTTTTGAGAAAGTAAGTCCATTCTCTCAGGCAATAAATTGTAAAAATAACGAACAACACTTTTTACATTTAAAATACGCCGGCTGCAAAATAAGTGTGTTTTTTATACTTATAAAGTATCACAACAAACCCCTAAAAGTGGACTATTTTACCCCTAGTTTTTCATCATTTTTCTCTAACTTAGCACGGTCGATCTTAAAAAGTAAGATTGAAACAAACTTATTTTTCCGCAAAGAACTGACTGAAAAATTATTACTGATTTTTTTCTTACTTTTTTTCGGAAAAAATATTCTTCTAATAATTTAGTTAATTGAAAACTATGAGCAAATTTGATTTTGGAATTGTAGGACTCGGCGTAATGGGCCGTAACCTGCTTTTAAATATCGCCAGCCATAACTTTGCGGCTGCAGGTTTAGACTTAGATACCGAAAAAGTCAACTCTCTTCAACAAGAAGCCGATGCCAATCACACCATCGAAGCCACTACAGATGTAAAACATTTTGTAGAACTTATTCAGCAGCCTAGAGCGATTATGCTATTAGTTCCTGCCGGAAAACCTGTAGACAGCGCTATTGCAAGTTTATTACCGCATTTAGACAAAGGCGATATTATAATCGATGGCGGTAACACTTATTTTACTGATACCGACAGAAGATTTCTGGAATTATCTGAAAAAGGAATCCACTTTTTTGGAATGGGAATTTCTGGCGGCGAAAAAGGCGCAAGATTTGGTCCTGCTATGATGCCGGGAGGCGACCAGAAAGCATACGAAAGACTTCGCCCAATTTTTGAAGCTATTGCAGCAAAAGTTGAAGGAGAACCTTGTGTAGAATATTTAGGAAACGGTTCTGCCGGAAACTATGTGAAAATGGTTCACAACGGTATCGAGTATGGAATTATGCAGTTAATCTCTGAGATTTACGACCTGATGAAAAGAGGTTATAATCTGGATGATGAAACGATTCAAAAAACTTTTGAAGAATGGAACCAGACCGATGATCTTAGATCGTATTTAATTGAAATTACCGGAAAAATTTTAAAACAAAAAGACGAAGACGGAAGTCTTCTTATCAATAAAATTTCAGACTGGGCAAAATCTAAAGGAACAGGAAAATGGACTTCGCAAAACGCGATGGATTTACAAGTTCCGGTTCCTACTATCGACGCTGCGGTTAACATGCGCGATATGTCTAAAACAAAACCTGAAAGAATCGAAGCGGCTTCTAAATTACCATGGAATACTTCTGAAACAAACGTAAACACAAACGAAGCCATTGCGGCATTAAAATCTGCATTATACTTTTCTATTGTAGTTACGTATGCACAAGGTTTAGCACAGCTTCATACTGCTTCTAAAGAATATAACTACGGATTAAATCTGGAAACGGTTGCCAAAATCTGGCGCGGAGGCTGTATTATTCGTGCTACAATTCTGGAAGATTTTAGAAAAGCATTTGTTGCAAAAACTGATTTACCAAACTTGCTTTTAGATTCTGGAATAGCTTCAAAACTAACAGAAAACCAGTCAGGAATGAGAACTGTTATTCAATTTGCGGTTCAAAAAGGATTACCAGTTTCGGGATTGATGAATTCGTTAGCTTATTTTGATGCTTACCGATCTGCTAATCTGCCAACAAATTTAATTCAGGCACAGCGTGATTTCTTTGGAGCGCACACTTACGAGCGTACTGACAAAGAAGGTGTTTTCCACACACAATGGGCTGAATAAACAACTTAAAGCAACACAACTACACACAATGACTAAAAATAAACTAAAAAATCCAACAATCATTGTTATTTTTGGAGGAACCGGAGATTTGGCAAAGAGAAAACTCTTTCCCGCATTTCAAAATCTGTATCTTGACGGACGTATGTCTGAAAAGTTTCAGATTATTGCTCTTGGAAGAGCAGAAAAAACCAATGAAGATTTCCGCAATTATGTCTTAGAAAATTTAGATAATTTTTCGAGAAGAAAAGGAAATTCAGATCCACAAACAGAAAAATTTCTTTCTCATATAACCTATCATAGTCTTGATATCGATAAAGAAGAATCGTATTTAGGCTTAAACGAAAAGATCAAAAATTTCGACGAAGCTTTTGGAGAACGAGCCAATCGTCTTTTTTATCTTTCAATAACACCTTCTTTTATTTCTACTATTTCGAGTAATATGAAGAAAATTGGTCTTGCCGAAAATCCAAAACAAGACCGCATTATTATTGAAAAACCTTTTGGTTACGATAAAACTTCGGCGATTGAATTAAACGAAATGCTTTCGCAGACTTTTAAAGAAGAACAGATTTACAGAATCGACCATTATTTAGGTAAAGAAACCGTTCAGAACATTTTGGCTTTCCGTTTTGGAAACTCAATGTTTGAACCATTGTGGAGCCGTAATTTTATTGATTTTGTTCAGATTACCGTTGCAGAAGAAGTGGGCGTAGAAGAACGAGGCGGTTTTTATGAAGGCGTTGGTGCCTTAAAAGACATGATTCAAAACCATTTGCTTCAAATATTATGTATGACTGCCATGGAAGCTCCGGCTTCTTTAAGCGCAGATGATATTCGTAACCGTAAAGCCGATGTTTTAAAATCTATCCGACGCATTAAACCGGAAGAAGTTGACCACTATATTGTAAGAGGTCAATACGATGCCGGAACTATAAAAGGAAAACCAGTTCCGGGATACCGTCAGGATAAAGGAATTGCTCCAGATTCTAATACAGAAACGTATGTAGCAATGAAAATTTATCTGGATAACTGGAGATGGCAGGGAATTCCGTTTTACCTGCGCACAGGGAAAAGAATGGAAGAAAAACAATCATCTATTATTATTCAGTTTAAACCGGTGCCGCATTCTTCATTTTCTTATGGAAAAGAAGGCATGACACCAAACCGACTGATTATTAATATTCAGCCTGCTATGGACATTAAACTGCAGTTTATGACCAAAAAACCGGGACTTTCACTTTCATTAAGACCAGCAGAAATGATTTTTGATTATTTCTCCTGCTCTACCATGTCACCGGAAGCTTATGAAACCTTAATTGCCGATGCATTATTGGGTGATCCTACCCTATTTATGCGTTGGGATCAGGTAGAAGAAGCCTGGGATGCTATTGATACAATCCAGCAGGTTTGGAAAAACACAGTTCCTGTTAATTTCCCTAATTACAAAGCAGGAAGCTGGGGACCTGAAGAAGCTGATGAATTATTGGCTCGTCAGGGACACAAATGGATTCCGAATACACAAACAAAAGAAGAACTTGCAGATGATACAGATTTATAATAATACAGAAGAAATTAATGTAAAAGCAGCCGATCTTTTTGTGGCCGCTGCGGAAAAAGCAATTACCGAAAAAGGGAAATTTACAGCCGTTCTTACAGGAGGTTCTTCTCCGGCAGGAATTTACAAGTTATTGGCTTCTGATCTTTACAAAAACAAAATAAACTGGAACAAGGTTTATATTTTTTGGGGCGACGAGCGCTGGGTTCCTCTTAACGATGATTTAAGCAATGCAAAAATGTCTTATTCTACATTGTTGAGCCACGTTCCTATTCCGGCAGAAAACATTTTCGAAATGTATAAAGATGGTGTAACACCAGAAGATTATGCTGTTACGTATGAAGAATCAATTCGTAAAATTTTAGGAGAAGAAGGAAAATTTGATCTTATCTTATTAGGAATGGGCGATGACGGCCACACGGCTTCTCTTTTCCCAGGCGAAGCTGTTTTAAACGAACAAACCAAATGGGTTGATGCTTATTATTTAGCTCCTCAAAAAATGCACCGCATAACACTTACTGCACCGTTAATTAACAAAGCAAAACAAATTGTTGTAGTAGCTTTTGGAGAGAAAAAAACGCACGCTTTAAAAGAAGTTACAACCGGAGCTTATAATCCTTCACTTTATCCAATGCAGTTAATTAAACCAGAATCTGGAGAACTGCTCTTTCTTGTTGATAAAAGTGCGGCAGGCACAAATTAAAAAACTAAAAAGTCCGAAATTATTTTCGGACTTTTTTATTTCTTTTTACTCTATTCTATTTCATTATTTATTCATTGCCAGCTTTGCTTTTCTCTTATCATTTAGATATTTTCTCAGCGGAATATCATAAACAACCATTACAATGTAAGCAAATCCAACAAGCAGTATAACCCCTGATATTACAATAAAAGTTAACTGCGAATTATCAGGTTTATAATTGGTATAATAATTTCCAAACATCCATAAAACGGCATAATGTGTCATGTACAGCGGATATGAAATATTTCCGGAAAACACACAAATCTTTTTCAGCGCAGGATTTAAAACAGATCCTGCACCCAAAGCCACTAACAACGGAAAGTAAAACAATACAACTAAAGGTTCTGTAAGCCAGTTCCATTCTGAAGAAGGCATTATAAAAGCCAATAACAATAATATTGAAAGTCCTCCAAAACCTAGTTTATTTTTAATAATCCAGTTTGAACGGTAAATAAGCAGTCCTGCTAAAAAAGAATAAGATATTCTGGCAAAGCCATCCCAAAAAGTAGGACCACTCCATCCTCCTACCAGATTTCCTGAATTGTAACCAACATAACAAATCGCAAAAGCAGAAAGTATAGTTAAAATCACAAGATAACTGCGTGTAATTCTGTACAGTACAAAAGCATACATAATATTAGCAATATATTCCCAAAATAATGACCAGGCTGGAGCATTAAAACTGAATAAATTAAAAGCACGATCAGCAATTACAGGTAAAGGAATCATAAACAGCGAACAAACAAAAGCCAGAATAATTTTTCCTGTGCTGTATAATTCTAGATGTCCGCCAAAAGGATCTAACAAAAATGCCAGCAGTCCTAATACAGAACCTGCCACAACTAGCGGATGAAGCCTGATAATTCTGGAAATAAAAAAATTGCGAAGTCCCATTTTGGCAATACGATCATCATAAGCATATCCAATTACAAATCCCGAAAGACAGAAAAAGAAATCCACAGCCAAAAATCCGTGTCCGATAAAGTTTTTTGAAGGGTCGGTAAAAATCCATTCCATAAAATGGAAAATTACAACGGCAAGAGCGGCGACGCCTCTAAGGCCGTCTAAAATATCAAAATGTTGTTTGGTTTGTAAAATAGTAACAGAAGAATTGTTTGTAGTCATTATAGTTTTTAATGTAAACTGGTTAAGTTAAATTATATTTTTGATTAATTAGCTGGTTTTAAATTATCTCCGTCTTTAAAATGTAATCTTCTAAAAACGAATCCGGAAAGAATAGTCAGCGAACCTACAATTAAAAAAGTATATCTAAAAGCATTATGAATTTCGTGGTGAATCAATTTTACATCGCCCTGAAAAACTTTTAAAACCAACAGACCAAATGCAATACCAAAACCAATAGCCAGCTGTTGATTAACTGAAATAAGCGAATTACCGCTGCTGGTATGATACTGCCTTAAATCAGCAATAGAAATAGAATTCATAGAAGTAAATTGTATGGAGTTAAAAAACCCTAATATCGCAATAATAGGAACATACCAATAAATAGAAGTATGAATAGAAGGAAGAGCCAGACAACAAATTAAAGCTCCAATAATAAACGTGTTGACCATTAACGTTTTTCTGTATCCAAATTTATTCAGAATACCAATTACCGCAGATTTCCCAAACATTGCCGTGAGAGCCATTGGCGCCACAATCCATCCGGATACAACTGCCGATTGTCCGTAAGCAATCTGAATCATCATTGGTAATAATAGCGGAATAGAACTAATTCCGAGCCTTGTAGCCAAATTACCAACGATACCCACTCTAAATGTTCGTACCTGAAATAAGTTAAGCGGAAAAATGGGATTATTATCTTTTGAAGCATGACGGTAATACCAATACAGCATTAAAAATCCCGACATTAAAATCATTAAAACCGGCGAAACTCTAACTGTGTTTCCAAATAATTCCAGCGAAATAGATAATAAAAGTGAAGCCGCAGCAAATATGAAAAAGCCTTTTAAATCAAAATCGATTATTTTTGATTTATAATTGGGCATGTATTTTAAACTTAAAAGAATACCGATAAGTCCAAACGGAATATTGATTAAAAATATCCAGTGCCAGGATAAATAATCAACCATATAACCTCCTACTAATGGTCCTAAAACGGGACCAATAAGCGCGGGAATAATGGCAAAATTCATCGCTTTGAGCAATTCATTTTTTGGAAATGTTTTAATAAGAGCCAGCTTTCCTACAGGCGTCATTAAACTTCCGCCCACTCCCTGAACAATTCTCGCCAAAACTAAATGCATAAGGTTTTGAGAAAGAGAACAAAATAAAGATCCAAGACTGAATAAAACCAAAGCAATAATAAAGACTTTCCTGGTTCCAAATTTATCCGATAAAAAACCGCTTACCGGCATAAAAAGCGCCAACGTTAAAACATAACTAATAATCGCGTTCTGCATATCCAGGGGTGATTCGTGCAGATCTCTGGCAATAGATGGCAGTGAAGTATTTAAAATGGTAGAATCGAGCATCTGCATAAAAATAGAAGTCGCTAAAATAACAGGTAATACCTTTTTTATTGCTTGATTATCTTGCTCTTCTGTCATTATTTTTGTTTTTAGGCCGAAACGCTTTTTAATTCTTTATTTTTTTTGAAGAAAACCGGATATACAAAACCTTCTTTTCATCTTAAAAATAAAGGTACAAAAAACATTTCGGCCTATTTATTAATTGCCATTTGACAAATGCTTTTTTAACGATAAATTAAATACGGTGCTCTCATTTTCTTAAAGTTTTTTAAACCTTCCTGCCAGCTGTTTCGTATTTCTTCTTCAGAAATTCCGGCTTCAATTTGCTGTTGCAGTTTTTCATTTCCGGCTCTAATCGAAAACTTTCTTTTGTCGAAAAATTTAGATTTATCGGCTGTTGTCTGATAGGCTTTAATAAGCCATTTAATTTCGAGTCTATTAATTTTCGGAATCGCCGATAAATCTTCTCCATAACATTCTTTTCCGTTGTAAAGCGGATCTTTATCGCCAAAATTTGGTTTTGGCGTAAAAGCAAAACTCCCTTTTGGCAGAAACGGAGAACCATAAATCTGAAACTGTTTTTCTGTACCGCGCCCCATACTGACATTTGTTCCCTCAAAAAGACACAAACTAACATATAAATTAACCGATTGATCATTTGGTAAATTTGGCGAAGGTCTTACCGGAAGACTGTAACTCATTTTTCTGTCATAATTCAAACACGGAATTACTGTTAACTTACACTGAACGCCATTTTTCAGCCATTTCTGGCCGTTAATCATTTTCGCTTCTTCTCCCAAAGTCATTCCGTGAAGCAAAGGTGTTGGATGCATCCCGATACCGCTTTGAAAAGCAATGTCCAAAACCGGACCGTCGACAATCGCAATATTTGGATTTGGACGGTCCAGTACAATCAGCGGAACATTATTCTCTGCGCAGGCTTCCATAATTCTGTGCATTGTAGAAACGTAAGTATATAATCTTGTGCCCACATCCTGAAGATCAAAAACCATGATATCAATATCTTTTAACTGTTCTGGAGTGGGTTTGTTATTTTTTCCGTAAAGTGATGTAATCGACAAACCTGTTTTTGCATCTATTTCGTCAGATACATGTTCTCCGGCATCGGCGGTGCCTCTAAATCCGTGTTCTGGAGCAAAAATGGTTTTGATTTTGATATTTTTCTGAACCAAAAAATCAACTAAATGGGTTTTCTCGTCAATAATTCCGGTTTGATTAGTTACAACACCAACTCTTTTCCCTTTTAGTAAAGGCAGATATTCAGTGTAATTCTGCGCTCCGGTTTTTATCTGTGCAAACGAAACTGTTGTTATTAAAACACAAATTAGGATTAGTTTTTTCATATCGATTATATTTTTTTGCCACAGATTAAAAGGATTCAAATGATTTTTTGCCACGAATTACACTAATTAACACAAATCAATCGGGAAAATTTGTGCAATTCGTGGCAAAATAAAAATAGAAATCTGTGAAAATCATTTTAATCTGTGGCTGTTAATACTTATTAATCTGCTTCCAGATTTTGGCACTAAAATCGTCTTTATACATTAATCTGTTGGTTCTCGTTGGATTTACACGATTTGTCAGAATAATTAAAAATCGGTTGGTGTTTCTGTTCATAAAGAAAAACGTTCCTGTAAAACCAGTATGTCCGAAATCGTCTTTAGTAAAAAATTCGTCTGGTTTTCTTTTATCAAAACCTAAACCGCGATAAATGCCGTTTTTTGTTAAAGGAGAATCTGTAAAATCTTTTACAACATTGGCTTTAAGAATTTGTTTTCCTTTATAAATTCCGTTATTCATCAGCATTTTGCAGATAACAGCAATCGATTCTGCATTAGCAAATAAGCCTGCATTTCCGGAAACGCCTCCAAAAATCGCTGCGGCTTCATCGTGCACATAACCTTTTATAGTGTCTTTTCTAAAAAGATTATCTACTTCAGTGGGCATTACATTATCAATCGAAGTCCATTTTAGCGGATTATATCCAATTTTTGAAATGCCTAATTCCATATAAATTTCATTTGTAAATTGATCTAATTTCTTTCCTGTTTTAGTTTCTATCATTTGCTTCACCAAAAGCAAGTTTAAATCGCTGTACAAATATTTCCCTCTCGGATTGGTATTTGCTTTTGCAATTCTCTCATAAACCGATGGATAAAATTCTGGATTCAGCCACATATTTTTATAAATCTGAACCCAATTTTCTTTCGGTTCAAAAGCAAGATATTTTGAATCGTAAACGATATTTTATTGACATACATAACATCAAACGGCTCAACATATTGCTCTGATTTTTCCTTGCTCAATAAAGGCGAATTATCTGGTGTAGAAAGCAATGCTTGATAAAAAGTAATGCTTGGCGTTAGTCCAGAAGTATGTGTTAGCAATTCAAAAAGCGTCAAATCAGAAATCGCTGTGTTTTTGTACATCGGAACAATTTCACCAACTTGGTCCTTAAGCTTTAATTTTCCATCGCCAACCAAACGCATGGTTACCAATGTCGCTCCTAAAACTTTAGACATCGAAGCCAAATCAAAAACATCTTCTGATTTTACCAATTGTTTTTTGGTATAATCATGAAAACCGTAATTCTTAGAAATCAAATTAAAATCTCCTGTACCAACAATAACTTGCGCTCCAGGAAAAAAGCCTTTTTCTAGTGCATTCTGCATCATCGAATCGATGTAGGCTTCATTTTCTTTATTGTTGCCGTCACTATTTATTTTTTTAGACGAATAAAAACTCATACCCAAAAAAAAAAAAACAAAACAAATAATGATGATGCTAAAGAGTATCTTTTTCATAATTTATGGATTAATTTTTAAGTCCTGTCCTGCCATCAAAGGCTCATTATTGGTTCCTGTAATTTGAATTCGAACCGCTTTTACAGGCTGTTTTGGAAAAATTGAAGCATTTCCATAATCAAAGGCATCGCCTTTTATAAAATCGATTCCGTCATATGAGTATTCAACATAACCATTGTTTACAATGAATCTTGGATGATGCGGAATTCCGGTTAAAACATCAATTTTAGATGCAACTACAGGATTTGTAAATGTGTATAAAATCCAGTCTCCATTAGCGCACGCCACATCGGTACGCAGATAGGTTTCGATATTGTAATCTTCTAAATTTGCAATTGGAAACTTCGGATTTTCGACCATCGATGATGTTACTTTTACCTGCGGTTCTAAATACGGTGAGCAATTAAAATTGACTTTAGCCGAAGATTCTTTGGCCTCTTTATTTTCAACCGTAAAATTTAAACGATACGTATTTTTTTCATTGTAATTTTGAATTACAAATCGTAGACGAGGCTTTGATTTCAACGTTTTTTCTTCCGGGAAAGTTTGAATCAGTTTATCATTTTCAAAAAGCGAAACCGTTCTTATAGCGCCGTTTGAAGCTCCGTCTGCAGTTGGCGTAAAAGTTAAATACCAAATGCCGTTTTTATCTACATGCTCTGAAATATTCTTAGAAATAGTTAAAATTTCTGCTGTTGAAGTGCTCCATTCTGCTACAGGCAGTTTTTCTACTTTTACCGCAGGACTTGCAATATCTTCATTAAAAAAAGTACGGAACAAATAGTTTTCGTAATCTTTTGTCTGGATTGGTTTGGAATATAAAGGCGAATTTCTTGTTGGTTCATTTCCTTGTGCATCATAACGCACAACCGCATTTTCATAAGGCGGTGTTACGGTAATAATTCCGTTTTGATAAATTGCCGAAGGCGGAAAATCCCTAAAAGCAATTCCCATATCAGCCAGACGTTTTAAGTGGCTGTGAGTTAATCTTCCGTAAAAATCATCCCAGTTTTTATCTTCTTTTTTAGTCCATCCAATTTCAGATAACGCACTGATTCTGGGATAACTTTGATATTCCATAATTCTTGCCGGACGATCCAGATATTCGCTCCACAAAGCCCCCTGAACACCTTTTATATTTTTTTGCTCTTCCGGCGTTAAATCATCATTTGGAATTGGCTCAAACGAATAGGCTCTTTTAGTATCTGTAATAGCTGCCCATCGATGACCGCGTTCAGTCTCAGATTGTGCCATATCAAAATAGGTATATTGTCCCGGCATCATAATAGTTTGATATCCCTTTTTTGCCGATTCAATTCCGTAACTGATTCCCTGCCATGCAGAAATTAAAGTATTCGGATCGATTTCTCCTCCTTTTAAAATTTCGTTCCAGCCGTCGGTTTTTTTATGGTATTTATCGGCTATTTTCTGAACTCTTCTAAAGAAATAATTTTGAAGCTGAAAACTATCGGTAAAACCTTCTTTCGCCATTAAAGCCTGACATTTCGGACAATGTTCCCAATTGGCACGATTAACTTCGTCTCCTGCCACATGAATATATTCGAATGGAAAAAGTCCCGAAATTTCCCTAATAATCGAATCAAGAAGATCGTAATTTTCTTCACGCCCCACACACCAAACATTTTTCACTTCTCCCTGTACACTTTTAAGTTCCTGTGTTATAGCACATCCTACTTCTGGATATGAAGCCGTTACAGCACGCGAATGTCCCGGAATTTCAATTTCAGGCATGATCGAAATACCTCGCGCCGATGCATAAGCAACAACTTCTTTCATATCGTCCTGTGTATAAAAACCGCCGTAACGTTTATCACCAGAACCATAAGATGGCAGTAAAACTTCTCCCGGTCCTCTCCATGCACCTTTTAAAGTAAGATCTGGCATAGATTTAATTTCGGCTCTCCAGCCGTTATCATCTGTTAAATGCCAGTGAAAAATATTCATTTTATGTGCTGCAAGCCAGTCAATATAATTTTTAACGGTTTGTTTATCAAAAAACTGTCTCGAACAATCGAGCATCATACCGCGCCATTCAAAACGAGGGTAATCTTCTATTTTTACAAACGGAACGGTTCCTTTTTTTACCTCTTTTGCAGAACAAATCTGTAACAGAGTCTGAAATCCGTTTAAAACACCGTTTGCCGTTTTTCCTTTTACAAAAATTCCTTTTTCATTTATTTCCAATTGATAACCGTCATTTGGAAGATCTAATTTGGTATCAACCAGAAATGAAATCGTGTTTTTTCCGTGTTTTTTTCCAACTGAAACAACTGGATTTATTCCTGTATTTTTTGAAATATTGGCAGAAATGTAATCAATACTATTTTTTAGCTTTTTATCTGCCACAACTTTTAATGGTGAAGGCAGAACAAACTGTCCGGCATTTTGCTGAATCGATACAGGTTTTGGAATTATATCTAATTTTTGGGCTTGTAAAAAAGGCAGTGAACTTAGAAATATGGCAATTAGAAGAATACTTTTTCTCATTTCTTTATATTTTTATTTTGTTGAAAATTCGATTGGAACGCTTTCCGTTTGTGTCTGGCTTAAGGCAGAAACGGCATAGACATAGTTTTCCAAATCCGGATTTGCAACTTCTAATTTTGTCTCGGATGTTACGTAGTAAATATTCGTCGGATTAGAGAAATCAGTTATTTTACCTTTTGGAAATTTATAAATCACGTATTTTTTATCGTACATTTCTGCTTTCCAGCTCAGCACTGCTTTTTCTCCTTTTTTAACAATAAAAGCATTTGTTGGCGGCTGCGGTTTCAGCCTTATAATTCGGTTTGCTTCTGGAGTTAAGGCAATATATTTATAGGGTTTTTGAATAAGCGGATTTCGGAGCGTATCGCCTTTTTTAAGAAAAGTCGAAGCCGTAAAATGCATCGAACCGTCTATTAAAGGCATTGTGCGGATCATTTCAATCTGTTTTACAATTTGATCGGGACTTTTCCACTCCGGTTCTTTGGCTGTTGTAGAAATTTTGTAATCGCCATGACCTACATACACATTTGCTCCGTATTTGTGTGTTGCCCACCATTTTGCCAAAACTTCAAAATTAGCTCTGTCAAAACCTATGTGCCAGTATAATTGCGGTGTTATGTAATCGATCCAGTTTTCTTTCTGCCATTTTAAAATATTGGCATACAAATCGTCATAATTGGTTTGTCCGGCCACAGTGTTAGATCCGTCAGCATCTTTGTCTTTATTTCTCCAAACGCCAAAAGGCGAAATTCCAAACTCAACTTCCGGTTTATTGGCAATTATAGTATCACGAATTTGTTTGATTATCAAATCGACATTATCTCTTCGCCAGTCGTCTTTGTCTTTAAACTGACGCGGTTCTTTTGCAAAAGCTTTTTCATCTGGAAATTCCTGTCCGGCAATTTTATAGGGATAAAAATAATCGTCCATGTGTACGGCCTGAATGTCGTATTTTCGAACAATTTCTCCTACAACCGAAGCAACAAAATCTCTGGTTTCTTTATAACCCGGATTAAAATATCTTGATTTTCCGTAGGTTAAAAATAATTCCGGTTTTTTAAAATATAAATGGGTTTTAGCGAGTACTTCTTTTACAGTGTCTTTTTGAACACGATATGGATTCAGCCAAACGTGAACATTCATTCCTCTTTTTCCGGCTTCGTCAATCATTAATTGCAGCGGATCAAATCCCGGAGCAACGCCCTGAGTTCCTGTAATCCAATGTGATGCAGGTTCTTTTGTCGATTTGTAATACGCATCGGCAGTTGGGCGGATTTGAAAAATTACAGTATTAAGATTATTTGATCGCAGATTATCTAAAATAGTAATCATTTCAGATTTCATCTGTTTGTCTGATAATCCGGGTTTTGAAGGCCAGTCGATATTATCAACGGTAGAAATCCATGCCGCTCGCATTTCTCGTTTTGGCGATTCCTGACTAAAGAGTTTGGTTTGAAATACCAGTATGAGAATTAAAATTTTCAGGTTTTTCATAAGCGTTGTTTTTTGGTTAGTTAGTTGTTTTTAGCAGAAATTAACCGCTGCGTTTTTTTTGCCACAGATTAAAGGATTAAAAATGATTTTTTATGCAGATACTAATCTGTGTTAATCTTTTTAATCTGTGGCAAAAAAAAATAAATCTTAATTAAATTGGTTTGAAAAAATTCCTAACAGGCTTTTACAACCTGTTAGGATAGGTAACCAACCTAATTTTATGCGATGCTTAATCGTATCGCAGCACATAAATTTTTATTATTTTATATTTTCCCTGAAGAAATTATTAAAGAACAGTAATTGAAACTTTAATGAATTTTCCCAATATTCCATATTATGTTTTCCCGGACGTTCGATATAATCGTGGTTTATTTTTAGTGCCAGCATTTTTTGATGAAGTTCTCGGTTTACTTCCATAAAAAAATCATCAACGCCGCAATCTATTATCAGTTTTAAATGATTGTCTTTTACAAGATCAAGCATATTGGTAACGGTATATTTATTCCAGTTTTCCGGATAATCTGTTATGGAACCCAGACGTTTTTTGATATCCCAGTTTTCCGGAAACGGACGAAAATCAACTCCGCCGCTCATACTTCCTGCTGCGCCAAAAACATCCTGATGTTTAAACGACAAGTATAAAGCGCCATGTCCGCCCATGCTCAAACCCGTTATAGCTCTGGCTTCTTTACTTGAATTTGTTTTGTAATTTTTATCAATAAAAGGAACCAACTCGTTAACTACATACGTTTCATATTTAAAAGAAGGATCGATTGGGCTGTCGAAATACCAGCTCGAAAAATTTCCGTCTACACCAATTGCTATAAAACCATATTGATCGACTTGTTTCCCAACTTCTTTAAAATCTTTTGCCCATGATGCATAATTACCGCTGTAACCATGAAGCATGTAAACAACCGGAAATCTGTTTTTGCTTTTTTTATAATTATCAGGAACGATTACACAGGTTTTAATATTCTTATTCATAGAAGAACTAAAAACCTGAATGGTATCAATTTTAGCTGCTTTTGCAGAGAAAAAAGTGAATGACAGAAGTAAAATACAAATTGCGTTTTTCATAAAATCTTTTTTTAAGCGGTTAGAAAGTCAAATTTGAGAAACTTATTTCAAACAATCTCTTAAAGTCGTAACCGGATGCATCGCTTTTCTGTTTGTTCCGTCAAAAATTTGATGACGACAGCTTGTTCCCGCCGCTGCAATTGATGTTCCGGCATCTGTAGCTCTGATTTTTGGAAACAAGGTATCTTCTCCCATCTGCATACTGATTTCGTAATGCTCTTTTTCATAACCAAACGAACCCGCCATACCGCAGCATCCTGAATTATAAATAGTAACGGTATTATTTTTTGGAATATTGAGCATCGCAAAAGAAGCTTCAACGGTACTCAATGATTTTTGATGGCAGTGTCCGTGAATTTTAATTGTTTTTCCGATATCAGAAAACTGTCCTTCGTGAATTTTTCCAGCTGTGATTTCTGTTTTAAAAAATTCTTCAACTGTAAATGTATTTTTTGAAAGTTTTTCGGCACTTTCTTTATCTGATGCCAATCGGATATATTCGTCTCTAAAAGTTAATATCGCCGAAGGTTCCAATCCAATTAAAGGAACTTCTGCAGAAATTAAATCTTTAAAAACGGCAACATTTTTATTGGCAATTTGCTGTGCTTCTTCCAGAAAACCTTTTGACAGAAATGCTCTTCCACTTTCTTCATGTTCAATAACAATTACTTCATAACCTAAAGCAGTCAAAAGTTCATAGGCGTCGATACCAACAGAAACATCATAATAATTGGTAAATTCATCACAAAACAAATACAGTTTTCCGTTTTTAAATGAATTGGTTTCTGCTGATTTTTTATTTTTTTCGTACCATTTTCTAAAGGTTTTTGGCGCCAATAACGGTACTTGTCTTTTTGGAGCAATTCCCATGCTTTTTTTAACCAAAGACAGATTTGCTGCAAAATTAGTTATTGATGGTGCAATGCTTCCAAACTTATTGAGTTTTGAATTGAAAGCAAAGATTTTATTGCGCACAGAAAAACCATTTGCTTTTTGATATTGGTATAAAAATTCTGCTTTTAAAGTGGCTACATCTACATTGCTTGGGCATTCGCTGGCGCAGGCTTTACAGCTTACGCACAATTCAAATACTTTGTAAAGTTCTTTATGATCGAATTTGTTTTCTTTTTCAGAATGGGTTAAATATTCTCTAAGCGCATTGGCTCTGGCGCGTGTTGTATCTTTTTCATTTCTGGTGGCGCGGTAACTCGGACACAAAGTTCCCCCCGCCGACGGTAATTTTCTACAGTCGCCAGAACCGTTGCATTTTTCTGCAGCACGCAAAATTCCTAAACTGTCTGAGAAATCCTGAATTGTTTTGATTTCCGGTTCTGTTCTTCCGGCTTCAAAACGAAGATTTTCATCCATTTTAGAAGCATTTACTATTTTCCCAACATTCAAAATTGTATTAGGGTCAAATGCTTTTTTTATTCGTTTGAGCAGTTCATAGTTTTTATCGCCAATCATAAAAGGCAGAAACTCGCCGCGCAGAATTCCGTCGCCGTGTTCACCGCTTAACGAACCTCTGTATTTTTTTACCAAATGAGCTACTTCTGTAGATATATTTCTAAACTGGTGTAAACCTTCTTTTGTTTTTAAATTAATTTTAGGACGCAAATGCAGTTCTCCTGCTCCGGCGTGTGCATAATAAATGGCACTTTGTCCGTGGCTTTCCATCATGGCAGCAAAATCGGCAATATAATTAGGAAGATCACTTAATTCTACCGCTGTATCTTCTATAGAATCAGCCGCTTTATCATCGCCCACAATACTTCCTAAAAGACCTAATCCCGCTTTTCGAACTTCGTTTACTTTATCAATATCGGTTCCGTAAATTTTTGGCAGTGCGTAACCAAAATTATGATCCTGAAGATCCTTAATCAAAGCATCGGCCTGTTGCTCTGCATCTTCCATACTTATATGCGATCCCACTTCGAGCATAATTACAGCTTTGGGTTCGCCCACAATAAAAAACCTGTTTTTTGCCTGTTCTCTGTTGGTTTTGGTACAATCCAGAATCGTATCGTCCATCATTTCGCAAGTGTACAAATGATGTTTCATAGCTGTAACGACCGCTTCCAGACTTTCGTGAATGGTATGAAAATGCGCTACAACCATAATACTATTGGTTGGCGGCAGATCATCAACTTTTAACGTTATTTCTGTAGTAAAAGCCAGAGTTCCTTCGCTTCCGCAAAGCAGTTTTCCTAAATTGATGGTATTTTCTGTTCCCGAAAAAAGTTCTGATTTCAGTAATGCATCAATCGCATAACCTGTATTTCGTCTGTGAATTTCAGGTTTTGGAAATTCTCTTATAATTTCTTCCTGATTTTCTTTATTGGAAAGTTCCTCGTAAATCGTTTTGTAGATTTTACTTTCAAGAGAATCGCCTTTTATTTTTTCCAGAAATTCTGCCGAAGTTAAATCTTTAAATACAGCAGTGCTTCCGTCGCTTAAAACGGCTTTTATCTCGACAATTTTATCGCGCGTAACTCCGTAACGTATTGATGTTGTTCCAGATGAGTTATTCCCAACCATACCGCCAATCATACATCTGTTTGTAGTCGAAGTAGTCGGGCTGAAAAATAAGCCATGCGGTTTTAAAAATAAATTCAATTCATCGCGAATTACGCCCGGCTGTACCGTTACGGTTTTCTTTTGCGCATCAAACGAAACGATTTTGGTAAAATGTTTAGAAACATCTACAATAATTCCGTTTCCTACGGTTTGTCCTGCCAGCGAAGTTCCTGCTGTTCTGGGTGTTATTGAAATATTATTTTTGGAAGCAAAGCGAATGATTTTTACAATATCTTCTTCGGTTTTAGGAACTGCCACTGCTTTGGGAATAATTCTGTAAGCAGAAGCATCTGTAGCATACAGTTTTTTATGAAGTTCATCATAAAAAAGTGTTCCTTCTAAAGAATCAGATAATTGTTGTAATTGAAGAGAATCAGGCATTTATTTGGTAATTGCTTGGGTAGTTAATTTGAGATTTTGATTTTAAACCTGAAGGAGTTTTAGAACTCCGTCAGATTCGTAAAACGTACAGCCTTATTAATAATCAAATCGTTTAAAAGCTTCGATAGCTTCATATTCTGCCAGTCCTAATTCATCGTATAGAACTGCTGTATTTTTATTTCGGTCTTCTGCCCTAACCCAGAATTCTCTTGAATCATTGCCCTGAAACATTACGCGGTCTTTTTGAGACTGGTGATATAAAATAGCATGGCGTTTCAACAATACTTCTGATGGAGAAAGCGGCACTGCCATGTCGATTTCGTGAATATCCCATTCGTGCCATGCACCTCTGTAAAGCCATAACCAGCAGTCGTCCATGTATTTCTCGGGTTTCAGTTCTTTCATCGCAGCGAAAATAGCATTCAGGCAGACTTCATGCGTGCCGTGCGGATCGGCTAAATCTCCTGCAGCAAATACCTGATGCGGTTTGATTCTGGCAATGATTTCTTTTACAATGGCAATATCTTCGGCTCCAAGCGGGTTCTTTTTTACCTGTCCGGTTTCATAAAACGGAAGATCTAAAAAGTGCGTGTTTTCATCTTTTAAGCCGATGTATCTTGTTGCTGCATACGATTCTCTTCTTCTAATAAGTCCTTTTAATTTGCGGACTTCAAGTGAATCAATCTGATTTTCTGATTTGTTGTTCAAAAACTCAATTACTGATTTGAAATTGATGTCTTTTGGAAGATCTGCACCAACAAAATCGTTGCATACTTCTGCAAATTTCAATGCCTCATCATCAGTTACGGCAATATTTCCGGAGGTTTGATATACAACATGTACATCGTGGCCTTGTTTTATCAGTTTTGAAAAAGTTCCTCCCATTGAAATCACGTCATCATCAGGATGCGGACTGAAAAGGATTACTCGTTTTTTTGCAGGATTGGCTCTTTCCGGACGATGCGAATCATCTGTATTGGGTTTTCCGCCCGGCCATCCTGTTATGGTGTGCTGTAAGATATTAAACATATTGATATTCAAATCATAGGCAGAACCTTCCTGCGCTAAAAGATCTGACATACCATTATTATTATAATCTCTATCAGTTAATTTTAAAATAGATTGTTTTGTTTTTTTACAAAGCCAAACAATGGCTTTACTTTTTAATTCTTCTGTCCAGATGCATTCTCCAACCAGCCAGGGTGTTTTAAATCGTGTTAATTCTGATGCTGCAGACTGGTCCAGAACGAAAGTAGCGTTGGGATGATTTTGTAAAAAAGTTGCAGGAACATCAGAACTTATTTCGCCTTGTATAGTTCTCTTAATAATAGAAGCTTTGTTTTGTCCCCAGGCCATCAATACAATTCTTTTTGATCTCATGATGGTTGAAACTCCCATGGTTATGGCTCTTTTAGGAACATTGTCAATTCCATTAAAGTCAGATGAAGCGTCAACTCTTGTAATGTGATCTAAAGTAATGATTCTGGTTCCTGAGTTAATGTGCGATCCCGGCTCATTGAAACCAACGTGTCCCGTACGTCCAATTCCTAGTAATTGAAAATCAAGTCCGCCCGCTTGTTTTATTTTCATTTCGTAATCAATGCAATATTGGTTTAAACCGTCTAAAGCAATTGTTCCGTCGGGAATATTTACATTTTCCGGTTTAATATCGATATGATTAAAAAGATGCTGATGCATAAAGTAATGATAGCTTTGGCGGTTCTCTTTATTCATTGGATAATATTCATCCAGATTAAAAGTGATTACATTGCTAAAGCTCAGTCCTTCTTCTTTGTGCATTCTCACTAATTCTTCGTAAACTTTTATAGGAGACGAGCCTGTTGCCAAACCCAGAACACAAGATTCGTTTGCTGCTTGTTTTGAAAGTATTAATTCAGCTATTTCTTGAGCGACATTTTTTGAAGCTTCGGCAGAATTCTCAAAGATTACATTATGATTTTTTTCAAATCGTGTTTCTTCAAATTTTCCCGGAATGTCGTAAGCCAAAGAAGTAGTGGTTTTCATAATATATCGTGTAGTTAAAATTAGTTTTAACAAATATATATACAAAAAACACAACAATTACATTATTTTGCGTTATTTAACAAAAATAAATTTAAATAACGCAAAAAAACGCAAAATTCATTAATCAGGCTTATGTACTATAATATAAAAACGCCTGCTTTTTTATATTCTTCAAGCCTTTCATCTTCCGGATCTAAATTAGTAACAATAGTATCTAATTGTTTTAAATCACAAACAACATGCGGCATTTTGGTATTTAATTTATTTGACGAAAACATCGACACAACCTTGTCAGACGCCTCTATCATTGCTTTTTTAACAATTGAGATTTCATACCCAACCTCTGTTAAACCTTGTTTTATATTAATACTGCTGGCTCCAATAAAACAAATATCGGCTTTAATTTTAGATACAACCTGAATCACATCCATACCAATTGTTACCATTGCGTTTTTTTGCATCTTGCCTCCAATAAAAATCAAATCAATATTAGGATGCTGAGACAGCTGCATAGCAATTGGAAGACTATATGTATATATGGTAGCTTTTAAATCTGAAGGAATAAGTTTTGCAAAAACCAAATTAGTGCTTCCGCCGCTCATTATAATAACCTGATCGTCATGCAGTAATGACAATGCTTTGGTTACAATTTGTTTTTTTTCTTCTTCGCCTGAAATATGTATATCAAAAACATCAGCTGATTTCTCTTTAACTTCTACCGCACCGCCGTACACCTTCTCCAACAGCTTCTTGCTGTCGAGTTCGTTTAAATCTCTTCTAATTGTGTCTTCAGACAAGTCCAGAGCCAAAGCCAAATCAGTTGTGACAACTTTCTGTTCTTCAGCAAGCTTAGTCATTATATATTTATGTCTTTCGGCTTTCAGCATTTTTAAAAAGTTAAAATTCAGCACAAATATATCAAATAATTCTATTGAAAGCAGGTCATTTGTAAGAAACTGCAATAGTTTGCGTTTTTAACGATAAAAAATAAAAGCAGAAAAAATTAACATATAAAAAATGCGTTATTTTGCGTTATTTAAGTTAAATTTTAAAATAATTTACATAAAACTGCATTTGTATGCAATAAATAAATATATTTGCTCAACAACCATTAAAAAAACCAAATAATCATGAAAAAATTATTCCTTATTTCATTGTTGGTTTTGTTCATTCAAGCAACATTTGGGCAAACAAAAACAATCACTGGAACTGTAAAAAACAAAGCAGACGGTATTCCTATTCCTGGAGTTACTGTCCTGATTCAGGGTACATCAAATGGCACAACCACCGATTTTGATGGAAACTTCAGCATCAGCGTTGCTCAAGGCAGAAGTCTTGCCTTTAGCTATATGGGTTTTGAAACTTCTGTAGTAAAAGTTGAAGGACAGGCAAAAATTAATGTGAATCTTTCTGAAAGCACTTCAAAACTAGATGAAGTTGTAGTAGTGGGATTCTCTTCTCAAAAGAAAACAAATTTAACCGGAGCTGTTGCCTCAATCGACGTAGCTAAAACAATTGGAAGCCGACCTCTTACTGACGTAAGTAAGGCTTTACAGGGAACTACACCGGGAGTAAATGTTAGTTTTAACTCAGGAAATATTAACCGTGCCGCAACTATTAATATTCGCGGGGCTGGTACAATTAATGGTTCTGACGCTCCTTTAATATTAGTAGACGGTGTTCCAACCGATTTATCTCTTATTAACCCAAATGATATCGCTACGATGTCTGTACTTAAAGATGCGGCTTCGGCTTCTATTTATGGTGCCCGTGCGGCTTTTGGGGTAGTGCTTATTACGACTAAAGGAGGAAAAACAGGCGAAGGAAAAGTGAGATTTTCTTATACTGCCAATACGGCTTTTACGAATCCTATTTCCACTTTAAAATTTTTGGATCCAACACAAGAAATTCCCGGATTAGTTGCCGCAGGAACACGTACAGATGGTGCTGTGCCGGAAATTTTTGGTGCCAACTACAATACTCTGCTTGCGGGTATTAAAAACTGGAAAGAAAAGTATGCAAATAATCGTACCAGCAATGAAATGGTTTATGGTGAAGACTGGGAAATTAAAAATGGTACTCCTTACTTTTACAGAGTTTGGGATGCAAACAAAGAATTATATGCAAGCAATGCGCTGCAAACCACTCATAACTTATCTGCACAAGGTAATTTAGGAGAAAAAAGTTCATTCTTTGCTTCTGTTGCATTTGCAAGCCAGGAAGGTATGTTAAGAGTAAATCAGGAACAAAGACAAAGAACTAACATTAACTTGGGTTTCACTACAAAATTAGCTGACTGGCTTACGGGTGATTTCAAAGTAATGACAATTAACAGTACTTACGATCAGCCTTTTAACTACTACGGTGGTTCTGGAACGGATGATACAAGTTACGGAGGTTATTTTGGTTACGCACTTCGCTGGGGTCAGTATTTTCCAAACTTTGGAACTTACAGAGGATATAATTTCCGTACTGCAGGAGGATATTTATCTAATGCATCACGAAACGAAAACATTAAACGTAATAATAGGTTAAGCGCTAAATTTACAGCCGATATTACAAAAGATTTGAATATTATTGCTGAAGTAAGCAGTGTAAATGAATCTTATAACAGAAAACAAAACGGTGGTAAATTTCTGGCTTGGGACAGCTGGTCTGCAATGCCTTATGATGCTACTACAATTCAAACTGCAACACCTGCAACTCTTGAAGCAGGAAATGATTATGTAGCACAATCAAAATCTGAATCGACTACGAATGTGGTTAACATTTATGGTAACTACAAAAAACAGTTAGGAAACCACAACTTTAAATTCTTAGCCGGTTTTAACTCAGAGTGGCAGGATTTCTCTCGTAATTATGCAAGAAGAAATACACTTTTAGATAAATCAAAACCAGAATTTAACCTTGCTGTTGGTGAGCAGTTTGTTTCAGGATCTGCTAATAAAGATTTAAATCCGACAGAAACAACGTATTCAATTGCCGGTTTCTTTGCTCGTGTAAATTATGATTATAACGGAATCTATCTTTTAGAACTTAATGCCCGTTATGATGGTTCTTCAAAATTCCCAACTACTGAACAATGGGGCTTCTTCCCTTCTGCATCTGTAGGATATAAAATTGTAAACGAGAAATTCATGGAAAATACACGCAGCTGGTTAAGCGATCTTAAACTTCGCGCGTCAATTGGAGCAATTGGAAATCAAAACGTAGGAAACAATGCTTTCTTGTCTATATTAAACTCAACAAACCCTTCATGGATAAACAGCGGAAGCACTTTACCTCCATCTATGGGATTACCAACGAATGTTGATCCAACTTTAACTTGGGAAAAAGTTTATACAAAAGATATTGGTATCGATATTAAAATATTTGATATGCTTGGTGCTTCTTTCGACTGGTACCAGCGTGACACAAAAGGAATGTTAGCTCCTGGTATTACACTTCCGGGATCGTTTGGACAAAGCGCGGCCCAGACTAACTCTGGAAACATGAGAACAAGAGGATGGGAACTTTCTTTAAACTTCAACAAACAATTAAGCGAAACAGCTTCTGTATTTGTTGATGTAGCTTTATCTGATTACAAATCTGTAATTACAAAATGGAACAACAGTTCTAAATTATTGGCTCTAGTTACACCTACAACTTATCCTTATTACGATGGTTATGAAATTGGACAAATCTGGGGTTTAACTGCCGACAGACTTCTTCAGGCTGATGACGTAATTACTAATAACGGTAAAACGGTAAATGGTGTTGATTACTCTAAAACAATGGTGGGTAACTTTAAATACGGAGCAGGAGATGTTCATTATGTAGATCTTGACGGCGACGGAGTTATAAGCCGTGGTGCAGGAACTGCAGATGATCACGGAGATTTGAAAAAAATTGGTAACACAACACCGCGTTACAAATACGGTATTACTTTAGGTGGGAAATTCCGCGGATTTGATGTTTCTGCTTTCTTCCAGGGAGTTGGTAAACGTGATTACTGGGCGGCTTCAGATGCTGTACTGCCTTTTTACCGTGCACCTCAGCAAATGTATGAGAATCAGGCAGATTACTGGACTCCGGAAAACACTGGGGCTTACTGGCCAAATCCATACTATGGAAACGAAGCTAATACGCTTGGTTCAGGTACTTCGGGTTCAAACAACTTTGTTACGTCTACAAGATATTTATTAGATATGTCTTATTTCCGTCTTAAAAACTTCAGCCTTGGATATTCACTTCCAAAAGAATTGGTTAAAAAAGCGAGATTAGACAAAGTTAGACTTTACACTTCAGGTGAGAACTTAGTGACTTGGGCAGATAAACGTCTTCCGGTTGATCCTGAAATCGACGAAACAGAAGTTTTCTGGGGAAGAGCTTATCCTTATACCAAAACATGGTCTATTGGTGTTGAGCTTGCTTTCTAATAACTAACATTACAAAACTCTTAAAATGAAAAAATCAAATATAAAATCAAGATTTCTGCTTTTGTTTGCTGTTGCTGCAGCATCAATGACCGCAGTCAGCTGTTCAGATTATCTTACAGATGATCCTGCAGATAAATTTACAAACGATAACTTCTGGCAGTCAGAAGATAACGTAAAAACCTTTTCATGGCTTAATTACGATACTTTTTACGGTTACGGAAACGGAACCACAATTGGACTTTCATTTTTTTATTATCATGGAAGTGATTATAGAGTAGACGATAACTTATCGGCATTTACTTTTTATCAAATGCCAATTACTGCGGCTACTACAAATGTTTATTCTTGGAATGAATACTACACACTTATCCGCCGTTGTAATTTGATGCTTGAAAAAGTACCTTCTATAGCGATGCCTCAGGAAAAAAAGAACCACTACATTGGTGTTGCTAAATTTTTCAGAGCATATACCTACTTTCGTTTAGTTCAAAAATTCGGCGATGTTCCTTATACAGATAAATATTTAGCACAGGCAGATGCTGAAGTTTATGCTCCGGCAAAACCAAGAGCTGAAATTATGGATAAAGTAATTGCAGAACTTCAGGAAGCAGCAGATTTAATGCTTGTTTCTGAGGATAAAAATGTTACTGCAAACAAATACACAGCTTATGCGGCTTTAAGCAACGCCTGCATTTACGAAGGAACTTACAGAAAATACCATTTAGGTCAGGACGGAAGTACTTATCTTAACAAAGCAAAAACAGCCTCATTGGCAATTATGAACAATCCGGCTTACAAATTAAATGCAGACTGGAAAGGATTATACAATTCTGTTGAATTATTAGGAAATACCGAAGTGATATTGGCAAAACGTTATTTAACAAACGTATTAATGCACTCTCTTCAAAACTATACAAATACATCAACAATTCAGTATGGTTTAACAAAATGGGCTGCAGACAGCTATGTAACTACAAACGGATTACCAATTCAGCAGACTGGAAATACTCAGTTTACAGGCGATGAAACCGTTACTAAAGCATTTGCAAACAGAGATCCGCGTTTTGGTAAAACAGTAAATCCGGCTAATTATGGTTACAAAGGAAAACCTTTTGGAACAACCGCTTTAGTTTCTATGTCAGGATATGTATTTGAATTGTACAACAACCCTGCAACAACAGGTCCTGATGTTACAACAGGAGGACGTAACTATACTGATGCGCCACTATTTACATTAAGCGAAGTATACTTAAATTATGCCGAAGCTTGTGCTGAATTAGGCACTGCAACAAATAACGACCTTGATATTTCAATTAACAAAGTACGTATTCGTGCCGGAATTGCACCTTTAACTACAGATGGAACAAATGCTTCTGCAGGAGGAATCCAAATTAATGATCCAAGAAGAACTTCGGCTTTAGAGCAGCTTTCTGGTGTTGTAAATCCATTAATCTGGGAAGTTCGTCGTGAGCGTCAAATTGAGTTTATGAGCTGGACAACTTTAAGACAAGCCGATATTTACCGTTGGAAAAAAGGTGATTATTTAGACACAAACAAAAACCCGGATGTAAATCTTGGAGCAAGAATTGGTACTCCTGTTGGATCGCAAACTGTTGTTGATGCTAACGGATATGTAAAAATTTATCCGGTAAGCACCAGAACTTTTGAATCTAAACATTACTTAATGAATATCCCTACTAATGATATCGATTTATACAAAGCTCAAGGTGTAGAATTAAAACAAAACCCTGGCTGGTAAAAATCTGAAATCTATAAAATTATTTGCCCCACAAATAATACAACTGCCTCTGGACCTAAAATTTACCAGAGGCAGTATTTAAAAAAATTTCATCACCCGCTGATGAAAACCGAGAATAAATCCAAATCTGAAAATTCAGATTCCCATAACTGCAATACCTGCTGCAAAACACAAAAACATCAAAAGCAATTAAATAATGCCTAATTTTATTAGTCCATTATGGGCTTAACTATTAACTGTAATTACAATGATAAAATTCATAGCAAAAAGTGTTCTTATTGTAACTTCTTTCATATTTACAACTTCGTATTCTAATTCGTTTTCAGCAGTTACAAAAAATAACACAACAGAAACAAATGCACCGGAAATTAAAACCGGAGCAGATAATTACGAAAAATATTTACCGCTTTTAAAAGATAAAAAAATAGGAATTGTAACCAATCAAACCGGAATTTTATCTAACAAAACCCACGTGGTAGATTTTTTATTAGAAAAGAAAATTGCAGTACAAACTATTTTTGCTCCGGAACACGGATTTAGAGGAACCGCAGATGCAGGTGAACATATTGTTGACGGAAAAGATCCTAAAACCGGTTTACCTATTATCTCATTATACGGCGATAATAAAAAACCAAAACCTGAACAGCTGGCAGGAATCGACATTATGATTTTTGATCTTCAGGATGTCGGCGCGCGTTTCTACACTTATATTTCTTCACTGCATTATGTAATGGAAGCCTGTGCAGAAAACAATGTACCGCTTATAATTTTAGACCGTCCAAATCCTAACGGAAGTATTGTCGACGGCCCGCTTTTAGAAAAAGAATTCACCAGTTTTGTGGGTATGCATCCAATTCCGCTTCTTCACGGAATGACTATTGGCGAATATGCACAAATGGTAAATGGCCAGAAATGGTTAAAAAATGGCGCACAATGCAAACTAACTGTTATTCCCTGCATTGATTACAAAAGAACCATGCCATACAGTTTATTGGTAAAACCATCTCCAAACTTACCAAACGATCAATCTATAAATTTATACGCCAGTTTATGTCTTTTTGAAGGAACAAATGTCAGCATGGGACGAGGCACTGAACAGCAGTTTCAAATTTACGGTTCGCCGTATTTAACAAAAACCAATTTCAGCTTTACACCAAAACCAAATTTTGGTGCTAAAGATCCGCTTTACAACGGAAAAGAATGTTTTGGAGAAGATTTAACATCATATCCTAAACTCACTCAATTAGAATTAAAATGGCTTATAAAAGCCTATCAAAATACAAGCGATAAAACAAAATTCTTCAATGCTTTTTTTACCAAACTTGCCGGAACCAAAAAACTCCAGCAGCAAATTGAAAAAGGTGTTTCTGAAAAAGACATCAGAGCAGGGTGGAAAAAAGATTTAGATGCTTTTAAAAAAATGAGAACAAAATATCTGATTTACAAATAACATATTCATTCAAAAACCACAAATCGACTATTTTTTTTACCAGAAATAGAGATTATGAATGCAAACCGCGGAGCTTACTATCTAACCAATTGAAGCTTAAAACCAAAAAAAAAAAGAAAAATGAAAAATAAAAATCCTGAAACTGAACAAGAATCTTTGTACAAAGACTTGGATCAAATGAGCGTGAAAGAACTTCTTACCAACATTAACACAGAAGACAAAAAAGTTCCTCATATAATTGAAGAACAGATACCAAAAATCGAAAAACTGGTTAAAGCTATTGTAAAGAAAATGCAGCTGGGCGGCCGTTTATTTTATATTGGAGCCGGAACTTCAGGACGAATAGGAATTTTAGACGCATCAGAATGCCCGCCTACTTTTGGCGTGCCGCATGATATGATTATCGGAATCATTGCCGGAGGTGATACAGCGATTAGAAAAGCCGTTGAAAATGCCGAAGACGATACAGAACAGGCATGGAAAGATTTAGCCAAATTTGAAATTTCAAGTCTGGATATGATTATCGGAATTGCAGCTTCTGGAAACACACCTTACGTTTTAGGCGCTTTAAAAAAAGCCAAAGAACACAATATTAAAACCGGAAGTATTTCCTGCATCAGCAACGGACTTATTGCGCAGGAAGCTGATTATCCTATTGAATTAATTGTAGGCCCTGAATTTTTAACCGGAAGCACCCGAATGAAAGCCGGAACAGCGCAAAAACTAACCTTAAACATGATTTCTACTTCGGTAATGATTAAACTGGGGAAAGTAAAAGGCAACAAAATGGTCGACATGCAGCTTTCTAACGAAAAACTGGTGAAACGAGGCATTAAAATGATTATGGAAGAACTTGAAATCGAATATGATCTTGCCGAAGAATTACTGCACAAACATAAAAGCGTTAGAGCTGTTTTACAGGCTCAAAACAAAAATATGGAAATCTAAAAACCACACATTAAAATCTTTTTATAGATTTATACAAATCAAAAGCTGAATTGTTATCTTTTGAGTTTTTAACGACGACCTGACAGCTTTAAAAATCCGTCAGGTCAAATTAAAAGCAAAACAGCATTTATTTGCATATTTATAAAAAAACCAAAACCACCAAAACTATAAAATGACACCAAGCACCATCCTTCTCCTGATTATTGTTTATTTCGGAACATTGTTCTATATCTCACACCGAGTAAGTAAAAAAGACAGCGGCAACGAAGCCTTTTTTACCGCCAATAAAAATTCAAAATGGTACTTAGTTGCTTTTGGAATGATTGGAACTGCGCTTTCTGGAGTAACATTTATATCAGTTCCCGGAGAAGTAGGCGCACCAAGCGGTGAACAATTCAAATATTTTCAGTTTGTACTGGGCAACGCACTTGGTTTTATCGTGATTACAAAACTATTACTGCCGTTGTATTACAGAATGAACCTGACTTCAATTTACGGTTATATCGAACAGCGAATGGGACTTTACAGCTACAAAACTGCGGCTTCTATTTTCTTAATCAGCAGAACCGTAAGTTCAGCATTCAGACTTTATTTAGTTGTAATTGTATTGCAGCGTTTTGTATTCGATTTTTATCATATTCCGTTTGCTTTCACCGTTTTAATCTCTCTGCTTCTTATTTTCTCTTATACGTACAGAGGCGGATTAAAAACGATTATTATTACCGATACTCTGCAGACATTTTTCCTTGTAACTTCTGTTTTCCTTACCATTTATTTCATCTGCGATCGTATGGATTTAAGTGCCATCGGCGCATTTGAAGAAGTAAAAAACAGTAATTATTCTAAAGTATTCTTTTTTGATGATTTCTTCGGAAGCAAATTCCATTTCGTAAAACAAATATTAGGCGGAATGTTCGTTACCATTGCCATGACAGGACTCGATCAGGATTTAATGCAAAAAAACCTAAGCTGTAAAAACATTGGCGAAGCACAAAAAAACATGTTCACTTTTACAGGAATCTTCGTTGTTATTAATATTTTCTTTTTAAGCGTTGGAGCTCTTCTGTACATTTATGCAAATAAAAACGGAATCGCTATTCCAACCGATTTAATTACAGGTAAACCAAGAACCGATTTACTTTTTCCAGAAATCGCCTTAAATCATTTAGCAGTAGTTCCTGCCATTGTATTTTTACTGGGAATTATTGCAGCTACTTTTGCCACTACAGATTCGGCTTTAACAGCTTTAACAACTTCTTTCTGCGTAGATTTTTTAGGTATGGACAAAAGCGAAAACAGCCGAAAAAATACCGTTAGAACAAGACATTTGGTACACATTAGCTTTTCGGTGTTAATTTTCTTTGTCATTATTATTTTCAATACCATTAACGACAGTTCTGTTGTGGGAATGATTTTTAAAGTTGCTTCATATACTTACGGACCACTTTTAGGATTATACGCTTTTGGATTATTCCAAAAAAACAGACATGTTAATGACAAACTGGTGCCGCTTATGTGCCTTGCTGCTCCTTTCCTAACCTATTTAATTAATGAAAATTCGAAACTGCTATTTTCCGGATACGTTTTCGACAATGAATTAATCGTCCTAAACGGATTAATTACGTATGTAGGATTATTCGTTACAAGTACAAAAAGCCATGAAGAAATACGTTTTTAATTTCCTTTAAAAACAAATAATTACCAATCAATTGAAGGTTAAAATGTAATCTTCAATTGATTCAAAACATATTACTATGAAAGATTACATCATAAAGATCAGCCTTTGCGCTTCATTTTTATTTTTAATCACCAATTGTGCTGTCAAAAAAAACAACACGGTTACAGATTCAAAAAAAGACATTCCGTTACAAGATACTGTTGTTTACGAATCAAAAGATAAAACAACAAAAAAGACTTTCTTTAAAGATTCAGATAAAGAAACAGCTTGGGTAGACAGCATTTACAATAAAATGTCACTTCGCGAAAAAATAGGTCAGCTTTTTATGGTTTCGGCTTATTCAAATAAAGATTCTGTTCATGTAAATCAGATCAAAAAATTAATTGAAGATTATAAAATTGGAAACCTGATCTTTTTTCAGGGCGGACCAGTTCGTCAGGCTAAATTAACCAACTTATATCAGTCAAAAGCAAAGGTGCCTTTAATGATAGGAATCGATGCCGAATGGGGATTAGCCATGCGTTTAGATTCAACATATCGTTATCCGTGGAATATGACTTTGGGTGCTGTTCAGGATTTGGATTTAATTGAAAAAGTGGGAAGAAATATGGCAGCCGAAAACAAACGAATCGGCGTTCATTTTAACTTTGCTCCTGTTTTAGATATTAACACCAATCCTAAAAATCCAATTATTGGAAACCGCTCTTTTGGTGAAGATAAAGTAAATGTTACCGAAAAAGCGATTGCTTTAATGAAAGGCATACAAGGAAACGGCGTTTTCTGTACCGGAAAACACTTTCCCGGACACGGCGACACCTCAACAGATTCTCATCATGCTCTGCCAACCGTTAATTTTTCTAAAGAAAGAATGGAGCAAGTCGAATTGTATCCGTATAAACGAATGTTCGACGAAGGTTTAGCTTCGGTTATGGTGGCACATCTTAATATTCCAAGTTTAGAACAACAGCCAAACTGCCCTTCTTCGGCTTCTTATAATGTTGTTACCAATCTGCTTCAAAAAGAATTAGGTTTTGAAGGTTTAATTTTTACCGATGGATTAGCCATGAAAGGCGCTGCCAATTTTAAAGGTCCTGGAGATCTTGAAATCGCTGTGCTTCTTGCCGGAAACGATATTTTACTCTGTCCTGACAATGTTCCCGTTGCTGTAGAAAAATTAGAAGCTGCTTACAACGGCAGTATCATTACAGAAGAACGTTTAGCACATTCTGTTAAAAAAATTCTGCATTACAAATACAAAATAGGATTAAATCATTACAAACCAATCGATATCCCGAATCTATACAATGATTTAAATCCGTCTGAAAATGATGCTTTACATTATAAATTATATGAAAATGCCATTACCGTTTTAAAAAATGAAAAGGAAATTCTGCCTATAAAAGATTTAAACGAGAAAATTGCATACGTAAAATTGGGCGATGACACGAACAGCACTTTTGTTTCTACATTAAAAAAATATACCGAAATAACAGAAGTTAAAGACACCAATCTTGACAGTCTGAATCGTGAATTAAAAAAGTTTGATAAAGTAATTATTAGTTTTCATAAAGTAAATAAACCGTGGGAAAAACAAGAATTTACGCTGACAGAACTGCTTTGGCTGAAAGAAATTGCAAAACACAATGATGTTATTTTAGATGTTTTTGCAAAACCGTATTCTTTATTATCGATTAGTGATTTTGATAACATCGAAGGTTTAGTAGTTTCGTACCAAAATTCAGATATTAGTCAGGTTGTTTCGGCAGAAATGCTGTTTGGAGCCGTTGCTGCAAAAGGAAAACTTCCTGTTTCTATTAATAATGCTTTTCATGTAAATGACGGTTTAACGACACAAAAACTCAACCGACTCGCTTTTACAGCTCCCGAAAATGTCAGCATGAATCCTGCTGTTTTATCTAAAATTGATGCCGTTGCCCAAAAAGCAATTGATGGAAAAATGGCTCCGGGAATGCAGGTTTTAGTAGCCAGAAAAGGAAATGTTATTTTTCAGAAATCATATGGTTCTCAAACTTATGATAACGGAAAAAAAGTAAATAATACCGATTTATACGACGTTGCTTCAATCTCAAAAATGATTTCGACACTGCCAAATGTGATGCAGTTGTATGATAAAAATAAAGTTACGCTGGATACGAAGTTAAAAGATATGCTTCCGTTTTTTGCTAAAACCAACAAAGAAAATATCATTTTTAAAGATCTGCTAAATCATTACGCAGGACTTCAGGCATGGATTCCGTTTTACAAAGCAACTTTAGACAGTAACAATCAGCCTTCTGAAAAATATTATAGAAAAATCGCAGGTCCTGACTTTACGACCAAAGTAGCCGAAAATCTTTACATTCGAAATGATTATCACGACACGATTATGAAAATCATTGCAGACAGTCCTGTTTCTCTTAAAAAAGAATACAAATACAGCGATTTTACATTTATCATTCTGAAAGAATATCTGGAAAGAAAAACGCATAAAAAGCTTGAAGATTTAAGTAAAGAGAATTTCTACACAACATTAGGAATGACCAATACACTTTATAATCCGTTAGATAAATTCGACAAAAGCAATATTGCTCCTACAGAAATTGATAATTATTTTAGACATCAGGTTATTCAGGGTTATGTACACGACATGGCAGCTGCAATGGAAGGCGGAGTCGCTGGTCATGCCGGAATTTTTTCGAACGCTATGGATGTTGCCAAAATGATGCAGCTGTTTTTACAAAAAGGAAATTACGGCGGTATTCAGTATTTTTCTCCGCAGACTTTTGATGCTTTTAATACCTGTTATTACAAAAATCAAGGCGTTTTAAGAGGTTTAGGATTTGACAAAAGAGTTCATAAAGGCGGCCCAACCTGCGGCTGTGTTTCAGAATCTAGTTTTGGACATACCGGTTTTACAGGAAATATGGCATGGGCAGATCCGGAAACCGAAATCGTATATGTTTTTCTATCCAACAGAACTTATCCGGAAGTTGTAAATGATGAAAATAAATTAGCCAAAGGAAAAATCAGAGAAGAAATTCAGCAGATAATTCAGGATGCAATTATAAAATAATCAAAAGCAAAAGAATCTTTCTTCTTGCTTCTTAAATCTTTTCAGCATCTAGCATCTTTCATCTAACATCTTTCATCTAACATCTTTCATCTAACATCTTTCATCTTCTAACATCTAACATCTTACCAAAAAAATCTAACATCTAAAAAAAACAAAACTAATGACAAAAGAACGTTTAACCTCACTCGATGTATTTAGGGGATTTACCATCTTCCTGATGACAATTGTCAACAATCCCGGAAGCTGGTCTTCAATTTATCCGCCTTTAGAACACGCAGAATGGCACGGCTGTACACCAACCGATTTAGTTTTTCCGTTTTTCGTTTTCATAATGGGAACTGCAATTCCGTTTGCGATGCCTGTAAAACATTTTGACGGAAGCGTTTTCAATAAAATCTTAGTTCGTTCGCTTCGAATTTTCTGTTTAGGATTATTTTTAAGCGTTTTCAGCAGGATTCATTTATTTGGTTTAGAAGGAATTCCATTATTAGCATTACGATTAATAATAGCTTTTGCCGTGGCTTATGCCTTATTAGGAAACTTCACGATGAAAGTAAAAACCATTCTGGCAGTGGGAATCTTTTTAATACTGATTTCCTTGTCATTCAGCGGTCTTGAACATTTTGAAGATACCAGAATACCGGGCGTTTTACAGCGAATTGCAATCGTTTATTTCTTCACTTCTATTTTGTATTTAAAAACGAATTTAAAAACACAGCTTTTAGTTTTAGCAGGTCTTTTAATAGGTTACTGGCTTGTAATGGCTTTTGTTCCCGTTCCCGGATTTGGTCCTGCCAATTTTGATAAAGGAACTAATCTTGCGGCATGGCTGGACAATGTCGTTTTAGAAGGACATTTATGGAGCGTTTCTAAAACCTGGGATCCGGAAGGAATCCTGAGTACTTTACCGGCAATTGGAACCGGAATTTTAGGAATGTATATTGGTCAGCTTTTAAACTTATCTGTAGAAAAAATTCAAATTGTAAAAAAAACAGCCATTACAGGAATTGCTTTATTAATTGGCGGTTTACTTTGGAACATCATTTTCCCTATCAATAAATCACTTTGGACAAGTTCTTATGTTTTATACACTGCGGGAATTGCAACAATTTCATTAACGCTTTTATATTTTATAATTGATGTGAAAGGTTATAAAAAATGGACTAAATTATTTTTAATCTGGGGAGTAAACCCAATGATTGTGTTTTTCTTTTCGGGAATAATTCCGAGAGTTTTAAGTTCGATAAAAGTCGCTGATCCTGAAGCTCCCGGAGAAGAAATCGGTCTTCAGGCTTATATCTATAATCACGGTATTGTGCCTTGTTTTGAAAATCCGTTGAATGCATCATTAGCTTATGCTCTTTCGTACGCCGTTTTCTGGTCATTCATATTATGGATTTTCTACAAAAAGAAATTGATTTTTAAAGTTTAAGTGTTTTTTGTTTTGCCGCGATCTGAGTTTTCTGATCGTGGTTATTTTTTTTAGCCGCGAATTACACGAATTAAAGATGTATATCGTAGAGACGCACAGCAGTGCGTCTACACAACGTTAATCCATTTGTTTTGAATATTAAAATTCGTGAAAATTCGTGTAATTCGCAGCCAATAAAAAAAGGGAAGACATTAAAAAAACGTCTTCCCCTTTATAATCAAATCAACCTATATAATTTAAAAACTAACAAATTTTACACCTGCGCTAAACCATCTAGCCGGCAGAGGAAAAGCTCCCACTTCAAAATAAGTCGTATTAAAGATATTTTGAGCATCTATAAAAAATGTAAATTTCTTAACAGACTGGCTTACTCTAAAATCATTTATCCAATACGAAGCTCCGGTAACTCTTTCGTTAAAACGAGAAGCAAACAAAATTGAAAAATCTTTATACTGATAATCAATCGTATTTGTAATTTGATGTTTTAAAGAAGAAATCAAATATTTAGAAAACGGTTCAGAACGAGTGTCTTTAAATTTAGAATCTAAATACGAATAACCCAAAGTAAAGTTCAGTCTGGAATCTGCAGAAAAATCAAATCTGTAATTCCCTCTCATATTGATTCCGTTTGTAATTAAATCTCCGTAATTCTGGCTCTGCCACGGCACAGCAGTTGTCATACGGGTCCAGTCGATATAATTGCTGATTTCTCTGTAGAAATAATTCACATTCACATTCAACGATTTTCTGTTGAATTTGAATCCAATTTCACTTTGAAAAGCATTTTCAGAATCCAGATCTGGATTTCCAATATTTCCCGGACGCTGATTTAAATATAAATCTGTAAAAGAAGGAATTCTTTGGCTTGTGCCAATGTTTCCAATAATTTTAAACTGATCTGTAATTTCATAACTAGCATCAATTCCCGGATAAATCTGCCATTTATAATCTGAATTATAATTCAAATACGTTCCCAGATTTACATTTAATTTTTCAAATAAATACGTTCTGTATTCTGCATAAAGTCCCACATTTTCTCGGTCATGATCGCCAATATTTGAAGAATGAATATCTTCATTTCTAAATTCGGCACCAAAACCAATTTCGCCGTTTTCTGTTTTAATAGACGAGTTTAATTCTGCAGCGATAGAATTGGTATAATGCTGGCTTCTTCCCACATTCAGATTTCCGTTTCCTAAATAACGGTAATCGTCATAATTGTATCGGTATGTTACTCTTGGCATTATTTTCCATCTGTCTGTAATCGAGTGTTTCGACTGAATATTCGCAAACGTCGTCTGCACGATTTCAGTAGAGTTTCTGTCGCCCGGCGCTGCGTAAAATCCGTTAGCTCCAAACCCGTTTTTTACATAACCAAATGTTCCCGAAATTTCGTTAAAATCATTAATCTGAACATTTGCCTGATACAATAATTTATTGTTTTCAAATCCTGTATTGTAACGATATCCGTTACTTTTATCATGCGATGCAAAAATAGAATGCTGCTGTTTTTCTTTTCCTAAAACCGCTCCTGCCTGAATACCGCCTCCGTAAAAAGTATCTCCGGTATCCTGAGTATCTTTTTCGAAATTAGAACCGGCATATGTGCTTACCATAAAACCAGAATCGGTTGGTTTTTTAGTAATAATATTAATCGCTCCGGTTAAACTGTTAATTCCAAAAATTCTGGCAGCCGGACCACGCAAAATCTCAATTCTTTCAATTACTTCTACCGGAAGAGGCAGATTCAGCATATTGTGAGCCGTTTGCGAATCGATAATTTTGGCTCCGTTTAATAAAACTACGGTTTGTTCAAAACTTCCTCCGTCAATACTTACATCGGCCTGACCGCCAAACGGACCTCTTTGTCTTATGTCAACTCCGTTAGCATATTGCAAGACTTCCTGAAGCGTTTTTCCGGGTAATTTCTTTATGGTTTCGCTGTTAATAACGTATACATTTCTGTTTTGTTTAGAAATAGGTGTGCTTAATCGGTTTTCGTTAATAATTACCTCATCAATTTCTATGATAGAATCCCTCTTGGTCTGGGCATAAAAATTGGTGCAGATTAATGCAAATACTGCATAATAGATTTTTTTCATTTTGGCTTAAAATTTTTGCAAAAGTAGTATCTTGCCGTACTAATAAAGTATACCAGTTTTGTAATTATGAGTAGTCCGGTTGAAATTCCTTTTAAAAGCTTTATTCAGCTTAAGCCAGAAGAAAACACAGCAATCTATTTACAGATCGTTTTTGAATTTATAAAAGCGATACAAACCGGATTTCTTCCAGAGGGAACAAAACTTCCCGGAACGCGCATATTGTGCAGGTTACTTTCGGTAAACCGAAATACTTTAATCAAAGCTTTTCAGGATTTGGAATCACAGGGCTGGATTGAAACTCTGCCTAATAAAGGAACTTTTATACTTTCGCAGCACAAACAAAAAAACAAAGAAGAATTTATTGCTGTTCCTAACCAAAATGAATCTAAAAACAATATTGGATTTAATTTTAAACGTTCTGCAATTCTTGAAAATCCAACCGAAACCAGCAGTCTTCCATATCAGTTTAATGACGGAATGCCGGATTTAAGACTTGTTCAAAATGAAATTTTAGCACGGTTGTATGTTTCAAAATTAAAAAGACAGAAAACTTCAAAAACATACGAACAAATCCAGATACAATCGCATTTAAACTTTAAATCTCATTTTTCAAATTATTTGAATCTTACGCGCGGTCTGCGTATTTCAACTTCAAATTTACTTACTACCAGCAGTCATGAAATTAGTTTGTATGTCGTTACAAAAGCGCTTATTTCTCCGGGCGATAAAGTTGTAGTGGCATCTCCGGGATATTATATTTCAAATATGACGATTACAAACACCGGAGCTCAGATCATTACAATTCCTGTCGATCAGGACGGAATTGACACCAGCAGATTAAAAGAGATTTGTAAAGAAAATCAAATCAGGGTTTTATATCTTACTTCTAATTACCACTATCCTACCACAATTTCATTAAGTGCCAAACGGCGAATGGAAGTTCTGGAACTAGCCAGTCAATACGGATTTGTAATTCTGGAAGATGATTACGATTTTGATTTTCATTACGATAATAATCCCATTCTGCCATTAGCTGCTTTCGATTCAAATCAGAAAGTGGTTTATGTGGGATCGTTTGGGAAATCGCTTCCATCCGGATTTAGTTATGGTTTTGTTGCTGCCCCGTCTGATTTTATTGCCGAATTAGAAAAGCATCAAAACATTTTAGAACCCGGAATTGATGTTATTAAAGAACAGGTTTTATCTGAATGGATTAATGAAGGCGAAGTGCACCGGCTTTCGAAAAAAAACAAAAAAGTTTATAAAGAGCGCCGTGATTATTTTGTTTCATTGTTGAATGAAAAACTAAATTCTAAAATAAAATTTAAAGTTCCGGTGCGTGGCTTAGCCGTTTGGATTGAGTGGATTGATAAATTTAATTTAATAACACTTCAAAAAGAATGCGCTGCAAACGGTTTATTTCTGCCAAAAACTGTTTTATATCAAACAAAAGATCTCACCGCAACACGATTAGGTTTTGGACATTTGGAAAAAGAAGAAATGGAAAAAGCGGTTTCGATTTTATGCCAGTCGATTGAAGCGATTTCTGTTTAATAATTCCATTTCCAATTAAATCGCAGAGACACATCCCAGTGCATCTCTCCGATTTGTTTTATTTATAACGAAACCGCGTTTTTAACTCTATATTTATTAAATACAATAAAAACAATTCCAACAATTACGATCAGAGAGATATTAGCCAATCCTAATAAAAACTGACTTTTAACAGCATATAAATTCACAAAACTATAACTGAAAAGAGCACTGACCATATAAGCCCCTCCGCCGGTTAAACCGCTGGCAACTCCGGCATTTTTTGAAAATCGGCTTAAACAGTATCCAAGAACAATATTGTAAATAAAACCGCCGCAGATATTTAATCCCATCGTAAAAGCGACTAATGTGTAAATATTACTTTCAAAAAAAGATGTAGAAATCATCAGCAAAGCCAAAATCAGCTGGATAGTAATGGCTGTTCCGACTTTTACTGCCAAAGGTTTTTTAAGAAGATTTTTAGCTGTAATACCGCCAATCATAACTGATAATCCAGATAATAAAGCACTGTAACCCGTTGTAATTGCCGAATAACCAAAAATACGTTCTATTATAAACGGACTCGATAAATTGAACATTAAAACAATCGCAAAGGTGATTCCGAGTATCACAAATCCTAAAGTAAAATCAGCAGATTTCAGCATATTAGAATAGGTTTCTGAAATAGATTTTAATTTAAACGGATGAAATTCTTTAATCGTTTCTCCGCTGTAACGAAGTTCTAAAAGCAAAATAAAGAATGATAATAATCCGAGGAAATAAAAATTGGATTTCCAGCCAAAACTATGTTCCAGATAACCGCCCAAAAATGGCGCAATAATAGGTGCACATGCCCAAATTATAGAAAACAGACTTATGTAACTTTTTAATTTTTCGCCTTTAAACAAATCCACAAAATAAGCTCGTTTTGCAATTACAATAAAAGCAATGGCAATTCCCTGAATAATGCGCATAGCATATATTACATAAATATCCGGAACCAGTGCGATAACAAAACTCGCCGCCGAAAATACCGCAAGTGAAGCAATATTAATTTTGAATCGCCCAAAACTGTCTAAAATACTGCCTATAAAAATCTGGCTTACGCCGAGACTAAACATAAAAAATACTAACGTAAGCTGAACTGCCGACGCCGAAACGTTTAAATCTTTTGTCATTGCCGGAAGCGACGGCAGATAAATATCTGTCGCAAAACCAGATAATGGAATTAAGGCCAAAGCCAATATGGTGCTGAATCCTTTATGATCCTCTTTTAAATTTCTCATTCTTATTAAATTAATTAGTACAAAATAGACCGTTCGGTCTAAAATATTTTAAAAAAAATATGTCAGATAACATATCTTTCAAATTCATTTTTAATGTTTTCTAAAACAATTTTCATCTGATGGTTATTATCAAAAACTTTCCGGCATAAAATAGCGCCTTCAATCATTGTAAAAGCATGTATGCTAAACTTTTCCGGATTAATTTCTGCGGTTAATTCTTTTTTTTCAATTCCAAATGCCGCTATATCTGAAAATCTTTTTTGTGCAGATAAAATAGCATTTCTTACCTGTTCTTTTATAAATGGATTGGTATCGTCTGCTTCAACTCCGAAATTTAAAATCGGACAGCCGTCAGACATATTATTTTGGTTATCATAAACTGCTAAAAGGTTAAAAAGCTTTTCTTTTGCTGTTTTACCCTGCAAAACGGCATTGTTTAGTTTATCTGCCAATTGCGATCTTAAATACAAAAACGATTCTTTGCAGATTTCTTCTTTGCTTTCAAAGTTTCCATAAATACCGCCTTTAGCCAGTTTGGTAGCTTCCATAATATCAGAAAGTGATGTTCCCGCCATTCCTTTTTTATTAATTATTGGAGCCGACTTTTCGATTATAAATTGTTTCGTACGTTCTGCTTTGCTCATGATCATTTCAATTTGAAGATGCAAATATAGACCGATCGGTTTATTTTTACAAGTGTTTTTAATTTTATTTTCGTAACACATTATAAATAAATAACATATAACATTATTTATTCTAAAATTTAAAATCTGTTTGATATGCTGGAGGCAGACGCACTGCGGTGCGTCTCTACGATTTTCCTTGTCGCTAATTTATCTTTTAATGATAAATTGTTTTCTCTGTAAATGGCTATTAAAAAATAATCGGTAACTTTTCAGACGTTTTACTCTAACCTCAACCTCAATTATGACAACTGATATTCTCGAATTACATGATTGTATTGTTTTAATCGAGCATTCGAATACCACAAAAACAATAGTCCAGAAATGTGAAATTGACGGCGATGCGCTGGGTTTTGCGTTTTATGGTTCGGGAAATGTCGAGTTAGAAATTAAACACAACGATCAGACAAAATATCTGGTAAACACAGCGGGGTTGGCAATTTGTTTTTTTGGAAATCAAAAAGTCGAATTCTCTCATAAAATTGAACCTGATAAACCTTTACAATCCATCAGCATTTTTACGAAACTAAAAAATCTCAATTCGCTGCCACAAGCCGAAAAAGAGATTTTCGAAAATCATTTACCTCAGTTATTAAATCCAAAAGAGCATTTTGTAAAAGGTCCTTCTTTTTATATGACGCTCGAAATGCAGCTGGCAGTTCAAAAAATTTTTAATACGACTTATACAGGAAATACACGTGAGTTGTTTTTAAAAAGTCAGATCAACGAACTTTTGGCGCATTTTTACGCACTTTTAGCATCTGAAAAAAAATCTGATTTATCTGAAACTGATAAAGACAAACTTTTTCAGGCAAAAGAAATCGTAACCATTAACTACTCTACACCGCCTTCTATAACGCAGTTATCGCAAATGGTTGGACTTAACAGCAATAAACTGAAAAAGAATTTCAAGGAACTTTTCGGGATTCCGGTTTTTAAATATGTTCAGGAAGAACGACTGAATAAAGCATATGAATTACTCCGCGAAAGCGAAAAAACAGTTCAGGAATCGGCTTGGGAAGTTGGCTATGAAAGTTTGAGTTCGTTTTCGAATGCTTTTCATAAAAAATTCGGAATGCGTCCAAATGATGTCAAACAGCAGTTCTTTTCAAACAAATCATAATTCTTTTGCGACAAATGATTGTCTTGTAATCTAAACAACTTTGTATCAATAATCATCATTAAAAAACTATTGATATGAAAAAGAAAATTTTAATTCTGGGTTCTAACGGAAAAACCGGACGCAGAGTAGTAACAAGATTAGAAAACAATCCGGAAGTTGAAGTTCGTTTGGGTTCGCGAAATGAAAAAATTCCGTTTGACTGGGAAAATTCAGAAACCTGGCCAAATGTTTTAAAAGATATTGATACGGTTTACATTACTTTTCAGCCTGATCTTGCTGTTCCGTTTGCGGCAGAAATCATAGAAAATTTTACCCGGCTTGCTGCAAGATCTAATGTTCAAAAAATAGTATTACTTTCCGGAAGAGGCGAAAAAGAAGCTCAGGTGTGCGAAGAAATCGTAAAGAAAAATGCCAAAAACTGGACTATTGTGCGTGCCAGCTGGTTTAACCAAAATTTCAGCGAAAGCTTTTTTCTTGATCCTATTCTTTATGGAGTTGTGGCACTCCCAAGAGCCGAAGCACTTGAACCTTTTACAGATGCAGATGATATTGCCGATGTGGTAACTGAAGCACTTTTAAACGATAATCATAACGGAAAAACTTATGAATTAACCGGACCAAGATTATTAACTTTTAAAGATGCTGTAAACGAAATTGCCAGCGCCAGCGGCAGAAATATTAGTTTTCAGGGTTTGAGTTTAGAGGAATATACGCAGATGCTTAAAGAATATCAAATTCCGGACGATCATATCTGGCTTATAAACTATTTGTTTGAGCAGGTTTTAGACGGAAGAAACTCAAATATTACTTCGGACATTGAAAAAGTTTTGGGCAGAAAAGCGAAAGATTTCAGCACTTACGCAGAAGAAACTGCTAAAACCGGAATCTGGAATCCTGAAAACTAAAGCTATGAAATACATCAGGGCGATTTTTTCGGGTATCTTGGTTTGGGTTGCTGTTAGTATTTCTTTTTACCTTTTAGAACAAATTCTATTTGTAAAAAATGCTTTTTTCTGGCAGTCGTTTATGGTCACAATCTGGATTGTATTTTTTGCCATTGGCGCCGCAAAATTCTACTATCTCAAAAATTATAAAATGAGCGGCTTGAAGCTCGGCATTATAATGTCAGTTACCGCTTTGTTTCTTGACGTTATTATTACGGTTCCTTTTGTAGAAATTCCTAATGGAAGAAGTTACGAAAGCTTTTTCACTAGTCCAATTTTATGGATTTTAGCTTTCTTAAATGCTTTTTCTGTTTTTATCTGGAAAAAATATGAAAACAAAAGCGGGGTCTAATTTTACATCATATCGTTTGAAAATTAAAAATGGAAGGATCACATTTATATCTTTCCATTTTTTTTAGCCGTTTTTTAATTCCCTTTTTCTTTAAGAAACATTGTATCGATTTCATCCAAAAATTCAAACTCATCGATAGGAAAAAGCTGATGCACTACTTCTAAAATTAATGACAAATTAATTGCTGATGTTATATTGGTTTCTGAAATTTTATATACATCATGATCTAAGCCTAAAATGCATAGTTTTAGCATGTCGTTAATAACGCATCCAAGTTCATAATAACTGGAAAACTTAATTTGTGCTATGTAATTTTCATCTTTTTTATTGGCTGATTTTATAGTATTGAAATAACAACACATTAATTTTCTAAATTTCTCCTCATTTTCTATTTCATTTTTTTCCATAAATATGTCCCTTGATTTTATTTTTAAAAAGTTATTTTTTTTAGCAATTCAATACATAAGAAAAATCGTATTTTTACCTCTCGCAATTAACTAACAGATTTTGTAGTAACCAACAAATGATAATTGTTTATCACAAAGTATTTTTGTTTTTTACAATGATCAAAAAAATGTAATAATTTTTAAATATCTTTGAGTTATGACTACAACAGCAAAACCAAAACATATTGGCAGAAACATAAGCCGAATCAGAGAGCTTAGAGGTATGAAACAGGAAGCGCTAGCTTTTGCAATTGGTGTTACCCAGCAAACCGTATCGAATATTGAAGGAAGCGAAAGCATTGAAGAAGAAAAATTAAATGCGATTGCAGAGGTTTTAGGTGTTTCAGCAGAAGCATTAAAAAATTATAGTGACGAAGCTGTATTTAATATTATTGGAAATACTGTTAATAATCATGATAACGCAGCTCTTTTTCAATATCAACCAACTTTCAACCCCTTTGATAAATTAATCGAATCTTATGACGAGAACAAAAAACTTTATGAGCGTTTAGTTCAATCTGAGAAAGATAAAATTGAATATTTGGAAAAACTATTGAAAGAGAAATAGGATTTAATCGATTAACTAAAACATAAAAGAGGCCTTCAGGCCTCTTTTTAATTGATATTTATGGTGTTTCAATAAATGATTTTGGTTAACTATTCTATTTCGCCTTCCGTTTTCTTAATTGAAGAAATCTAAATAAAAAAATTAAACTTCCAAATATTAAAAACAGTAAAGCAAAATAAAAATAACTTATGATGTAATAAGTATCGTAAAGGTTAATTGTAAAAAAATATTGAACAAAGTAAAAATAGATGAGCAATACAATACTGATTGCAAAAAAAAACAAAAAGTTTCTAGTTAGTATTTTCATATATATTTTGATTATTAAAAAAAGCATTATACATTTTAAATTGACCTAGAGAAATGCCTTGAAAGCCAATATCCTTTATAATGGTATGCATTACCGTTTCCGGGAATTTTTGATAAGAGAGTTTTTCCTCTACAATTTTCTCAATATCTAATATTAAATCTTCTCTGTTTCTACTATCCAAATTTTGGGACTCTAACTCTATAATCTTCTCTTTTGTAAACCATGGTTCAGCGTGGTGCCATCCTCTTCTAATTACATAATATGGTAATAAAAAACTAAGATGCAAAGTAATTGAAAGCAATTCACCGTTTTCAAAAACATTCAAAAAGAATGTAAAACATCTATCTTCACAGCCATCTAATGTCGAAAAATCTTGAAATTCTTTAAGAATTATATCATTCTCAAATTCTTTTTTAATATTTTCTCGAATTTTGAGATTTTCTTCGGAATCAAAAGAATTAATAATTTTTTTTAATCTTTTATATTCTATTGTTTCCAAATATTTATCTCTTTCATCCCATGGACATACATTCTTCGGATAAAATACATATGCAAAATTTGCTAAAACTTCATATATCATAATCTATATAATTTAATCACAGTTACCAGAACTCAATAAATTTGTTTTGTATTGTGTAGCAGGAATATTTGAGGTTGAATTAAAATTTACCTTTCCTCCATTCGTATACTCTTGATATTCCTTTATTAATTTATCTTGAAAATACAATCGAACTGTTAATTCACTTGTTTCAGTTTTTCCAAATTTAGCCACTGTTTCATCCATTGCTAATTGAAGGATTCTTGCAGAAACTGTAGCAGCAACTCCACTCGTTATAACACCATTTCCTTTGTTGTAATTTATTGGCATCCCAAAACTTGTTGCCTGAGGAAATGAGATCACTTGTGTTATTTGAATATGATTTGGCGGAGTTAACAAAACAATTTTAAAATTAATATTTTTAACTGCAGCTTCTTGCCAATTAGCTCCTTTTTTTGATGTAAAATTAAAGCTCTCACAACTAGGAGGTGTAATTTCAATATTTGACTCCCCACTTCCACTACTAGCTCCAGTTCCATGATTTGTGTATCCGCCTGGACTAGTGTCACCTGTATAACCACTACCGCCGTTATTGTATATTACAACATATCCTGATGGATTTTGACAGTTGTTGTTTATAACAACTTCTTTTAATTCTGTTCCTGTATCACCACTGCCATCTGTGTCACATTCTATTCCGGCAGGGCAATTAGCCTTATTAGAAGGAGCTTTACTAGTTATTGCTTTGTTTTTAGAATATACTTTAATACTACCGTTTTGCGCAACTGTACCATTCTCAAACAAAGCGGCTTTTACAAAGCCTTTTTTTAAATCCCAAGCGGTTATATAGCCATTAAAAATGCCACTATCGATTAAGGAACTGTTTGGATCTGTATTTTTGCTGTCAGGGTATATTTCAAACAACAGTGCTTCATAATTATTTTCACTTAGCTTATAAATATACAGATTTTGTTTCCAAGTTTCTATTGGGTCTTTTTTGATTTCGTTAATGGGAACTATGATTGTTTTTGTCCCATCTTCTGAATTTGTAATTGCTGCATTATTCCAGTCGTAGTCTAAATTTTGAAATAATTCATAATTACTGCCTTCTGCTTCATAATTTTTAAACCATTCTTTAGCAAACAAAAGTGTTTTATCATTTGTTTGTCCTACATCATCGTCTTTCTGGCACTTTGTGCAAGTAGCTAAAATCATAAAAACGACAATTAATTTTGCTGCATTCTTAAACTTTTTTCTCATATTTTGGCTTTTAAATCAATAGTTTCTAAAACTATTGCGGTTTATATATTTACAAGTTTAATAATAAAAAATAAGAAAAAAGCTATATTATGTAAATATTTTTAAAAATAAATGTAAATTTTGTATTACAAATGAGACAAGAAGTATGTAATGTGTTATATTGTTTCTAGAATTGGTAAAAATTGAAAATGGATGTATGACACTCAAAATTATTATCCTTAATTCCATAAAAAAACTCCTGCTTAGTGGAACAGGAGTTTTTCAGGATTAAATATAAAATAGTAGTTGAAAATATTTCTTAACCTCTAGTCAGCCAGCCTCTTTTATGAGCTGTAATGATGGAGTATGGAGCAATCCAAAACAATCCGAAAGTGTAAAAAACACTATATGAGTACGCCCAGAATGCTTCTGTAAAAGAATATCTTTTTGCATAAAACAATACTGTAAAGCTTGATACAGTTAATATTCCTAATAAAGCTGAGCTTAAAAACAATAACGGATGCGTTGCAATAAAATAGAACATAAAGATAAAGAACGGATACGTCATGATGATTCTTAAAGATTGTTCTGTAAACAATAATCTTGCACCAACTTTAGACTCTTTTCTAAAATCTTTCCAAACATATTTGGCCATCATAATGTTTTCACGCACATTACTTCTACCCCATCTAATGAACATTTTATAAAGACCTTTATAATTTTCAGGAACGTTTGTTAAAACATAAGCATTACGTTGGAACAATACGTGGTGTCCTTGTTTTAAAATCATGTTTGTCATTGCACGGTCTTCACCAATATCTGAAGGCTGTCCCATAAAAGTCTGGTCGATCCATTCTGGCAGACAAGCAAAAACAGCATTTCTTCTGTAAGCCGCTAAAGCTCCCGGAGTACAAAGTACAGAACCAAGTGAACTTTCTGCAGAACGCATGAATTCAAAACTCATTACAAAACTTACATTCAGCATTTTTGGCAAAATTGCTTTTTCGTTGTTCAAAACCTGAACATTTCCGGCAACAGCACCACATTTTTCGTCAACAACAAATGGGCTTACTAAGTTTCTTAAAGTATCTTTTTTCACAATTGAATCACTATCAACTGTTACAAAAATTTCACCTTTTCCTAAGTTAAATCCACGGTATAATGCGTGACGTTTTCCTTTGTTTTGCGGTTGTTGAAAAATAGAAACACGATCGCCTAATTTAATTTTGGCTTGTTGAATCCAATACCAAGTATCATCTTTACTTCCATCGTCAATTGCCAAAAGCTCTAATTTATGAGCAGGGAAATCACTATCTGCCAGACTCATTAAAGTTTCGTAAACTAATTTTCCTTCGTTGTAAGCTGGAACAATCACAGTACAAGTTGGCAGTAATTCATCAGAAACTGATTCAATTGGTTTGTATTTAAAGTAAAGAAATAAGTTGTAAAGAAACATTCCGCCTTTAAAAAGGAATAATGCTACAGTTATGGCAAGAAAAATAATCCCGCCGGTAGAATTTAATCTTTCTAAATGAAGCTGATCGAAATCAGGCTGAAATTGAAAAACGAAAAACGCTCCGGTAAGCAGTAACAAAAATGTTCCTGCAAGGATCATAAATCCAAAAGCGCTTTTTGGTCTTTCTACAAGTTTTTTGGTTGAGTTATTATTTATTTTAAAAATTGACGGGCTTATTTGTACATCGGTGCTATTGCTGCCTGTGTAAAATTGTTTTGAGATAATTGTTTCGCTTTCCATGTCCTGTTTGTTTTTAATTCTCTAAAATGGGCTTTTATCAAATTGTCTTTCTTTTTAGATTAGAATTCTGTGTAAACACAAAAAAGTTAAAGAGTGACATTTTCACAATTTGCAAGGCGCGTGCCAATTAGGTTTTAAACTGAAAGTAAGCGTTTTACGTTTTTTTATACACAAAAGATGTGTGTAAAAATTTTACACTTTGTACAATGTTTATACAGTTTTTAGTGTGTAAACGGCCGTAAAATAAGAGATTTTTCTAGTGGCGAAGTAATGCCATGAAATATAAAAACGCAAAAATGATTCGAAAATTGTATTATTGTTTCAAATCACAAAATGTTATTTTTCTCAATCTAAAACAGAGGTAATTACTTACAGAATCATTTAAAAATAAAACTATTAAATTAAATAATTATAAAGTGTCATTTAAATAAGTTAACTTTATAGGTTTCTAAAATCTTTTTTTGCGTAAAGAATGAATATCCCAGCAAAAAAAGAATTAACATTTGTTTATTTTTTACGCCTAATTTTATATTAAATTTTTGCATTGCATGACAAAACAGATTTACAACATTTTACTTGCTGACGACGACAACGACGACTGTTCTTTTTTTGAAGAAGCCTTAGACGAAATATCGCTTGCAACAACTCTTGTAACTGTAAATGATGGAGTACAGCTAATGGAATTTTTATCAGATAAAACAACAGATAATCTTCCCGATTTACTTTTTCTGGATTTAAATATGCCCAGAAAAAATGGTTCTGAATGTCTTGCAGAAATAAGACAAATTGATAAACTAAAAGATTTCCCAATAGTTATTTTTTCGACTTCTCTCGACAGCGAAATCGTAGATGTAATGTACAATAAAGGTGCAACATTTTACATTCGCAAACCGGGCGATTTTTCTAAACTGAAATCAGTAATAGAAAATGCACTTATTATTGCGTCAGAAAATAATTTTAAACAACCCGAGAGAACACATTTTGTAATTCAACCTTAAATCATTTCTTAAATGAGCCACGCCAATAAGGAACATTATTTTCTAGCCGATGGTGGAGAAATGGGCGAATTAATGCGTTCTAAAGACTGGAACAAAACGCCTGTAGGTGACCCTGAAAACTGGCCTCAAAGTCTGCGTACCATAACTTCTGTAATGCTCAACAATCCTTTTGGAATGTACATTGCCTGGGGAAATGAATTTACACAGTTATATAATGATGCTTTTCGAAAAATTCTGGGTTCAGACAAACATCCTGATGCTTTAGGAAATTCTCCAGATAATACCTTTTCTGAAATCTGGCATATTACAAAACCTATGTTTGAGGAAGTCATGAACGGAAAATCAATTAATTTTCCTGATTTTGTAGTTCCTCTTAACCGAAACGGCGTAGTAGAAACCTGCTATTTTGATTTTTCATATTCACCAATAAGAATAGAAAATGGAAAAATTGGCGGAATCTTAGTAACTGTAGTCGAAACTACTGCCAAGAAAAGAGCTGCTGATATTTTAAAAGAAAAAAATGAGCGCTTTAAAAACAATATTATGCAGACGCCTTTGGCCATGTGCGTTTTTAGAGGAAAAGATCATATTGTTGAAATTGCCAACGACAAAATGATACAGCTTTGGGGCACAACTACTGAAAAAGTGCTCAATAAATCTATTTTTAATGTTCTGCCAGAAATTAAAGATCAGGGATTAGAAGAGCTGATACAGAATGTTTATTCTACCGGCAAAAAGTTTATTGCCAATGAACGTTTGGTAGAACTTTCCCGAAATGGAAAAACAGAACATACTTATGTCAATTTTATATACGAAGCTTTAACAGAATGCAACGGAAGTATTTCCGGCGTTGTTGCTATTGCTATTGAAGTTACAGATCAGGTTGAGGCCCGTGCAAAACTGGAGGAAAGCGAACAAAAAATCAGGCAGATGGTCGAAAATGCTCCTTTCCCAATAGGAGTTTATGTTGGAAAAGAAGAAATGCGGATAGAACTTGCAAACGATTCTATTATTGAAGTTTGGGGAAAAGGCCCGGATGTAATTGGAAAATCATATCGTGAAATTCTGCCGGAACTTAATAATCAATCTATTTTTGAGCAGGTTGAAAGCGTTTTTGACACCGGAAAATCTTTTCATAACAAAAATGCCAAAGTTGATATAACCATCAACGGTAAGCTCGAAAGTTTTTACTTCAATTATAGTTTTACACCTTTATTTGATACAAACGGTAAAGTCTACGCCGTTATGAATACAGCGGCAGAGGTTACAGATCTTCACCTCGCTTCTAAAAAAATTGAAATCGCAGACAAACGTTTCCGCGACACAGTAAAACAGGCTCCGCTGGGAATCACCATTCTGCGCGGCCCTGAATATATTGTTGAAATGGCAAACGACGCTTACTTAAAATTAGTAGCCAGAGAAGAAAATAGTTTTATTGGCAGACCTTTGTTTGATTCACTTCCGGAAGTAAAAGATACTGTCGATTTATTACTGAAAAATGTTTTAGAAACCGGTGTTCCGTATCACGGAAATGAAGTTCCGGTTCCGTTAAACCGATATGGCGAACAGGGAATTTGGTATTTTGATTTTCTCTATCATCCTTTAAGAGAAGAAAATGGAGAAATATCAGGAATTATTGTTACGGTAACCGAAGTAAGCGAAAAGGTTGAAGCTCGAAAAGAAATCGAAAAAAACGAAGAATTCTTAAATATTATTGTCGATGCCAGCGAATTAGGGACTTGGGAATTAAATGTAAAAACCAGAGAACCGCGATATTCTCAGCGCTATCTTGAAATTCTTGGCGGTTATAAAGAAAAAGTTATTCTTACACACGAACAATTACTGCAGCATCTGCATCCAGATGATATGCATATTAGGAACAAAGCTTTTAAAGATGCACTTTCATCAGGAAATCTGCATTATGAAGCCAGAACAATCTGGCCAGATAAATCCATACACTGGATTGAAGGAAAAGGCAAGGTTTTTTATGATGAAAATGGTAATGCTGACAAGCTTATTGGAACTTTAAGGGATATTACACCCGAAAAAAATCATCAGCAGGAACTGGAAGAAAGCGAAAAAAGATTTCGAAATCTTGTTATGCAGTCACCTGTTCCAAAAGCAATTTTAAAGGGAAGCGATATGATTGTCGAAATTGCCAACCATGCTTTGCTTAAAAATATCTGGAAGAAAAAAGAAATCGATGTTCAGGACAGGAAACTTCTTGACATTTTCCCTGAATTATCGGTTCAGAAATATGGCCGATTATTAAAAGAAGTGTATGCTTCCGGAAATGTATACTCTGAAATAGAGTCGCCAATTATTATAAATGGAGATGATGGCGAAAATCTATTTTATATCGATTTTGAATATGCGCCAATATATGATTCAGACAACATTATATCTGGAGTCAGAGCTACTATTGTTGATGTTACTGAAAAAGTAGAAGCCCGTAACAAAATTGCCGAAAGTGAAAAACGTTTCCGCTCGTTAACAGAAAGTATGCCTCAATTAATTTGGGAAACCGATGAAAATGGTAATGGCTTATTTGCTTCGGGAAAATGGGCTGAATATACAGGAGTAAAACCAACCGGCGACGCCGAATGGAAATCGATGATTCATCCTGAAGATCTCAAAGAAAACATAAAAATCTGGAACCATAGTTTAAAAACCGGACAGGTTTTTAGGTCAGATGTAAGAGTTCTAAGAAAAGACGGCAGTTACAGATGGCATACGGTTCTGGGCGAACCTGTTCTGGATGCCGATAATAAAATTATAAAATGGGTAGGCGCTTTTACAGACATTCATACAGAAAAAGCTTTTACAAACGAACTCGAACAACAAGTTACAGCCAGAACACGAGAATTGAGCCAGATGTACGATTCGCTTAAAAAAAGCGAAGAACGTTATCATTTAATGGTCGAAGAAGTACAGGATTATTCTATTTTATATTTAAGCCGAGACGGAATAGTTGAAAACTGGAACGTAGGTGCCGAAAAAATTAAAGGTTATAAATCTCAGGAAATAACCGGAAAATATTTCGGTATATTTTATACGCCCGAAGATCAAAAAAGAGATCTTCCAAATACTTTATTACAGCTTGCAAGAGAAAAAGGCAGAGCTGTACAGCAAGGCTGGCGCATGCGTAAAAACGGTACTTTGTTTTGGGCAAGTGTTGTAATTACGGCTATTCATAATAAAGACAAAGAGGTTATTGGATTCTCTAAAGTAACACACGACTTAACTGAGAAAAAAAGAGCCGATGATAAAATTAAACGAAACGCATTAGAACTCGAACAAAAAAATACCGAGCTGGAACACATGAATAAGGAACTTCAGTCCTTTGCTTACATTTCGAGTCACGATTTACAGGAACCGCTTCGGAAAATTCAAACTTTTGCTTCACAGATAATTGAAAAAGAATTTGATAATTTATCAGACTCAGGAAAAGATAAATTCCAAAGAATGCAAAATGCGGCGAAACGTATGCAGACTTTAATTCACGATTTGTTATCCTATTCGAGAACCAATATTCAGGAAAGAATTTTTGAGAAAACCAATCTTTCCAAAATTATTGAAGAAGTAAAAGAAGATCTGCGCGAAGAACTTGAACAGAAAAATGCAGTAATAGAAAGCAATGAAATTGCAGATGTAAGTATTATTCCGTTTCAGTTTAGACAATTACTGTATAATCTGGTCAGCAATTCGATCAAGTTTTCGAAACCTGATGTTACACCAATAATCAAAATCGAAAGTAAAATTGCAAAAGGCTCTGATTTAGAAGAAAAAAATCTTGATAAAGAAAAAATCTACTGTCACATTAAAGTTTCAGACAACGGAATTGGTTTTGAATCTCAATACAGTAAAAAAATATTTGATGTTTTTCAGCGCCTGCACGGAAGAGATCATTACAACGGCACCGGAATTGGATTGGCAATCGTTAAAAAAATTGTCGAAAACCACAACGGAATTATTTCTGCGAAAGGCGAACAAAACAAAGGGGCTGCATTTGATATTTATATTCCTTTATAATACATCAAAAAATAATATTCATAAAAAAACGGAAATGACTTTTAAAGTTATTTCCGTTTTTTATTTCCACTAATTCAATCTAATTATCTGCTGTAAACTGTGATAACACCAGTAGTTTTATCTTTAATTTTCAACTCTTTATTAGTTAAATTCATAATATCACTTGTTGAGCTTACATTACCCACTGTAATTGTTAAATCATTATGAGATCTTACATAAGTTCCAGTAGTTTCTGTTAAAGCACAATCAGATCCATTATAATCCCCCATAACTGCAGCATTACTTACTCTTAGATCTAAATAATCCCCTGGACATCCCGCTTGATTTTGCGGTGCATCAATTAATACTTCTTTTCCATCAATAATAGTCCCAGTTTGGCGTAAATTATACTTCCCTTGGATTGGCACTATTGTTTCCCCGTCATTATCGTCGCTACTACAAGATGTTGCGAACATTCCAATGCTTAAGGCTAATACGAATAATATGTTTCTATTTTTCATGTTGATTTGTTTTTTATTGATTTAATTTAATAATGCTAAATTAAAAGTATATACGTACAAAAAATTCCATGATTTTGCGAAAATATTACATAAATCTCATTTTAACGAAAATTTACTTTTTTACATACTTATTCAAAATATACCTTGTTACAGGTCTTAGTGTTCCATTTGTTTCTGGATGTCTGCCATGTCCGTTAAAAAAATCAATTCCGTTTGCAGTCTTTGCATACCAAATAACCGCTTGTCCGTTTTTGTCAAAACAAGTTGTGGTATCGCATACATTTACTTTTTGAAGATTCACCAGACTCTTATCTAATATTTCAATTTTATTTGCCATTCCAAGTCCTTCAATTTTCAAATCACAGTCTACCATCTCATAATGATCATTTGACCATTGCATGCATTGTTTTTCCGGAAGAGCTAAATAAATTATTAAACCTATAAGGCATACAATAACGGCAGCTCCTATATATTGTAATTTACTAGGAGTGCGTTTCTTTTTAGGAATATCATTATATAATTTTATATCGTAACTAGGAGATTCTTTTAAATTTTTCGGTACTTCTGTATCTCTGATAAAATTATCAGGCATAACTTCTTTCAAATCCCCTAAAACCATTTCTTCGCTTTTTCCTTTTGTTCTGTACTTATTAAAAGGTCTATTTTGAAAATCTACCAAAATAGCGGCAAGGTCGATAGCTTCAATATTGGCAGGATCTGTTTTTCCTTTAAAAAAAGAAACTATGGGTCTAAACTTGTCTCTTTGTTCTCTAAAGAAATTCTTTTTAGTCGCATCAAATGGAAATCCAAAAAAATCATTAAAAACATTTAGATCATCCTGACTAACTCCTTCAACAAATTTTTCCCAGCATAAGTCTCGAAGTTTTCCCTGTGCTGGGTTTTCCAAATAAGCAAAATTTACTTTTTGTCTCTCAATTTCATACTTCGCTTTTACAGCTTTTTTATAATCTTCAATAGTATAGTTGTACATAGGCCATTGGTAATTTTTAGGAATTCCTAAGCATTTTCAGGAAGGGTTAAACATTATGGGAATTCCGGGAATTCCTTATCAATACTGGCGTATAAGCGTTGTTCCTTTGCTTCAGAATTAGTTAAACAATTGATCTGCAGATTAAATACAAAATTACAAAACTAGTTCAATCAACAAGTGCGGAAAACCGTAAAACGGAGTTTATCCGGGAAGTATAAATAATGTTTTATAGTTCTACGCACTTCACTTCCCAAAAACCGCGGCATTGCCTCAAAAAGATTCAGAAAGGTTCTGAACTGCTTTGCCGCATCTAATTTTTAATCCTTAAAAAAATGAAAACATTATATCTATTGGGAGCGTGCGCGCTATTGTCAACTACTTTATTTTCTTGTACTGCTGACGAATTTGAAACTGAAACAAAAAAGACTGAAATAAAAAAAGAGGTAATTCCGTCTGGACAAGCAAGTGAGCCAGATCCTGGTCCTGGTGATGACCCTACTAATATTAAACCACCAAAAAAATAACAAATAAAATTTATTGTTTTCAATAAATTATTAATTTCGGGGAAAGTAAGATTTATGTTACGATCCCCGTTTTTTTATTTCTTTATTTTTCTTCTTTTCATTTCTTGTGAGGAGAAAGCAAACTTATTAGTTAAACCACAGAAATCAAATAAAGAAGCAAAACTTATACAAGAAAAAGCGACAGAACAACTCCTGAAGAACAATTATAACAATGCTTTTTACCTTTTTAATAAATCAAAAATTGCCTTTGAACTTTCTAAAGACAGTATGAATATTGTTTACAATTTAATTCAAATGGCAAATATCCAGCAAATAAATGGTGATTATTATGGAAGTAAGGAAACATTAACAGAAGCATTACCTTATGCAAAAGTTGACGATAGTTATAATTCGGCAATTAATAATTCTTTTGGAATTGCTGACAAAGAACTTTCTATTTATAATGATGCCATTTTTTACTACAATCAGGCGATACAAGTCTCATCAGAACAGATTGACAAACAATCTCCTCTTAACAATATTGCTGTTGTTTACATTAAACAAAAAAAATACGATAAAGCAATTAAAATTCTCGAAGGAATTTTAAAAACAAAAGCATTCGATGAATTTATAAAAAGTAAAGCAAGAGTAATTGATAATCTCGGATACGCCCATTTTAAAAAAGGCCAAAATGAAAAAGGATTTCAGCTTATGAGGGAAAGTCTGGAACTAAGAAAAAAAGCCGATGATACGTATGGAAGCATCGAAAGTTATCTCCATCTAGCAGAATTTTATTCAAAAACTGATATTAAAAAATCAAATGAATATGCTAAAAAAGCTTATGAAATTTCAACCAACCTTAACAGTGTAGATGAACGTTTAAGAGCACTCGCCTTTCTAATTTCTAATGGATCTGAAGCAAATTATGGTAAAAAGTATGTTGCGATCAATGACAGTATTATCAAAATCCGCAACAATTTTAAAAATAAATTTGCTAAAATAAAATACGATTCGAAAAAAGAAAAAGACGAGAATCAAAAACTTCGTTTAGAAAAAGCTGAAAATGAATTATCGCTTCAAAAAGCAAAATACCAAAGAATATTTTTTATAATTGGTATTATATCGCTTTTCTTCCTTTTGTTTTATTTGAGAAAGTTTTACCAAAACCGAAATCGAATTGAAAAAATAAAAACGGCCTACGATACCGAAACCAGAATTGCCAAAGATATTCATGATGAATTAGCAAATGATGTTTTTAACACCATAACCTACACACAAACTCAGCCTCTAACAAACGAAAACAATAAAGAAACATTACTGCAAAAACTGGATCACATATATGCTCGTGTGCGTGGTATTTCAAGAGAAAACAGCAATATTGACGTTAAAGCAAATTATGCCTTAAACCTAAAAGAAATGCTTTCTACTTATAATAGTGATACTACAAACGTTATTATTAACAGTATAGAAAAAGTAAATTGGGATTTAATTGATGAAATTAAAAAAATTACGATTTACAGAGTTTTACAGGAATTAATGGTAAATATGAAAAAACATAGTCAGGCATCCTTAGTAGTTGTAAAGTTTGACAGCAATGGAAAAACAGTTTTTATTGACTATACTGATAACGGAAAAGGTTCACAAAAAAATAAAATTATAAAAAATGGTCTGCAAAATATGGAAAACCGTATTTTGTCTAATAAAGGAACTATTACTTTTGACACTGAACCAGATAAAGGTTTTAAAGTAAAAATAACAATGCCTAAATAAGTGCCTATGTTTAAAAAAGTAATTATAGCCGAGGATTTTGAAGAATTTAATTTAGCCGTAAAACAAACTTTGAGTGACCTCAACATTGTTGATTTTCAACATGCAAAATATTGTGATGATGCTTTCCTAAAAATTAGAAAAGCCATTCAGGATAATGAGCCATACGACTTATTAATAAGTGATCTTTCTTTTAAAAAAGATCATCGTGAAGTAAAAATTGGCAGTGGCGATGAGCTAATTCAAAAAGTACGTGAACTACAGCCTGATATTAAAATTATTGCCTATTCTATCGAAGATAAAAACCTTCGCATAAAATCACTTTTTGATGATTCTGAAATTGACGCTTTTGTACTGAAAGGCAGAAACAGTATTGAGGAATTGAAAAAAGCGATTACTATAATTTCAACTTCTGATCAAAAATTTATTTCGCCTGAAGCTGCTTCTGCACTTCAGGAAAAAGGAAACTACGAAATAGACGATGTTGATATTAAAATCTTAAAATATTTGTCGGCAGGAACATCGCAGGATGATATTATAGAAATTTTTAAAAACAGTGATATAAAACCGAATAGTAAAAGTGCTATGGAAAAAAGATTAGCAAAACTAAAAGATTTTTTCAAGGCAAATAATACTGTTCATTTGGTTTCGATTACAAAAGATATGGGTCTTATTTAATTTCCCTAAAATAACATTCTCACAAGCTCCTTCGGGAGCTTTTTTTATTTCCAAAATTTAAAATTTACAGATTATGGATTTCCGTAAAATACTGATTTTGATTGGTTTTACTTTTGGATTATTAATCTATTAAAAATTAAAATCATGAAAAAAGCAGCTATTCTGTTTAGTTTATTCTTCTTAGTGTTAGGAGGAAGTATCGAAGCCCAAGGCGGCCATTATAAAGGAGGAAAAGGTAGTTCTCATAAAGGTGGGAAATATAAAAACTCAAGTACTCACAATCATTACAAAAAAAGAAAATAATCATTTTTTTAGACTTCGATTGACATGAAATAATGGGTACGTCAAAAGAAGTTTCTAAACAGCAAAAAACTTTAATTAACTAAACCTAAAAATCATGGGCTTTCGATTTCAAAAAAGAATCAAACTTGGAGGCGGACTTGGATTAAACATAAGTAAATCCGGAATTTCTCCAAGTTTTAGAACAAAAATGGGCACATTTAGCAAGAATGGCTATTCTACAAAAACAGGTATTCCGGGAATTCGATACCAAAATAGCGGATGCCTTGTTCTGTTTGTATTTACAGGACTTCTAACATTTTTAATTTACACACTTAAACATTATTAACTATGGGATATCGAAAAGGATATTACAGAAAAGACGGAACATATGTTCAGGGACATTACGCCAACAACAGATCCAAATTCTCAAACAAAAATAATGGATGCATGCTTTCAATCTTGGCTTGTATTGCATTTAGCTCAATAATTTCATGCTCAGAATCATCAGATTCAACAGAAGGAATTTCAAATTCATCATCGACCACAAATTCTGGATCAAATTCTAATTGTCCTACAAAAACGTGCGCCAGTTTTTCAACTTGGGAAGAAGCACAGGCAACATATAACAGTAATAGAAGCTGTTATAAACACTTAGATGGCAATGGTGATGGAATTGCATGCGAATCACTAAAAAAATAAAATACAAACCATGATAACACTAGAACTAAAAAGCCATTTTTTAAGATTGTACCAAATGGCATTATCCGACGATCAATTTGATGTATTAGAATTGCAGATGCTGTATCATTTTGCAGACGAACGAGGAATTCCGAAAGAAGAGCTTGATAAACTTTTTCAAAACCCTGTCAACACAGAATTTATAGTTCCGGAATCTTTAAATACCAAAATTGAATATCTGTATGATCTAACCCGAATTATTTGGGCAGACGGAAAAATTACCGATGACGAATTAAATATGCTTCGAAAATATTGCCGCAAATTTGATTTCGTAGAAGAAAACATCAATGACTTATCTGATTATCTCATTGGCTGTGTGCAGAGAAACATCGGAAAAGAAGAAATTATTAGTCAACTAAACGCTTAAGTTATGAAAACACTAACCCAACTATTCAGTTTAAAAAAACCTGAGAATTCTTCTTTTAAAATTATAGAAGAAAATGAAGAAGACATAGAACAAATCAGAATTACATATTACCAAAGCGGTTTTGCAGCATCAGTCAAAGCAACCGGAAAGCCAATTGTTTTAAAAGCCTGCCTTCAAAATTTATATATGAGTTTTGAAGATCAGTGCCGAAAACAAAAAATGGAACAAGACCGACTAAAACAGCCTTATCGCGAAGAACAGGAAAAAAACAGAACTGAACTTAAAAAATCGGAAGCTGCTATTGGTATTTATGAGAAAAAAGAACAGGATATTAATGATAATATCGACCAGATTAAAAATGAAATTATCGAAGTAAAACGCAATCCTGATAAATACGGAATTGAAGAAGGAAAAGGTTTAAAAGCCCAATTTTATATTGGTTTAATTCTATTGCTTCCAATTACACTTTATGTTTTGGTGTTTTATATTTCTGCTTCCTACTCTGCTTTTTTCAAAGAATTTTCTAATGATAGTTTAACGGCTGCCATTTTTGATGCCGATGCTTTTACAAATGCATTTAAAGCAAGCTGGCTCGAAGGTGTTTTAGTGGTTACAATTCCGTTTGTTTTCATGGGACTAGGATATGTAATTCATATGGTGCAAAAAGGAAAAGGACTCAAGAATATTTTCAGGCTGGTTTCGCTTTTTGCTATTACCTTTTTATTTGATTCTCTTTTGGCATATATCATTGAGAAAAAAATCTATGAGTTTAACAAAACAACAGATTCTTCGCCTTATAATTTAAATATCGCTTTAGGAGAACCAGAATTCTGGATGATCATATTTGCTGGTTTTGTGGTTTATATTATCTGGGGGCTTGTATTCGATTTTGTAATGAAAGAATTTGAAAATATTGATAAAATCAGAGCTTTTATAAGAGGCAGAAAAGAAAACTTATTAAATCTGGAAAAACTTAAAACAGAATACATTAATAAAATCAATGATTTTAAACAGCAGATTGTGACCATAAATGGTAAAATTTCAGAACTTCAATCCAAAATAGACGGCTTTGTTTTTCCTGTAAAAGAATATCTGCATTATCATCATCAGTATAAAGAAGGCTGGTTTCAAGCAATTGGTACTGAATTAGCTTTACCCTATAAAGAAAAAGAAGAACTTTTACAGAGTTGCGAGCTTTACTCAGAAGAGCATTTAAGTAAACTAAACTTAATCGATCCAGATTTCCAGCATTTAGTGTATTCTAAAAACTAATATTATGAAAATTACAGTACTCAAAATTTCAATGTCATTATTGCTGGTTTTATTTTTTTCATGTAAAGAAGAAAAGAATGAAGGAAAAGAAGAAACGAATAAAAACGTTGTTTCTGAAAACTACAACATCAGTATTTTAATTGATTTATCAGACAGAATAAGTCTCAAAAAAAATCCAAATTCAACTATGGAGATATATCAAAGAGATTTAGGATACATCAAATCTGTTTCTGAAGCTTTTACACAACATTTAAAATCAAAAAGAATGAGACAGATTAATGACAAAATGCAATTGTTTTTTAATCCGGAACCCGAAAATTCTGAAATCAATTCGATTTCTAAAGATTTAAGAATTACGGTTGATAAAGATAATGCTTCAAAAAAATTACTCAATTCGATAAACGATACTTATGCTTCAAAAACAGCTTCAATTTATGAATCTGCAATTAAAGATGATAAATATATTGGTTCTGATATTTGGAATTTTTTTGACAGTAAAGTACAAGATCAGTGTATTGACAAAGGTTACAGAAACATTTTAGTCATTTTAACCGATGGATATATTTTTTATGATGGAACACAAATTAAAAACAACAATTTATCTAGTTATTTAACACCTCAGCTAATAAAACAAAACGGTTTAAATACTAACGATTGGCAGAAAAAATTCGATACTGGAAATTTTGGTTTTATTCCAATAAATAAGGATTTATCAAATCTTGAAGTTTTGGTATTAGGAATAAATCCAAGCAAAAATAATCCGTTTGAAGAAAAAGTTATAAAAGCGTATTGGACCAAATGGCTCTCTGAAATGAAAATCAAACATTTTGAAATTAAAAACGCAGATCTGCCATCAAACATGGATAAAATAATCAAAGATTTTATTTTAGAAAAATAATAAGCAAAAGCACATGCTTTTAAAGAGGAATTTAATATCCTCTTTTTTCTGTTTAAATACATTTCAAAAACTTCTTTTCTAGAATTCTTGTTCAATTACGGTTTTCCATAAAATACTGATTTTGATTGGTTTTACTTTTGAATTATTAATTTAAAATTACAAACCAATGGAAATGAATATTCAACTTAAATCATTAGCAGATAAAATAAATCAGCTTAAAAGTAAAATTGAAACCGAAGAATCTACAAAACATGCTTTTGTACTCCCATTTATACATGTACTTGGATACGATGCATTTAATCCGCTTGAAGTTGTTCCAGAATTTACCGCTGATCTTGGATTAAAAAAAGGTGAAAAAGTAGATTATGCTATTTTTCAAAACGGTGAACCTATCATTATTGTAGAATGCAAAAGCTGGAAAGAAAAGCTTACTGTTCATAACTCCCAATTATTCCGTTATTTTCATGTTACCAAAACAAGATTTGCACTTTTAACAAACGGAATCAATTATCAATTTTTTACTGACTTGGATGATCAAAACAAAATGGATGAAAAACCATTTTTAGAATTTGATATTACGAATCTAAAAGAAAATACGATAAACGAAATTGCAAAATTTCATAAAGCTAACTTTGATGTAAATAATATTGTAAGCAATGCAAGTTCATTAAAATATATCAAAGAAATCAAAAAACTTATAAGCGCCGAATTAGAAAGTCCATCCAGCGATTTTACAAAACTATTTGCTGGCAAAATATATACTGGCAGATTAACAGAAAAAGTTCTTGATGAATTTAAAGATTTGGTTCAAAAATCAGTCAGCCAATTTATTAATGATAAAATAAATGACCGATTAAATGCTGCTTTAACCAAAGAAACAATTAAACAGCAAGATGAAGAAATTTCAATTGTTGTTGAAGATGATAATAAAGTTAATACAACTGAAGAAGAACTTGATGCTTACCGAATTGTTCTAGCTATTTTGCGCAGAAAATTACCCACAAGCAGAATTGTGCACCGCGACACGCAGTCTTATTTTGGAATTCTTCTGGATGATAACAACCGTAAACCTTTGTGCAGACTTCATCTTAATGGGAATAAAAAATACATAAGTCTGTTTAATGATAATAAAACAGAATCTAAAATCTCTATTTCATCAATTGACGATATTTATCAATTTGAAAAAGAATTATTAGATACTATTTTGCTTTATGAAACGGAATAAATTCCCGTATAAGTACTCATAACAAAGCAGTTAATTCTAATTAGATTTATCGCATCCTTAAAATGAAATAATGATATTTTAAGTTAACCAAATACCACATCGCCTATGTTAAAAAACTACTTAATCTTATTTTTATTATTTACTTTTTATTCCTGCGAAAAAGCTTCAGAAGCGCCGCCAGTTCAACAAGTAAATTCATTTTACAAATCGGCAATTACGGCAGACGACCGAAAGACCATTACACCGGAAGAAGCCAAAACCTATCATATAAATAAAACCTATCAGTACGAATATAGAACTGGAAATCCGGGAAATTATGAATATAATTATGATGTAAAAGGAATAAACATCAATGGCGATTCGGTTTGCGGGAATATTAACGTACAAGGAAAATACGGTGCAGGAATTTTAATTACTGACTCTGTTGCCGAAATTGAAATTAATACCGAATGGGTTTCATACGGAAAACTAAAAGCTACTGATAAAAAAGGAAATGAATACCATTTAATTGTCAAATAAAAACATCTTATGAAATATACTACTTTATTACTAATTATTATTTTTTTTACCTCTTTTCGTCCTCCAGAAACCAAAGTTTATATTTGTGGCTCGACAGGATCAAAAAGATATCATTTCAAAGAAACCTGTCGTGGTCTGTCAAGCTGTCGAAGCGAAACTGTAAAAACATCACTCAAACAAGCTCAGGGACTTGGTTTAACACTCTGCGGATGGGAAGATTAAATCTTCCCTTTTTTTTATTTAATCATTTGATAATAATCACTTTACAATAAATTCACATTAGTTTTATTAATTTGATATAAAACTAATCGTTATGAAATTATTCAGCCTAAAATTTCTGGTATCATTCAAAGAATGGCTTTTTTTAAGAGCTATGCAATCTTCTTTCCTACACTAATAAACCATTAAAAATAAAGGAAAGTAGTATTGAATGAATAAAATTGAAAACTCATTTTTGAACAAAAACCAATTTGGTGAAGATTTCTTGTGGGGCGTCTCAACCGCCGCTTTCCAAATTGAAGGAGCACATGATTCTGACGGAAAAGGTTCTTCTATCTGGGACGTTTTTACTTCTCAAAAAGGAAAAATTAAAAACGGTCATCATGCCTTAACCGCCTGTAATTTCTACAACTCTTATCAGGACGACATAAATTTAATTAAGGAATTAAATATTCCTAATTTTAGATTTTCTATCAGCTGGCCCAGAATTATGCCTACTGGCGTTCATCCAATAAATCAAGCAGGAATCGATTATTATAATAAAGTCATAGATTCACTTCTGGCATTTGGAATTGAACCCTGGATAACCCTTTATCATTGGGATTTACCGCATGATCTGGAAGTAAAAGGAGGCTGGACAAACCGCGAATCAGTTTCATGGTTTAAAGAATATGTTGAAGTTTGCGTGCAGTATTTTGGCGATCGTGTAAAAAACTGGATGGTTATAAATGAACCTTCAGTATTTACGGGAGCTGGTTATTTTTTAGGCATTCACGCACCTGGCAAAAAAGGTATTACAAATTACTTAAAAGCCATGCATCACGTTACTTTAGCAACAGCTACAGGCGCCAAAACAATTCGCAGCCGAGTTCCAAAAGCAAATATAGGAACCACATTTTCATGTACGCATATCGAATCGGCAACACAAAGTTCTAAAGATATTGAAGCTGCAAAACGTGTCGACACGCTTTTAAACCGAACTTTTATTGAACCCATTTTGGGATTAGGATATCCGCAAAAGGATCTTCCTGTTCTTAAAAAACTTAACAATTATATTTTAGAAGATGATTTAGACAATCTCGGTTTTGACTTCGACTTTATAGGTCTGCAATGTTATACACGCGAAATTGTAAAATATTCTCTTCTTACGCCATATATTGGCGCCGAATTGATAAGTGCCGAAAAAAGAAATGTAATTTCCACCGAAATGGGCTGGGAAGTTTATCCGCCGGCTTTGTATCATATTCTCAAAAAATTCAACGAATATAATGGGATTAAAAAAATCATTATTACCGAAAATGGCGCTGCTTTTCCTGATACTGTTACAAATGGCAAAGTTTACGATATAAAACGCACACACTATATTCAGGATCATTTAGAACAGATTCTAAAAGCCAAAAAAGACGGCTTAAATGTAGATGGTTATTTCGTTTGGAGCTTAACTGATAATTTTGAATGGGCAGAAGGCTACAATGCTCGATTTGGACTTATTCACGTTGATTTTGAAACGCAGAAAAGAACCATCAAAAATTCTGGATTGTGGTTTAAGGATTTTTTATCATAAATATATTTAACCTCATATAAAAGCCTATTCGGATAAATTCCCGAAAGGATTTTTTATAAAAAAATTAAATCCATAGATTTTATAGCAATTCTTCATTAAGAAAAGATCTTTTTTCTCTCTTTAAAACCAGCGATTAAGTGCTGAAAACCAACTTAAAAAATTTACATTTTTAAGCAAAAAAAGCAGTCATTTTATTGAAAACCAGTTGTTTTTACTGATTTTTTTTCTTATCTTTATAGTATAAATAACAGTAAATACATGCCAAAAACCCAACAATTTAATTGCCAAAATTACTCTTCAAAAAATCATTCTTCTTACTTTTTTAAGTATTTCATTTTAATAATGTTTTTGTTTTTTTATTTAAAAATAATACTCTTTTAATTCTGATTTTCGGCTCCGAAAATATACTATAGTATCCATCGCTATTCAATCTTATTCTTTGGACTAATCTTTTGATCTCTTTTAGAAAATAGATATCGAAATTCAATAAAGAATCCCTCTTTTTAAGGGACTTCTTTCGGCTCTTCATGTCCATTATTTAACAAAAACCTTTTTTAATGCCTTTATTTTTGACTTCAGAAATTAACTTCTTATCTACAATTTCAATTTTTATTTCAATTCTCTGCTATTACGATATTTTTTAATATCCAAAACCAACTTTTGAAGCACTTACTCCTTTTATTATAAATTGAGATTATTCAAACTTAAATAACATTTAGCAACTCAAATTGAACGCTGCAAATTTTTGCTGTCGGGAATTTTCGGGAATCTCGGGGAAATGCGGGAATTCTGGGAATTCTTTCTCTACAGCAGTTTAAAGCGTCTTTATTTTGCATCAAGAAATTAGTTCATGTTTTGTCTGCAGACTAAAACAAAATATAAACAAGTTCTAATTTACATTGTGAAAAAACCGTAAGACCAAGTTTATTCGGGAAGTATAAATTACGTCTTACAGTTCTACACAGTCTACTTCCCAAAACAATTTTGGTATCGCAATTCCAAGATCTGGATAACTCCGGACAGCCATACCTATGTCTAATTTCTAAATTAAATTAAAATGAAAAAACTATTACTATTCATAGCTTTTACGCTATTGTTCACTATATTTTCTTGTACTCCTGATGAGTACGAGACTCAACCTAAAAAAACAATTGAGAAGGGAGTTAATCCATCTGCTTATGACCCAGATGGTCCTGGTGATGGACGAGGTGGTCCACCACCACCAGCTCCTTAAGAAATTATATTTTAAGTATCTAAATTAATTACTATTTTCGGGGAAAGTAAATTTATATGTTACGGTCCCCGTTTTTTTATTTCATAATAGTCCTTTTTCTTTTTTCATGTGAAGAAAAAAAACCTGTTAATCCTAAAACTGAGACTATACAAAAAGAAGCTCTATCATTACGCAATAAAGCAATTGAAAACCATGAAAAACAAGCATTTAACACCTCTTTTCATCAATTCAGTAAATCAAAAGTTCTTTACGAAGTTATAAAAGATAGTGCCAATATTGGATATATACTTATAAAATTATCAGAAATTCAACAAGTCAATGGAGATTATTATGGCAGTAAAGAAACTCTAACTGAAGCATCACATTATGTTAAAAAAAATAGTATTTATAGCGCTTCTATAAACAATTTAATAGGTATTGCCGACAAAGAACTTTCTCTTTACGATGATGCTATTTTTTCTTATAAAGAATCAATTAAAGAATACAAAAATATTATCGAAAAACAAGATCCTTTAAATAATATTGCAGCTGTTTATATTCAACAAAAAAAATACGATAAAGCAATATTCATTTTAGAATTTCTTTTAGAATCTCCTTCAAGTAAAAAAATATTAGAGAATAAAGATCAATCTAGCAAAAAATCCATGTATCAAGATAATCTAGGTTATGCCTATTTTAAGAGCGGAAAGGATGAAAAAGGATTCCAATTAATGACTGAAGGCCTAAAAATAAGAATTGACAATGAGGATAATTACGGAAGTATTGAAAGCTATCTTCACCTTGCTGATTATTATTCCAAAAAAGACCCCAAAAAATCAGATGAAAATGCCACTTTGGCTTACAACGCTGCCACAAAACTCAATAGTATTGACGAAAGATTAGAAGCGCTGCAAATTTTAATTACAAATGACAATACTTCCAATACACCTCAATATACACAAAAGTTTTTTACTTTAAATGACAGTATTATTAAGGTTAGAAATAAGTTTAAAAATAAATCTGCTAAAATTAAATACGATGCAAAAAAAGAAAAAGATGAAAATGAAAAATTGCGTCTAGAAAAAGCTGAAAATCAACTAGCATTACAAAAAGCAAAGTATTTAAGAATTGTATTTGTAATAGTTTTTATTTTTCTGGTAATTCTTATCGCAATTTTAATTCGTTACTACAAAAATAAAAACAAGGCAATCGAATTTAAAAGTTCTTACGATACAGAAACAAGAATCTCTAAAAAAATCCATGATGAATTAGCAAATGATGTTTTTCAGGTAATTGCTTTTGCCGAATCTCAGTCATTGGCCAAAGAAAATACCAAAGAAAATCTTCTTCAAAAACTAGATGACATTTATGGCCGTGTAAGAGGAATTTCAAAAGAAAACAATAAGGTCGAAACAGGCAAAGATTTTACAAAAAGTATAAAAGAAATGCTTTCAGCTTATAATACTGTCGACAGAAATATTATGGTTACTAATTTAGAAAGTATAAACGCAGAAGATATTGATGACATAAAAAAAATCACGATTGGCAGAGTTTTACAAGAATTAATGGTAAATATGAAGAAGCACAGTAAGGCCAATCTTGTTGTAATAAAATTTAATAACGATACGAAATCAATCATAATACACTACACTGATAACGGAATAGGCTGTGAGAAAACAAAGATTTATAAAAATGGCCTTCAAAATATGGAAAGCCGAATTCAGACTGTTAAAGGAACAATAGAATTTGACACAGCCCCAGACAATGGATTTAAAGCAAAAATTATAATTCCTAAATAATACAAAAGCCTTTCAGATTACTCCGAAAGGCTTTTTTTCTTCAAAAAACAACTATTATAACCCTTTCAGTTTATAATGTTTCGTTTAAAATGGCAACTGCTTCTTTCCAGTTATTCACTCTTACGTGGTGAGTCTGGTTTATATTGTGAAATGCGGTAAACATAATAGGTTTACCCATACAGTAATCAAGGTTTTTACAATGATCGTCAATTAAATAATCAGTATTGATAATTCTTTTACTGCCGCACAAAACGATATTTTCCCATTTAATAAAAGGAAAATGCTCGCCCAGCCATGCCACCTTTTCGGCAAGTGAAATTGGGAATTCTGTAGCAGCCGAAACTATAAAAATTTCGAAATTCTTTTGTAATTCCTGTAAACTTTCCACCGCATCCGGCATTACAGGCAGAGTTCTAAAAAAATTATCTTTATTTAAAATTCCGTGCAATAATTCTCTTCCGTTAAAAGCATCTTCCTCGCTTAAGCCCTGAATGCTTTCTTTAGACAAAGTCGTTCCGTAGGCTTTATTATAATGATTAATTAATTGTGATTCTATATCAGCAAGTACGCCATCCATATCAATTGCAATTGTTTTCTTTTTCATTGTAAAATTATTTTGCGGTAAAATTATGCAAAAATTGCAATACATTGCAAATAATTGCAATTTTTAACTTATTTTTGCGGTATTAATTTGCAACATAAATGAAGAAAGAAGAACGCCAGCAGACTATTTTAGAATATTTATCTAAAGAACACCGTGTAACATCGGCAGAATTAAGTGAATATTTAAGTGTTTCTGAAGATACAATCAGACGTGATTTAAAAGAACTTTCAGATCAGGGACTTTTAAAAGCAGTTCGAGGCGGTGCAGTAGCTCCTTCTCCAATGCCTCTGCATTATAGAAAAAGAGAAAAACATGATCTTGAGAATAAAAAAATTATTGCCGAAAAAGCGATTTCATATTTAAAAGACGGACAAATTGTATTTATTGATGGAGGAACCACTTCTTTGGCATTGGTAGAGAGTTTTCCACATAATTTAAGACTAACGGTTATTACGAACAGTTTTCCGGTTGCAATGTTAGTAGAAGATTTACCCAACATTGAATTGATATTTGCCGGAGGAAGAATGTGCAAAACTTCTTTTACTACTTCGAGTATGGAAACACTTGATTTTTTTAAAAATTTCAGGGCCGATGTCTGCATTTTAGGAATCTGCAGTATTCATCATGAACGAGGCATTACGGCGAGTTTATATGATGATTCGCAGATTAAAAAGAATATGATTCAGAATTCGAATTTTATAATCGCTTTAAGTTCGAGTGAAAAAATAGATACTGCCGAACCTTATTTTGTTTCGCAGTTAAAAGATATTGATGTTCTTGTATCGAATATCTCTCCTGATGATGAAATTCTTAAAAATTATAAAAATAAAGGACTTACAGTTCTTTAAGTCATAAAAAAAGCCTTTCAGAACTTTACTTCCGAAAGGCTTTTTCACTACAAATTAATTGGCAAATTATTTCCAACCACCGCCAAGGTCTCTGTAAACATGAACCGCAGCATTTAATTGTTCTTTTTTAGTATCTACTAATTCCAGTTTAGCTTCTAATGCATCTCTCTGCGTCATTAAAACTTCGAAATAGTCTACTCTGGCTGATTTAAACAAATCATTTGAAACATCAATTGAAGTATTTAATGCGTCAACTTGTTTTGATTTTAAATCGTATCCTTTTTGAAGATTTTCAATTTTAGAAAGTTGTGTTGATACTTCTAAATAAGCATTCAAAATTGTTTTATCGTAATTGTATAATGCCTGAAGCTGTCTTGCATTGGCACTAGAAAACTCTGCTTTTATCGCATTTCTATTAATAAGAGGCGCTACTAAATCACCTGCCAGAGAATACAAAAGTGATTCTGGCATTGTTAGCAAATAAGAAGGTTTAAAAGCCTGAACGCCAATTGCAGCAGAGATATCCAATGAAGGATAGAATTCTGCACGAGCAGCTTTTACATCTAATTTCGCAGCAACCAATTCTAATTCAGCTTGTTTAACATCCGGACGATTCATTAATAATTGTGATGGAATTCCCGAATTTACAGCCGCCGGAAGCATCGCTAAGAAATCGTTATGAGTTCTCGCTATTTCCTGTGGATAACGTCCTAACAAAAAGTTGATTTTGTTTTCGTTTTCTTTAATCTGCTGTAAAATATCAAACTCTAAACTTTTTGAAGTTAAAACTTCTGCTTCGAATTTTTTAACTCCAAGCTCTGTTGCTCTGGCAGCTTGTTTTTGTACTTTTACAATTTCTAATGCATTGCTCTGCAAAGTAATTGTTTGTTTTACAATATCAAGCTGAGTATCTAAAGCTAATAATTCGTAATATGAATCAGCAATTTCAGCAATCAGGTTTGTGATTACAAAATTCTTTCCTTCAACTGTTGCTAAATAACGGTTTACGGCTGCTTTTTTAGAATTACGAAGTTTTTTCCAAATATCTACTTCCCAATTCGCGTAAGCCGCAATTGTAAAATCTGGAAGCGGATCTGGTGTTTCAACTCCCGGTTTAATTTCTGTAGTGGCATCACCCGCACCCTGACTCGTATATCTACCTACTTTCTCTATTCCTGCTCCGGCACGAATTCCTGCTGTTGGAAGTAATAATCCTTTTCTAACACGAATATCATTCTTTGCAATTTCTATTTCCTGCAAAGTCATGTTTAATTCCTGATTGTTTTTTAAAGCAACATCAATCAAATTGTTTAGATTTTGATCTTTAAAAAAGTCTTTCCACTTCAGCGTTGCTGTATTGGTTGTATCCTGACTTTTTACAGCTCCAAAACCTTCTGGAACTGCGGCACTTAGCGGACTTGTTGTTGTCTCTGCTGCAGGGGCTTTACAGCCCGATACAGCAAGACAAAGTCCTAATGCGATACTATATTGATATAATTTAACTTTATACATGGTTGTTATCAATTTCTTCTGTTAATGGATTTTCTTCTTCATGTTTTACCAGTTTGTGTTTTTCTGCAATTTTGGCAAAAATGAAATACAAGCCCGGAATTACAAATACACCACAAATGGTTCCTACAAGCATTCCTCCTGCGGCAGCTGTACCAATTGTTCTGTTTCCAATTTTACCCGGACCAGTTGCAAATGCAAGCGGTAATAATCCGGCGATAAATGCAAATGATGTCATTAAAATAGGACGGAAACGCTCTTTTGCTCCTTCCATTGCGGCTTCTATAACTGATTTTCCTGCAGCATGCCTTTGAATGGCAAACTCTACAATTAACACGGCATTTTTACCTAATAATCCAATAAGCATTACCATGGCAACCTGAGCATAAATATTGTTTTCTAATCCAGTTAATTTTAATAAAAGGAAAGCTCCAAAAATACCCGCCGGTAAAGAGAAAATTACAGACAATGGCAGAATAAAACTTTCGTACTGTGCTGCTAATACTAAGTAAACGAATCCTAAACAGATTAAGAATACCCAAATAGCCTGATTTCCTTGTGCCACCTCATCGGCAGAAATACCAGCCCAATCAATATCATATCCTCTAGGCAGTTTTTTAGCCGCAACTTCCTGAATCACTTTAATAGCAGTACCAGAGCTATAACCTGCCGCCGGAGAACCACTAATTTGTGTAGAAGTGTACATATTATGACGCGTAATTTCTGAAAGTCCATATACTTTTTCTAATCTCATAAAAGCAGAAAACGGCACCATTTCATCACGATCATTTTTTACATACAATTTCAGGATATCATCTGGCTGTGCACGATATTCCGGCGAAGCCTGAACGATTACTTTGTAGTTAATTCCGAATTTAATGAAACTGATTTCATAGTTACTTCCCACAAGAGTTGAAAGCGTATTCATAGCATTTTCGATAGATACACCTTTTTGCTGTGCCAAATCATTATCAACCTTCATCATATACTGAGGGAAACTAGAACTATAGAAGCTAAATACGTTTGAAAGTTCCGGCTGTTTGTTTAATTCTGCCACGAAATCATTGTTAACCTGCTCCATTCTTTTGTAATCGTTAGAACCGGTTTTATCCAGCAAACGAAGTTCAAATCCTCCGGCAGCACCGTAACCAGGTACAGCTGGCGGTTGGAAAAATTCGATATTAGCTCCCGCAATATCTTTACATTTTTCCTCCATTTCGTGCATAATCTCAATAACAGATTCTTTTCTGTCACTCCAGTCTTTTAGGTTCACCAAACACGTTCCTGAGTTGGCACCAGTACCTTCTGAAAGGATTTCGTAACCTGCTAACGAAGAAACAGATTTTACACCATCGATATCTTCTGCAATTTTTTGAACTCTTTCGGCAATATTATTTGTTCTTTCTAATGAAGAACCCGGAGGCGTTTGAATAACGGCATAAAACATTCCCTGATCCTCATTAGGGATAAATCCTGAAGGAACTGTACTGCTTATAATCCATGTTCCGGCACAGAAACAAAGAAGCGCTACAATGGTAACTACTCTTCTGTTTACGATTTTACCTAATAGATTTTGGTATTTACCCTGCGCTAAATTGAATTTTTCGTTAAAAGCATCAATAAATCTATTAGCTGGTGTTTTCTTTTTAGGTACGTTATGGTTATTTTTCAACATCATAGCACAAAGCGCAGGTGTTAAAGTCAAAGCTACAATACCAGAAAGGATAATTGCTGTTGCCATTGTTACAGAGAACTGTCTGTAAAATACTCCAACCGGACCAGACATAAATGCAACTGGTATAAACACCGCCGCCATTAAGAACGTAATCGCAATAATTGCCCCCGCAATTTCATGCATTGCTTTTTTGGTTGCTTTAAATGGCGAGAGATGTTCTTCTTCCATCTTGGCATGGACGGCCTCGATAACTACAATGGCGTCATCGACAACAACTCCAATTGCCAGTACTAATGCAAATAATGTAATTAAGTTCAACGAAATATCGAAGAATGTCATGAACACAAACGTTCCTACTAATGATACCGGAACCGCAATGGCCGGAATAACGGTAGAACGCCAGTCTCCTAAGAAAAGGAATACTACTAAACCTACCAGAATAAAAGCTTCTACTAAGGTGTGAATTACTTTTTCGATAGAAGCATCAAGGAATTTAGAAACGTCATATGAAATCTCATAATCCATTCCTTTTGGAAATCTTTGTTTGATTTTTTCAAGTTTTGCTTTTACTTCTTCAATAACCTGATTCGCATTACTTCCAAAAGATTGTTTTAATACAATCGCAGCCGATGGTCTTCCATTCAAATTAGAATAGATATCATACATTGAACTTCCAAATTCAACTTTAGCTACATCTTTCAAACGCAAAAGTTCTCCGTTTGGATTTGCTTTTACCACAATATTCTCATATTGTTCTTTTGTTGTAAAACGTCCGGAATATTTCAATACATATTCAAATGCCTGAGAACGTTTACCAGAACTTTCTCCCGTTTTACCCGGAGACGCTTCTAAACTCTGACTAGATAATGCTTCCATTACTTCATCAGCAGAAATTTTATACGCCAGCATACGATCTGGTTTCAACCAAATACGCATGGCGTATTCACGTGTTCCTAAAATATCTCCGGAACCAATACCGTTTACCCTTTTTAATTCAGAAAGTACGTTAATATCCGCATAGTTATATAAGAACTTCATGTCGGTATTTGGATCTGTACTATAAAGGTTCACGTACATAAGCATACTTGGTACCTCTCTCGTAATTTTGATACCTTCACGAATTACCAAAGGAGGTAATTTATTCGTAACAGAAGCCACACGGTTTTGTACGTTAATTGCAGCCTGATTTGGATCTGTACCTAAATTAAACACTACTTTAATTGTAGCTTCACCATCATTTCCGGCATCAGAAGCCATATATTTCATTCCGGGAACACCGTTTAGCGCTCTTTCTAAAGGAATAACTACGGCCTTGATCATCAACTCACCATTAGATCCCGGATAATCTGCAGTAACATTCACCATTGGAGGCGAAATCGTAGGGAATTGTGTAATAGGTAAATTCAATACAGACAATACCCCTAAAAAGACAATAATCAACGATATTACTATCGACAGAACAGGTCTTTGTATAAATTTATTAAACATTTTTATATTTTTTAATGATTAAACTTAATGAAGTTTAAAATGCCTCAGCTTCAGCACGTAACTTGAAACCTGAGACTTGAAACTATCAAAACAAAAACCTATTCTGCTTTTAAGCGTAAATGATTTATAACCTCTTTAGGAGATTGGTAGTCATATTTAATTTTGTCGTTTTCTTTTACTTTCTGAACTCCTTCAAGCAAGATTCTGTCATTTTCTGTAAGTCCTGTTTTTATTACGTATAAATCAGGGATTTCACCAGTAATTGTAATTTCTCTTGAAGTCACTTTATCGTTTTTACCTACAATAAAAACATACTTTTTATCCTGAATTTCATAAGTCGCTTTTTGTGGAATTACAATAGCATTTTTAAGCGGAACGTTCATTTGAACTTGTCCAGTTTCACCATTTCTTAGTAATTTTCCAGAATTTGGGAATCTGGCTCTAAAAGCAATGTTTCCCGTTTCGTTATTAAATTCACTTTCGATAACTTCAACATTTCCTTTTTCTTTAAAAAGATCTCCGTTTGCTAACACTAAATTTACTTTGTTGTCTGCACGATCTTTAATATTAGTTTCATACTGAAGATATTCTGGCTCAGAAACATTGAAATATGCAAACATCTGACTGTTGTCTGAAAGACTTGTCAATAATTCACCTTCATCGATTAAACTTCCTAGTTTTAATGGAATTCTGTCGATTGTTCCGTCAAACGGAGCTCTGATTTCTGTAAATGATAAATGTAATTTTGCTAATGAAACCTCAGCTTTTGCAGATTGCAATTTAGCCTGAGCAACACTTAATTCGTTTTTAGAAACGATATTTTTGTCGGCTAATAATTTAGAATTCTGTAATTCAATTTCAGCCGATTTTTGTTCAGCCTGAGCTTTTAATAATTCAGACTGGTACATGTTTGGCATAATTTTAAATAATAACTGCCCAGCTTTTACATACTGACCTTCGTCAACATATATATTTTGAAGAAATCCTTTTTCCTGAGCGCGGATTTCGATATTGCGCACAGATTTAATCTGCGAAACATATTCTTTAGTAAATGAAGTGTCAATTTTTACCGGATTTGTAACCGTAAATTTTTCAGCTTCTTCTTTCTCTTCTTTTTTAGATGTACAACTAGTTAGGCACACTAAGGCCATAAAGCCTGTGAACAAGATAATTCTTTTCATGATTTAGTTTGGAAATTAAGCGATTGAATGCTTGGAATAAAAATTCTTTAGATGATAGAATGCATCAGCCAGCCTTAGTCAGAGCTTAACTTTCATATAAGAAGAAGTAAAAAATAAATATACATCAACGAGATATGCAGATCACGACTTAGGTAACCGATGTATATTGTAAAATCAAATTCTTAATACTCGTTGAGTAATATAAATAGGATTTGAATAGCCTAAGAAAGGCGTAGAAATTTTTAAACGATTGGAATCATTCGAAGCAGACTGATCTGAAAGTGCCAGATACAACGTGTCTACCAAACTAAACGAAGCAGCAAAGAACTTATTCGTTAGTAAATCAACATCATCATGTCCCAGAAGATCTTCTTCAAGATCAATATCTGCAGCGTCTTCAATTATTGAAGTACCGCGATCCTGATTTGTAAATTTAACTCTGTGCTTTTGTTGAAGATGGTGGTTATGAGAAAAAGTATTAGCATTGAGATATTGGCCTCCGCCGAACAGAAGCAAATTCATGAATACTAAAAAAACTATTAACTTTCTCATTTGGGTGCGAAAGTAATAAAAGAATTAAAACAAAAAAAGAATTTTTAACAAGGTTTAACAGTTACATAAAACGAAAACGTTTTCATTTGTTTAAAATTCAGCTTTTTTATTAAATTAATGTATCCCTAACGAGAAACAAATAGCTCAAACAGCTAAAAATCAACATTTTAAAACAATACTTAAAAAAGTTCAATTTCCATTATGGTAAAATCCTGCCCGGCTTTTGTAAAAGTCTTAAAAGTATCTTTCATGCCAAATTTCTCGTAAAATGTTTTTTTATTGCTTCTCGCATTGCACCAAACCTTTTCTAACTCCCTTTCTTTGGCAAAGTTTAGAATATATCTTAAAAGTAAAGAAGCAATTCCTTTTCCCTGATATGTTTCTAAAGTGGCCAGTTTTCTAAACTGCATTTCTTTTCCTTCAATAAAACAAGAAACAATCGAAACCAAGTTATTGTCTTCGAATACGCCAAAATGAAATCCTGAATTATCTTCTTCTAATTGTACAAATTCAAAAGGCTGATCCGGCCACATTACTTCATGACGAATGTTCCATGTATCTGAAGCTTGAATTTCTTGAATTTCCATATTGATATTTTTAAGACAATTCAAAATTAAGCCATTTGTGAGCATAAAAAAAGGAATCTAAATTAGATTCCTTTTCAAATTATTTTTGTCTTAGAAGTTAAAGTGCTTTTTTATAAAAGACTTCTTCATTGTTTTCTGTAATTTTTTCAACTCCTTTTTCGCCTTTTTTTGCAATATTAATTACATGCAAAACTTTAGATTTTTCGTCAACAGTACAATTCCATATTGTGCCATCTGATAAAATAAAAGCAGAATACAAAGAATCATTTTTATCCATGTTATAATATACCAACTCTTCTGCTTTCATAAACTTTTTAACCTTGGTTTTACGATCTACTTCATAAAACAAAATTTTATTATCGCCTATTTCTATCAGTTCATCAACCGGTTTATTTTTAAAACTATCATTTGCATTTACTGTCCAGCTTGGCTTGTCTCCAGTCATTAACCATATTCCGTTTACCTTTTCCAAAATTTCTTTTCTTAAAATTTCTTTTAAGGTATCAACTTTTTTTATTGATTCCTGCCCTATTTCATTTTCGGGTCTAATTTTAGATGCGATCGAAAATTGGTCTAAAGCATTTACAAAATCTGATTTTTTGTAATAAGAAACGGCCAATTCGTATTTATTTTTCTGGAATTTAGCCTTAGCATCATTTTGTGCAGCAATTTTTATTGAAAACAGCAAAATAATAAGAATTAAATAATTTTTCATTGGTTTACTCGTGTTTTTTTATTTTTTGCAAACGTAGTGAATTAATATTTCCTTTAAATACGGTTTCCCGTAATAAAGTATCAAAAAAAGCCAAATCTTAAAAAAAAGAGATGGCTTTATTTTGATTCTAAATAAAAAACTGGATATGCTGTTATTTAATCTGAAAATGAGTTTAAAACATCCATAGCTTTTTGGGTATCTTTTACGTTTACAAAAATATGATCGTGGTAAAATGCGGCAACTACATTACAGCTTATTTCATGTTCTGAAAGTGCTTTAGAGAAAGCCGCTGTTAATCCCACAGCTTCTAATGAAGAATGAACAGTAAGCGTTATCCACGACATTACCACAGAAAAATCTAATTGAAGTTTTTGAGCAATTTCTTTTTTAAGAATCAGCGTTATGGCTTCTTCTTCCCTAAAAATCATATCAATTTCGTTTACATTCAGATTTTCTAAATTTTCTGTTTTACAAAAAACAAATTCTCCCGGTTTATGTTCTGGTTTCATGCTTTTCAGCAATTTTTGCAAATCTTTTTCTCCAGACATTTTAATGTTTATTATTTACTGTTCCAGGTGTTATTATCTGGCGTGGCATCTAAGAAAATACCACCGTCAAGTGTTACTTTTTTAATTTGTTTCTTACTATTAACGGCTATCAATGCTGTTTTTTGATTTTTTTCCCAAACAGCCGGAGTTTTATGTATAATTTCGGTTGAATTATCTGCGTACACAATGTTTACATCAAACGGAATGGCAAAACCACCTTTGTTCTCAATAGAAACAACATTTTTTGAAACATCTTTAACAGAAACATCAATATAGTTATTAGTAAAAAACCAATTATTGAAAAACCAATTTAAATTTTTTCCGGATCCTGCGTTCATTGAATTAAAATAATCCCAAGGAATTGGATGTTTCCCGTTCCAGGTATCCATATAATGGTGAAGTGCTTTTTTAAACAAATCATCACCCAGCATATCTTTTAATGCTAAATATGAAAGAGAAGCTTTTCCATAAGAGTTATTTCCGTAACCCGGTCCAGAAACTTGTGTTGACATTGAGATAATTGGCTGATCTTCTTCTGTAGATTTGTCGTTTATGTAATACTCAACTCTAAATTCTTTGTAAAATTTACCGGCCGCTTCTTTTCCGTGTTCAGCAATTCCAATCAAATATTCGAAAGTTGTTGCCCATCCTTCGTCCATAAATGCGTAACGTGTTTCGTTGATTCCCATATAAAACGGAAAATAAGTATGCGCTACTTCGTGATCCTGAACTAATTGTGCAAATTTTGGATCGTTCATTTGCGAATCGTTACACATCATTGGATATTCCATATCGGCAAAGCCCTGAAAAGCAGTCATTTTAGAATAAGGATATGGAATTCCCGGCCAGTTATTTGAAAACCAATCTAAAGCATACTGATTGTTTTTAACCGAATTTACGAAGTCAGTACCTTTTATATCATACGCTGCCTGAACACTCGCACGACGATTTGTTTTTTTATCTACCAAAACACTGCTCGCGTCCCATAAATAATGATCACTTAAACCAAAGCATACATCTGTAATGTTTTTGGCTTCGAATTTCCAAATATTCCATTCGTTTTGCTTTGTAACACCGTTTTTCATTTCCTGCTCGTTAGCAATATGCAGAATTTCATCTGTTACATAAGACTTTTTAAGACGCGCTGCATATTCAGGCTGTAAAACCTCATCTGGATTTAAGAAATCACCTGTTGCGTATACTACGAAGTTTTTAGGCGCTTTTACAGAATAAGTATAATCATTAAAATCATTATAGAACTCCTGACGATCTGTATGTGGTAATCTGTCCCAGCCGTTATAATCATCATAAACAGAAATTCTTGGATAACTGTAAGCTACGAAGAAAGTACTTTCGTCAATTTGTCCTTCTCTTCCACTTTCTTTTGATAAAGGATAATTCCAGTCGATATTAATGATCGTTTTAGAATGCGGCGCCAGTGCTTTTTTAAGTTTTACCCTTCCAACAGTTCCCCAGTTTCTGGCATTTTCATTATAAGTTTCACCAGATACTTTAAGCGAAGTAAGCGTTAAACCGTCACTTAAGAAATCCTCACTTACTTCTGCTCCTCTTGGTGAAGATGGTTTATGAAGATTGTTTACAAAACGAATGGCAAGGTTTCTTAAACTGTCATTGCTGTTATTTTCGTAAACAATAGTTTCTGTTCCTGAAACCATTTTAGTTTTGGCATCAACAGTAATATCCATAGTATATTTTCCGTGATTCTGCCAGTAGTTTTTTCCTGGTTTCCCGTCCATAGAACGAGTTCCTTTGGCGTAAGCTTCTTTAATATTTCTTGGCATATAAAGCTCTTGCGCAAAGCTGGATTGTGCCAAAAATAAAAGCACTGTAAATGAAAATTGAAATAGTCTTTTTTTCATAAGCTGGTTTTTTGGTAATTTTTAAATTGTTTTTGTAATAAGACTCATTTTTTAAAATAAGGTTACAATTCTTAACAAAATTATGTTTTTTAAAGTAAAAAATCACAAGTAAAATCTGAGAATCAGAACTCTTAGAAGTTTAAAATCTTAGAATCTCAAATGCTTTAAAAAAGAAAAACCGTCTTAATCTAAAAAAGAAAAAGACGGCATCTACAATTAATATATAACCTTGATACTACAAAATATAATCGGTATTAATAAAATTAGATTCTTTGCTGTTAAGCAATTCCTGCAGAATCTCATTGTTATAAGCGATATCTTTTGAAGCGACAAACGTACGAATTGAGAAAGAACGCAATGCATCTGGAATACTTAAAGTTCCTACTGCAGAATCTTTGCGTCCTGTAAATGGAAATGCATCCGGACCTCTCTGGCAAGAGCTGTTTAAGTTTACACGACATACTAAGTTTACTAAAGCGTCGATAAGCGGTGCAAGCGTTTTTATATCTTTTCCAAACAAACTTACCTGTTGTCCGTAATTAGATTCGGCCATATCTTCAAGAGGTTCCTGAATATCTTTAAAAGAAATAATGGGCACTACAGGTCCAAATTGTTCTTCATGATACACACGCATTTTGCTGTTTACCGGATATAAAACGGCTGGGAATATATAATTTTCAGTATGTTTTCCTCCTTTTTCATTCAGAACTTTTGCGCCTTTGCTTGTTGCATCGTCAATTAATCCCTGAATATAATTTGGTTTTTCGGTTTCTGGAAGCGGAGTTAGAGAAACGCCTTGTTCCCATGGATTTCCAAATTTTAATGAATCTACCTTTTCAGAGAATCTTTTATTGAATTCTTCCGCAATAGATTCGTGAACATATAATACTTTTAAAGCTGTACAACGTTGTCCGTTAAAAGATAAAGTTCCGGTGATACATTCCTGAATTGCCAAATCTAAATCAGCATCTGGAAGAATAATCGCAGGATTTTTAGCTTCAAGACCTAAAATTAAACGCAATCTGTTTTTATTTGGATGTTGATCTTGTAAAGCAATCGCTGATTTACTGTTTCCAATTAAAGCCAGAACATCAATTTTTCCTGATTTCATAATTGGCGAAGCAACTTCGCGTCCGCGTCCGTACACAATATTGATAACACCTTTTGGAAAACTTGTTCTAAAAGCTTCTAATAATGGCGAAATACATAAAACTCCGTGTTTAGCTGGTTTAAAAATTACAGTATTACCCATAATCAAAGCCGGAATCAATAACGAGAAAGTTTCGTTTAAAGGATAGTTGTATGGCCCAAGACACAAAACAACCCCTAAAGGTCCGCGACGAATCATGGCGTTTACTCCCTGTACTTTTTCAAAATGCGAACTGCGTCCGTTTAATTCTTTATAGCTGGCGATGGTATCATAAATATATTCAACCGTTCTGTCAAATTCTTTTTGAGAGTCACCCAATGATTTTCCAATTTCCCACATCAAATACTTCACCACTTCTTCGCGGGTTTGTTTCATTTGAGATACGAAATTTTCCATACACTTAATACGGTCGGCTACTTTCATCGTTGGCCATAAACCCTGCCCTTTATCATAAGCCGCATTAGCTGCTTCTACAACTTCTGCTGCTTCTTTTTCTGCCATAAAAGGAATAGATCCTAATAAAGTAGGCTCATATTTTTCTGTAGAAGAAATAGTCGAAAATACAGGTGTGGTTTGTCCTGTCCATTGTTTCAACTCTCCATTTACAAGATAAGTATCCTGGTTTATAAGGTTTTTAATCTCAAATTCTTCGGGTATTAAACTCATAATCTGGTAATTTTAATTTGGTTATTAATAGTGTTTTAATGAAAAAAGAGGCTTTTTTGCCTCTTCTTCTATTTTATGGTTGTACGGTTTCGCCTTCCCAGTCCAGTATACCACCAAGCAGATTATAGGCATTTTCTATACCTAACTCATTCATTATCTGACATGCTTTAGCGCTTCTGGCTCCAGAACGACAATACACATAATAGTTTTTATTTTTATCTAATTCTTCGATTTCATAAATAAAACCCTGACCTTTATTGATATCAATGTTTACTGCATTTTCAATATAGCCGTCATTAAATTCGTCTTCAGTTCTTACGTCCAGTATAACTGCATTCTCGTCAGCAGCAAGCTGATTAACCCAATCTTCTTGTGATAAATTCATAATATGTGTTTTTTGTAAAATTACGACGTTTCTATTTATAAAAAACGTACCAAATGCGATTTCGATTATTATTCTCAGAAAACGTTTTAGAGAAAGTATTATAATCAGTGATTTACAAATTTAGTTACAATTTTCAAATTTATAGTCTGCAAAATCGATAGAAAATAGGATTTTTTCATTTACATAAAATTAATCTTAAATCCAGTTTTCTGACAATTAATCCGACTTCAAACCATTATCTTTGCAAACAATTATAATTTTTAATTAGATTCTCATAAAATCATTCTCTAGAAATTGCAAAAAATATCGTAATGCAAAATTCATTAAAAACCATCTTTCCTAATTTTTCCAACGAACTTATTTCTGTAATTGAAGAAAGCGGAAGTCTGCAGGATTTTGAAGCCGGAACTATTTTAATGCGTACCGGACAGTATATTAAAAACACTGTTTTAATTACAAAAGGAAAAATCAAAATTTACCGCGAGGGCGAAGATGGAGGCGAATTTTTAATGTATTATCTCCAGCCGGGACAAGCCTGCGCTATTTCGATGATTTGTACAGCCAAAAGCGAAAAAAGCCAGATTATGGCAAAAGTTGTCGAAGATGTTACCGTTATGATGATTCCGCTTCAGTTAATGGATAAATGGATGATGGAACACCGAACATGGTATGAATTTGTAATTGAAACATACCGAAGCCGTTTTGAAGAAGTTCTGGAAGTGGTCGATAATATTGCTTTCCGTTCTATGGACGAAAGATTAGAATTTTACTTAAAAAGACATTCTGATGCCTGCGGCTGTTCTGAAGTAAATCTTTCGCACCAGGAAATCGCAACCGAATTAAATACATCACGCGAGGTTGTATCCAGATTACTAAAAAAAATGGAACAACGCGGACTGGTTAAACTCAACCGAAACCAGATTGAGTTGCTGCATTTTTAACCATTAAGACATTAAGTTAATTAAGCTACTGTCTTAATCTGCATTTAAAATGTTAAGAAATATTAGGCCATCCAACTTAATTAACTTAATCTCTTAATGGTAAAATTTATTTCCACAAAAACAACTCTTCTGTGATAAATGTTACTGTAGATTTCTAATTTCTAAAGCAACTTTGCCTAAAAACAAATGCAATGGAATATTTAGGCTATTTTGCTTCAATCATTATTGGGATTTCGCTGGGATTAATTGGCGGGGGCGGTTCTATCCTTACTATTCCAATTTTGGTGTATTTATTTAAAGTAAATCCGGATCAGGCAACTTCGTATTCTTTATTTATTGTGGGATTAACCGCTTTATTTGGAAGTTACAGCCATTACAAAATGGGAAATCTCAAATTAAAATCGGCAATGTATTTTGCTGTTCCTTCTGTAATTTCCATTTTAATTATCCGCGAAGTTATTTTTCCGCAAATTGCATCAACACTTTTTTCTATTGCTTCTTATACCGTTTCAAAAGACTTTTTGATTATGATTGTTTTTTCGGTTTTAATGATAACAGCAGCAATTTCAATGATCAAAAAAAATGCAACTGAAATAAAAGGAACCGAAACCAATTATATACAATTAAGTGTTATTGGATTTCTGGTTGGAATTGTAACGGGATTTCTGGGCGCAGGAGGCGGATTTTTAATAATTCCGGCTTTACTATTTTTTGCAAAACTTCCAATGAAACAAGCCGTTGGAACTTCACTTTTAATCATCACTATTAATTCATCAATAGGGTTTGGAGGCGATTTATACATCGGAACTCCTATTGATTATACGTTTCTATTAGGCGTTTCCGGAATGGCACTTCTGGGAATGCTTATAGGAAGCCGGCTTTCTAAAAAAATAGACGGAGCCAGATTAAAACCGCTTTTTGGTTGGTTTGTACTCGTAATGGGATTTTACATCATTACAAAAGAAGTTTTATTTTAAGAATTTGAATTTAGTTTCACTTGTAGAGTAATCTTTGTCAAAGTTTTTCGCTTTGACAGAGATGAAACTAAAAAATCCGCTTATTCCTGCGAACAAACGGATTTATGGATTTATTTTTTTAGAAGCTTTTCTAAGTATTCAACCTTATCTTTTTCTGCCTGAACCAAACGTTCGTAAAGCTCAACCAGTTTATCTACTGGATTAAAGTTAAAAATAGGTCCCGAAGCCGCCTGACCATTACTCGTGCTATTATCATAAAAGTTATTAAAGAAATTAAAAACCGATTCTTCCGAAAAGTTTTCAATTGCATCTACAGAAACCTCTAATATTTTGGCAATTTCCTGAAGTTTTTTGGCTTCAACAATTTCACTTGCTTCAATATTCGAAATCGTCTGCTGACTTATTCCAATAGCTTCTGCAAGCGTTTCCTGCTTCATTCCTTTTAACTCTCTTATTCGGCATATATTTCTGCCAATATGTTTTGGTTTTTCTATTGTACTCATGATTCAAAGATATTTAATAATTCTTTAAAATTTTATGTTTTGGTAAAATACAAATCTAGGTTTTAAAATACTAAACAAACAATTAGAACAACAGTTTTTTCTTATAAAAATATAATACTTATGGATTCACTTAAATATTACTTTCCTGCATTTGGTTTTCTGTAAAATAAATATCTCAAAACCAAAGTATAAAACGCAAAAATAGACGTTGTTAAAGTTCCTATTATAAACAGAAACTCAGTCTGCGACAGAATAAAAAATTTATACGAAACTCCAAAACCGTGCAGTAAAATAACAGCCGCAATAAAAATGGCCCACGTTGAAGAAAAAATAAAAGCTTTCTTGGCATTTTCCTGTCTCAGCTTTCGTTCTGAACTTTCGTTGGCCTGCTCAATTTCAAATCTTTTTAATTCAATATATTCCGAATGACTTTTGGGGTCATACGGTTTCATTAAATGATTTTCCTTTTCGGCTTCTTGGGTAACATCTTTCGGAACATTGTTAATGTCGTTTCCTAAAGCACTTTCGGGTAATTTTTCTGCCAGTGTTTTTTCCATTTAACTATTTAGTTTTTCCTTATAATATTCCTTAATAATATCATTACCAATAATTACATTGTGCGTTCCGTCCCAAGTCTGCGACCACGGACTTCCCTCTTCGTGCGTTAACGCCGAAAGCTGCAATCCAGACAAACCTTTATAATTATCCCAGATTTTTTTTAAAAACTCTTTGTCTTCATGTTTCAGCGGCGTCTTTGCCGAAATATTAATCAAAAACGGATCAACCGGATCTTTACCAAACATTCGTATTTCATAATACAAATCAGGAATAACCGATCCGTATTTCCAAGCCTGAACTTCATTGTCAAAAAGCGGTTTTCCGGTAATTCCTAAATGCCAGCCGTGCGAAATATAAGTAAGTTTAAGCAGTTTCATCGGGTCAAGTCCCTGTCCTTCTTCTTCGGCCAGTTCTATGAAATACTTCGCTATGTCAAAACAATTATACATTTATTCTAAATTTTAATTATTTCTCTTTCAACAAAACTAAGAAAAAGCACATCAAATCCAAATTTGTAAAAATTATATTAAGAAAATTTAATATTTGGGCGTTGCCTTCGGCCGGGCTTTCCGCTATATCTTTTTGTTTTTAAAGAAAAAACAAAAAGGATACCGCTTCTATCCCTAACGCATTCTAGAAAAATTTAAGTTTTCGTTCTAAAAGATGTTTTTATAATTACATTTTGATATTGTGTATTAGCTTATAACTTTTTTCGTAATTTTCATCACTCATTAATCCTGGAAAAACTTCATCATGAGCAAAATCGTATGGAAATTCATTTAATAAAGTTTTCTTGTTTTCTGAAATAAATTTCCCATAATATTCTATAATAGCTCTATTAATAGCAACAGTTTTAAAAATTTTCTTTTCTAATAGCTTCGAATATCTGTCTTCAGATTTTGAAGATTTAGAATGTACTATTTCATTTCTTAAATCTTCAAGTTCAACGAAAGAATTCCACCAATTCGTTTGGGTAATATCGGGTGTATGTAATATTTCTTTTAAAATGTTTTTAAACTTATCTCTTAATGAAAATTTACGTTCAATAGCTATTTTTGAATATATAGTTTTAATTCCGTCCTTTTCAACAATGTATTCATAATCATCTATAATACATATGTTTGCAAATGCCTCGAGAGATGTATATGAAAAAATCACTGCTTCAATTATTAATTCGAAATAATCAAAATATTCTCTTTGTATTTTTTCAGATGGAAAAGATCCATGATATTGCTTATGTCTAGGTAATATTGTATTATCATAAAACAATTTAGCTGCTTTGAGATTTTTATCGGAAATATTAGAATATATTGAAACATCATTTGGTTGAGTCATTAATGTTTCTAATTTATCAAAAACTAAAACCCAATTATTTTCATGTACAAAATATTTAAAAATATTATCCCTATTAACTAAGATATGAGGCTTCTTTATTCTTAAGTCTTTATTTTCTCTATAGTTTTGATTAAGTTTTGATGTCATAACACCTAAAGGATCTATTATCTTCCATTCTTCTTGATTATAGGCAAAAATTCGTTTGTTGTTTCCTTCACTAAAAGCATTTTGTATTTGCTTTATAAGAAATTCATTTTTATCGATTATTAGTGATGAAATAAATTTTAATGCACTTTCAAAAGCTTTTGTATAATCTTTCGATAAAAAGTTAAAGGGAAAACTTAGTTCATATTTATCAAAATTATAAACTACCGAGAATGATGAAAATGAAGGAAGATGATTTAAAATTTCATCTAATTTTTTGGAAATTAATGAATAAAAAATTTCTAATTCTGCTATTAGTTGTTTATAATCTTCAGATTTTGAAGAAAAATGATTCAATATAAAACTATCATTGATAAATAATTTAAACCATGAAGAATCTTTTACTAATGTTGTTTTTTTATTTTCTTCTCCAGAAGAAATCTTAATTCCAAAACCTATTGAATTATTATTAAGTTTTTCTAAAAGAAACTTTTTTACTAATACATCTAAATCAGGTCTATCAATAATTATTGTTATATCCATATTTTAAAGAAATTTGTATTATTATACAATTCAACATAAAACTTATTTTTAAACAAAAAAATCAATGTTCTCCATAACCAATATCATCCATTTTCCCGCTGAAAACACGATATTGAATAATAAAATAAATAATTACAAGAAACAAAGCCACAAAAAACCAGCTCAATCCGGCATTTAATCCGTATTCGTGAGCAGCAGTATTGTAAATCGTTAATGAAGGATTTACTTTATTAGTTGAGGGAAGAACATTCGGAAAAATCGAAACGGCTGTAGAAGCAAATCCGCCTACAAGAAACAAAGTCGAAAATATAAATCCATGGCCGTCTTTTTGAAAAGAACGAACTTTAAACAAACCTATAATTCCTGCAAAAGTCATCAGAGGAAAAAACCACAAAATTGGATTTTCAATGAAATTATGGAAGGGTTTTGGCTCAATAAAATGCCAGATTTGTAACGAAATACAAACTAAAACCAACAAAACGATATTTAAAACAAAAACCACTTTTTTAAGTTTTTCATTTAAAGAAGAATTCGTTTTATAAATAATCCAGTTCGCACCGTGAATCGTTAAAGCTACGACACTCACAATTCCTAAGAAAAGCGTAAACCAATCAATAATTCCCAATTCATTTGCCTGCGGACTAAAAGTTGGATTCCATAAAGGCAGAAAAAAGTAATGTGCTTCCTGCGTTGAAACTCCGTTTTGCACCATTCCAAGATTCACACCTCGAACAATATTTCCTAAAGCGATTCCGAAAAATAAAGCCAAAAGCAGACTCGCAATTCCGAAAGCCTTATCCCAAATGGCTTCCCACATATGATTATGAATCTGTCCGCGCATTTCTAACCCGATTGCACGGAAAATCAAAAGCCATAAAATCATAATCAAAGGCAGATAAAATCCGCTGAAAGACGAAGCGTATAAAGTTGGAAATGCAAAAAACAAAACACCTCCCGCTGCGATCAGCCAAACTTCATTGGCATCCCAAAAAGGTCCAATGGAGTTTGTAATTACTTTTTTATCTCGTTCTGTCTCGGCAAAAAATAAATGAATAATTCCTGCACCAAAATCATAGCCGTCTAAAACCAGATAGACAGCCAGAATTCCCATTAAAACTACGTACCAAAAAAATTCCATACTTATATTTTTTCTGTTGAAAGTTCCACATGATGAGGTCCTTTATTGATAATTTTCCCAACCAAAAGCAAAAACAGCATTCCCAATAAAAGGTATAAACCGATAAAACCTAATAAAGTAAACAAGGTATTTCCTGAAGAAACTGTCGGCGAAGCTCCCGCTGCTGTTCGTAATAAATTATAAACTAACCAAGGCTGTCTTCCTAATTCAGCCGTATACCAGCCTGTTGTGTTGGCGATGTACGGAAACGGCATCATGAACATAAGCGACCATAAAAGCCATTTGGTTTGAAATAATTTCCCTCGAATTAACTGAAGAAGTGAAATCAGCATTAATCCAATAAAAACAGTTCCTAAACCAACCATAATATGATAAGCATAATACAATCCCGAAATATTAGTCGGATGCAAATCTTCTTCAAACTGATCCAAACCTTTAATTTCCTGATCCCAATTTCCGTAAGTCAGGAAACTCAAAATATTTGGAACGGCAATTTTATTATCCAGCTTTTTATCTTTTACATCGGGCTGACCAATTAAAACAATCTCAGAGCCTTTTTTCTCGGTATGAAAAATTCCTTCCATTCCGGCAAAAGTTACAGGTTGGTATTTTACTACGTTTTTTGCCAGTAAATCTCCCGTTGGAACGGCCACGACAATACTCGAAATCAATCCGAAAATAACGCCTGTTTTCAGGAACAATTTTCCAAACGAAACATTCTTTTTACTTAAAATATAAAAAGCTCCAATTCCGGCAACCACAAAAGAACTTGTTACTAAAGAAGCAGCTTGGTTATGCAGATATGAAGGCCAAAGCCAAGGATTTAGAAATAACGCCTGAAAATTATTCAAAACAAATTTTCCGTTTTCTAAGATTTCATAACCCACAGGATTCTGCATCCAGGAATGTGTTGCGATGATTAAAAATCCACTGGCCCAGGAACCAATCATAATCAATAATCCGGTTACAAAATGCCATTTATGTCCAAGGAGTTTTTCCCCAAATAAAAATATGCCTAAAAATGAAGATTCTAAGAAAAACGAAAACATTCCTTCCATCGCCAGAGTTTGACCGATGATGCCTCCCGTTAATTCAGAGAATTTTGCCCAATTGGTTCCAAACTGAAACTCCATCGGAATTCCCGTTACAACTCCCATTGCAAAATTCAGGGCGAAGATTTTCATCCAGAAATGGGTGGCGTGATTGTATTGTTCGTCTTTAGTTTTTAAGAATTTCCATTTGAAGTAAACAATGATCAGCGAAAGACCCATTGTAAGTTGTGGAAAGAGGTAATGAAAAGTAATGGTAAATGCGAATTGCATTCGGTCATAAAAGAGCATTTCTTCCATAAGGTAATTTGTTTATGAAGTTCCACAAATTTAACCATTACAACCCGAATTAACGCTCTAAAAAAGGAGTTTATTTTTAAAGTTTTGAACCATTAAGGCATTAAGTGAATTAAGTAAGGATTCTTAATTTTCTTGATCTCCTTTGTAAAGTTTCATTAAGCGCAACAACTTAATTTACTTAATGCCTTAATGGTAAAACTTATGTTCTGCTTTATTTCTCCAAAATTCCTTTTTCAACGCTTTCGTTAATCAAACCTTCGGCGTAATTCCATACAACCTTTGAGCCTTCTTTTATTACGCTTTTCTTTTCGTAAACTTTGTCATATTTCACTCCAAACTCTTTCCAAGTTCCGCCGTTATTAGAAGTATTTTGTAAAAGAGGTTCTAATCTGTCCATTGATTTAGCGAATTTGGCTTCGTTGGTTTCTCCAGCTTCAAATTCTTCCCAAATTGAGATAAACTCTTCTTTTTGTTTTTCAGGAAGTAAACCAAAAATCCGGTTTGCTGCTAAACGTTCTTCATCGGTATTCGAATGATTTTTTACAGTATCATAAATAAAAACATCGCCCGCATCTATTTCTACAATATCATGAATCAAAACCATTTTTACGACTTTCAAAACATCAATTGGCTCGTTAGAATGTTCTGCGAGAACAATTGCCATTAAAGCTAAATGCCAGCTGTGTTCTGCATCATTTTCGCAACGGTCGCTGTTGAATAATTTGGTCTTGCGCTGAATGTATTTTACTTTATCAATTTCTTTTATAAAAGCAATTTGATCTAATAAGTCTTTTGTGTTCATTTTATTTTTTGTTTTGAAATCGCATTCTCATATGCAAAATTAAAACTTAAAGTGTCATTACCAGACTTTAAAATCATATATCTTAAAATAGCAAAAAAATCTCATGATATAATAGATTTTTGCTTGTTACTTATAAAAAAACGCTGTCTTTTGGATAATTTATTTTCCCATATTTACCGGCATAAAAGTCTCTGTAAGCATCAGCAATTTCACTTCGGCTATTCATAACAAAAGGACCTTCAGCAAAAATAGGTTCTGAGTAGGGCTCTCCACCAAACAGAATAATATCTGCCGGTTCCTGTAAAGCATTCATTATTTCAATCTCTCCGGCATTTCTGTCAAATTCAACAAATTCACCATCTTCAAAAATTTCACCGTTTAACAAAACAGGCTGAGTGGGTAAAAAAGCGGCTGCTTCTAATTTATCGGCAATGGTTATAGAAAAAACAGCTCCGGCTTCCAAATGAATATGGTATATAAACTGTTCTGAATAATTAGGTATTACAGAATTAAGATCTTCGTAATTTCCTGCAATGACTTTTATCCAGCCATTTTTCTTTGGTAATGTTTTGCATGGCACATTGGTTCCTTCAATGTTGATATATTCAGGCTTCTCTGCTTTTATTTTTGACGGAAGGTTTATCCAAAACTGAAAGCCGTGAATAAGTTTAGTTTCTGTTTTAGAATCGTAGTTTAATGTTTCATCATGAATGATTCCATTTCCGGCTTTCATCCATTGAATCCCGCCCGAATGTACTTTAGCATGATTACCGGCACTATCAAAATGTTCATCTTCTCCGCTAATGATATAACTAAGGGTTGCAATACCTCTATGAGGATGTGGCCCTGTACCTGATTTATTTATAGTAGTCTGTATTTTTGGTGCAATATGATCTAAAAATACAAAGGGTCCAACCGCATCTGCATATCTGTTTGCCAAAATACGATAGATTATCATATTACCAATATCGGCTCTTTGTCCTTTTGTCGAAAAACTCGTTTTCTTTTTCATATTTCTATTATTAATTCATTTAAAATATGTTCTTATACTATTAATTGAAGGCTGTATTTTGAAAGAACAAAATACAGCCTCCAATTTTCCCTAAAATCTCCTTAAAGAAACCGATTAATGTCCATTTATGTCTGCCGGAGGAGGAGTTGCAAGAAGTTGAAGTTCCCAGGCAAGAGCTACACCACTGGCACCGCCATGTTCAAGAAGAACATTAGCTAAACCTCCCACTGTCTCTTCACGAGCCCAGTCACGCTGCCACTCACCAAGTACTGCCATCCAGTTCATAGGAACGGCACCTGCCTGAACCATACGACGAACCGCCATATCGTGAGCCTCTGCCGTAACACCGCCTGATGCATCTGTAACAATAAATACTTCATAACCCTCGCCAAGTGCATGAATTACCGGCATTGCAAGACATATTTCAGTAAAAAGTGCGGCAATTACAAGCTGCTTACGACCACTCTTTTTTATAATGTCGGTTACTTTTGGATCTTCCCAAGTATTAATAAAAGTACGGTCGATTGGTTTTTGATCCGGAAAAACGTCCTGAAGTCCTTTTATAATATAACCGCCTCTTTCTTCAAGTACAGTTGTCAAAACTGTTGGCACATTAAATACTTTCGCACTTTTTGCAAGAGCAACAACGTTGTTGATAATCATTGTTGGTTCGTGGCTGTTAAGATTTGTGAACTGATAAGGCTGATGATCAATAAGTAACAGGATACTGTCTTCTGGACGAAGCAGACCTTCTAGACCAATTTTTGGATTTTTAGACATTGCTATAAATTTTGATGTTAATACATACAAAATTGCAGAAGAATGGAGATGAAAAACGATGATAAATGATAACAAAAAACGTTGACAAATATCAACTCAGTTATTCTATTTTTTCAAAGACTGTTTACGTATACGGCTCAATGTTTCTTTCGTAATACCCAAATACGAAGCAATGATGCGCTGCGGAAAACGCTGCAAAAAATCAGGGTGGCTTATAATAAAATCGGCGTAGCGTTTCTCTGCCGTAAGACTTATAGAAGATGTAATTCTTTTTTGGGCCGCAATGTTGTTTCGTTCATCAAGAAAATGCAATAATTCGCTGAAAGCCGGAAGTTCCTGCATCAATTTAACAGTATCTGACCTCGTAATAAGCAATACTTCACTGTCTTCCCACGCATCGATACAATAGGCAGATGGTGACAACATAACCCAGCTTTCCCGATCACCTACCCACCAGTTTTCTATCCCCAAATGTACAATGTGTTCTCCTCCCTTTTCATCGACCATATATTGCCGCATTGCACCTGTGACAATAAATGCATAATATTTACAAACTTCACCTTGATTCAGAAAATATTGTCTTCTCCTGATTTTCATAGGACTGAAAGCATTTTTTACCAATTCACGATCTTTTTCTGAAAGCGGTGAAGCGATATGTTTGTCTAAATATTTAAATAAAGCCTCATGCATGTTTATTAGAAAATACAATTGAAATTTAACAGAAGATTGCTGATCACTTTTTATTAAAATATTGAAAGAAAAAATTTACACAAAAAGCATACAAATATACTTTTCATATCTGGAATAAAAAACAAATTCAAGATGAAATACAATTCTGCTCTTCAACTAAAAAGCAAATAAATGATCAATTTCTATAATCAATTTTTTTTTTAAGCTTTCACTAAATATAAGAATGCATTCATTTTTAGAAATCATTTAATCCATTCTAATTACTTTTTTATTCGTAATACTTTTTTTTACACAAAAACCTATTTCTGTAACATTAGTCACCCAATTTATTAAAAAACAAAGTTACCTTTGTAACCCATCATTTTACAATACCTATCATGAAAATAGAACAAATTTACACCGGATGCTTAGCACAAGGTGCATATTATATCACTTCAAATGGCGAAGCGGCCATTATAGATCCGCTTAGAGAAACACAGCCTTACTTAGATCGTTTGGAACGTGACGGAGTTAAGCTGAAATATATTTTTGAAACACACTTTCACGCTGATTTCGTTTCAGGACATGTTGATTTAAGCAAAGAAACCGGAGCGCCAATTGTTTACGGACCAAACGCTGCCTGCGAATTTGACTGCATTTCTGCAAAAGACGGACAGGAATTTAAAATCGGAAAAATCACTATTAAAGTTTTGCATACTCCTGGACATACAATGGAAAGCTCTACTTTTTTATTAATTGACGAAAACGGAAAAGATCACGCGATTTTCTCTGGCGATACTTTATTTATTGGCGATGTCGGCCGTCCAGATTTGGCTCAAAAAGCAGCGGGAATGACACAAGATCAATTGGCGGGAATTTTATATCATTCGTTAAGAGATAAAATCATGACTTTGGCGGATGACGTAATCGTTTATCCTGCACATGGTGCGGGAAGTGCCTGCGGAAAAAATATGAGTAAAGAAACGGTTTCGACTATTGGAAATCAAAAAGCGACAAACTATGCTTTGCGTGCCAATATGACCGAAGAAGAGTTCATTAAAGAAGTGACAGACGGTTTATTGCCTCCTCCAGCCTATTTCGGTATGAATGTGGCAATGAACAAACAAGGCTATGAAAGCTTTGAAACGGTTCTAAACAACGGAATGAAAGCCATAAACGTAAAAGAATTTGAAGCTATTGCAGAAGAAACTGGAGCATTAATTCTAGACACGAGAAGTGCTGCCGATTTCAGCAAAGGATTTATTCCACAATCTATCAATATAGGAATCAATGGTGATTTTGCGCCGTGGGTTGGAACTTTAATTGCGAATGTAAAACAGCCAATTATTTTGGTTACAGCCGTTGGAATGGAAGAAGAAACCGTGACGCGTTTAAGCCGTGTTGGTTTTGATACGATTATCGGGCATTTGGAAGGCGGTTTTGAAGCGTGGCAAAATGCAGGTTTCGAAATTGATACCGTAAATAGAATTACTGCTGAACAATTTTCAAATGAATTTAAATTTGGCAAAGATAAAGTGGTAGACATTCGTAAAGAGACAGAATACGAAGCTGAGCATATCGACGAAGCTTTCAGCAAACCTTTGGCATATATTAATGACTGGGTAAAAGATATTAATCCAAATGAACATTTTTATCTGCATTGCGCGGGAGGTTACAGAAGTATGATTGCCGCTTCTATTTTACAAGCTAGAGGTTTTAGAAACTTCTCAGAAGTAGAAGGCGGTTTTGGCGCAATCTCAAAAACAAATGTTCCAAAATCTGATTTTGTCTGCCAAAGCAAGACTTTAAAAGCATAAACATATTTTCACCATATAAGTCATATAAGTTCATTTAGTTTGGGCGTGATTTAAATCTCTTATATTGACTAGATCATATAAGAATTCTACACATCAGCTTAAAATTACTTATATCACTTATATGGTTTAATAAACACTTAATTTTTATTATGAGTATATTAGAAATCATTAAAGAACCTTGGCCGTGGTATGTTGCGGGTCCGTTAATTGGATTAACTGTTCCAATTTTATTAATTATCGGAAATAAATCTTTTGGGATAAGTTCGTCACTTCGTCATATTTGCGCGGCTTGTATTCCTTCGAATATTTCGTTTTTTAAATACGACTGGAAAAAAGAAAGCTGGAATTTATTCTTTGTTTTCGGAATTTTTATTGGCGGTTTTATTGCAGCTTATTTTCTAACGAATCCAAATCCGGTTGAAATTGCTCCTGACTTATCAGCCAAATTAGCAACTTACGGAATCACAGATCACAGTGGTTTAGTTCCATCTCAATTATTTTCGTGGGAAAGTTTATTAACGCTTCGCGGATTTATCATGATTGTTGTTGGCGGATTTTTAGTTGGTTTCGGAACGCGTTACGCTGGCGGATGTACAAGCGGACATGCAATTATGGGATTATCAAACTTACAATGGCCTTCGTTAGTTGCCACAATCTGTTTTATGATTGGCGGTTTCGTAATGGCACTTTTGATTTTACCTTATATTCTTTCACTTTAAAATTTCAAAAATGAGTTTAGAAAATAAAAATATAGACGGCGAAGGAATCAATGCAAGTCAGAAAAAAGAAAATGCATTCGCAAACTTAAAATATTTAATCGTTGGAATCTTTTTCGGAATTGTATTCGTAAAAGCCGAAATCATCAGCTGGTTTAGAATTCAGGAAATGTTTAATCTGGAATCTTTTCACATGTATGGCGTAATTGGATGCGCTGTTTTTGTTGGATTAATTTCAGTACAATTGATTAAAAAATTCAATATTAAAACCCTTGACGGAGAAAAAATCGAAATTCAGCCAAAGACTTTCAACAAAGGTCAAATCTACGGCGGATTATTATTCGGTTTTGGATGGGCAATTACAGGAGCTTGTCCGGGTCCGCTTTTTGCGCAGATTGGGACTGGAGCAACGGTGATTATTGTTACTTTATTAAGTGCAATTGCCGGAACTTGGTTTTATGGTTTGATAAAAGATAAACTACCTCATTAATTTTTTTTTTCAGGTTTAAAGTTTCATGTTGCATTAAAGTACGTTGATTTAACCGCAAAGCACGCCAAGATATACGCAAGGTTCGCAAAGTTTTTTTGACAAAGCTTTGCGAACTTTGCGTTTTAAGCATTACTTCATTCCGTAGGAATGTCTCGTGGGTAGAATTAATTCGATTGCAATTATTACGTTCCGTAGGAACGTTTGATTGATGAAATATATTTATATTATCATAAAATCAGGTGTCCCTTCAGGACACAATTCAAAATGGCAATAAATTTTTGTACCGACGAGATATTCCTACGGAATATATAACATACTTTTTTCTTTATAGTTTTGTATATCAACTTGAAACCTGAAACCTCAAACAATTAAAAACCTAATCTCTTTTCTTCATCGATTTTTAATTTCGTTTTGTTAAGTTTGCTTTCAACAACATTTCTCAAAAGCAAACTAAATTTATGATCCGTTCTGAACAACTCTCTCAATTACAAAATACCGAAAAATGGGACGTAATCATAATTGGCGGAGGCGCAAGTGGTCTCGGAACTGCAATCGATGCAGCTAGCCGAGGTTATAAAACGATTTTATTAGAGGCCGTTGATTTTGCAAAAGGAACTTCAAGCCGAAGCACTAAACTAGTTCACGGCGGCGTGCGTTATCTCGAACAGGGCGACATTCATTTGGTACAAGAAGCTTTAAAAGAAAGAGGTTTGCTCGCTCAAAACGCGAATCATTTAGTCAAAAATCAATCTTTTGTTATTCCCAATTATAATTGGTTTGACGGTTATTTCTATACTTTCGGATTAAAAATTTACGATTTATTGTCGGGACGATTGAGTTTAGGAAGTTCTAAATATCTTTCGAAAAAGAAAACTATCGAATTACTTTCAAACGTTGAGGAAAACGGTTTAAAAAATGGTGTTATTTATCACGACGGACAATTTGACGATTCACGTTTAGCAATAAACATGGCGCAAACTGCTGTAGAAAATGGCGCTTGTGTTTTAAATTATGCAAAAGTTGTCAATTTAATTAAAAACGAAAAGAATCAGATTATTGGTGTGTTTGCTGTAGATCAGGAAAGCGGGATTAAATATGAATTGAAAGGTTCTGCAATTATAAATGCTACAGGCGTTTTTACAAATGCTATCATGAAACTTAATGATAATGTTTACAAAAAATATATTGTTCCAAGTCAAGGCATTCATTTAGTTTTTGATAAATCTTTTCTTCCTGGCGAAAATGCTTTGATGATTCCGAAAACCAAAGACGGACGAGTTTTATTTGCTGTTCCGTGGCACAATCATATTGTGGTGGGAACTACAGATACTTTAATTAAAAAACAAAGTTTAGAACCAATTGCTTTAGAAAGCGAAATTCAATTTGTCTTAGAAACTGCTCAAAGATTCTTAGCCAAAAAACCAACAAGAGCTGATGTTTTATCTGTTTTCGCAGGATTGCGTCCGTTGGCAGCACCGAAAGAAGAAGGTAAAAGCACTAAAGAAGTTTCGAGAAGTCATAAAATTATAGTTTCAGAAACTGGATTAATCACGATTACAGGCGGAAAATGGACTACTTATAGAAAAATTGCCGAAGATATTATTGATAAAGCCATACTAAAAGGTAAACTTCCTAAAAAGACTTGCAATACACATCATTTATCCATTCATGGAAATAAACGAACAAATTCTTTAGATAGAGAAAATCACCTTTATATATATGGTTGTGATATTCCTAAAATAATAGAACTTCAGGAAAGCGAAACTGGGTTAAAAGAAAAACTGCACCCAAAATACGAATTCACAATAGCAGAAGCTGTTTGGGCAATTCGTTATGAAATGGCCAGAACTGTCGATGATATTTTAGCAAGACGTGTTCGCTTATTATTTTTAGATGCTAGAGCCGCAATTGAAGTTTCTGAGAAAATCGCTCGATTAATTGCTAAAGAATTAGGGCACGACGAAGCATGGATTTCGACAGAAATTTCAAATTTCAAACAAATTTCGAAAGGTTTTCTCCTTGCTGAATACCAATAAATCGTGATTCTGAACATTTTCTTCGAAGAATTGCCTTAAATTCATCTTACAAAAACTGTTTCGCATTATTTTTAAAGCAAATTCAAAATTTCAACTTTAAAAAATAGTTAAACCGTATAATTTCAATACTTTATATAAAATATTTATTATAAATTTAGCTTCAAATTGATCTGAATTTTGTTCTTATAAATTCAGATTTATTCGTATTAACAAAAAATTAACACAACACTTGTATATACAACTATTAAAAGTTCTACATTTGTATATACAAATTATACACTTACGACTATGACAATTGAAGAGGTTATTAAGAGTACGGTTAAGATGGATAATGCGAAAAAGGTTATTCTGAATATCATGTACACACAAAATGTGATTCAGGATCATTTCAACGAGTTGATCAAACCGTATGATTTGTCTGGAGAGCAATATAATGTGTTACGTATATTAAGAGGGCAAAAAGGGAAACCTGCCAATATGTGCGTAATACAAGAACGAATGCTTGCTAAAACGAGCAATACAACACGATTGGTGGACAAATTATTATTAAAAGAGTTTGTTACCAGAAATGTTTGCCCAGATAATCGAAGAAAAATAGAAGTCTTAATCACACAAAAGGGATTGGACGTTTTAAAAGAATTAGATCCGAAAGTAGATGCGCATGAACAGGCATTTGCAGAGAATCTAAGTCCCGAAGAATTAGAGTTATTAAATAAATTATTAGAAAAATACCGAACCCAACAAAATTAATATTATGAGCACATTAGTAAATAATCTAAACTGGAGATACGCAACAAAAAAATTCGATGCGTCAAAAAAAATATCTTCAGAAGATTTAAATACATTAAAAGAAGCAGTACGATTAGCAGCTTCTTCATACGGATTACAACCATATAAAGTAATTGTAGTAGAAAATCCGGAAATTAGAGAAAAATTAAAAGCAGCGGCTTACGGACAAACTCAAATTACTGACGCTTCGCAATTATTTATTTTTGCAAATGATTTAAATGCAGGAGCAGAATCTGTAGCGGCTTACATTAAAAACATCAGCGAAACAAGAGGTGTTCCTACTGAAGCATTAGGTGGTTTTGCAGACATGATGAACGGTGTAATTTCAAACTTAACTCAGGAAGCAAAAAATATCTGGACAGCAAAACAAACTTACATTGCATTAGGAACTTTACTTACTGCCGCTGCTGAATTAAAAATCGACGCTACTCCAATGGAAGGTTTTAATCCTGCTGCATTCAATGAAATCTTAGGTTTCGACAAATTAGGTTTAAACGCTTCTGTTATTGCAACTGTAGGTTACAGACATGATGAGGACGACACTCAGCATTACAAAAAAGTTAGAAAATCTCACGAGGAATTATTTATCACTATATAATTATTTATTAATCTAAATTCAATTTTAAACAACATGAAAAATTTAAAAACAATCGCAATTGCATTATTCGTAGCTGCTGCTGGTATTTCAGTAAACGCTCAAACTAAAAAAATCGACGTAAAAGCTTCTACTATTAAATGGGTAGGTAAAAAAGTAACTGGAGAGCACTCTGGAACTGTAAACTTCAAAGACGGAGCTGTAGTTTTCAAAGGAAAAAAATTAACTGGAGGAAGCTTTACAGTTGATATGACTTCATTAACTGCTACAGATTTAACTGGAGAATACCAAGGAAAATTAAACGGTCACTTAAAAGCTGATGATTTCTTTGGAACTGATAAATTCCCAACTGCAAAATTAGTTTTCAAAAAAATTGGTGCTAAATCTGCTGACGTTTATACTGTAACTGCTGATTTAACTATTAAAGGAATCACTAAACCAGTAACTTTTGATATTACTGTAGCTGGAAACACTGCAACAACTGCTTTCAAAGTTGACAGAACTAAATACGATATCAAATACAACTCTGGTAACTTCTTCGAAAACTTAGGAGACAAAACTATCAATGATGATTTCGAATTAACTGTAGCTTTAAAATTCTAATTCAGGCTTACTAATTCACATTATAAGAAAAACCCCGGCAGTTTAATTCTGCCGGGGTTTTCTTTTTTATTTCTTTTCAAAAACATAACGTTCTTAATATTGTAATAACACTTTCATAACAGCTATCCCCGTATTGATTAACATACGGCCTATAATTTTGAGGAAAATAAAAACTCAAAAACTAGAAACTCAAAATTATAGTTATGAAAACAAAATTACGAATTGTATTTATCGCCCTGATTAGCAGCTTTTTTATACACGCCCAACAACAACCAAAAGGAATTATTGGAACTACAAACTGGATGAACAACTGGACAAATTTTAAACCAGCCATAAATGAATATAACGAAGCAACCAACATAATTGCCGGAACAATTGATAAAGATACCCGATTAGTAAAACGCAATACGTATCATTTAGTTGGTGTTGTGTACGTTACCAATAATGCAACTTTAACCATAGAACCGGGAACAGTAATTCGAGGCGACGATAAAACATGCGGAACTCTTGTAATTACAAACGGAGCAAAAATTATGGCTGAGGGCCTTGAAACCGATCCAATTGTTTTTACATCAGAAAATGAAAAAAATAATAGAAAACCAGGCGACTGGGGCGGCATTATTATTTTAGGAAAAGCACCTATCAATACTTTGGGAGGCATTCACACTCTGCCTTTTGATTTAGATCCAAATTTAAATCATTACGGAGGTCAGGATGCTGAAGATAATTCTGGAGTTATGAAGTATGTCAGAATTGAATATGCAGGACGAAAATTAAGTGCTTCTAAAGAGTTAAATGGGCTATCTTTAGCCGGAGTAGGAAGAAAAACAGTATTAAGCAACATTCAAATCAGTTTTTCAAATGATGATTCTTTTGAATGTTATGGAGGCGACTTAAATATGAGTAACTTAATCTCATACAGAACAACTGACGATGATTTTGATTTTACACAAGGCGCACAAATCAACATAACTAACAGCATTGCTGTTCGTCATCCATTCTCGTCAGATGTTTCAGGATCAAGATGCTTTGAAGTAGACTCCTATGATAAAATTCAAAATACGGATATGAGCAAAAAAATGACAAAAATTAATGCTTCAAATATCACTTTAATAAATCTGGAAGAAAACAATCAGGGTTTGGTTAGAGAATCTATTTATGTAAGAGAGAATACATTTTTTAACTTAAGCAACAGTATAGTTTCTGGATTTTCACCTTTTGTTTTATTAGAAGGAAATATAGGAAACGGAAATCAAAACTTATCAAAAATGAGTTTTAAAAATACCATAGTTAACAATTGTAACGGAGGAATTACAAGCGAATCATCAAGTGCAGATGCCGCAATTCAAAACTTTTACAATCCAAATTCTGGCCTTGAATACACAAAAATGAAAAATATAGAGTTGTTTATAACACCAAACATCAAAGGAAATCCAGATTTTAGAACAAATGTAAACAATACGCTGGCAATTGGGAACTAAACCTTTACCTGAATATTAGAATTGAAAATTTAACAAATTTCAAAGATTCGAGAATTTTTTTTTGAAATTTTATATATTCTAATTCAAATTACATTTATATCTTTGTCGCAAGAAAATAAGAAATGAAAACATTAATGAACAATACTTGGTGGTGGAACAATTTACGTCAAACGTCGTGAACGAAGCTTCCTATGGTATTTTCAAAACTATAAATTTAAAGGGCTTGTCATCACGACAAGCCCTTTTTTTTGATCAAAACTTTAGCATAAAAATTAAAAACTAAAAAACAACATACTTTGAAACCGTTTATACTCAACACACATTACAAACAAATTCTGGCAGACACAATTACGCCGGTAAGTATTTATTTCAAGATTAGAGATAAATTTCCAAATAGTTTATTGCTGGAAAGTAGTGATTACCACGGAAATGACAACAGTTTCTCTTACATCTGTTGCAATCCGATTGCTACAATAAAAATTGAAAACGAAGTAATCTCAAAAACGTTTCCTGACGGAACTTCGGAACAAAATAAAATCGATGCTTCAACTAATATCCCGGAAGTAATTCAGGAATTCTCTAACAGATTTCAATCAGAAAAAAACGATTTTAAATTCATTAACAATGGATTATTCGGATACATTTCTTATGATGCAGTTCGTTATTTTGAAAAGGTTTCAATTGCAAAAAAAGACAACGCAACTTCAATTCCGGATGTTTTTTATGCGGTTTACCAAAACATTATCGCGATTAACCACTTTAAAAACGAAGCGTATATTTTCTGCCATAGCGTAGATGGAAGAAACAATATTTCTGAAATTGAACAATTGTTACAATCCAGAAATATAGCTTTATATAAATTTACCAAAGAAGGCGAAGGTTTCTCAAATCTGACAGATGAGGAATTTAAACACAATGTAGCTTTGGCTAAAAAACATTGTTTCCGCGGAGACGTTTTTCAATTAGTTTTATCTCGTCGTTTTACACAAGGTTTCAAAGGTGATGAATTCAACGTTTACAGAGCTTTAAGAAGCATTAATCCATCTCCGTATTTATTCTTTTTTGATTATGGCGATTTTAAAATATTTGGGTCTTCGCCCGAAGCACAAATTATCGTAAAAAACAGAAAAGCCGAAATTCATCCCATTGCAGGAACTTTTAAAAGAACCGGAAACGACGAACGCGATGCACTTTTAGCCAAAGAACTTTCTGAAGATAAAAAAGAAAACAGCGAACACGTAATGTTAGTTGATTTAGCCAGAAATGATTTAAGCCGTAACGGACATGATGTAAATGTTGAGAAATACAGAGAAGTTCAGTTTTTCTCTCACGTAATTCACTTAGTTTCAAAAGTTACTGGACATTTGCATGACAAAGCTACTACTATGCAGGTTGTGGCCGATACTTTCCCTGCCGGAACTTTAAGCGGTGCACCAAAACACAGAGCCATGCAATTGATTGAAGATTACGAAAAAACCAATCGTAATTTCTACGGAGGCGCCATAGGAGTTATGGATTTCGACGGAAACTTTAACCACGCGATTATGATTCGAACTTTCCTTTCAAAAAATCATCAATTACATTGTCAGGCCGGCGCCGGTATCGTTGCCAGTTCAGATGAAGAAAGCGAAATGCAGGAAGTTTATAATAAATTAAGAGCGTTGAATACAGCGCTGGAAATGGCCGAACAAATTTAGTTTCAAGTTTATTTTGTTTCAAGTTTCAAGTTGTTGGAACGCGAAGCAACTTGAACTTGAAACGTGAAACTTGAAACAATTAACCACAAACTATAAAAAACCATGAAAAAAGCAGTATCAATTTTAGTTTTAATCATTAGCATGACATCTTGTAATACAGAGAAAAAGCACAATCCGATTGAAGGAACCTGGCGTCTTATATCTGCTGAAACAACCGAGAAAGATTCTACATTTTCGACTTTCAATTCAAAATTAAAAATGATTAAGATTATAAACGAAACGCATTTTGCTTTTTTTAATCATGATTTGCATAACGGAAAGGATTCTACAAATGCCGTATTTTTTGGCGGAGGCGGAAAATACACTTTAAAAGACAGTATATATACTGAAAACTTGGAGTTTTTTAATAACAGACAATGGGAAAACAACAAGTTTGAGTTTATTGTAAAAGTTCAAAACGATACGCTGACTCAAAAAGGAGTAGAAAAAATAGAAAAATTAGGAATTAACCGAATCATTACTGAAAAGTACGTTCGAGAAAAATAAAAACTTGGTTTCAAGTTTAAAGTTTCAGGTTTCAAGTTGTTGAAACCTGAAACAAAGAAAACCTGAAACCTGACACGAGGCTTTAGCCGAATTGGCGAAGCAAACAAAAAACACAACACAATGAAAAAGATTTTAGTTATAGACAATTACGATAGTTTCACTTATAATTTAGTACACTATCTGGAAGATTTAAACTGCGAAGTAACGGTTTACAGAAACGATGAATTCGAAATCGATGAAATCGCTTCTTTTGAAAAAATATTACTTTCTCCGGGACCCGGAATTCCAGATGAAGCAGGTTTATTAAAAGCCGTAATCGAAAAATACAGCCCAACAAAAAGCATTTTGGGTGTTTGTTTAGGACAGCAGGCAATTGGAGAAGTTTTTGGCGGAACACTTTCAAACCTTGATAAAGTATATCACGGTGTTGCTACAAATGTAAAAACAGTAGTTTCAGATGAAATTTTATTCGAAGGTTTAGGAAACGAATTCGAAGTAGGAAGATACCATTCGTGGGTTGTCGATGCCAATTTACCGGAAGATTTAGAAGCAACTTCGGTAGATGAAAACGGGCAGATTATGTCTCTTCGTCACAAAAATTACGATGTAAGAGGCGTGCAGTTTCACCCGGAAAGCGTTTTAACGCCAAAAGGAAAAAGGATTTTAGAGAATTGGATTAAGAGTTAGTATTCAGTGTTCAGAATATTAGTGTTCAGTCACAGTTTACAGTAACAGTAAAAAACTTAAAATCTTAGTATCTCAGCACCTTAGAATCTTAAAAAAAATGAAAACTATATTAAATAAATTAATCAACCACGAAGTGCTTTCTAAAGAAGAAGCAAAAGATGTATTGATTAATATTTCAAGCGGTCAGTACAATCCGAGTCAGATTTCGGCATTTTTGACTGTATTTATGATGCGAAGCATTACAATTGATGAACTTTCCGGATTTCGCGAAGCTTTATTAGAATTATGTATTCGCGTAGATTTATCAGCTTACAACACAATCGATTTATGCGGAACGGGCGGTGACGGAAAAGACACTTTCAACATTTCGACTTTAGCATCGTTTGTATCGGCCGGAGCCGGAATAAAAGTTGCAAAACACGGAAATTATGGCGTTTCTTCTATTTCAGGATCAAGCAACGTAATGGAAAAAATGGGAATTAAATTCAGCAACGATTCTGATTTCTTAGAAAAATGTATCGATCAGGCTGGAATCTGCGTTTTGCATGCTCCCTTATTTCACCCTGCAATGAAAAATGTTGGACCAATTAGAAAAGAACTGGCAGTAAAAACTTTCTTTAATATGTTGGGACCAATGGTAAATCCGGCATTTCCTAACAATCAATTAGTAGGTGTTTTCAATTTAGAGCTGGCAAGAATGTATGCTTATTTATATCAAAACACCAATGTAAATTTCACAATCCTGCATTCGCTTGACGGATATGATGAAATTTCGCTGACAGGACCAACAAAAATCATTACAAGCCACATGGAAGGAATGATAAAACCGCAAGATTTTGGTGTTCGTTTATTATCTCAAACTGAAATTGAAGGTGGCAAAACCATCGAAGAATCGGCAGAAATTTTTACGAATATTATTTCTGGAAAAGGAAACGAAGCGCAGAATAATGTAGTTTGTGCCAATGCCGCAATGGCAATTGCAACAGTAAACAAATGTTCTCCGCAGGAAGGATTTGAACTGGCAAAAGAAAGTTTATTCTCTGGAAAAGGGTTAAAAGCTTTACAAAAATTACAAGAGTTAAGTAAAAATTAGTTTCAGGTTTAAGGTTTCAGGTTATTTTGAACGTTCTACAACTTGAAACATGCAACATGAAACGTGAAACAACACAAAATGAATATCCTAGATAAAATAATAATAGACAAAAAACGAGAAGTAGTTCTTAAGAAATCGATTATTCCGGTTTCTCAATTGGAAGCTTCTGTATTTTTTGGAAAACAAACGATTTCATTAAGTCAGACCTTAAGAAACAGTAATTCTGGAATTATTGCAGAACACAAACGCCGTTCTCCCTCAAAATCAATCATCAACAATAATTTTACGGTTGAAGAAGTAGTAAAAGGTTACGAAAATGCAGGCGCTTGTGGAATCTCTGTTTTAACAGACGGAAAATATTTTGGCGGTTCGCTTGACGATTTACTTTTAGCGAGAGCTTCTGTAAATATTCCGCTTTTGCGAAAAGAATTTATTGTAGACGAATATCAAATTTTGGAAGCAAAAGCTCATGGAGCCGATTTGATTTTGTTAATCGCTGCGGTTTTAACGAGAGAAGAGATTAAATCTTTATCTGAATTTGCAAAAAAATTAGATTTGGAAGTTCTTTTGGAAGTTCATAATCTGGAAGAACTGGAAAAATCAATTATGCCAACTTTGGATATGATTGGAGTAAACAACAGAAATTTAAAAACCTTCGAAGTAAGTTTAGATTTCAGTAAAGAACTGGCATCAAAAATTCCAGATGAATTCGTAAAGGTTTCAGAAAGCGGTATTTCATCAGTAGAAGCTATTCAGGAATTAAAACCTTATGGTTACAAAGGTTTCTTAATAGGCGAAAATTTCATGAAAACCGATAACGCCGGCGAAGCTGCAACCGAATTTATTAATCAGATTTAAAATTAGTTTGACACAGATTAAAAGAATTTAAATGATTTAATCTGTGAAAATCTTTTTAATCTCTGGCAGATAAAAAAGAAATTAGAGTAATTCGTGCAATTCGTGGCAGAAAAACAAAAAAACTGAATGTCTTAGCGCCTTCGCGGCAAAACAACAATAAAAAATGAAACTTAAAATATGCGGCATGAAATATCCAGAAAACATCCTCGAAGTAGGCGCGCTCCTACCCGATTATATGGGATTTATTTTCTGGGAAAAATCCGCTAGATATTGCAACGGGAATGTTCCCGAATTGATAAAAACAATCAAAAAAGTGGGCGTTTTTGTCGATCAGAGTCAGGAAGAAATTCTTGAAAAAGTCGAAAAATACAATTTACAGGCCGTTCAGTTACACGGAAATGAATCAGTAGAATTTTGTTCAGAATTAAAAGAAAAACTTCCAAAGAAAATCGAAATTATCAAAGTATTTTCAGCCGATGAAAATTTTGATTTTGAAGTCATAAAACCTTTTGAAGATGTGGCAGATTATTTTCTGTTTGACACAAAAGGAAAACTGCCGGGTGGAAACGGAACAACTTTCGACTGGACCATATTAAAAAAATACAATTCGAAAAAACCTTTCTTTTTGAGCGGCGGCATCGGAATGAATGAATTAAAAGCTATTGAAGAAATTTCAAAAACAAAACTTCCTATTTATGCTGTCGATGTAAATAGTAAATTTGAAATCGAACCAGGGCTGAAAAATAAAAATCTATTTAGCAATTTTAAACGAAAGTTTGATGTTGCCAACTTTTAAAATTTAAATAAAATGAGTTTTAACGTCAACGAAAAAGGATATTACGGACAATTTGGAGGAGCTTACATTCCTGAAATGCTGTATCCAAATGTAGAAGAATTACGCCAGAAATATCTAAGTATAATGGATGAACCTGATTTTAAAGCAGAGTTCAATCAATTATTAAAAGATTACGTAGGGCGCCCGAGTCCGTTGTATTTTGCAAAACGCTTATCTGAAAAATACAATACAAAAGTGTATTTAAAAAGAGAAGACTTAAATCATACCGGAGCGCACAAAGTAAACAATACAATTGGACAAATCCTGCTGGCAAAACGTTTGGGCAAAAAAAGAATTATTGCCGAAACAGGAGCCGGACAGCACGGAGTTGCAACCGCAACAGTCTGCGCTTTAATGGGAATTGAGTGTATTGTATACATGGGTGAAATCGACATTGCACGTCAGGCGCCAAATGTAGCTCGTATGAAAATGCTGGGTGCAGAAGTTCGTCCGGCACTTTCGGGTTCAAGAACTTTAAAAGATGCTACAAACGAGGCAATTCGTGACTGGATTAATAATCCGGTCGACACGCATTATATCATCGGATCGGCAATAGGACCTCATCCTTATCCGGATATGGTTACGCGTTTCCAGAGTATTATTTCAGAAGAAATCAAATGGCAGTTAAAAGAAAAAGAAGGCCGTGAAAATCCTGATTATGTAGTTGCCTGTATTGGCGGCGGAAGTAACGCAGCGGGAACTTATTATCACTTTCTACACGAACCTGAAGTAGGAATCATTGCAGTCGAAGCAGCCGGAAAAGGTGTTGACAGTGGACACAGCGCTGCGACAAGTAAATTAGGAAAAGTTGGCGTTATTCACGGTTGTAAAACGCTTTTAATGCAAACCCAAGACGGACAAATTACAGAGCCTTATTCTATTTCTGCCGGATTAGATTATCCGGGAGTTGGTCCTTTACATGCACATTTGGCACAAACCGGACGAGGTGAATTTTTCTCTGTTACGGATGACGATGCCATGAACGCCGGTTTACAGCTTACAAAATTAGAAGGAATTATTCCGGCTATCGAAAGCGCACATGCATTTGCCGTTTTAGATCAAAAGAAATTTAAACCGACGGATGTTGTAGTAATCAGTCTTTCAGGACGCGGCGATAAAGATTTAGACAATTATATTGATTATTTTAAATTGTAATAAAAGTTGTAATTTGGACGTTTCCTTTGGGCGGGCTGTCCGCTGTATTCCTGATTAATAAAAACTACGGTTAAAAAGCCTTGTTTTTCTAAATTGGGAGATGCCGCTTCCATCCCTAACGCACAAACAACCAGAAAAATAATAATTATGGAACAGTTATTCTCATACGGAACATTACGATCAAAAGAAATTCAAATGCGTCTTTTTAACAAGATATTAAATGGTACTGCAGACCAGTTATTGGGCTATAAACTGAAAAGCTTAAAAATTGAAGAAGAATTTGGAATGGCAGATTATGTTGTCGTAGTAGCAAGCGAAAACCCGTCAGACATTATACATGGTGTGGTTTTTAATGTTACAAACGCAGATTTAGCCAAAGTAGATTTATTTGAATCTAATGCGTATAGAAGGGTTCAGGTAACATTACAGTCAGGAATAACAGCCTGGGTGTATATCGAAAATTAATATTGGGAAAATGATTTTAGCGGCAGCACAAACAAAACCAAAACGCGGAGATATATCTTCAAATTTATTAAATCATTATCATCTTATTGAGCTGGCTGCGCAAAACGGCGCCAATTTAATTGCATTTCCGGAATTGTCTATTACTGGTTATGAAAGAGAAAATGCAAAGGAGTTAATTTTTACAAAAGAAGATTACAGAATCGATCATTTAAAAGAATTAGCTGTTAGGAATAATATTGTCATTATTGCCGGAGCTCCCATACAAATTGATTCTCAATTGTATATTGGTGAGTTTATTATCGCACCAGATAATTCAGTTTCTATATATACGAAACAGTTTTTACATACGGGTGAAGATGAATTTTTCGATTCGACATTTGATTACAATCCAATGATTTCAATTGAAGATCAAAACATTTCGTTTGCCATTTGTGCCGATATTGATAATCCGCTGCATCCGGAAAATGCACGAAAAAAAGAAACCGATATTTATATCGCCAGTATTTTCTTTTCACCAAACGGAATTCCAAATGCATACCGAGATTTACAAAACTACGCTCAAAAACATAAAATGAATGTGCTGATGTCTAATTTCAGCGGAGAATCATGGGGATCGCCTTCTGCAGGACAAAGCGCATTTTGGAATAATAAAGGAGAATTAATTGCCCAGATGAATGATTCTGACTCTGGATTACTGCTTGTTGAAAAACAAGATGATAACTGGACAAGTAAAATTATCATTAATTAAAGTTAAAAAATAACTAACAGTTTTTAAAAACCTGTTAGGATAAAAAATATATAAAATGAACAGAATAACTCAGAAATTACAAGAAGATAAAAAGATACTTTCTATTTATTTTTCTGCCGGATATCCAAATTTAAACGATACGGTACAGATTATTCAGGATTTAGAAAAAAACGGAGTTGATTTAATTGAAATTGGTCTTCCTTTCAGCGATCCTTTAGCAGACGGACCAACGATTCAGGCGAGTTCGACTCAGGCTCTTCATAACGGAATGACAACGCAAATTTTATTCGATCAGCTGAAAGACATCCGCGAAAGCGTAAAAATTCCGTTGATTATTATGGGGTATTTCAATCCGATGTTGCAATATGGCGTTGAAGCTTTCTGCCAGAAATGTGCAGAAATTGGAATCGATGGTTTAATTATTCCAGATCTTCCGGTTGATGTTTATGCAGACGAATACAAAGCTATTTTCGAAAAATACGGTTTAATTAATGTGTTTTTAATTACGCCGCAAACTTCAGAAGAACGTATTCGCTTTATCGACAGCGTTTCGAACGGGTTTATTTATATGGTAAGTTCGGCAAGCGTTACAGGTTCTCAATCTGGTTTTGGCGATACGCAGGAAACTTATTTTGAGAGAATTGGACAAATGAATTTGAAGAATCCACAAATCGTAGGTTTCGGAATTTCAAATAAAGAAACTTTCAATCAAGCAACTAAATATGCAAAAGGTGCTATTATTGGAAGTGCTTTTATTAAACATTTATCTGAAAACGGAAGCGGTAAAATTGCTGAGTTTGTAGGAGAGATTCGATAATTAAATGTAAATTACACGGTATTTTAATATTAAGAAACCGTGTTATGCAGCAATATTCTACTAGAAAAGTATTCTACATACTTATCTTAAACTTAATGTTTTGTATGGTATATGCACAGGAAAATTCCACATTGCATATACCAACAAAACAAGATTCTTTAAACGGTTCTGTTACTCCCGAAAGAATATGGTGGGACATTCTGCATTATGATCTTACCATTAAACCTGATTATGACTCCAAAACAATATCAGGAAAAAATACAATTGAATATAAGGTTGTTACTAAAAAGCATTCTGATTTAATGCAGATTGACCTTGTGGTTCCTCTTAAAATTGACAGTATTTTTCAGAAAGGAAAAAAGATAGATTATACGCAAGATGAAAATATCTGGTATGTAAAACTGCCCAAAAATCTTCTTTCGAAAAAAAATAAAATAACTATTTACTATTCCGGAAAACCAACAGAATCTATTAAACCGCCTTGGGATGGAGGTTTGGTCTGGGCAAAAGATTCTTTAAATCGTCCGTGGATTTCTGTTGCCTGTCAGTACAAAGGTGCAAGTTTGTGGTATCCTTGTAAAAATGCTCTTTATGATGAACCTGATAAAGGAGGAAGAATAAATATTATTGCTCCAGAAAATTTAATTGCTGTTTCAAATGGACGTTTGTTGTCAACAATTAAAAATGCTGATAATACCTCAACCTATTCCTGGGAAGTCAAAAATCCAATTAATCATTACGGGATTACTTTTTATATTGGAAATTACATAAATCTAAACGGTAGTTTTAATGGTGAAAAAGGAAAACTAACCATGAATTACTGGGTGCTTGATTACAATAAAGAAAAAGCAGAAAAACATATGATTCCGGAAGTTAATACAACTTTGAAATCTCTTGAAAACTGGTATGGTCCTTTTCCGTTTTATGAAGACGGATTTAAAATGGTTGATGCGCCGTACATTGGCATGGAACATCAAAGCGCGATTGCTTATGGAAGTTCATATAAAAAAGGAACGAATAAAAAAGGAGGCGATATTTCTAATACCGGCTGGGGTAAAAAAACAGATAAAATTATTGTTCACGAAATGGCTCACGAATGGTTTGGCAACAATATTACAGCCAGTGATATTGCTGATCGATGGATTCAGGAAGGATTTGCCGGCTTAGCCGAAGAGCTTGTAATTGCCGATTTGTGTGGCAAACAGGCCGGAAACGAATTTATGAACGGCCGATTTAGAACGATAGAAAATGACAAACCTGTTATAGGCAGATATGGCATAAACGAAGACGGAAGCAGTGATAATTATATAAAAGGCTGGGCAGTGATGCACATGATTAGAACGATAATAAATGATGATGCAAAATTTCGAGCTATACTGCGCGGACTTAATCATGATTTTCATAACAAAGTTGTTACTACGAATGAAATTGAAACTTATATAAATGAAAAATCAGGAATTAACTTTAAGTACTTATTTGACCAATACTTAAGAACAAACAAAGTCCCTATTTTAGAATATAAATATGAAAATGATGAATTTAGCTATCGTTATTCTAACTGTAATCAAGATTTCTCAATGCCAATTAAAACAAATTGGACAAAAGGAAATTTAATATATCCAACAGCTTCGTGGAAGTCTCTAAAATTAGAAAACAGAGATATTCCTGACGATCTAAAAATAGACTTGAATTTTTACGTAAAGCTTCAAAAAGCTCCATAACACTAGTAATCCTCTACTTTACTCCATAAAATCAACTACACCGTTTTATGTTAATATTATGTTAAAATAAAATTAAACAAGTGTTTAAATTAAACAAGTGTTTAATTTTGCATCGGATTAGAAACACTATCATGTCAGACATCGAATTAAACGATAAAAAAATTCAAATTCTTGAAGTTGCTGAAAAGCTTTTTTCTGAGAAAGGATTTGAGGGCACATCGATACGGGATATCTCCAAAGAGGCAAAAATTAACATTGCTATGGTCTCGTATTATTTTGGCTCTAAAGAAAGGCTGCTAGAAGCTTTAATTTTCTACAAAACTGTTGATTTAAAACTACAGCTTGAGAATTTATTGAACGAAAATCTTGAACCTCTTGAAAAAGTCAATAAATTAATCGAAATTTACGTTAACAGAATCTGCCTTAACAAAGGCATTTACAGGGTTTTACATTTTGAACTCTATAACAAAAAAAGAGAAAAAAGCCTTAAAGCATTTACCGAATTAAAAAAAGGGAATTTAAAATCTGTTGAAAGCATTATTAAGCAGGGACAGGATCAGGGTGTTTTTAGAAAAGACATTACTATTCCGCTTATTACGCCAACCATCATTGGAACTTTTTTTCACTTCCACATGAATCGCTCTTTCTTCGAAGAATTACTCGATTTAAAAACAGAAGAAATGTTTAACAATTACATTAAAAACGATCTTACAAAGCACATTCAACAAACTATAAAAGCGCTACTTGTTTATGAAAATTAGTCAATTAATGCTCTTTGGAGTTTTCTTTATAGGAATATCTTCAATAGAAGCACAAGAAAAAACAAGTTTAACTTTAGATGAGGCCGTAAAAATGGCCTGGGAAAAGAGTAACGAAGTTACGCTTGCCAACACTAAGGTAAACTCGAAAAAATATGAACTGCAAACGGTTAAGAATAACCAATATCCAGATTTAAAAATTTCTGGTCAATATCAGCGTCTTACAAAAGCTTCTATTGATATGCATAACGAAGGTGAAAATGCAGCTACTCTTGCTTCACCAGATCGCGCTATGTTAGGTATGGCAAATTTAAGCTTACCTCTTTTTGCCGGATTTAAAATTCAAAACAGCATTAATGCATACGAAAGTATGTATGAAGCTGAAAGTGTTAACGCCGCTAAAACAAAAGAAGATGTAGCTCTAAGAGTAATTACGTATTACACAGCTTTATACAAAGCACAAAAAACTTTAGATGTTTTAAACGAAAATCAAAAAAGTGCTAAACAGCGTGTTACAGATTTTATTGAATTAGAGAAAAACGGAATTATTCCGAGAAATGATTTATTGAAAGCTCAATTATTAGTTTCAAAAACACAATTATCTATTGATGAAGCTAACAATAATATCAATAACATCAACTTTTATCTAACGACATTGCTTAAATTAGAGCCATCTGTAAAAATTCAGGTTAATGAGGATGATTTCTTTAATTTAAAAACAACAAATGCACCAACATCTGATGCAATGGCTCTGGAAAACAGAAAAGATTTAGAGGTAATTCGTTTACAGCAAAAAGCTTCAGAAGCAAATGTTAAGATTGCAAAAGCAGGATATTACCCTACTCTTTCATTACTTGGAGGTTACACAGCGTTAGATCTTAAAGATATTATTACAGTAAAATATGCTATGAATTTTGGTTTAGGTTTATCGTATGATTTATCTGGAATTCTAAAAAACAGCGCACATGTAAAAGAAGCAGAAAGCAAAGCTTTAGAAGTTAAAAATACTGAAGCTATAATGACTGACCGCATTAAGGTTGAAGTTCAAAAATCTATTGAAGATTATGACTTAGCAATCAACCAAAGTGTAGTTTATGAAGAAGCATTACAACAGGCTGCAGAAAATTACAGACTTGTAAAAGATAAATTTGACAACGGTCTTGCAGACACCAATGATTTGGTTGAAGCAGATGTTGAACAATTAAGTGCAAAAATTAACACTGCGGTGGCAAAAGCAACCATTATTCAAAAATATTACGAATTACTTTCAGTATCAGGACAATTATCACAATCATTCAATCTTTCTAAAATATAATCGATAGCTCTCATGGAAAAGAAAAAGACAAATAAAAAATTCATCATCATACTTGCAGTTCTGATTTTAGGAGGCGGAACTTACGGAATATCTAAATACCTACACGCTCAGGCTCACGAAGAAACTGATGATGCTCAAATCGAGAAAAAAATGAATCCTATTATTCCTAGAGTATCGGGATATATCAGCAAAGTTTATGTGAAAGATAATGACTATGTAAAAAAAGGAGATACTTTATTTACTATCGACAAGAGAGATTATCAATTAAAGATTGATGAAGCAAATGCTGCTTTACTAGGAGCTGAAGGTCAGTTTGAAGCTGCAAAAGCTGATATTGGATCTGCTAACGCAAGTATTTCAGTTTCTGATGCTCAAATGAGATCTGCTACAGGTTCTATCGAAAGTGCAAAAATTAGATTGAGACAGCTTACAAACGATTTTAACCGTTACAACAATTTGTACAAAACTCATACAATTACAAAACAGCAATTTGAGCAGGCTCAGGCAGCAAAAGATGAAGCTGAAAATCAAGTACGAGTTTTAGAGCAGCAACAAAGAGCAAGTTCTTACCAAAAATCAGTTATTCAGTCAAAATCTAAAGTTTCTGACAAACAAACAGAAGTTGCAGCCGCAAACATTAAAAAAGCAAAAACAATGCTAGATGTGGCTCACTTAAACCTTTCTTATACTGTAGTTACTGCAGCTATTGACGGACAGGTTTCTAAAGTTGATATTCAGCCAGGACAGTTAGTACAACCTGGACAATCTTTATTTTACATCATTAACAACACAGAAGCTTGGGTTGTAGCAAACTTTAAAGAAACACAATTAAACAAAATGGTTGTGGGACAAAAAGTAAGTTTAAAAGTTGATGCTTATCCAAACTACGAATTTAAAGGTACTGTAACATCATTTTCACCAGCTACAGGTTCTCGTTTTTCATTGTTACCTCCTGATAATGCAACAGGAAACTTCGTAAAAACAATTCAGAGATTACCAGTAAAAATCAGTATAGACGAATCAAACGATCCTGAAAAAGTAAAACTTTTAAGACCAGGAATGAATGTTGACGTAGATGTACATTTAAAATAAAACATGGCAGGAGCAGTACAAGCAGACGACGATTTAGTAGAATACGGTTTCAGACGTGTTATCATTACGATTACCGCGGTACTTTGTGCACTGCTGGAAATTGTTGATACTACGATTGTAAACGTAGCGCTGACAGACATGCGCGGAAGTCTTGGTGCTACCTTGACCGATGTGGCATGGGTAATTACTGCATACGCAATTGCGAATGTTATTGTAATTCCGATGACGAGCTGGCTATCACAGCAATTTGGACGACGTAATTATTTCGTGGCTTCCATAATAATATTTACAGTTTGTTCTTTCTTGTGTGGTAATGCCAGTAATATTTGGGAACTAGTAGCTTTTAGGTTCGTACAAGGTATGGGCGGCGGAGCATTATTAGTAACAGCCCAAACGATTATTACAGAAAGTTACCCTATAGCAAAACGTGGAATGGCACAGGCTATTTACGGAATGGGTGTAATTGTAGGTCCAACTTTGGGTCCGCCTTTGGGAGGATATTTAGTAGATAATTATTCATGGCCGTATATTTTCTATATCAATATTCCATTAGGAATTATTGCAACTGTTTTGGCGCTGACTTTTGTTAGAAGTCCAAAATACGGTGAGAAATTAAAAGCCAATCAGGTTGACTGGTGGGGAATTGTTCTGTTAAGCACCTTTATTGGTTCTTTACAATTCGTTCTTGAGCACGGACAGCAAGATGACTGGTTTAATGATTCTTTAATTGTAACCTTAAGTGTGGTTACCGTTCTTGGATTGGTTTTATTTATTTGGAGAGAACTTACATATAAACACCCAATTGTAAACTTAAGTGTTCTAAAAGATGGAAATTTAAGAATAGGAACCATTATGTGTTTTATTCTTGGTTTTGGTCTTTACGGATCAACATTGATTATCCCAATTTATACGCAGTCAATTTTAGGATGGACTGCAACAGATGCAGGATTATTATTGATTCCGGGATCTATTACAACAGCAATCATGATGCCTTTTGTGGGTAACATGATTCAAAAAGGTGTTCCGCAAGGATACATGGTAGGAGTAGGATTTTTGGTTTTCTTCTTTTTTACCTTTATGATGTACAGCCGTATGACACCTGACACTGGTGTTGAGCACATGTACTGGCCTTTAATTTTAAGAGGAATTGGATTAGGATTACTTTTTGTACCTATTACCACTCTTTCTCTTTCAACTTTAAAAGGAAAACAAATTGGTGAAGGAGCAGCATTTACCGGAATGATGCGTCAGTTAGGCGGATCTTTTGGTATTGCGATTATTACCACTTTTATTACACGTTTCAGCCAGTCACACCGAGTAGATTTAATTAATAATTTAGATCCTGCAAAATTTGAGGTACAGCAGCGAATTCAAGGCATGCAGCATGCCTTTATGTCAAAAGGATACAGTGCCGATGTGGCTTTGAAAAAAGCATATCAGGCCATAGATCTTTCTGTAATGAAACAAAGTACTGTAATGGCTTACATGGATATTTTCATGTATCTGGGAATTATGTTTTTATGTTGTATACCAATTATCCTTTTCATTAAAAAAGGTAAGAATAAAGTTAATCCCGCAGATGCGATGCATTAATATTTAATAATTATTTATAATACGAAAAAGCCGAGTTAACTTTCCTGTAACTCGGCTTTTTTATGTTTTGCTTTTGTGAATTTAACCGTAAAGTGCGCAAATTTTTTTTATATTCTAAACTTTTATAAAACGCAAAGTTCGCAAAGCTTTATAAAAAAACCTCGCGAACTTTGGGTATAATATCTTTGCGTCCTTTTCGGTTAAAAAATTTTTACTAAATCCTAACGTGTAAAAACCAAATGATTCCCTTTAGAAAGATTCGCATCAAACTGATATCCGTCATAATTGAAACCTTTTAAATCATCAATAGTTTCCGCATTCGTATCGATAATGTAACGCACCATCATACCTCTTGCTTTTTTAGCAAAGAAACTTATCATTTTTAGTTTTCCATCTTTGTAATCTTTAAAATCCGGAGTTATAACGGGTACTTTTAAAGCTTTTACATCAACAGCAGAGAAATATTCGTTACTGGCTAAATTCACAAATAATTCATCTTTTTTTAATTCTTTATTCAAAGCTTTAGTAACTGTTGGTTTCCAGAAATCATGCAGATTTTTAGATTCTCCAACCGGCATTTTTGTTCCCATTTCTAAACGGTATGCCTGCATTAAATCAAGCGGTTTTAAAAGACCGTAAAGACCAGACAATATTCTTAATTTATCCTGTAAAACATCTAATTTTTCTACCGGAATTGTATAAGCATCCAATCCTGTGTAAACATCACCGTCGAAAGTATAAACTGCCGGTCGCGCATTTTCTGAAGTAAAAGGCGTTTTCCATTCCTGATTACGTTTCCAGTTTAAATCGGCTAGTTTGTCTGAGATCGACATTAACTCTGATAATTCAGATGGTTTTTTCGTTTTTACTACTTTATGAACCACTCTCGCTTCTTTTAAAAAAGACGGTTCGGTATATTGAGATGTAGGTAATTCTTTTTCGAAATTTAATGACTTCGCAGGCGATATAACAATTTTCATTTGTGCATTTTTAAGTGTTTCAAAAATACAAATTGCATTTCTAAAAATTATCGTTTGCAATTGATTTGTTTTATTGTGGTATATTTTTTTTTCGCCACGAATTACACAAATTCCTCGAATTTTTCCTGCCACAGATTAAATGGATTAAAAAGATTTTTTTTAAATCACTCTATTTACAAAAGTCCCAGCGGGACGAAATATCTATAGAATCAATATTTTATAAATTATAGAAAAGAGCCCCAGCGGGGTGAAACATTTTTAACCGAAATATGTCGCTCCGCTGGAGCTTAAATAAAAAACAGCTATAAATATTTTGCTTCTCCGAAGCATTTTATTCGTGTAATTCGTGGCAAACTTTTTTCAACATTCATATTTCAATAAAAATTGATAGCTAAAACTAAGAATTTCTTCAAAAAAGTCATCAATAGATTATATTAAGGATTTTCTATGTTGTAAATTTGCAGTCGTTCATTCTCTTCAAGAATAAACATATTTAAAATCCGTGAATTCGTGGCTGTACAAACAAACTATAAAACTGCATTACAAAATAAAATCTTCGACATCATTTCGAAAGCTTCTCAGGAATTAAACGTAGACTCTTATGTAATAGGAGGATTTGTTCGTGACCTGCTTTTAAACCGAGGTTCTAAAAAAGACATAGACGTTGTAGCAGTTGGAAGCGGTATTGAATTAGCTCTTAAAGTTTCTGATTTACTTCCGAATAAACCAAAAGTTCAGGTTTTTAAAACTTATGGAACAGCTATGCTTCGTTTTGAAGATACGGATATTGAATTTGTAGGCGCGCGCAAAGAATCTTATAACCGTGACAGCCGAAACCCGATTGTAGAAAACGGAACTTTACAAGACGATCAAAACCGTCGTGATTTTACAATCAACGCTTTGGCTTTATCTTTAAATGAAAATAATTTTGGAGATCTTTTAGATCCGTTTAATGGTTTGGCAGATTTAGAAAGTAAAACTATAAAAACACCTTTGGATCCGGATATTACCTATTCTGATGATCCTTTGCGTATGTTGCGTGCGATTCGTTTTGCAACTCAATTAAATTTCGAAATCGAAGAAAATTCGTTAAATGCCATCACAAAAAATGCAGAACGCATTAAAATTATTTCTGGTGAAAGAATCGTAGATGAACTAAATAAGATTCTTTCGACAGATAAACCTTCAACAGGATTTTTACTTTTATACAAAACCGGACTTCTGGATATTATTTTACCTGAATTAACAGCATTAAATCAGGTGGAAGAAATCGAAGGCCACACACATAAAAACAATTTTTATCACACTCTTGAAGTTGTCGATAATATCTGTCCGAATACTGACGATGTCTGGCTTCGCTGGTCGGCATTGCTGCATGATATTGGAAAAGCCCCAACAAAACGTTTCAATAAAAAACAAGGCTGGACTTTTCACGGTCATGAATTTTTAGGCGGAAAAATGACGAAAAAAATATTCGAACGTTTACACATGCCATTGAACCACAAAATGAAATTTGTGCAAAAAATGGTTATTATGAGTTCACGTCCGATTGTTTTAGCACAGGATATTGTAACCGACAGTGCGGTTCGTCGTTTGGTTTTTGATGCCGGTGAGGACGTAGAAAATCTAATGACTTTATGTGAAGCCGATATTACAACCAAAAATCCGTCAAAATTTAAAAAGTATCATAAAAACTTTGAAATTGTACGTAAAAAAATCGTTGAAGTAGAAGAACGTGACCATGTTCGTAATTTCCAGCCGCCAATTACAGGAGAAGAAATTATGGAAATCTTTGATTTAAAACCTTCACGTGAAATTGGAATTTTAAAAGAAGCCGTAAAAGAAGCTATTTTAGAAGGTGATATTCCAAACGAATATCAGGCTGCTTATGATTTTGTGATTAAAAGAGCTGAAAAATTAGGCTTAAAAAAAGTAGAGAAATAAGTATTTAATAAAATGAAAAAAGAGAATAAATCAGTAATCATTTGGTTACTATCGGGTTGTGTTTTATTATTTTTAATGGTTGTTGTGGGCGGTATTACACGTTTAACCAATTCAGGCTTATCTATGACGGACTGGCATTTGGTAACAGACACCTTTCCGCCTTTAACAGATGCCAAATGGCAGGCTGCTTTTGACGAATACAAAAAGTTCCCTGAATATCAGAAAATCAATATTCATAACGATTTTCAATTATCTGACTATAAATTTATTTATTTCTGGGAATGGTTTCACCGTTTTATCGGTCGTATAATTGGTTTGGTTTTCTTTGTTCCGTTTGTTTACTTTTTAGCTAAAAAGAGATTAGACACAGATACAATCAAAAAATGTATCGTTCTTTTAGCAATGGGAGCTTTCCAGGGATTTTTAGGATGGTTTATGGTAAGAAGCGGATTAATTGATAATCCGGATGTGAGCCACTTTAGACTTTCATTACACTTAACTTTTGCGTTTATTACTTTTGCTTACACACTTTGGGTTGCATTAGATTTAATTTATCCTGAAAGAAATATCAATAAAATTTTACCGCTTCGCACAATTGCGCGTTATGCATTAGCGGCTTTATTAATCCAGATTATTTACGGCGGATTTGTTGCAGGTTTAAACGCAGGATTAATTCACAATCACTGGCCTTTAATGAGCGACGGAGAATTTATTCACGAATCGGTTTTTATTGAGCAGTCAACTTTAGTAAAAAATTTAATTGAAGGTAAAAGCGGTGTTCAGTTTGTACACAGAACTTTTGCTTATGTAGTTGTAGCTGTTATTCTTTTTCTTTTCTTCAAAAGCAAAAAATATACGCTTACTAATACTCAGGCAAACGGAATCAAAACTTTAGTTGTTTTTGTTTTCATTCAGTTTTTACTAGGAGTTTTTACTTTGTTATACAGCGTGCCATTGGCTTTAGGATTAATTCACCAGATTATGGCATTTTTCCTTCTAAGTGCTATGACGTATACCTTGCATAGATTGAGCAAATAATCAAGAAATATTAGATATAAAAAAAAGAGCCTAATGATGAGGCTCTTTTTTTTATGCTTTTATATGAACCGAGCCTATGGCTCTTGATATTGGTGACGTTATTTTTTCAACCGGATTAAAATCCGGCCCTAAAATATTTATCGAGCCAATGGCTCTTTAAGGTTTAAGTTTAATTTGTCCCGAATAAAATCCAGAGCTATAAAATTGGTCGAAGCTATGATTCTCTTAAATTATTCTAATTTGAAAAATTCCGTAGGAATGAAAATATTGTAACAACGGATTTTAATCCGTTGAATGACAATTGCGTACAAAATAAAGTTCCATAGAAACGAAACATTTCACATTTCACATTTCACATTTTACATTTTACATTTCACATTTCATAAAAAAACCTATCCCAGCCAGCTTTTAAAATCCTGCACTTTTTCGCGGCTTACAATTACCTCATCGTCTTTATAACTTGGCAAAATTACTTTTAAACGTGAATTGGTATAAACCTGAATTTCTTTAATAGCTTTTAGCGGAACAATAAATTTTCTGCTTACGCGAAAGAAATCCTTTTTGTCTAATTCTTGTTCCAGAATTTCCAGCGTCGAATCGATTAAATAATCACGATTTTCAAAAGTGTGAATATATGTCCCTTTATTTTCGCTGAAAAAACATTCGATTTCTTCTGTGTTTATGACTTTTAAATGCTGCCCAATTTTGACTGTAAAACGTTTTTTATACGTTTTCTCAAACGGGTTTGATAACATTTGCCTGATCTGCTCAAAATCCAATTGCATATTTGAAGTTTCTGCAGAAGCTTTAGGAAGTCTTAATTTGAATTTTGAAACCGCTGTTTCAAGATCATCTTCATCAATGGGCTTTAAAAGATAATCAATACTGTTTAGCTTAAAAGCTTTTAAGGCATACTCATCGTATGCCGTTGTAAATATAATTGCGCTTTTGATATCTATTTTTTCAAAAATTTCAAACGATAAACCATCAGAGAGCTGAATGTCCAGAAAAATCAAATCAGGATGCTGGTTATTAGAGAACCATTCTACCGATTCTTCAACTGAATGGAGCATCGTTTCTACAGTAACATTTAACTTTTCAAGCTTTCTTTGAAGCAGTCTTGCTGCCGGTTTTTCGTCTTCAATAATTAATGTGATCATTTACTATAATGTGATATTTAGAAAAAATAGTATTTCAAAGTTACTCCCATTTATTTGTATTCGCCGCTTCTTTTTTCATATATTTTTGAATTTTCTTCTGTTCCCAGTCAGAGCTGAAAAACATATCACGTCCAAAAACAGATAAGGCGTGCGCAGCTAAACCAATTCCCCAGAAAAATGCAGTCGAATACGTTCTCCAGTCTGTTAATCCTTCTGCATGAATTCCTTCTGTAAAAATATCTTTATTTAGGTTCGCTACAATAATAATCAGGTTAACAATGATATAAACTCTTAAATGCGAATAGAATCCTTTTAATCTTTTAACTTTTTTGTAAGCATTGTTATAACTTTCATCTGTACTAAATTCGTGTGCATATTCGTCGTACATGCGTCTTCTAAAACGTCCCATATTTTTATCTTTTATTGTATTATTTCCACTTATTTTTATTCTCTTTTTCTTTTTCCATGAATTCTTTGATTTTTCTTTCCTCCCATTCTTTTCCAAGTCCGGGAAAAACTTCAAAAACTTTTAATCCGTGAAAAACAACTCCTACTCCCCACCACATTAACGGCCAGAAAAACCATAAATATTTAGGTGATGTGTAAAGATTAATGAATATCAAAATTGCATTTACCAAAATATAAGAAACCAGATTTACGTAAAATCCTTTTATACTTTCGACTTTTTTGCGAGCCTGAATGTATCTGTCTTCTTCATTAAAATTCATTTCCATAATTACTCCCATTTTTGTTTTTGATGTTTTCTTTCCAGAATGCTTCTTAATTTTCGTTGTTCCCATTCTTTTCCAAAAACCCGGAACGAAACAAACAAATCAATTGCAGAACCTAAAATTACAGCTGTCCATATAATCACCACAACTCCGTTTATAAATCTTAAAATAGAAATATTTAAAGGAAGTTCTGTATATTCTTTCAACAAATAAATTGTCAGTCCAATAAGATAAAGAAACAAGTGTTTGTAAAAACTTTTCAGTTTGGCCACCTTTTTAACAGCAATTTGATTTAACTCAAATTCTTCCTGATTTTGATTAAAATTAGTTTCCATGGCTTTCTAATCTTTGAGTTTTTTCTTTTTCTAAAATTTCTCTGATTTTTCTTTCTTCCCATTTCTTATTAAAGAAAGGCGGTAAATTGAAAGCTTTTAGTCCGTGCAAAATGATAGCTATTCCCCATCCCATTACCGACCAGATATACCAAAGATATCCTGGTGAAACCATATAATTTACCACTATCACAATGGGATTGCACAACACATATACCGTTAAATGTTCGTAAAATCCTCTTATTTCTTTAACTCTCTTTTGAGCCTGATAATAACGTTCTGCTTGTGTATAATTTGGTTCCATACTTATTTCCAGGTTTTTGGGTTGTTTTCTTTTTCCAGAATTTCTCTTATTTTTCTTTCTTCCCAGTCAGTACTGTAACCAAAAACCTTAAAAGCATGCATAGCTACACCAAATCCCCAGCCCAGAGCCGAAAACCAAAACCATTGAAAATCCGGTGAAAATTTTAGATTAATAAACACTAAAAACGGAATTACACAACAGTATGAAATTGCATTTCCGTAGAAACCTTTTAATTCTTCGACTCTTTTTTTAGCTCTGTAATATGCTTTTGCTTCATCGTTATATTCTGCACTTATATCCATAACGGCAATTTGTTTGGTTAAAATTGGAATTCTAACTGTGAAATTCTTTTCATCCTGTTCAATTTTCACTTTTCGATCAGTTATAATTCCATATCGGTTTACAATATTCTGAAGTCCAACTCCTTGTCTGTCCTGAAGAACTTCTTTCTTTTGAAGATCATTTTGTATCGCGAGATAATCTCCATCAATAAATATCCTGATATGTAATGGCTTTTGTTCGCTTACTATATTGTGTTTTACTGTATTTTCAAGCAAAAGCTGTAAAGACAAAGGCACTACTTTGGCCTCAGGATTTATATTTTCTGTTGGCAGTTCGTAAAACAAACTGTTTTCGAAACGCATTTTCAGAAGGTTCATATAAGTTTTGGCAAACGATAATTCATCTTCTACCGAAACCAGTTCTTTGTCTTTCTGCTCCAGAACATATCTGTAAATTTTTGATAACGAAGTAGTAAACCGCTGTGCATTATCCGGATTTTCTTCAATTAAAGAACTAAGAACATTTAAGCTGTTAAAAAGAAAATGCGGGTCAATCTGGTTTTTTAAACTTTCAAACTTCGCATTTGCTGTTCCCGCAATAATCTTTTGCTGTATGACTTTATTTTCCTGATAGGCTTTATAAAAATGTAATGCATGAAATACCAGCAGAATAATAAAAGCAATAATACCGTTTCCTATATAAGTCGAAGCTTCTTCATTTGCCAAAAATTCTAATAACGAACGCCTTTCTATTACAACATTTGTAAAAACACGAAGTACAAATACAACAAATACAGAAACAAAAAATGAGCTTACAAAACCTATAAAAATTCTTTTATTAGAAAATCTGTTTTCTTTAAAAACCTTGTCTAAATAAACAAATAGAGAAGCGTTTACAATATATAATACAACACTGTACAACATGCAGTACAGGAAAAATATGTACAGATTATTATTGAAAACTGCAGTTCCAGATGAAGCAAAGCGAATTAGGAAAGAGAATATAAAAACTATTCCGCCAACTAACAGTGCTTTAAATAGATTTGGTTTTAAACTCATTACTTTTGAATTAAATTATTTACAAGTTTTTTGGATTTCCAAAGCTCTGTCTAATCCCCATTTAGGAGAAAAAGGAGTTTCTGGTTTAAAAGTAGCAAAAAGTTCGATAGATTTATCAACCTGAGCACACAATGGTTTTGTGTCAACACCTGTCCATTTTGCACCGCCTAACTGATAATCTGCTTCACCAAAAACAGCTCTTGGATTATTTGGATCGATCGCTTTGGCTTTAGCGTAAGCTTCCATCACTTTACCAGAATATTTCATACCGTTTGTCATAGGGTCAGCAACAACATATCCTGTGTAAATTAAAGCTTGTAAAACATACAATTCTGCATTGTTTTGATCTTTAATAAATTCTACATCAAGAGCATCTTGTGCTTTTGTTAAAAGCAAATCGATTTTTGTTTTATCTTTTTCAGTAAAAACCGCTGTCGTATTTATTAAAGCAATATAATAATTTGGCAGGTAACTGTTTTTTTCTGCTGCAGCAATTCTTTCAAACAATGCCGATGCTTCTGCGTTTTTACCTTCTTTCCAAAGTCCGAAAGCTTTTGTCATTCCTTGTTCAAATTGTGTTTGAGCTGAACTTATTACTACTACAAATAATGCGATTAAAGTGATGATTTTTTTCATTTTATTAAGTAATTAAATGGTTATTATTTTTTGATTAGTTATTTGTTTATTAAAGTATAATTTCAATTTTTGAATCTTTTTTGATATCAAATTTAGCATCTTTATACGAAGGCGGACCCATAAATCCTTTTGCATTGTTTGAAGCTGCATAATCTTCAGAAGGAATTCCCATCATGTTTTTATCAAGTTTTCCGTTGTTGTTTTCATCATGATATGTTGAAATGGCGTATTCTCCCGCAGGAAGATTGGTAAATGTTACCACGGCTTCGCTATTCTTGATTTCAGATGCCAGGCTTTTGTAAGTTGTTTTTAAAAAAGTTCCTTCTGAATTGTACAAACCTACTTTAACAACTCCTGTATTATTTTTTAAACCTGAAACAGAAACAGTTAAATTCACATTTTGTGCAGACATTAAGCTGCAGATAAATAACATCGTTAATGTAATAATTTTGGTCATGGTTTTTTCTTTTTTTAGTTACTAAGTTTCTGAGATACTGAGATTCTAAGCTTTTTTTGATGATGATTAAAACTCTTTTTTTAAGGTTCAGAGAGGCAAATTGGCAGAGCTTTTATTTTCTAATTATTTTATTTAAAAACTTTGAACCTTTGTCACTTTGTTTCTTTGTTCCTTTTAATTTACACTTCAAAAGTATACTGGTTTTTAATCTTTTAAAATTAAATGCTGCTGAGTTGTTGATTTTGGCGACTGAATTGTTTTTTTTAAGATGCTAAGGTTCTGAGGCACTAAGCTTCTAAGCTTTTTCTTAGCAGCTTCAAAGAAAAAAACTTAGAAGCTTAGCATCTTAGTGTCTTAGTAACTCTACCACGAACTACAAGTTCTTCAACTGATTCTCATTTTTATTCTGGCTGATTGTCCAGAAGAAACCTACGAAGAAAAATCTGTCAGCAGTTGGAACAACAGCTTGTCTTTGATAAACACCACTGGCATCTGGTACTTTTGCGTAATCATATCCAAAAACATTTTGTGATCCTAAAACATTTGAAACCGAGAAATAAAGGATCTTTTGTGTTGTTAATAAATAGGCCCAGTTGAAACTTAAATTGTTATATGATTTTGTTTTTCCGTTCATAAACTGTGTCTGGTTTGGATCGTTGTACGGACGTCCGGTGCTGAAACTATTTGTAAATCCAACTTGTGATTTCCAATCTGTAATGAAATATTTTGTTACTACAGATAAATTATGATTCGCTACAAAACTTGGAGTTGCCATAGTTGGAAAATTTTTATACTGTCTTTGAGAGTCGATGTACGAATATGAAATCCAGTATTCTAAGTTTTTGTACAAATTACTGTCTCTCCAAAAAATATCCAATCCTTTTGCATAACCTGATCCGTTATTATTGAAAACAGAATTGTATTGAATATCTCTTGTATCATACTGAACCAAATTGCGGTAATCCTTGTAATAAGCTTCTGCTCTAAAAGTTTGTCCCGGTTGTGTAAACTGATAGTTTAAAATATAATGGCTTGCTTTTTCGCTTTCAAACTGATGGTATTTTGAAAATTTGATATAATCTACAACTGGTGTCTGAGAGAAATCTCCGTAAGCAAATGAAAACTGACTGCTTTTTGAAACTTTGTAAGCGATAGAAGCTCTTGGGGCAATATTATTTTCATCTAACAAACTGTTATTTGAATATCTCAATCCAACTTTCATCGCCAGATTTTTAGAGAATAAAATATCAGCTTCTGTATAAGCGGCGAAAATATTAGAATCGTAACCATTTGCCACATCAATAGAAATATTGTCGTTGAAATTTTCATTGAATTTGGTAATAAAATAATCAGTACCAAAAGATAATTTAAAATGATTTGAGATTTTTTTCTGAAGCTTCAATTTTAACTGAGCGGCATTTTCGTTACTGTCAACATCATTAATATCATATTTAATTTTGTTTTTACTGTAACCGTAACTGATTCCGGATGTTAACTGCCATCCTGTTCCAAAACTTCCTTTGTAAGATGAGTTTAAATAGAAGTTATTATTGTTTAAATCTGTTCTGATCGGATTTTCGAAGTTTATATTTTTTTGGTTCAAATCAAATCTTTCAGAATCAAAAGAAGCATATAATTTAAAGATTCCGTTTGTAAAATTATATCTGTAAACCGTTTCACCACCAAGAGACTGATAAGGGCTGTTCCATTTTACATTTTGAGGAATTACAGCCTGATATGGCGCTAAGTTTACATACATCATATTAACACTTAAAGAACTTTTTTTGAATTTTTGAGTATTTCCTAAACTTAAACCAACCGTCATTAATCCAATATCTGTTTTTTCATGATCAGCCTCGTCCTGAGTATTCAAAAGCAAAACACTTGATAAAGCTTCGCCATATTCTGCAGAATAACCTCCTGTAGAAAAAGCAATACCGCTGAAAAGAAAAGGAGAAAAACGGCTTCTTGTAGGCAAATTATTAGTTGTCGCTCCGTAAGGCTGAGCTACACGAATTCCGTCTACAAAAGTCTGCGTTTCGCTGGCTTCACCTCCACGCACAAACAAACGTCCGTCTTCGCCCACAGTCTGCGTTCCAGGCAAAGTCTGCAAAGCTGCTACAATATTTCCGGCAGATCCGGCAGTTGTTACGATATCTAAAGGTTTTAAAACTGAAACTCTTGCTTTGTCGCCAGATTCTAAAGTTCCGGCTGTAATTACCACAGCATCAAGAGCATTTATATTTTCTCTAAGCTTAACGGTTTGGTCTTTATAATTAGCAACATCAATTTCCTGCTTAAAAGTTTCGAAAAGCAAAAAGCTTACTACTAAAAATTTATTTCCTGTTTCTGTTGTTTCAAAAGAAAACTCTCCAGTTTCAGAACTTGTAGCTCCGTCATAAGTTCCGTCTAAATAAATATTAGCACCGGCAACAGGTTTTCCTTTTTGGTCTACTACTTTTCCAGAAATAGTATTTTGAGCAAAAATAAATGCTGTAAAAAATAAAAAGCTTATTGTAAGAAATAATTTGGTTTTCATATCATTTTTGGTTTTTGATGAAGCAAATGTATTTTAACATTTTCTGTTAAAAAATATATAATAACCGAATTGTAGAATTTCGAGGATGAGTTGTAATTATCAAATTTGTATATTAGCTAGCAAATCAAAAATCATGCTTTATGTCAGAAAGTAAACGTATTTCAAGTCTATATCAGTCTCTATATAACGGAAATCCATGGCTGGAAGTTACCTTATCTCATACCTTAGAAAATGTAACTGCAGAACAGGCCTATAAAAAAATAAACCCAAACCTTAATACGATTTGGGAAATTGTAAATCACCTTATTCAATGGCGTCGTAATATTTTACAGCGCATGCAGGGCGAAACTATTATAACACCAGACCATAATTATTTTGTTCCCGTTTTAGATCCGTCTGAAGCGGCATGGGAACAATCATTGCAGACACTTGCAAAATCTCAGGAATCATGGAATACCTTTTTTGAAGATTTTGATGATACTGATTTAGCAAAAATTTACGTGAATAACGGACATACTTATTACGAGCATATTCATGGAATTATTCAGCATGATGTTTACCATTTAGGACAAATTGTTATTTTGAAAAAAATGCTTTAAAAATCATCATTATGAAAAAGCTGCTTTTTATTTTCACTTTAATTAGTGCTGCAGGATTTGCTCAGGAAACCGCAAAATATGACGAAGCATTGGCAAAATCCTTAAATGCCGATGAATACGGAATGAAGAAATATGTATTTTGTCTTTTAAAATCAGGAACCAATACTACAGCATCAAAAGAAGAAACTAAAAAGTTGTTTGAAGGCCATATGGCCAACATTAACAAACTGGCTGGCGAAGGAAAACTGGTTGTTGCCGGACCTTTTATGAAAAACGACCGAAACTATCGCGGCATTTATGTTTTTAATGTAGAAACCATAGATGAAGCAAAAGCGCTCGTTGCCACTGATCCAGCTATAAAAGCCAATTTACTCGAAGCCGAATTGACGCCTTGGTACTGCACAGCAGCTTTGCAGGAAACTGTAAAAATACACGATAAAATTGCCAAGACGAAAATGTAATACCCAATATGAAAACAGAAAAAGAAAAAATGATTGCCGGCGAATATTATAATGCCTTTGATCCGGAATTGGTAAAAGGACGCCGTAATGCCAAAAATCTCCTTCACAGTCTTAATGTAAAAGAATACCGAGTTACTAAAAAAGCCAAAGAAATTTTAAAAGAATTAATTCCGAATGCCGGAGCGGGTTTTTATATCGAACCTCCGTTTCACTGCGATTACGGTTATAATATTTTTGCAGGCGAGAATGTCTATTTTAATGTCAATTGTGTTGTTCTGGACTGCGCGCCTGTAACTATTGGTTCAAATGTTTTTATTGCACCCAATGTCCAAATTTATACGGCTTCTCATCCGCTTGATGCCGAATTGAGAAAAACGTTAGAAAATGCATATCCTGTTACCATTGGCGACGACAGCTGGATTGGTGGAAATTCTGTTATATGCCCAGGTGTAACCATTGGAAAAGGCTGCGTAATTGGAGCCGGATCTGTAGTTACAAAAGATATTCCGGATAATTCACTGGCAGTGGGAAATCCCGCAAAAGTAATTCGAAAATTAAATCAGGAACCCGAATCTCAAAAATAATGCTTACCCTTAATAAAGTTCATCATATTGCTATTTTGTGTTCTGATTATCAGAAATCAAAAACCTTTTATACTGAAATTTTAGGTTTAACAATCATTCGTGAAATATACAGAGAAGAACGTCAATCATATAAATTAGATTTGGCTTTAAATGGTATTTACGTTGTCGAATTGTTCTCATTTCCAGATCCGCCAAAACGTCCTTCAAGACCAGAAGCTGTTGGTCTGCGCCATTTAGCATTTGAAGTAATAAATCTTAATGAAACCGTTGCTTTTTTAACTTCAAAAAACATTGATTCAGAACCTATTAGAATTGATGAAACGACTAACAAACGTTTCACTTTTATTTCAGATCCGGATTTATTGCCTATTGAGTTTTATGAGCGATAAGTTTTTTTTGCCGCAAAGGCGCTAAGACACTAAGATTTATTGATATTTTAATAACTTACAATATCAATTACCTCCAGCTAAAGCTGGAGGTAATTGATATCTATAAAAAAATAAGAAAACTTTGTGCCTTACCGTCTTCGTGGCAGAAATAAAAATTCGCGTAATTTGTGGTAAAAATAAAAAACTTAGTGCCTTAGCGTCTTTGTGGCACTCAAACGCAACGAAAGAATTTTCCTGTTTATATCAGTTTTAACACACTAAAATGAATATTTCTTAGATAAAACCAGATTTGATTCTTAATTTTGTAATCCGCAAAATAAATGTGGACTTTCAAATACATAATGATGAACAAAACGGCGCAAATCAAAAAAAATCATCAATTAATCAAATTCCGAAAATTAGTTATTGTTTCTATCTTAATTGGCTTTCTTTCTGCCTTTCTCGGAATTTCACTAAAAAAAATAACCGAATATTACGAAGAAATCTTCTTTCATGAAGTATCGGTTAATCCATTCTTTTATATCCTTTTTCCTGTCTTCGGATTATCAGTCATTTATTTCTTAAGGCAGTATTTATTTAAGAAAAAAGAAAATAAAGGAATCAAAGAAGTTTTTGAAAGCACAAAAACCACAAAAAACCTTCCTTCATACAAAATCCCATCACACTTTATCAACGGATTATTAACGGTAATTTTTGGAGGCTCAACCGGAATCGAAGTTTCTACTGTTGTGGCTACAGCTACAATTGGTTCTGTTGCGCATGAAAAAGAAAATGTTTTCCGCCAGTATAAAACTGAATTAATCTGCGCGGGTGTTGCAGCGGGAGTTACTGCACTTTTCAGCAGTCCAATTGCGGGAATTTTATTTGCTTTTGAAGTCATTTCCAGAAAAGTAACAAGAGCTTTTATTATTTCAAATGTCATAGCGGTTTCAATAGCTTTTGGTTTATTGACTATTTTAAAAGAAGAACCTTTATTTGCGGTTTCTATTGCAACATGGCATTTAAAAGCAATTCCGTATTTTATTCTTTTGGGAATTTTAGCCGGAATAAATTCGGTTTACTTAACTAAATGTGTATTATTTTTTAAATCACAGTTTTCTAAAATCGAAAGACATTACTATAAAATATTAATTGGTTCTGTTGTTTTAAGTGTTTCATTATTCTTCTTCCCTCAATTATACGGCGAAGGATATCATGCGATTAAAGGAATTTTTGGAACTTCATCTCAGACTCAGTTAACCATAACTTTAGGATTGACATTTATTGCCATTTTAATTTTGAAACCAATTGTAACTTCTATTACACTTGCTTCCGGAGGTGACGGTGGTGTATTTGCTCCAAGTTTATTCATCGGCGCTTTTTTAGGTTTATTACTGGCTTCAGTTTTAAACAGCTTTTTTAATGTAAATGTAATTCCGGTTAACTTTATGATTATAGGAATGGCTGCTGTTTTAAGTGCCAGTATTCACGCACCGTTTACCGCTATATTTTTAGTTTGCGGTTTAACAAACGATTATACTTTGTTTTTACCAATTTTAGTAGTTTGTCTGATTTCAAAATATACTGCAAAAAAGATTTATCCGTATACTGTTTACAGTTATTCGCCAAGTTTAATCAAATAAATCACAACTAGAAACTTCCAAAACATTAAACTTAACAATAACTTATATACATCAAAATATATTAAAAAACATAACGCTTTAATTTTAGCAAAACAATACCACAAAATATGCCCACTCAAAGAATAAGAAGAAGCTACCGAAAAACCCGTTACATTCTTTACAAAGAAACTTTAATCGATTATAAAGAACATTTTTGGTCATTTTTAGGGTCATTTGTCGGCATTGGAATTCTGGCTTACGTTCAGTCAATACATTTTTCAGGACCAGATGCTGTGTATTTAATTGGCTCTTTTGGGGCTTCAAGTGTTTTGGTTTATGGTATTATCCAAAGTCCGTTTTCACAACCCCGAAATCTCGTTGGCGGCCACGTAATCTCTGCTCTTGTTGGTGTAACTGTAAATAAGCTTGTTCCGGATATTATGTGGATTGCGGCACCTTTAGCAGTTTCTATTGCCATAATTTTAATGCAGATTACCAAAACACTTCACCCGCCCGGAGGTGCAACAGCCTTAATTGCCGTTATTGGAACCGAAAAAGTAAAAGCTCTTGGTTATATGTATGTACTTTCGCCTGTTTTTACCGGAGTTCTTATTTTACTTTTAACGGCTTTAATTTTTAATAATATGACTTCAAGCAGAAGTTATCCAAGTCATAGCACATATCATAAGCATTATCATAAACTTAGAAAAAGACTTTCTAGGAGATAAAATTTATATTGCTGAGTCTGACAAATTGTACGTAGAGATTTAACGCAAAGTTCGCTAAGTTTCTTTAAGAAATCATTTTTAGGCAATTTAAAAGTTCGCAAAGCGTTGTAAACACCAAGCTTTGCGAACTTTTTTTTTCATAAAAACACAATGTATAAATAACTTTGCGTGCTTTGCGGAAAATTTTCAATAAAAATCCGACACGAAAATCTTTTCAACAAATCACGATTCATGATTCGGATTTCGTTTTTTATATTTTACCTTTGACCTCTCAATAAAAACAAAGATTATGGTTTATAAATTTAGAGTAATTCTAGACGCCGAAGAAGATATTTTTAGAGACATTGCAATTCTTGAAGATGATACACTTGAGGATTTACACAATGCAATCTTCAATGCTTTTGGTTTTGACGGATCAGAAGTCGCTTCATTTTATACTTGTGACGAAACCTGGAATCAGGAAGATGAAATTCCTCTTTTTGATACAGGAGATGTTCCTGGCGAAATAAGAACCATGAACGATTATCCGTTATCTAGTATTTTAGATAAAGAAAATACAAAGATTATCTACGTTTATGATTTCATCAGTATGTGGACTTTCTTGGTTGAACTTGCCGCTATCGAAGACGAAGCCGTTGGAGCAACTTATCCGGAAACTTTATTCTCTCACGGCGAAATGCCAGACGAAGCAACAGAAAAAAGCTTCGAAGCAGATGATATGCACAACGATATCTACGGAGAATTTGAAGACGACCTAGACGAAGATGACCTAGACATGTTCGAAGGCGACGACAGCTTCGAAGATTATGGATTTGAGGAAAATTGGAATTAGTTTTTCTTCAGATTCAAAGTGACAGAGTAACAAAGAAACAAAGTTTTTTCTTTTGAACGCAATGTTTAAATAATAGGTTTTTTCCTATATTTATGTTTAATTTTTAAACATAAAATATGAAAACTTTTAGAGACCTTTTTATCTGGCAAAAATCTATGAATCTGGTAACTGAAATTTACCAGCTAACAAATTCATTTCCGAAAGAAGAAATTTACGGGTTATCTTCGCAAATTAGAAGATCATCAATATCAATACCTAGCAATATTGCTGAAGGATACGGAAGAGATGGAAAAACTGAATTATTAAGGTTTCTAAACATTTCTATGTCATCATTATTTGAAATGCAGACACAACTTGAAATTTCATTCAATTTAAAATATATAAACGAATATCAATTCAGTAAAACAAACGGAGAAAGTAGAGAATTAGAACGAATGCTGAGCGCTTTTATAAAAAAATTAAAAGACCGCAAATAAACCTTTGTCTCTTTGTCACTTTGTCTCTCTGAAACCAGAAAAAAATGATCAACCTATTCAACACCCACATCGATACGCTGGCAATACACCGCGTAGGAAACAAAAGCCGTAATGAAGCTATTTTTTTATCAGAACAGCCATTTAATCTTAATGATGAGATTGTGCCTTTGATAAAAGAATTCTTTTTTAAGCCTTTTAGAGAAAAAGAAGAAAACTATTATCAGTTTGCGCACGAAGTGGACTTGGACTACAACGACATGTTTAAATACGCAACTGAGATTTTTGCTAATCCGGCAAATGTTCATGAGGTTTCTAAAAAAATCACAAAACATTTATACGAGCAGTCAAACCACCCGCATATTAAAAACGGTGAGGTTTATGTAACGTATTTAACGAATTTAAGTATCGATAATAATGTTGTTGATGCTATTGGAATTTTTAAAAGCGAATTACAGGCAGACTTTTTACAGTTTGAAGAAAATGGAAGCAACCTTGAAATGATTTTACAACAGGGAATCAACCTGAGTAAATTAGATAAAGGATGTTTAATTTTCAATTATAAAAAAGAAGAAGGATACAAAATCCTGACTGTAGACAGCAACCGTTACGACGCGCGTTACTGGTTAGAGCATTTCTTATCTGTTGATGCTTTTGAAGATGAAAATTTCATCACTAAAAAATATTTGAAATTCTGCCAAAACTTCGCAAAAGACGTTGTTTTGCCAGCTGAAGACAAGAAAGAGGAAGTAATGTTTATGAACAGATCTGTGAATTATTTCGCTAAAAATGATCAGTTTGAAGAGCAGAATTTCTTGAATGAAGTTATAGATAACCCTGATTTAATTCCTGAATTTAAAAACTATAAAGTTGATAAAGGAGAAAAATACAGCATCGAAGATGTAACCTCATTCCCTATTGCCAACGCAGCAGTTTCTGACGCTAGAAAATCGATTAAAAACGTAATTAATCTTGATACTCACATTCAGATTAAAATGGATTTCATTAATCCTGAAAGCGCTGAAAAATTTGTTGAAAAAGGCTGGGATGAAGAAAAACAAATGTATTACTACTTAGTTTACTTCAATAAAGAAGAAAAAAGCTAAGAAGTTTTCATTTTCTATTACTTACTTACTAAAACAGAAAACGGCAGTTACAAATGTAACTGCCGTTTTTTATTAAGAATCTTTTTTTATAAAACCGAGAATACAGCTTTTACAATATCATCATAAACCTGTTTATCTCTTTCGCCGGTTCGCGCCAATACTCTGATTCCTGAATAGTTATTAAAGATAAATCGCGCTAAGACTTTTGCATCCATTTGTTTGGAAATATGTCCTGCCTCCTGCCCTTTCTTTACCGCATTTGTAAAAACTTCTTCCATAATCTGGCTGTTATCTTTTACAATCTTTGCAATTTCGGGATCGTGCATTGCCAATTCTACAGATGAATTTACCATAAAACAGCCTTTTGTAATTCGGTCTTCCAGACTTTCTATCACAGCTTGTTTAAAAATAGCATGCAGCGTTTCTTTGACATTTTCTGATTTCTCTAAAAGATCTTTAACAGAATCCTGCGCCTGGCGCTGATAGCGTGACAATGATTTTGAAAATAATTTCTGTTTATCGCCAAATGTATCATACAAACTCGAACGGCTTAATCCTAAATAGTTAACCAAATCCTGAGCAGATGTTCCGTTATAGCCTTTGTGCCAAAAAATCTCAATTGCTTTATCTAAAGCCTGATCTTCATTAAACTCTTTCGTTCTAGCCATGATATTTCAAATTAAATTCTTTACAAAGATACAAAAATACGGAACAATCGTTCCTGAATTAGTCAAAAAAATTATAAAACTGTATTTACAATAAGACCACCGTCTATAACAATTTCAGTTCCGTTAATGAATGATGCATCGTCTGAAGCTAAGAAACTTACTGTTTTTGCCACTTCTGATGCTTGTCCAAAACGTTTCAATAAAATCTTTTCGCTTAAAGCGGCTCCTAAACCTTCAACATCTTCTTTTTCTAAACCAACTTTTCCATAAAGCGGTGTTTCAACAGGACCAGGAGAAACAGCATTTACTCTGATTTTTCTTGACGCTAATTCTACAGCAAAAACTTTATTTAATGATAATACGGCAGCTTTACTTGCAGCATATACGCTTGAGTTAGGCATTCCAACATGAGCATTTACAGATGTATTGAAAATTATTGAGCCACCATCATTTAAAATTGGCAAAAGTTTTTGAACCGTAAAATAAACACCTTTTACATTTACATTCATAATACTGTCGTAGTGATCTTCTGAAGCAGAATCTACTGGAGCAAAAGCCGCAATTCCTGCGTTTAGAAATATAATATCAATTTTTCCGAATTTGGTTTTTACTTCTTCAGCTAAATTATCAATTGATTTTAAATCAGATTGATCTGCCACAATTCCTGTAACGTTTAATTCTTTTTCAGCGTTTGCTAATGCTTCCTGATTTCTTCCGGTTACAATTACTTTTGCTCCTTTTGATACTAAATCAGCTGCTGCTGCAAATCCAATTCCACTGTTTCCGCCTGTTACTATCGCAACTTTGTTTTCTAAATTTTTCATTTTTATTTGTTTTTAAGTTATTGATTATTCAATTATTATGGTACAAAGATATAATAACGGAACGATCGTTCCGTTATTGTTAATGTTAATTTTTAGTTAAATTTAAATCCTCTTAACTTAAGACCTTTAATTATAAGGGAAACAACTATTTAACTATAGATTAAAGAAATCGAAAAATGTCGCACATTCTTAATTTATGCTTAATTTTGTATTCTAAAAAATTACCACATGGATCGACACATACCTAAAGAAAGTCCTTTCGAAACCATAATCTCATTTCATAAACTAATTGAATCTTTTGAAGAAATAGCTTTATCTGATGTTGATTACCGATCTAACTACGCCAAAGCGATTTTAAAAGAAGTTGAAGCTTTTCCGGAATTCAGAACCGGAATTCGTGATCTGGCAACAATTAGAAAAAATGAAGCTTTAATTAAAAATATAGCTGCCGACTTATTTCCTACAGCTTTGACTCACAACGAAATAAAAGCTATTACAATCCCTTTTCAAAATATCTCTTTTAATTATACAGAACGTTTCAAAAAAATTCTGCGTAATGCCGGAGATGAATTTTATATGGAAATTCGTGATTTTGATGATCATCAGTTTTATATAAATAACTGCTGTTTAATTCTGGCTTATTTTTACAATCAAAATGTTGATTTCAGCAAACCATTTTTCTATGATATTCCAGACGAAGAAGGAATTGAAAAACATTACAGAATCTTGTATAACGCTGATTTTATGGAAATTATTCCAACAGAAAAATCAGTAGAACTTTCTCAGGACGATATCGATCAATTGATTGATAATTATAATGATATTGATTTATGGAAATCTAAATTCCCTCCGGGAAGCTGGATTTTAAAAGGATTTGGAATTGTTTCTTTGTTTGATGCAACGACCGAAAGTGCTATTTCGACTTTAAAAAGTAATTTGTTAAAACCAGATAATTCGAGAGTCGCTTCTACAGATATTGTAGAAAATATCTTTAGATCTATTTTTAAAATTCCTACTCTAAAAGTTGGCTTTATAATTTACAATCCTGAAGAAGAAAAGTTTATCAGACCTATGAAGTTTGATAACCACATGGAAAGTTATCTTTTGAAATCAGATCAGGAAATGGATTGTAAAAATGCTTTTTTTGGATGTTCTTTTGAAAACCTTCTGGATAACAAAGAACCGTTTGTAATTTCAAATGTCAAAAAATTCATTGAAGAATCGACCAATAAAAGACTTGGTGAGCATTTATTGAAACAAGGCATTCAAAGCTGTGTTTTTGCACCGGTTATAAAAGATGATCATCTATTAGGAATCGTCGAATTGGTTTCAGAAAATCCGAGAGACTTAAACACCGTAAACGCTGTAAAACTTGATTTGGTTTTACCGTATTTAACAGATACTATAGATCGTTACAATACAGATATGCAGCATCAGATTGAAGCGATTATTCAGCGTGAGTATACTACGATTCACCCTAGTGTGTACTGGAAATTTAGAAAAGAATCACAAAACTACTTTCAAAATATTAATCATACGAAAGATTATATTTTTAAAGAAATTGTATTTAAAAATGTATTTCCGTTATACGGACAAATCGATATTAAGAGTTCTTCTGAACATCGAAATGAAACGGTTAAAATTGATTTGAAAAATCAGCTTACGGCTCTTTTAGAGATTTTCGATAATCAGGATCCAAATTCTAATCTGGTTCTTTTGGAACAAAGAAAATTTGAGCTGGAATCGCTTAGAAGCGAATTAGATTTTCCTCTAAAAGCCGATATGGAACAGCATATTCAGCGTTATATTGAAGAAGAAATTCATCCGATTTTAAAAAATACCAAAAGCAATGCTAAAAACGAAAAGTTAGAAGAATTGTATTTTGAGAGTCTGGACGAAAAAACCGGAATGTTTTATCAGGAAAGAAAGAAATTTGACAACGCGATGTCGATAATCAATAAAAAACTGGCTTCGGTTTTAGATAAAAAACAAATTGAAGCACAGCAGATTTATCCGCATTATTACGAACGTTTTAAAACAGACGGTGTCGAACATAATTTATATATTGGAGCCTCGATTTCGCCAACTAAACCATTCGACATCATGTATCTGCATAATTTACGTTTATGGCAGCTGCAGACTTTATGCGAAATGGAATTAGAACATCATCAGCTTAAAGAATCGCTTCCGTATGAATTGGATGTTACCTCGCTGATTTTGGTATTCAGTTCGCCGCTTTCAATTCGTTTTAGAATGGATGAAAAACGTTTTGATGTCGACGGAACTTATAATGCGCGTTATGAAGTTGTAAAAAAACGAATTGACAAATCGCATATTAAAGGAACTAATGAACGTATCACTGAAAAAGAGAAAATCACAATTGTATATTCTCAAAACAGCGAAGAAGCTGAATATTTAAAATACATTAAATATTTACAGCACAAGAAAATACTTGAACCTTCGATTGAACAATTTGAAGTTGAAGATCTTCAGGGAGTTTCTGGTTTAAAAGCTATTCGTGTAAAAGTGATTAATAACACTAATGCTTCAAAAGCAAAAAAAATCACTTATCAGGATTTATTAGATGAGCTTAACTAAAAGTTGAGCTTTTTTGAAGTTTATAAAAAAAGCTTTGTCAAAGTTTAAAACTCTGACAAAGCTTTTTTATTTTAAGTTAAATTGACTTAAAGGCAATCACAAATGAAATTACGGTAATAATAATTCCAAACATGAAGAAATTATAAGCAATTCTAAGTAAATTGTATTTACGCTGTAAAACCAATCCAAGGTAATACAAGTCTTTTATCATGGTAGAATATAAATAATCGCGGTCTTTCATCATTTCGTTCATGGCCCAGTCGTAATCTTCAAGAGGCATTTTATAGAAATTTCCAAAAAACATTAAATTAACTTTTTTGGCTTCAACATCATCGCGGGTAAAAAATCCCGAAGTTACTTTTGGTCTTGTCGAAAGAATCGCAAAAATAATCGTGATAACGCTCGACATTAACATTACAAATGTTGGTACTACTAAATGCGCATTTTTCGGACTATCTAATTTTGGAATAATGGTTGAAAGTGCAATCGAAATGATAATCGCATTTACAGACAATAAAATATTCGCTTTACTGTCGGCAATACCGCTTAAACGAGTATGATTTCCAAGCGTAACACGAAATAAAGTATCAATACCGCGCTCTGGTTTTTCGGCTTTATCTTTCTTTTTGTTATCTTCTTCAATTGCAGCTGCGGCTTTTAATTGCTGCTTATTTATTTTTTTCTGAATCAAAAGCAGGTTTTTTTCTTTTAAAGGCTGCCATTTTCTTAAAGCATAATCGGTATAAAATCTATGCTTATTTAATAAAAAGTTTAGATTTTCTTTTGTCCATTCAGCATTTGTAAAACTAACAATTCCAGTGTTTTTTAATTCCAAACGCAGTAATTCGCAGGTTGTAACATATTCTGTTCCCATTAAATGCGCATAATCTGCATCTTTAATTATTTTTTCCAGATGCGTTTTTGGCTCATATTCTTTGGCTGTAGCCAAAATTAAACTGGAAACAAGATTTATAAACTTTTCTGATTTTCCTTTTTCCTTCAAAAAGTCAGAAGCAATTTTTACACTCTTATTTTCATGGTCTTCATAACCATCAACATATCCGGTATCATGAAACCAGGCAGCGACTAAAAGTGCCTCTTTATCATCATCTTCTACGTCTTCTTTTTTACACAACTCTTTAACCGCAGTTACAACTGTGAAAGTATGGTTAAAATTATGATAAGAATATAAATTAGAAAGTTTATCTTTGAGTAAATTACTGACGAAATCTTCGGATTGTTCTATTAGATTCATAAAGAATATTTTTTTACACCACTAAATTATGAAATTGTTTTTGGATAATCATTTTATTGCTAAGATTAAAAACTTTTCATTAGCAATTATAACACCGCTTATCATTTATTCCTGTGCAACGCATAAACCGCAGTATGGAAAAAATGTTAGTGCTAACGAAACAGAAAACGCAACAGATACTATAAAAATTGACCATACTTTTTATCTTGTTGGAGACGCCGGAAATGCTGATGAAGAACAGGCTCAGCAAACACTGGAATTATTACATCAAAGGCTCAAAAAAGCCAGTAAAAAATCAACGCTTCTTTTTTTAGGCGACAATATTTATCCTAAAGGTTTTCCTGCAGATAAAACCGCCGAAGACAAAGCGCTGGCAGAAACCAAGCTTACAAATCAGTTAAAACTAGCCAAAGGTTATAAAGGAAAAACTATTTTTATTCCCGGAAATCATGACTGGTACAGCGGTATAAAAGGTCTTGAAAAACAGGCTGATTTTGTTACCAAAAACTTAAATGACAAAAAAGCATTTCTGCCAAGAAAGTCGTGCGCGATTGAAGATGTCAAAATTGATAGTATTACAACGTTAGTAACTATTGATAGTGAATGGTTTTTGGAAGATTGGGATGATCACCCAACAATTAATGATAATTGTGACATAAAAACCAGAGAAGATTTTTTTGATGAACTGGAAAGTATTTTAAATAAAAATCAGGAAAAAACAGTTGTTCTAGCTATTCATCACCCTTTATTGAGCAACGGAACACACGGCGGACAATTTTCGCTGGAAAAACAATTATTTCCTCTGGAGAAAAAAATTCCGCTTCCGGTAATTGGATCTTTTATTAATTTATTGAGAAAAACATCCGGAGTTAGTCCACAGGATATTCAAAATAAACAATATACGATTTACGCTAAGCGAATAAAAACACTTTTACAAAAGCAGAAAAATGTAATTGTAGTTTCCGGCCACGACCATAACCTGCAATATATTAGTAAAGAAAACATACAACAGATTATAAGCGGTGCAGGTTCAAAATCTGAAGCGGCGAGAGCAATTAACGAAAATGATTTTTCGTATGGCGGAAACGGTTACGCGACTTTAACTTTGTTTAAAAGCGGCGACGCTAAAGTTTCATTTTACGGCAATGAAAACAATAAAGAAAAACTGCTTTTTGAACGCGAAATAATAAAGGCAAAAGAAATTAACTGGGCTTCGAATATTCCGAATAATTTTCCTAAAAGAATTACCACTTCTATCTATTCAACTAAAATGACAGATAAAAGCGGGTTTCATAAATTTCTTTTCGGACAGCATTACAGAAAATATTACAGTATGCCAATTGATGTGAAAGTGGCAACGGTAGACACTTTAAAAGGCGGTTTAAAACCTATTCGCGAAGGCGGCGGGCATCAATCTGTTTCTTTAAGAATGTCTGACCCAAAAGGACGCGAATATGTATTGCGAGGCATGAAAAAAAGTGCAACCGTATTTTTACAGTCGGTTGCCTTTAAAGATCAGTATGTTGTAAATGATTTTGAAGATACCTATACAGAAAGCTTTTTATTTGATTTTTACACGACTTCTCATCCGTATGCGCCATTTACAATTGGCAGTATGTCTGACAAAATTGGACTTCTTCATACTAATCCTATTTTATATTATGTACCAAAACAAAATGGTCTTGGAGAGTTTAATGCCGGTTTTGGAGATCAGCTTTATATGGTGGAAGAAAGACCAGCTGACAATCATTTAGATGGTAAAAATTTTGGAAACCCAGGCAATATTATTGGTACCGATGATATGATGGCAAATCTTCATAAAGATGAAAAATACAGCGTTGACGAAAAAGAATATATAAAAGCCCGCTTATTCGACATATTAATTGGCGACTGGGACAGACACAGTGATCAATGGCGCTGGGCTGAGTTTAAAAAAGACGGTAAAGTAATCTACAAACCTATTCCGCGTGACCGAGATCAGGCTTTTGTAAAATACGATGGTGCTTTGCTTTCTATTTTAATGAATATTCCGGCGTTACGCCACATGCGTACTTTTAAAGATAAAATTGGCAACGTAAAATGGCTGAGCCGTGAACCTTATCCAATGGATTTAGCATTCTTAAAAACTGCTGATGAAAAGGACTGGATCGAACAGGCTAAATTTATTCAGGATAATTTATCTGATGCTGATATTGAAAATGCTTTCAAAAACATGCCAAAAGAAGTTCAGGATGAAACTGTTCAGGAAATTATTCGCAAATTAAAAAACAGAAAAAAAGAGCTTCAAAAATATGCTGTTAAGTATTCTGATGTTTTAAGTAAAACGGTTATGATTGCCGGAACTGATAAAAAAGACAAGTTTGTTATTAATCATAATAATAAAAAAAGTGTTGAAGTTCAGGTTTTCAGAGTGAAAAAAGAAGGCGATGAATTGCAATATTCTAAAACGCTTACTGACGCTAAAACTAAAAATTTATGGATTTATGGTTTAGACGATAATGATATTTTTGAAGTAAAAGGTGATCAAAAATCAAGTATTAAAATCCGTTTAATTGGCGGTCAAAATAACGATACTTATAATATTGAAAACGGAAGAAAGGTTATTGTTTACGACTTTAAATCAAAAGAAAACACTTATAATCTGGATTCTAAAACTCAAACGCAGTTAACAGATGATTACGATGTGAATTTGTATAATTATGAAAAACCGAAATACAATGTAATTTCCGGGCTTCCAAACATTGGTTTTAATCCTGATGACGGGGTTAAATTAGGAGTTAATTTAAATTATACTGTTAATAATTTTAAACAAAATCCATATACGCAAAGACATGTTTTAAATGCATTTTATTATTTCGCAACCGGAGGTTTAGAATTTAATTATGCAGCGCATTTCCCTGGTTTATTAGGAAAATGGGTTATTGATGTTGAATCGCTTTATACAACGCCAAATTTTGCCATGAACTATTTTGGTTACGGAAACGAATCTCAATACGATGATGATGTAAGCATGGATTATAACCGAGTGAGAATTAGAAAATTTAATGCATCCGGAGCCATTCGACACGTGGGAAGATATGGAAGCGAATTTAGTATTCAGCCTATTTTCCAGAGAATGACGGTTGAGGAAACTGATAACAGATTTATAGATTTGCCAAATATTGTAAATCCCGATGTATTTAATAGTCAGAATTATGGAAGTTTAAAAGTGAAGTATCTTTTTAAAAATTCTGATTTTGCTGCAAAACCAACACTTGGTATGTATTTTATGATTGCCGGAACCTGGACAACCAATCTTGATGAAACTAAGAAAAATTTTCCAACTCTGGAAAGTGTTTTGGGTTTTACGCATAAAATTGACAAAAACGGAAAACTGGTTTTGGCAACGTATCTTAAAGGGAAAGCAATCTTGAACAATAATTACGAGTTTTATCAGGGTGCTTCTTTAGGAGGTGATACTGATTTAAGAGGTTTTAGAAACGAACGCTTTTTAGGAAATTCGTATTTTTCTCAAAGTTCTGATTTACGTTTAAGTATTGGAAAAATTAGAAAAACAATCGCTCCGTTTACATATGGTATTTTGGGAGGCTTCGATTACGGAAGAGTTTGGCTTGACGGCGAAAATTCCAGAAAATGGCATCAGGATTATGGCGGCGGACTTTGGTTAAATGCTATTAATGTTTTAACTGCCAGAATCTCATATTTCAAATCTCCAGATGAAATTGGCAGGGTGATTTTTGGAGCTGCGTACAGTTTCTAAGGTTCATAGCCGTAATGGCACAAAATTTTAATGCCACGAATTCACGAATGATTATAAATAAAAATTCGTGAATTCGTGGCATTTTTTTTACTTAGAAGTTTAGTATCTCAGAATCTTAGCAATTTATTTCAACCTAAACTCGTACACATTCCCTCCTACTTTATTTGTTTTTTCGTCGGCGATTAATAAAGTATTGTTGTCTTTAAAAACTATGGCTTCTTTTTGAGAAAAATGATTTAGGTTTAGTTCTGTGTGTGTTCCTTTGTGGAATAAATCTCCATTGAAACCTTTAAACAATAGAACTTTATCATGGCTCAACAAAGCAACTTTTTTTCCATCCGGACTTATTGTGGCGCTGGTTAAAACACAATGATTATAATTATTGCAGGTTTTAAATTCACCTATTCTTACAGCTTTCTGCGTTCCTGCAGCATTTTTTATTCTGTAGATAAAAGCTGTTCCATCAAAACCTTTACTTCTGTTTTTTGTAAAAAGATAGAAATAACCTCCATGTTCAAAAAAGCCTTCAACATCATAAAACATTTCTTTTTTCTTGGGCGGAAATTCGGTTTGTTCCGGATATGAAAACGAAATTTTATATTCGGCGGAAGCCTCATCTTTATTAAGCTGATTTTTCGCAACTTTATAAATACATAAATCTCTGCGTTCGTTATCGTTGTTTCCAAAATCACCAATGTAAATATTTCCGGCTTTATCTTTTGTTATATCTTCCCAGTCTACATTGGAAGCATTTGAAATTGTAATTGTTTTATCTAGTTTTCCTTTTGAATTAATGGCATAAATTGCATTTTTATTACCGCTGTCTTCTAAAGTGTAAAGTATATTGGTTTCAGAAAAATACGTAATTCCCGAAACTTCTTTCAGCTTTTTAGGAAGTGAATAAAGCGTTTTTAAATTGCTGTCTGATTGCTGCTGACAGGCTAATAAAATTATAGAAGCGGCTATTAAAAAAGTTTTTTTCATAAGATTTGTTTTTGTTTAACCACAGATTTCAAAGATTAAAAGGATTAAGAAATTGCAGAAAATCATTTTAATATCTGAATTTGCGGCGAAAATAACTTAAACTAAGTTCGTGTTTTTAAAATTACGGATAATAAATTCAAATGCCGCATGCATGATGTGTCCCATCGAGCGGGCATTTTTAAATTTCATATCGTTAGTATATCGGTACAATTCCATTTTTAACTGATTAAGATGTTCTTCTGTCGAAATCGTATCGTGACACATAATGTTGAGTAATTTTTTAATTCTGGTTTCGGCAGAATGTATACGTTTTGCTAAAATCGCTCTTTCTTCATCTTTATACTGAATAATAGAACGTTCTTCGAGCTTTTCTTTGATCAGTTTAATCATGGGATAATTTTCCTTGAAAAACTGCGGACGGTATACTTTGAAATTTCCTTCATAGCATTGCTGGTCAAAATCAATTGGACGAATTTTATATACAACCTGATCAAAATCGTGAATAGGAACGATTACATAATTATAAGCTCTCATATCGCCCAAAAGCCTAATCATACAGCGTTCGTTAAACTTTACAAATTCCTTGGCAATCTGCGCTTTTTCCATTTCAGTGCATTTGTCAAGTAATGTATCCATAAAAACATCGCCCGGAATTCCAATGATATGTTCTTCGATTAAAGTATCATTATAGACTAAAAAGTTGATTTTATCCGGCGATAGAATATCTTCTAATTCTAAACCATAAATTCTGGAAGCATCGGCTTTTTTAATATAAAAATGTACATAATTATCGTTGAGAATATTTCGAACTTTTATTCTAAAAGGTTTTGAGTTTCCAAAAGTACAATAGTCAATCGCGTCAACATTTAGATACTGAATAATCTCGCTGTTTCCGTCAGAATGCAGAAGTGAATATATTTTTTTAAGGTTCAGATCGATTTCGTTTCTTTCAAATTCGCCGTAATAAACCCTGATCCATAAAGTATCAGTGTCATTTTTATCATAAACATTGATCGAACCCGAAAAACGTAATAAGTCATCGTAAAAAATCGAAACTTTCGAAATACGTTCAAATCTGTCCAAATAACTTAAAAGAGGTTGTGTTAAAGGATAAGACGGTTTTTTTAATACCATTAAAGGTTCGCTCATTTTGAATATCTTTATTACAAATTTACATCAATATGATTATAAAAATAAATTTGGCGTAACAATATGTAAGTTGAATCGTCTTACTAAAAACTAAAACCGAAATAAATTTGGAAACCATACTTACTATTCAAAATCTAAGTAAAAGATACGGGCGGATTCACGCGCTTAAAAATGTTTCTTTTAGCATACAAAAAGGCCATGTTTACGGAATTCTTGGCCCAAACGGAAGTGGAAAATCTACTACTTTAGGAATCGTTTTAAATGTCGTAAATAAAACATCTGGCGATTATAAATGGTTTGACGGAAATGTGCAGACGCATAAAGCCCTGAAAAAAGTTGGCGCCATTATCGAGCGTCCTAATTTTTACCCGTACATGACAGCCGAAGAAAACCTGAAACTAGTCTGCAAAATCAAGAGTATTAATTATTCTAAAATTACAGAAAAGCTGGATCTAGTAGGTTTAACAGAAAGAAAAGATTCAAAATTCAGCACTTTTTCATTAGGAATGAAACAGCGTCTGGCGATTGCATCGGCGCTTTTAAACGATCCTGAAATCCTGATTTTAGATGAACCAACAAATGGTTTAGATCCGCAGGGAATACATCAAATACGAGATATTATTAAAGAAATTGCTTCGCACGGAACGACAATTTTACTGGCATCGCATTTATTAGATGAAGTAGAAAAAGTATGTTCGCATGTTGTTGTTTTAAGAAAGGGAGAAGTTTTATATTCTGGTTCTGTAGACGGAATGTCGGCCAACGAAGGGTTCTTTGAAATTTCATCAAACGATAATTCGGTTTTAAAAACAATTTTGGTAAATCATCAGGCTGTTGACAGAGTTGCAGATGAAGACGGAAAGGTTTTAGTTTACTTAAAAGCAGATTTATCTGCTTCAGAATTAAATCAGTTTTTATTTTCTAAAAATATTGTTTTAAGTCATTTGGTAAAACGTAAAAATAGTCTTGAAGCACAATTTTTAGAATTAACCAAAAACACCAATCCAAAATCTAACTAAGCCATGAACAGACTTATCTCTATAGAAATTCAAAAAATCTGGAAAAACAAAGCCAGTCGGGTACTTACGCTGACCTATTTCATTTTACTTTCGTTTATTGCCTTAATTGCTTCAATAAAATTTGATATTGGACCTTTTAAATTTCATTTGGCAGAAATGGGAATTTTTAATTTTCCGTTTATCTGGCATTTTAATACTTATGTTGCCGCATGGCTTAAATTCTTTCTGGCTATTGTAATAGTTTCAATGATGGCTAATGAATACAGCTACGGAACTTTAAAGCAAAATTTAATTGACGGCTTAAGCAAAAAAGAATTCATACTTTCTAAATTCCTTACTGTAGTTGTATTTGCTTTCTGTTCTACTGTATTTGTTTTTGTAATGAGCTTATTACTTGGCTTAAGTTTTTCATCGTATACAGAATTTGGAATTATTTTTAGCGACCTGGATTATCTTTTAGCCTTTTTTGTAAAACTTACCGGTTTCTTTTCTTTCTGTTTATTTCTCGGAATCTTAGTAAAACGCTCTGCTTTTGCTCTGGGTTTTCTTTTAGTATGGAGTATTCTTGAAGGAATAATCAAAGGAATTTTAGTCTTTAAAATTTTTCCAGACAGTACTATTGGCGATAAAATCACGCAGTTTCTTCCTTTAGAATCAATGTCAAATTTAATTGTTAATCCGGGGCCTCGTCTTTCTGTCGTAAGAAATATAAGTTCACAAATAGGAGTAGATTTAGATGGGAAATATGGAGTAGATTATCTTGCTGTTTTTATTGTATTAATCTGGACATTTTTATTTATATACTTTTCTTACAAACTATTAAAAAATCGAGATTTATAGTATATTTGTTATACTATGAATACAGCAAAAAGTTTTTTTATTATTCTGTTTTTATGCATTTCATCTTTGATGAATGCTCAGGTTATAACTATCGATGATACAAAAACGCCACAGCAGCTCATTGAAAATGTTTTAGTAAACAGTTCGTGTGCTGCTGCCGCTTCTCCGACTGGAATCGGAGACGCATACAGACCAGGAAGACAAAGTTTTGCTTATTTTAATAGAAATGGAAGCAGTTTTCCTTTTGAAGAAGGTGTTGTTTTGGCAACATCAACCGCGCAGACCGCTATTGGTCCTTTTGTAAGCAAACTAACAAGTGATGACAGCCCTCTTTGGCTGGGCGATAACGATCTGGATCGAATTGTAAATTCACATTCTGTAAATGCAACTGCGTTGGAATTTGATTTTGTTGCAGCAACAAATTCATTAGCCTTTAATTATATTTTTGCATCAAATGAATATCAATATGATTATTCATGTCAATATTCAGATGCATTTGCTTTTTTAATAAAAGAAAAAGGATCTCCCGATGAGTATCGAAATATTGCAGTTTTACCTAATACAACTACTCCGGTTTCTTCAATAAGCATTCATCCAAAAATTGATCCCGGAACAGGTGCAAATGGAAGTGCTTACACTGGGTGCGCAGCTTCAAACGAAAATTATTTTAATGGTATAAACGGAAGTAACAGTCCTACAAATTATGCAGGTCAGACGAAAGTAATGACAGCTCAGACGGATGTTATCGCAGGTAAAACATATCACATTAAACTCGTAATAGCTGATGATCGAAACAGAAATCTTGAATCAGCTATATTTTTAGAAGCCGGCAGTTTTAATTTTAAAATATCTTTAGGAGAAGATCGTACGATTGCATCAAATAATCCTGCCTGTTTTGGAGAAAACATTCTTTTGGACAGCAAATTAAACACTGTTGATTATACCTTTAAATGGTACAAAACAGATAATCCAACTCTCATTTTAAGTACAAATTCAACATATCAGGTTTCAACTGCCGGCACTTACAAAGTAGAAGCCACATTAATTGGTACAACCTGTATTGCCACTGGTGAAATAAAAATTGATTATGCTCCGGAAATCCTTTCAACAAACACTACTCTTTTACAATGTGATGATAACAGCGATGGGATTTCAATTTTTAAGCTTACCAAAGCAGATAATATTGTAAAAAATAATGTTTCAAGCATTATAAATGAAGGGTATTATCTAACGTTAACGGATGCACAGAATAAAACAAACAAAATTGCAGCTCCAAACAATTACACCAATACAGCAGACAATCAAATCGTGTATGCTCGTTTAGAAAATGAGTTTGGATGTTACAAAACAGCAGAAGTAACTTTGCAGATTGCAGCAACATCAATTCCAGATCCTGCTTCAATACCCACTTGCGATGGTGACGACGTTCAGGACGGATTATATCAATTTGATTTAAATGCTCAGGTTACTCCGCAAATTATTTCCGGACTTCCAAATGGACTCACTGTAAATTATTATTTATCTGCTAATGAAGCGCTGACAGAAACAAATCCGCTGCCAAATATTTTTAAAAATACAATTCCCAGAAATCAGACTATTTACGGCAGAGTTGTCAATGGTCCGGATTGTTATGATATTGTAACTGTTCCGCTGGTGATTAATACATTCGATCCTCCAAATTTTGAGAATGAATCAGCTTATTTATGCCGAAATACCCAAATTACATTATCGGTATCAACTGGATTCAGCAGCTATTTATGGAGCAATGGCGAAACTTCAAACTCTATACTTGTTACTGCTCCCGGTGATTATTCTGTAACAGTAAAAGATATAAACGACTGCGAAAAAACTAAAAATTTCAAAGTTGTATTATCAGAACCGGCAACGATTACAAACGCTGCTGTTAAAGATTTTTCAGGAAATGACAATGCTGTTTTAATAGAATATACCGGAGCTGGAAATTACGAATTCTCTTTAGACGGATTGACTTTTCAGGATGATCCTTTGTTTAAAGGAGTTCCAACCGGACCTTATAACGCAGTTGCAAGAGACAAAAATGGCTGTGGATTATCAAATTCATTTTTACTTTATGTTTTAGATTATCCTAGATTTTTTACCCCAAACGGCGATGGATATAATGATTTCTGGATTATTGAAAATTCTCAGGCACTTCCAGATTATAAAATTCATATTTTTGACCGATATGGAAAACTTTTAAAAGAAATGAACCAAAACAGCGCTGGCTGGAATGGACTTTATAATGGTCAGCAGCTTCCTTCTGATGATTACTGGTTTACCCTGACTTTTGTAGACGGAAGAAACGTAAAGGGGCATTTTAGTTTAAAAAGATAAAAATTTTAAATTCTAAATCTAAAAGATTCCAAATTCCAAACTAAAACAAATAACACAATAAAAAATCCCAAACTCCTTGATGGAATTTGGGATTTGTTTTTCATACCAAAAAAATAAGATATGTCTTATTTTGATAGTTTTATGCTGTATTGAGGTAGCTCTTAGATTTATAAATGGATTAGTTTTATTGAATCGATAAAAAAAACTAACCATTATGGCCTTACAAACTATTACCACAATCAAGATTGGTGAAATCGAGATTAGGAATTTCAGCAACTTGGAAGTTTTTCAAACCATTCACGATCACCACACTTTTTCATTTGAAGTCAGACAAGATCTGTTAGTAGAAGAGTTTAAAAGTGTTATGCCTTTTTCTCAGAAATTGTACGGTGAAAAAATAGCAATAGAAATAAAACCTATAGACGGTCTGGAAGACCTTATTACAGGAGCAGAACTTAACCACTATAAGATGCAGTTTTACGGTATAGTCACCGAAGTAAAAATGCAGAAATCGTCTTTTAAAAACATTGAAGAAATACTTGTAATAAAAGGAAAAAGCGCTACAATAGCTCTGGAAAACGGACCCGAATGTAATTCATTTACAAATATGTCTCTAAATGACATTGTGACCAAAGTAAAATCAGGCCGGGATTTTGATATCGATATCAGACCATTTTACTTAGAAAACCTGCCTTATACGGTCCAATACAACGAAAGCGATTTTAGTTTTTTAAACCGTCTGGCAAAAAGAAACGGACACTGGTTTTATTATAACGGAAGAACAACTGTTTTTGGAAGTCCGGGCGGTATAGGCGGCCAGCCACTATTAATCTATGGCGTAAATATGCAGGACTTTGATTATACCATTAAACTTCTGCCGGCCATGTTTAAAGTAATAGAAAATGACAACCGGGAAGGACAGTATAAAACTGATGAAACTTTAAGATACAGAAAAGAAGCCGACGGATTCCAGCAAAACTTTTTAAACAAATCGAATAAGGTTTTTAATAAAGAAAACATAATACAGTTAAATCAAAATCCTGCAGGCGGCTATGCAGACCGATCATCTGAGGAATATGCCAAAAATAAAATGCGGCTTATTTTAAGCGGTTTAACAGAGGTTAAAGCTTCCAGTGAAGTTCCGGGAATTACAATTGGAAACGAAGTCAGGATAACCGGTATCGATATGCAGTTAGAAAGCTCCTATAGGGTAATGCAGATAACTCATATGTGTGATGACGGCGGCAGTTACGAAAATCATTTTACAGCGGTAAACTTTAACGGTTCTGTTTTTTCTCCCGAAACAGATCCTGATTTAGTGCCTTTCTGTAAAAGCCAGACCGCGGTTGTAACCGAAAATGCAGACCCAGAAGGACTCAGTGCTGTAAAAGTACAAATGCCCTGGCAGGAAATCAAAGGTGAAACAACACCATATATACCGCTAATACAAAATTATGGAGGCAGTGCCAGAGGAACTCATATAATACCCGAAATAGGCGACACTGTTTTTGTTGATTTTCAGGGCAATAATCCAGAACTGCCTATTGTAATGGGAACTATGACCAGCAGAAAAGAAAAAAGCGGTTATACCACACCTGATAATGACCTTAAAGTTTTTGAAACCAGAAGCGGTAACAGAATAATTTCTGATGATGCCAAAAGCGATATTACAATAGAAAGTAAAACAGGACAAACCCTAGCAGTACTTTACGGCGATGGAAATGTAAAAATAAAAGCACCTAAAAATATTGAACTTGAGGCTGGAGAAGATATTATTATAAAAGCCGGACAGAATATGAATACAACTGTTGGTCTTAACAAAACAAATACAATTGGAGGGAATTATATTGAAACTATTGCAAGATCTAAATTCATAACTATTGGTCTTGATTTTATGATGAAAGTGACAGGTAACCTGACAGAATATATAAAAGGAAAAAGAGAGTCTGAAACAGTAGAACGAAAAGAATTAGCAAAAACTGCATCGCTGATAAGCACAGAACAAAACATAAATGTACATGCCTCTAAAAACCTGAATAAATATAGCGGCGAAAACACGACTAATTCTTAATCTAATGAGTATTCTTAGAATTGTTGAAGGTGAAATGATAAACACCACAACTGGAAAAATGGATTTGCGTGCCACAGATGGCGATTACACGATGCATGCGGCTGGACAAAACTGCTGGCATGGAGTTGAAGAAGGTATATTTGAAAAAGATTATGACCCCATAGATCCCGAAGACTCATTAGAAGACACCATTAATGTCTCTTTAAATATCTTTTTTGACGGTACTCAAAACAATAAGACCAATACTGAAAAAGGATCAGATTATAAAAAGTCAAATAAAGAGAATGATAGTTATACTAATGATTATACCAATATTGCCCGAGGGTATGATGCTATTGATCCTAATGCTGCTTTTCAAGAAGCTTTGTACATAGAAGGAATCGGTACTGAGGATCTGGAAAAGGATGATGTATTCCCCGATGTGGCAACAGGAATGGGCAACCGCGGAGTAGTTGCTAAAGTAGTGAAAGCTTGTACTAAATCTCCTAAAATATTAGATAAGTATAAAGGGAAAAAGATTGATGTCCTGCAAATTAATGTTTACGGTTTTAGTCGTGGAGCGGCAGCAGCCAGACATTTTTTGCATGTAGCGAGCAGTAAGGCGTTAATTTACAGTTATGAGCCTGAAAATAAAGTACAAATTTTAGCACCTTGCCACTATGAAGGAATGAAAGACAGCGACGCCTCATTTATAGTATCAAATTGTCTACTTTTAGAGAAACACGGATTTTTTGCAGCTTGTCTACTTCGCAGCAAGCTAAAAATAGAAACTATCGATTTCAACTTTGTAGGTCTTTATGACACGGTTGCTTCTCATGGATTTTACCACGGTAATGATGTTGAGGATTTACATTTGAATATTGGAAAAAAAGCACATTTCGTACTGCAATTATCCTCTGATGACGAGTATCGAGAAAACTTTGATCTCACTAATATAAAAAGTTCAGGACTTCATGGTTTGGAGTTAACACTGCCGGGGGTGCATTCAGATATAGGAGGATCGTATGTGAACGAAGCCACAGAAATTTCAGTTTTATACCATAAAAGAGAAAGTGTCTATAACAAAATGATGCACCATTCTGATGAGGAAGTACAAAAATTAAAAGAAATTGTGATCAATGAGGGCTGGTTTCAAAAACGTCAAATTGAAGCCGGGTCCCTACGTAAATCAGATTTTGAACCCAAAAAAGTAAAAAAAGGTTCTGTTGAAGATTTAGAAAAATATTATGCTGTAGTGGGAACCAGAAAATTATACAACACCTTTGATCAAATACCACTACACTTGATGTTTCATTTTTCTAAAGATAAAGATGTGAAATATGATAATTTATATATTGATGAAAATCATTCAATCAAAGATAATTTCATAAAAGCAATCAATAATATTCTAAATCGCTATGTCAATGCCTGTAATAATTTACGCAACAGCTATATAGAGATATACAAAGGAGGCCTATATGATAAAGAATCTATAGATCATGATTATTTATGGAAACTGCATAAACTTTCTTATTGGGATTATCTGGATATAGAGAGTTTGCAAAAATTAAGAAACCAGTATTTGCACTGGTCGGTGAGGGCTAATGAAATTGGATTGGGCGGAAGAGAAAGCCAGGCTCCATCTAAAGAAGGAGCACTGCTGGAAAAATATAGAAAAAGAGAAATACATAATGGATAACAAATGGATACAAATAATAGTATGTTTTGTAATAAGTACACAAATAACCAGTTGCCAGATGAAAAATGAAAAAATACCCGAATGGACTGCAGAAATGTGCCACCCTGCTAATGAATATCGAATTCAAATGGTTAAAGACGAAATTTTTACAGCAGAGGGTATTCATGCCGGAATGCCTTATGGGAGTTCATCAGGAAGATGGGGAGATTCTGGAAAAATGTGGACGGAACAACATGGTACTCCGACTGGCGCAGATCTTACTTATTATGCAGGATATGATAATAATTTTTACAGGCTTAAAATAGATTTTCCTGTCGAGAAAATGAAAGATTTGGTTAGACGGCGTTATGCATTTGCAGAAGTAAAAGGAAAAAGTATAGAAGAGTTTAAGTATGAAGACGATCCGGATTTACAATTCTCACTTTACAATCCCGATGCTGCTTTTGAGTCTTATGATCCTTTATCCACTCTTATTTTTGGCTTTGCACCTCAAGGCATGGTGGTAGTGTGGGTAAATTACGGCTTAACAGTAATTGAAATTGGCAGATACCAGTCGCAGGCAATTACAGAGCCAGAAGAACTTGAACAAGCTAAAAAGATACATCTTAAAACCTGGCGTTTTACTCCTGAATACTTTGACGAGCTGGCAAAGAAAAAATACAATCCAGATGCCAGCTGCGCTTTATGGGACATGTATCGTATTCGTTACCAATGGAAACCAGTTTTTGTATCTGAAAATCCTACATTCAGAATTTTTGAGGTTAACACAGAATACTATAATGGAGAGAAAGACCAGATGTTCCGTCCATGGCTTCTGGAAAACAAAAGAACAGACAGAGCGCTGCCCCGAGTTATGCAGTTTTTCTGGGAAACCGGTAAAGGAGAAAAATTTGAAGGCAGGATCTTCTTCAATGAAAAAGAAATTTTTAATCGTTTTAAAACAGTATCAGGAGAAAATGAAATGCAGATAAAAATTTCTGCAGACAACAGAAGCATTGAGGTATTTGTAAATAATGAAAAACTGGAAATTACTAATTTCAGAATTTATCCTAACAGTCATAAGGAGTATAATGAGTCTTATAAGTAACAATAGCCTGCATGGATAACAAATGGATACAAATAATAGTATGTTTTGTAATAAGTACGCAAATAACCAGTTGCCAGATGAAAAATGAAAAAATACCCGAATGGACTGCAGAAATGTGCCATCCAGCAAATGAATATAGAATACAAATGGTAAAAGATGAAATTTTTACTCTGGAGGGTATTCGTGCTGGAATGCCTTACGGCAGTTCCTCTGACAAATGGGGGAATTCAGGAGGTATGTGGACAGAGCAGCACGGAACTCCAATAGGAGCAGATTTTACCTATTATGCCAGTTATGACAATGCTTTTTACAAATTAAAAATAGATTTTCCTGTAGAGAAAATGAAAGATCTGGTTAGGCGTAACTATGCTTTTAAAGAAATAAAAGAAAAGACTGTAAAAGAATACGTTTATACGGGAGATTCTGACTTAACTTTCATTCAGGATACGGATGCCCCATACAGATCTTACGATGCTTTTACAAGTCTTATTTTCGGTTTTGCTCCAAAAGGCATGGTGGTGGTCTGGGTAAATTACGGTTTAACGGTTATTGAAGTTGGACGTTATCAGGCACAAGTGATTACAAATCAACAAGAGCTGCAACAGGCAAAGGAAATTCATTTAAGAACCTGGCGGTTTACTCCAGAATACTTTGACGAGCTGGCAGAGAAAAAATACAATCCAGATACCAGCTGCGCATTATGGGATATGTATCGTATTCGTTACCAGTGGAAACCAGTTTTTGTATCTAAAAATCCTACATTCAGAATTTTTGAGGTTAACACAGAATACTATAATGGAGAGAAAGACCAGATGTTCCGTCCATGGCTTCTGGAAAATAAAAGAACAGACAGAGCGCTGCCCCGAGTTATGCAGTTTTTTTGGGAAACCGGTAAAGGAGAAAAATTTGAAGGCAGAATCTTCTTCAATGAAAAAGAAATTTTTAATCGTTTTAAAACAGTATCAGGAGAAAATGAAATGCAGATAAAAATTTCTGCAGACAACAGAAGCATTGAGGTATTTGTAAATAATGAAAAACTGGAAATTACTAATTTCAGAATTTATCCCAACAGTGATAAGGAGTATAATGAATCGTATAAATAACTTGTAAATAGAAGACGAAACCTTTTTGATAAAAAAAATCCCAAACTCTATATTGGAATTTGGGATTTTTAATATTGAAATTTAAAACTAATTAGATTTTAAATCTTTTTCTATCAGTTTCACTTAAATAAATCTTTCTTAAACGAAGAGATTTTGGAGTAACTTCAACGTATTCATCTTTTTGAATATACTCTAAAGCTTCTTCTAATGAGAATTTGATAGCAGGAATAATTCTAGCTTTATCATCAGCACCTGAAGAACGTACGTTAGAAAGTTTTTTCGTTTTAGTAACGTTAACAGTCATATCGTCGCTGCGAGTGTTTTCTCCAATTACTTGTCCTTCGTAGATATCCTCGTTTGGATCAACGAAGAATTTACCACGATCTTGTAATTTATCGATAGAATAAGGAATTGCTTTTCCGTTTTCCATAGAGATTAATGAACCATTGTTACGTCCAGGAATTTCTCCTTTGTATGGTTCGTATCCAATGAAACGGTGCGCCATAATAGCTTCACCAGCAGTAGCAGTAAGCAATTGATTTCTTAAACCGATAATTCCACGAGATGGAATATTGAATTTAATAATCATACGCTCACCTTTACCTTCCATAGAAAGCATTTCTCCTTTACGGATAGTAACGAATTCAACCGCTCTACCTGAAAGGTTTTCTGGCAAGTCGATTGTTAATTCCTCAATTGGCTCACATTTAACACCATCAACTTCTTTGATGATTACCTGTGGCTGACCAATTTGTAACTCATAACCTTCTCTTCTCATTGTTTCAATAAGAACAGATAAGTGAAGTACACCACGACCAAAAACCATGAATTTATCAGCAGAATCAGTTTCACCAACTTTCATTGCTAAGTTTTTCTCAAGCTCTTTAGTTAATCTTTCACGGATGTGTCTAGAAGTAACAAATTTACCTTCTTTACCAAAGAAAGGTGAATCGTTAATTGTAAACAACATACTCATTGTTGGCTCGTCGATAGCAATTGTTTGTAAAGCTTCTGGATTTTCGAAGTCAGCGATAGTATCACCAATTTCAAAACCTTCAATACCTACAACAGCACAAATATCACCAGCAACAACTTCTTCAACTTTTCTACGGCCTAAACCTTCAAAAGTATGTAATTCTTTAATTCTAGATTTGATTACTTTACCATCTCTTTTAACTAAAGAAATTGGCATACCTTCTTTCAAAGTACCTCTTTCAAGACGTCCAATAGCGATACGACCTGTAAAAGAAGAGAAATCTAAAGAAGTAATCAACATTTGTGGAGTTCCTTCAGAAACTTTAGGAGCAGGAACATTAGCAATAACCATATCTAATAATGGTTCAATGTTTTCTGTTTGAACTTTCCAGTCGTCAGACATCCAGTTATTTTTAGCAGAACCGTAAACAGCCGGGAAATCCAATTGCTCTTCAGTTGCACCTAATTCAAACATTAAGTCGAATACTTTTTCGTGAACTTCTTCCGGAGTACAGTTTTCTTTATCAACTTTATTGATAACCACACATGGTTTCAAACCTAAGTCAATCGCTTTTTGCAATACAAAACGCGTTTGCGGCATTGGTCCTTCAAAAGCATCTACAAGCAAACATACACCATCGGCCATGTTCAATACACGTTCTACTTCACCTCCAAAATCGGCGTGGCCAGGAGTGTCAATAATATTGATTTTTGTTCCTTTGTACTGAACAGAAACGTTTTTTGAAGTAATAGTAATACCTCTCTCACGCTCTAAATCGTTATTATCTAGGATTAAATCACCTGTATTTTCGTTTTCACGAAATAATTGACAGTGATACATAATTTTATCAACCAAAGTGGTTTTACCGTGATCGACGTGGGCAATAATTGCAATATTTCTAATAGATTCCATTTGTGATTTTTAATGGGTGCAAAAGTACACTTTATTTTGATAAAAAAAATGTTTCTGCGATAGTTTGCGTATATACAAGTAATTAGTTCATTAAAACAGTGTTAATTTACCCTCCAAAATGAACTTTACTTATTGTTTAGTTATAGTTAATTTAACTATATTTGAGTGATGAAAAGTAAAACTCTCCAAATTACTCTTGTTTACGTTATCATATCGCTAATTATGGCAATTGTCTGCCATAATTTAATTACTGACTACTTTTTTCAAACCAAATACGCTTATTTATTTTTCATAAAAGATGTCTTTTTTATAATTGCTACTGCTTTTATTTTCAAATACATACTATCAAGAAACGAAAAAAAAAATATTTCAGTTTTTAAAAAACTGAAAAAGACAAATGAAGAAATAAAAGAATCTAACGAAAAATATGATATTGTTGCAAAAGCGACAAGTGACACAATTTGGGACTGGAAAATTCAGGAAGACCGCATAAATTGGAACAAAGGAATCGAGGGTATTTTTGGCTATAATCCGGAAGAAGTTGGTAAAACTTCAAAGTGGTGGTTTGACAAAATTCACCCCGAAGACAGCATACGAATGTCTATAAAATTATATTCATTTATAGAACAAAAAACCGAAAAATGGCAGGATCAATATCGATTTAGATGTGCTGATGGAACTTATAAATATGTTTTAGACAGAGGTTTTTTGCTAAAAGATGAAAATGGAAGAGCCATTAGAATGATTGGAGCCATTCAGGATATTACAAAACAAAAAGAAGAAGAACAGCGATTAAAACTTTTAGAAACGGTAATTACACAATCTAAAGACTCCATTTTAATTACCGAAGCCAATTCTGAAGATCGAAAAATTCCAAAAATTGTTTACGTAAATCCAGCATTTTCTCAAATGTCAGGATATGAATCAAACGAAATTATTGGAAAATCAACCAATATCTTTAAAGGTCCAAAATCAGATTCGGAAGAATTAAAAAAGCTTTTGCGAGCTATAAAAAACGAAGAAGAGTGCGTAATTGAAACTATAACATATACCAAATCGAAAGAAGAATACTGGGTTCGTTTTGCCATGATTCCCATTTTTAATAACGAAGGCGCAATCACACACTGGATTTCGATTCAAAGAGATATTACGGATGAGAAAAAACTCGAAACCGAAAAAGAACATCTTATCCGTGAACTAACTCAAAATAATAAGGATTTAAAGCAGTTTTCATACATTACATCGCATAATCTTCGCGCGCCGCTGTCCAATTTAATCGGACTTCTGAATCTTATAGAAGATATTCCTATCGAAAATGAAGAACTGGAAGAAATTCTGGCCGGTTTTACAAAATCGACCCATTTATTAAACGAAACTATAAACGACTTAGTAAAAGTTATTATAATAAAAGATAATCCTTCTATGCAAAAAGAAGAGGTTTCTTTAAAAGAGGTTTTTGAAAACGTGTTCAGTCAATTATCTTTTCAAATTGAACTTCACAAACCCATTATCAAACTTAAATTTGACCGAGTTCCGCTTTTAAATACAAATAAAGCGTATATTGAAAGCATTTTACTGAATCTGTTGACTAATTCAATAAAATACAAATCTGAAAACAGAAAACTAAAAATATCCATTACCGCTGAACAAATAGACAATCAAGCTGTACTTACGTTTAAAGACAATGGTATTGGGATTGATTTAGAAAGAAATCGAGATAAAGTTTTTGGTCTTTATCAAAGATTTCATAATTATCCTGACAGCAAAGGATTAGGTTTGTATCTTGTAAAATCTCAGGTTGAAACTATGGGAGGAACTATTACAATTGACAGTGAAGTAAATAAAGGAACTACATTTACAATAACATTTAAAAATTAACACCATGTTTGAGCAAATTTTGTGCATAGACGATGACCCAATTACGTTGATGCTATGCAAAAAAGTAATTTCAAAATCTTCTTTTGCACATGAAATTATTACGGCTCAAAACGGTGAAGAAGCACTACTTCATTTCAATACTTTAAAATACAACAACAAAAACAAAGCAGACAAGAAGCCTGAGTTAATTTTTCTTGATTTAAATATGCCTATTATGGGCGGATGGGAATTTTTAGATCATTTTACTTCTGATGCTTATACTGAATTTAACAGCGCAAAAGTTATTGTATTATCGTCTACAATTGATCCTGAAGATTTAGCAAAAGCAAAAAAATACCCTATAATCATAGATTTTCTTTCTAAACCTATCACTCAGGCTATGCTTGAATATCTAAAAAAGAAAATAAGTTAACAATTTTCAATATTTTAAATTCCAATATTAAAAATCCCAAATCCCAAATTCCAATATGAAGTTTGTTTTTTTTATATAATCTAAATTTTAATTTTCACATAATTGGAATTTTTACAAAATTGGTATAAACAAAAAAAATCCTCTAAAAAGAGGATTTTTATATTTTCAATAAATTGTAATTAATTACAATTTAGCAACATGTTTAGTTAATTTAGACTTCAAGTTAGAAGCTTTATTATCATGAATGATGTTCTTTTTAGCTAATTTATCAATCATAGAGATTACAGTTGATAATTTTGCAGCCGCATCAGATTTATCAGTAGCTAATCTTAAAGCTTTAATAGCGTTACGAGTAGTTTTGTGCTGATATCTGTTAAGAACTCTTCTTTTTTCGTTACTTCTGATTCTTTTTAATGCTGACTTATGATTTGCCATTTTCTTTTAATTTTAGATGTAATAATTATAAATACTAGTTAAAAAAGAAAAACCTCCCACAATTGCAAAACAATCACTTTGGTTTTAACTAATAAAATAAAAATCGAGACACCAATTTTTATTTTACAAAACTTATTCACAACTAATTTCGTAGTCTGTAAGGGAATCGAACCCCTGTTACCAGGACGAAAGCCTGGAGTCCTAACCCCTAGACGAACAGACCAATTCTCTTCTAAGTACTATTCAATTAAATCAATTGAATATTGTAGTCCGTGGGGGAATCGAACCCCCCTTACCAGGATGAAAACCTGGCGTCCTAACCGATAGACGAACGGACCAAAAACATCAAGTTAAATAACTTAAATTTGCAATAAAAAAAGTAGTCCGTGGGGGAATCGAACCCCCCTTACCAGGATGAAAACCTGGCGTCCTAACCGATAGACGAACGGACCGTGCTTCTCTAATGCGGATGCAAAGATACATCTATTTTTTATTTGCGCAACACCTAACACAAAAAAATATATATTTTTTTAATATGCCTTAGCAAAAAGCACTCTTTTAGAAGAAGGATTACCAGTAAACACACAGCTTCCCGCCTCTTCAACAGCATCTAAAGGTATGCAGCGAATTGTCGCTTTTGTCAAATCTTTTATCTTCTCTTCGGTAGCTGCAGTTCCATCCCAATGAGCAGATATAAAGCCTCCTTTACCTTCTAAAACTTCCTTAAACTCCTCAAAATTATTCACTTCTGTAATATGAGTATTACGGTAAGTTAATGCCTTGTCAAATAAATCCTTTTGAATCTGTTCTAATAAATCATTTACATGATCAACGATTTTCTCGCTAGAAACAACTTCTTTTGTCAAATTATCTCGTCTTGCTACTTCAAAAGTTCCATTTTCTAAATCTTTTGGACCAACAGCAATTCGAACAGGCACCCCTTTCAATTCCCATTCGGCAAATTTAAATCCTGGTTTTTGAGTTGTTCTGTCGTCAAACTTAACAGTAATTCTTAGCTTTCTTAATTTCGCTGTCAATTCATTAACAGCTTCTGTAATTTGAGCCAACTGCTCGTCTGTTTTATATATAGGAACAATTACAACCTGAATTGGAGCCAAATTAGGCGGCAGTACCAATCCCTGATCATCAGAATGTGTCATAATCAGCGCCCCCATCAAACGAGTAGACACTCCCCATGAAGTTCCCCAAACATGCTCTTGTTTTCCTTCTGCATTAGCAAACTTTACATCAAAAGCTTTAGCAAAATTCTGACCTAAAAAGTGAGAAGTTCCTGCCTGCAATGCTTTTCCGTCCTGCATTAGCGCTTCGATACAATAAGTTTCATCTGCTCCGGCAAAACGTTCAGTTTCTGTTTTAATTCCTTTTACAACCGGAATCGCCATAAAGTTCTCAGCAAATTCTGCATAAACATTCATCATTTTTTCAGATTCCTCTAATGCTTCTGCTTTTGTTGCATGCGCTGTATGACCTTCCTGCCATAAAAATTCAGCAGTTCTCAAAAACAAACGCGTACGCATTTCCCATCGAACAACATTTGCCCATTGGTTAATTAATAAAGGCAAATCTCTATAAGACTGCACCCATCCTTTATATGTAGACCAGATAATTGCCTCACTTGTTGGACGAACAATAAGTTCTTCTTCTAATTTTGCATTCGGATCAACCATCAATTTACCAGGTCTTTCCTCATCATTCTTCAATCTGTAATGCGTTACAACAGCGCATTCTTTTGCAAATCCTTCAGCATTGGTCTCTTCGGCTTCAAACATGCTTTTAGGGACAAACAAAGGAAAATAAGCATTTTGATGTCCTGTTTCTTTAAACATTCTATCTAACTCTGCCTGCATTTTTTCCCAAATTGCATAACCGTACGGTTTGATCACCATACATCCTCTAACTCCTGAATTTTCAGCTAAATCTGCTTTGACAACCAGCTCATTATACCATTTAGAATAATCTTCTGATCGCGTAGTAAGGTTCTTACTCATATTATATAGTTTGGCACAAATTTTGTTTTAATAATTTTAACTAAATAGTTTGACAAAACTAACTATTTTTGTAATGTGCAACAATAAAAAACACGACAGATATGAAAACTTATACTACTCTCCGCCAAAACTCAAGTCATTTTTACTTAATTGGATTACTGAGTTTTCTGTTAGCATCGTGTGGTTCTTACCAAAACACCTCTTATTATGACAGTGATGGGGTTTATGGTAATTCTACCAACAGATATGCTCAAACCAACACTTCAAACGCAAACAGTCAATATAGAGATTATTTCAGATCATTACAAGATGATGATCAGCCAACTGAAATCTTTACTGATGTCGATAATTACGGAAATTATTCTGATGCTGACAGTACACAAGTAGCTTCTACCGCTTATCCGGCATGGGGAAGCAGTAATTCTGATGTATCTGTAAACTTTTATACAAGCCCTAACTGGTCAATTGGACTAGGATGGGGATATCCTTATTATGGATGGGGATATGGCGGATACTGGGGCGGAGGATATTGGGGAGCCGGCTGGGGTTATCCAGGATATGCTTGGGGATACCCGGGATATTGGGGACCAGGATGGGGCTATCCAGGTTACTGGGGTGGCGGCTACTACGGAAACTACTCATACAGCTACGGACGCAGAGGTTCTGCAGCTTACTATGGCAACAGAAATTATACATCAAACAGAGCTTTTGCTTCTAATAGAAATTATACCAACAGAAGCTATTCTGGAAACAGAAATAATTTCACAAACAGAAACAGCAGCTATACTACAAACAGAAATTACACCAACAGATCAAACAGTTATTCTGACTACAGAAGAAATTCGTCTATAAACGGAAGAAGCTACAACAACAGTTCAAGCCCAACCTTTACTAATAGAAGAAGTTATTCTCAAGGTCAAAATAATACTTACGATTATTCAAACAGAAGATCGAGCAGCACTATGCCATCAAACAGAAGCTATAACAATAGCAGCAGCAATAACAACTCATCAAGAAGCTACTCTCCTAGCCCATCTCGTTCAATGAATAGCGGTGGCGGTGGCGGAAGCATGAGATCATCTGGCGGCGGTGGCGGCGGTGGAAGATCATACGGTGGCGGCGGAGGCGGAAGAAGGTAACATTTTTGCTCTTTTTCCAATCTAATATCACACATTAAAAACTTACCCAATGAAAAAAATATTATTCCTTTTTATTACAGGACTAACTGTCAGCGTCTCACATTCTCAGGAAGTTTCTGATGCTGTACGTTATGCACAAGACAATTTGACCGGAACTGCAAGATTTAGAGCCATGAGCGGCGCATTTGGAGCTGTAGGAGGAGATTTATCTGCCATATCTGTAAACCCTGCCGGATCTGCTGTATTTAACAACAATCAAGTTGGGATAACTTTGAGCAATCAAAATATTAAAAACAATTCGAACTATTTTGGATCTCAGCTTTCTGAGAAAGAAAATTCTTTTATCCTCAATCAGGCTGGAGGTGTTTTTGTCTTCAAAGACGGAAATCCAAATAATGGATGGAACAAAATCGCGATTGGGGCCACTTACGAAAACACAAACAATTTCGACAATAATATTGCCTCTGCCGGAACAAACCCAACCAATTCTGTAGCTAATTATTTTTTAGCTTACGCTAATGGAATTCCTTTGGGAGACATAACAGGAATTGCTTATAGAGATCAATTTTATGACGAACAACAAGCTTATTTCGGGTATTACGGACATGTAATAAATCCTGTTAATGAAACAAGCAATTCAAACACAGAATATACTTCTAATGTTCCTGCAGGTGGAAACTATTATCAGGAAAATACAGTTTACACAAGAGGATACAACAGCAAAGTAAGTTTTAACATTGCAACTTCTTACAAAGACAGAATTTATTTAGGAGCAAACTTAAATGTTCACGTAACAGACTATAGAAGAACTACGAGTTTTTACGAGGACAATGATAATCCATTAGAACCAACAGCTACGATTTCTAATTTACGTTTCAACAACGACCTTTACACATACGGAAATGGATTTTCATTTCAATTAGGAGCAATTGCAAAAGTTACAGAAGCATTTAGACTTGGTTTAGCTTACGAATCAAATACCTGGTATGAACTTTATGATGAAGTTTCTCAAAGCCTTACAACTACAAGACAAGCAAACGGAGGTCCGGAACTTTACGAGAATGTAAATCCAAATGTTGTCAACGTATACGAATCATATACCCTGCAAACTCCAGCTAAATTCACTTTTAGCGGTGCATATGTATTTGGAAAATCGGGATTGATAAGTGTTGATTACTCTATTAAAGATTACAGCAACACTAAATTCAAACCAACCAACGACGCAGGTTTTAGAGGAGTTAACAATGACATTAGCAATCAGCTTACTAATGCAGGAGAATTAAGAGTTGGTGCAGAATATAAAATAAAACAATTGAGTTTACGCGGCGGATATCGTTTTGAAGGCAGCCCTTATAAAAACGGAACAACAATTGAAGATCTTAACAGCTACTCTGGAGGTTTAGGATACAGCTTTGGATCAACAAAATTAGATTTAGCATATTCTTACTTAGAAAGAAAATCTAACCAAGGTTTCTTTTCAAGAGGATTAACTGACGGGGCAAACATCACCTCAAAGTTAAACAATGTAACTTTGACCTTATTATTTGAATTGTAATTAAGAATAAATAGATGAATGGAAATTTCCGTCAGGTATTACTTGGCGGATTTTTTTTATGAGATAATTACGACAAGCCCCATAAAAAACATCTAAATGAAACCGAAACAAGCGGTGTTTGAATAAAAAAGTGTAATTTTGCACTCCAATTTATAAAAGTATGAGAACCAAGTCTTTAAAAAAGAACAAAATTAACGTTATCACTCTTGGGTGTTCAAAAAATGTATATGACAGTGAAGTGCTTATGGGGCAGCTTCGTGCAAACGGAAAAGAAGTTGAACATGAAGCTCCTGCAGAAAAAGAAGGAAACATTATTGTAATAAACACTTGTGGATTTATTGATAATGCGAAAGCAGAATCTGTAAACATGATTTTGGAATATGCAGATAAAAAAGACAAAGGTTTAGTTGATAAAGTTTTCGTTACAGGATGTTTGTCTGAACGTTACAGACCTGATTTAGAAAAAGAAATTCCAAACGTAGATCAATATTTTGGAACAACTGAACTTCCTCAGCTTTTAAAAGCTTTAGGAGCAGATTATAAACACGAATTATTAGGAGAAAGATTAACTACAACTCCTAAAAATTATGCTTATTTAAAAATCGCAGAAGGATGCGACAGACCTTGCAGTTTCTGTGCAATTCCGTTAATGAGAGGTTCTCATGTTTCTCAGCCAATTGAAAAATTAGTTAAAGAAGCACAAGGCTTAGCTAAAAATGGCGTTAAAGAATTAATACTAATTGCTCAGGATTTAACTTATTACGGTCTTGACCTTTACAAAAAGAGAAATCTTGCAGAACTATTAGAAGCTCTTGCAGCGGTTGAAGGAATTGAATGGATTCGTCTGCATTATGCTTATCCTACAGGTTTCCCAATGGATGTTTTAGAATTAATGAAACGCGAACCTAAAATTTGTAATTATATTGATATTCCGTTACAGCATATTTCAGATTCAATTTTGAAATCTATGCGCCGCGGTACAACTCAGGCTAAAACAACTCAATTATTAAAAGATTTCCGCGCAGCGGTTCCGGGAATGGCAATTAGAACTACTTTAATTGTTGGCTATCCAGGTGAAACGCAGGAAGATTTTGAAATCTTAAAAGATTTCGTTCAGGAAATGAAGTTTGACAGAATGGGATGTTTCGCCTATTCTCATGAAGAAAACACTCATGCTTATTTACTTGAAGATAACGTTCCGGACGATGTAAAACAAGCTAGAGCAAATGAAATCATGGAATTACAGTCTCAAATTTCATGGGATTTAAACCAAGAAAAAGTAGGACAGGTTTTTAGATGTATTATTGACAGAAAAGAAGGTGCTCATTTTGTGGGAAGAACAGAATTTGACAGCCCGGATGTTGATAATGAAGTTTTAATTGATGCTTCTAAACATTATGTAAAAACAGGCGAATTTGTTAATATCAAGATAATTGAAGCAACAGAATTTGATTTATACGGAGAACCTGCTTAAATTTACCCTATACAATTGCTAACTTAGATACTATACTTTATGAAACCTATACAAAACTTAATTATTTTAGTTTTTACATTATTCTGTTTCAACTCTGTTTCTGCTCAATATGGCGGATATAATAACGGATACGGTAATGGATATGGGAACGGTTATGGCGGATACGGAAGAGGCGGCGGAATGGGTATGGATAGAAGTATGATGCAGGGACCGCAGGCAAATACAAGTAAACCAAAAGAAATTCCTGTTGAAGAAACTGCAGCCAAAATCGTTGAACAAATGAAGCCGGCTGTTAATCTTGACGAACTTCAGGCTATTGCTATTACAAACGTTTTTGCCGATGGTTTAAGAGAACAAGGAATCCTTCTAAAAAATGAAAGCAGCAGTCAGGATCAGAAAATGGAGCAAATGAAAGCTCTAAAAGAAAGCATGACTAAAAAAATAACAGCTTTTTTAAATCCAGATCAAGTAGAAAAGTACACCAATTTCATGGATAACTTTAAAGAAATCAAAAAAACTAAGTCAAAAAAGAAAAAAGATAAGGACAAAGACAATAAAGAAGGAGAAAAATCAGTTGAAAAGACTGAGGAATAAACTTCAAAATTAAATGTAAACTATCATGGTAAGAAAACATTTTTGTTATCTGATCTTAGCAATTATTATAACTTCTTGCTCAACAAATCCATATAAAACTACTGAAAAAGCATACAATCAGCAGTTAAAAACTTTAGAAAACCAAATTACAAGTAAAGAAGCGCAGACAATACCGCCTATAAGTCCGGTAATTATTGACACAACTTATGCTTCGCAGTTAGGCATCATAAAAGACACTTTGTCAAAAACAGGTTCTACTTCTTTATTAAACGGAATTAGTACTGAATGGATTGGAACTGTAAATTTTAATTTAAGAAAACCAAGTTTTGTAATTATTCATCACACAGCTCAGGATTCTTTACAGCAAACCATTAATACTTTTACAAAAACCAGAACTCAGGTTAGTTCTCATTATATTATTTCTGAGAATGGAAAGGTCGTTCAAATGCTGAATGATTATTTAAGAGCATGGCATGCAGGAAATTCAACTTGGGGAAAAAATACTGATTTGAATTCATCTTCTATTGGTATTGAACTCGACAATAACGGTTTTAAACCTTTTACAGAAGCTCAAATAAGCAGTTTAGTAGCTTTATTGACAAAACTGAAAAAAGATTACAATATCCCGACTCAAAACTTTTTAGGTCATGCTGATATTGCTCCGGGAAGAAAACAAGATCCAAGTGCTTTATTTCCATGGAAAACATTAGCCGAAAAAGGTTTTGGAATTTGGCCCGATGCCGTTCTTGAAGAAGCTCCTTTTGATTTTAAAATTGAACCTGCATTAAGAATTATTGGTTACAACACAAAGAACCTTTCGGCAGCGATTCAGGCTTTTAAACTGCATTATATTCAAACAGATGCTACCTCAACTTTAGATCGTAAAACAATAGACACTATTTATTCTATTTACAAAAAACAGGTACAGTAGAATAATATCTTAAAATATATTGAAAGCGTATTTCTTAATTTAGAAATACGCTTTTTTTGTTGGTTAATTAAAAGTGTAAAATCAATTACGTACTAACATAAAACCATATCGCTAATCTATAGCAAAGACGCACTGCTTTGTATGTCTTTACAATTATAGGGATTTCAATTATCTTTTTTTAGCCATAGATTTTGAAACCTGAAACATAACACAAATAACTACAAATAAAAAAGCTGCCAAAACATTAATATGTTTCGACAGCTCCAAAAAAAAAAAAAAAAATATCAATCTTTATCTCTAGAAAGAGTATGTTGTAGCAATTAATCCGAAGAAAGATCCTCCAGTTGGCGCAGCATCTTTATCTAAAAAGATATCTTCTGAAGCAGCATCGTATCTTAACTCGGGAATTATTGTAAGTTTTCCAACTTTATAATTTAATGAAATCGTGTTTGCAAATACACTTGATCCTGTTAAAGTTCCTAAACTTGGAGCAGCATCTTTTGCATCAAAGTATTCCATTCTGTATGCCAATAGTAATGACGGGCTGAATGAATAGTTAGCATATCCTACTAATGAGAACCACTCTCCATCTAATGTACTGTCAAAATCGTGTTTTGTTTTAGCATACGTAGCATTTAAACCAAGTCCAAAACTATCGCTGATTGTTTTAGAAGCAGTTAAATCGAATTGTGTTTTATTTTCATCAGATACCGGTATTAAACTTCCAGGAGTTGGATTTGTACTTCCTGAAGTAAAATTCAAATAAGCACTTCCTGTATCGCCTATATATCCTATTTGTCCAATATACGTTTTTTGAGTTGAGCCTGCATCCATTGCCGATTTAAAGTCTGTTGGGTTGGTTATACCTAACATAGCAGTAAATTTTCCTGAAGTATACTGTGCTTTAACCCCTGTATTAAAGAACGGGCCATAAGAAAAAGCATAAGACATACTGTAGTTTTTATTATCGACAGCATCTAATACTTCGTATCCTATGTGTGTACCAAAACTACCTGCCACAACTTTAAATTCGTCTGTAATTTGGTACGTGAAAAATAATTGTTTAATTAAAAATTTAGCATTTATATCTTTATCTGTTGTTTCATTATATGAAAACTCCCCTGCTCTTTTCCCGAATCCTAAGTCAACAAAAACAGAAGCTTTTCCAAAAGTATGACCTGCTTCGATCGAAGCCATTCCTAATTCAAATGAATCTTGTGAGTTGGTAAAGCTCGTTAATCCATTCATTTGTTTAGAAAAATCATATTTATAGTATGCATCTGCAGACCCTCCCCAAGTTGTTGCCGGCGGAGTTGCTGTTTCATCCTCTTGCGCAAAAGCAAAAGAACTCGTTAACGTGGCAGCTAAAACGTAAAATACTTTTTTCATGTGTTAATTGGTTTTTAGTTATTAATTGATTTTGGTTAGTTAATCGTTTATATATCTAGTTTAATAGTATAAGTCATTTTTTAAAACCTTGAATCTCCTTCTAAAACCCCTTCATTTTCATTAGCGAATTTATTAACTTTTGTATGAGTAGAATAATCCAAAAGTACTTTTTTGACGTTTTAAACGAAGAATTACGGATTACAAAAATTAAGAACTCTATAATCGTTATTTGATATTTATAGCGTTTTGTTTTTGAAAATTCAACAACACGATTTTAAAAATAAAGTCAGTTTTATAAGGGTTAAAACAAAAAATACACCTCAAATAAGACCAAAAAAGGCATAAAAACAAATTAAAAAATCAAACACCCCATATTTTTATAGGGTACTTTTTAAAACAAATTAAAAATCAAATTATACGCTTCTAAAACAAGATTCTCTTTTGCTAAATTTTGTTTCAGTAAAAATTCTTACAAAACAGACTCGGCAAAAAACGCTGTTACAAACACCTTTTCGACCAGAAATACCATACGTAAAAACAAAAAAACCTGCTCATAACATGAACAGGTTTTTTGTTTATTATAAATATGTTTTTATTGCTTATTGCTGACTATTATATTTTCGTAAAAACTCACGAACTTTAATTCCAGATTCTTTTAAATCTTCATCTTTCCATTTTCCTTCAGATTTTGCAGACTTTTTTAAAATAGAGCAGGTTTCATCTTTATCAGAAACTGACCAGGTAATCCAGCTCAACTTTTTACTTTCCATCCAATCAATATATTCCTGCCATGCTTTTATATTTAAAGGTCCATCGCCGGTAGCTTCCATTCCTGCAGATTCCGATATAAAAATTGGAAGACCTCTTTTTATAGCTTCATCAGTTCTGTCTCTTAACTCCTTGCCATGTGTTGCCGCATAAAAATGCATGGTATACATTATATTAGTATATCCTAAAATAGGATCTTCTGCCGGCAGGTTTACGTCCTGATCCCAATGCGGACTTCCAACCAAAATAATATTGTTAGAATCATTTTCTCTAATAACACGTATTACTTCTTCAGAGTAATTTTTAACTTCCCACCAGGTTTCATAATCCGGTTCGTTAAACACCTCATATATAATGTTAGGATACTTGGAATATTTTTTAGACATCTCTGCAAAAAACTCTTTAGCTTCCTTTAAATTAACATTATGACTATGCCAGTCAATAATCACATATATATCTGATTTAATTGCGCCGTTTATAACCGCTTCAATTTTCTCTTTTGAAAATTGAGGATCTTTAATATAAGCATATTCGCCAAGTTCGATTCCCATGGCAGCGCGAACAACATTACAGTTAAAATCTTTTTTTAACCAGCTTACGGCTTTTTCATTATAAAATCTAGGCCACATACTATGCCAGCCAAAACTTAAACCGCGCAAAACAACAGGCTCATTGTTTTTATCAACCAGCTGTGTTCCCATAACATGCAGCTGACCATGCTTTTTTACAAATTGTGCATTGGAAAAACCACACACAAATAGTAAAACAAGTGTAATTATATTTGTTTTTAATCTCATAGCAAATTCTTTTTAAAGAGAAAGTTTCAATGTAATGCAGTCATGAGAAGCCAATTCTCCAGTAAAATTCTTTTTTGTCGTTCCGGCTTCTTTATGTGTCCAAAGATTTTTTAGTTTGAATGCTGTTTTATTAAAATCAGCTTCATATCCAAAATCTGCATCTTTGAAAGGATTTTTTTTCCAGTCGAAGTTAATCTTTTTAGAAACTTCACTTCTGTTTAAAAACGTTACTGCCCAATTGCCATCTGATAACGGTTTTACCCAGACTTCTAATCCATCTTCGGCAGTAAGTTTAAATCCCTGAATACCCAGTTTATCCTGATTTATGGCAATTAATTCTTTATTGGTTAAAATATCCAAAGTTTCTTTTGACATTTTTCTGTAATCATTTCCTGTAAACAATGGCGACGAAAGCATACACCACATTGCAAAATGTGATTTATCTTCGGTATCGTTCATCTCGTTTCCAACTTCCATCATATCAAAATCATTCCAATGGTCCGGACCAGAATATTTACGAATATCTTTTCGCATTTCGGCAATTTTCATAAATCCCCAGGAAGACCAGTTTTCCGGATGTTTGAATTCGCAGTCGAAGCAAGGATAAATATCTCCCGAAATTCTCCAAAGATTTCCAATAGGTTTTCCCCATTCCCACGGCTGGTTATCGCCCCATTCGCAAAGACTAAAAACAATAGGTTTTCCCGCTGTTTTTAATGCGTTGCTCATAGTTGTATAAGCTTCCGGCGCAGTTATGCCTTTTGTATTACACCAATCGTATTTTAAAAAATCGATTCCCAGTTTGGCATAAAAACGAGCATCCTGATATTCGTAGCCACGGGTTCCCGGATATCCGGCGCAGGTTTGCGTTCCTGCGCAATTGTACAAACCAAACTTTAAACCTTTGCTGTGCACATAATCTATAAGAACTTTCATTCCGTTAGGAAATTTAGCCGGATCAGGAACCAAATCACCGTTTGCATCACGTTCTTTGGTCATCCATCCGTCATCTAATACTATATAATTATAACCGGCTGCAGCTAAACCCGATGAAACCATTATATCTGCGGTTTCTTTTACTAATTTCTCATCGATATTAGTGGCAAAAGTATTCCATGAATTCCAGCCCATTGGCGGCGTCATGGCTAAGCCTTCAAATTTACCTCCGGTTTGTGTATGCGTATTTCCCTGACTGAAACCAAAAGCTGAAAAACACAGAGAAAACAATAAAATTATTTTTTTCATAGAATAAATTTTAAAAGCCATTATAAAAAAGTATCCCCTAATTGAGTAGATTAGGGGAATACTTGAAACAAAACTCAAAACCAAAAAAGGCTTTTTTCCTATTTTAAAACAAATCCCATGTCATCCATAAGAATTGTATTTCCGCCAAAACCTCCAGATTCCTGAAGCGTAAGCTGATCAAACGTTGTTGGATTTCCAATATCTGAAAAAGGAATTTCAATTGTTGTCCATTTATTTGTCAAAGGTTTTTTAATTTGATAAGCCCATCCGCCAAAAACAAATATCACACTCGCATCTGAACTTGTAGAAACACTTTTTACTTTAACTCTAAAAGCTTTGTATTTTGAAATATCTCTTGAATTAAATTTCATATCGGCTCCATTCCATCCGCCAAAAACGAATTTAATTGCTGCTTCTCCTTGTATTATATCATCTTTAAAGTTTGTATCAAACACATCACTTCCACTCCACATCCAGTGTCCTGCATCGCCCTGAATAACATCATCATATAAAGCAGATCCAACTGCTTCTTCAGATGTAGTTGTTCCTGATATATTGGTAACGCTGACATATTTATCCATAGAACTTGCCGGCATTTTAAATTTAATTTCCGTTAAACTTGACGAAACTATTTCTGCCTGGGTTGTTCCCACTTTCACAACAGGATCAAGGAAATAATCTCCATAAATGGTAACAATATCGCCTTCTGCCGCATTGATAGAATTATAGCTGTCAAACTTAGGTGTTGGAGGCGCCACAACAAAATCATATAAAATAGTTCCTTGTTTTGTAACCAGTTTCAATTTATTACTAGCGTCTGCATAAGGTGTTTTTTCATCAATTAAAACAAAAATCGCAGTATCTGTAACCAGCGTAGGATTGAAATAGGTATCAAAATCATTAAAGTAAATTTTAGTTACAGTCGAAAGACCAGTTCCCTGAATTATATAATAATTTTTAGGATCTCCTACTGTAACAGGAACTAAGTCACCTTCAACAGATTTCGATATACTTGTAATTACAGGTGCTCCAGAACTTCCTGAAGAATCATCATTATCGCATGATGAAAACACACCCATTACCATAAATGCCATCGTAAAGAAAGACAAAAGGTATTTTATTTTTATATTTTTCATGTTAGTCTAATTTTAGAGATTATTTAAAAGTATACGGAACAGGCGCTTCTAATAACTTAGGATTTTTTGCCACCTCATTATCCGGATAATCCATGTAGAAATCATTTGTTGCGTGATCTTCACTGTACACAGGCGTATAATGCTGTTCTGAATATCTGTCTCCTCTATTTTGTGCCGACATAATAGCAATAGCTTTGTTTTTGTCGATACGTCCTAAATCAAACCAATAATCTCCTTCAAAACATAATTCTTTTCTTCTTTCTAAAAATATATCATCAAAAGTAACCGATGTTAAATCTGCAAGACCAGCTCTTTTTCTAACTGCATTAATTGAAGCTAAAGCCGATGCATCTGAAGTGCTTGCGCCACCCGCCAAAACTGCTTCGGCATGAATTAACAATAATTCGGCATAACGCATTACATACGTATTATTATCCATCATTGCCCATGCATCGGCCTGACCGGTAACATTTCCATTTACCACACCAATACAATATTTTTTAATCGCACCGCCGGAAGCCTGAGCCAGATCTTTACCAGTTGGAACTGTAAATCCAATTCCTTGTGTTGTTTTAATTGTTGGATAAACATCACCGCCAACCATTACCGTTTCATGTTTTCTTAAATCTCCTGTACCGTACAGAGAAAGCATTACATCCTGACTAGGTCCAAAAACTCCTGCATACGATGCATTTGAAGTCGATAAAGTTCCGTCCTGAAATCCAAATTGTGTATTAGAATTGTTTGCAGATCCATAATTACCATCACCTTTCCACTGAATCGCAAAAATAGATTCCTCATTATTATTGTTTGCATACGTAAACAAATCAGCAAAACTTTTTCCAGGAAGCTGATCTCCTCCTAAAAGTTTAAATTCACCGCTGCTAATAACCGTTTCTGCCATTGCTCTTGCATTTGCATAATCTTTTTGATACAAATACACTTTTGCAAGCATTGCTCTTGCAGAACCTTTAGAAACATGCCCATTATTTGCATAATTTGTTCCTCTGTTCTTTGTTGCTAACAAATCAATTGCTTTTAAATAATCTGATGTGATTAACTTATAAATATCGGCAACTGTGTTTGTATTTACATAAGGATTACTTGTATAATCTAATGGATTTTCAATAATTGGCACCGGCCCCCAAAGTCTTACTAAATCAAAATAAGCGGTAGCTCTCATAAAATAAGCTTCACCAATAGTATTATTTAAAACATCCTGAGAAACTCCCGGACCTACTCTTGCAGTAAGGAAATTAATAATCATATTAGACTGCTGTACATTTGCCCATAAAGACGACCAGCCGTTTACTAATTCAGGATCACTTCCGTTTAAAGAGAAAGTTCTGATTCCGCTTACGTCTGGCGAACCAGAATACATATTTCCGGAACCTACCTCAAGCGCCCACCAAAATTTATTATACATTTGAAACCAGGTTCTGCTGTACATACCGTTTGTTGCCGATGCTACCTGATCATTTGTGCTGTAATAAGAATCCAAACTTATTCCATCTTCAGAAGGTCTGTCAGTAAAATCGTCCTGACAAGATCCGAAAGTCAAAAATGCCGCTGCCAATAAAAGCAGACTGTATCTATTTAAAAAAGATTTCTTTTTCATTTTCTTTAATTTTTTAAAATTCTAAGTTAAGTCCAACTAAAAATGTTCTCGCTACCGGATATCTTCCGTTGTCAATTCCTGATAAAAGCACATTCTGGTTAAATGAACCAATCTCAGGGTCGTAACCTGAATAATTCGTAAACGTGTACAGGTTCTGAGCAGATCCGTACAATCTTAATCTTGAAATTTTATATTTTGAAATTAAGTCTTGCGGTAAAGAATACCCAAGCGTAATATTTTGAATTCTTAAATAAGACCCATCTTCAACATAACGATCTGAAATAAGTAAGTTTGTATTTGATGAATTTGCAATTGGTCTAGGATTATTACTCGCCGTATTTGTTGGAGAATAATAATCTAATGCCTCTACTAACTGATTGTCATATAATGAAGCATTTGTAGTACCAGCTCTTCTTGTTAAATTCATAACATCATTTCCGTATGATCCCTGAAGGAAAATAGAAAGATCAACATTTTTATATTTGAAATTGTTTGTAAATCCGTACGTAAATTTTGGGTGAGGATTTCCAATAAATGTTTTATCATTTGCATCAATTTTTCCGTCGCCGTTTACATCAACATATTTAACATCTCCAAGAGCCGTTTCTCCAGCTCCTGTTCCAACAGCCTGACCAAATTGAAGCGGTGCATTGTTTAAAACTGTTTGATCTTTAAAAATTCCATCTGTCTTATATCCGTAGAATAAGCCAATAGGATTTCCAATTGTAGTATTTGTAACTACTACAGGCTGATATCCGTTAGTATTTACTTCCTGCGTTAACACAATTCCGTTTGCAATTTCGTCCAGATTATTTTTATAATGAGAAATTACCAAAGAAGTATCCCAGTTAAATTTTCCTGTAGATCTTAAATCATAACCCAAAGTAATATCATAACCTTTATTACTCATAGTTCCTAAGTTAGAGTATGGAGCAGAAACTCCTCCATACTGACCTCCACCTCCTGTTAAGTATAAAGGCAATGGCACTTGAAATAAGAATCCTTTAGATTTTTTATCATAAACATCAAAACTTGCAGAAAGTTTATTATCAAACAATGTAAAATCAAGACCAAAATTGGTTTGGTTTAATGATTCCCAAACTAAATCCGGATTTGGATAATTTGACGGTAAAAATCCGCTTCCTAAACCAGAATTTTGTGCTCCAAGCATAGCAGAATAACTGTTATTTGGAATTTGCTGATTTCCGGTTTCTCCATAACCCACTCTAAATTTAATATTGTCAACATATTTACGAGTTCCTTCCATGAAAGATTCGTTAGATAATTTCCAAGAACCAGAAATCGCATTGAAAACACCTTTTTGATTACCCGTTGTTGGATCAAACTTAGACGAAACGTCCTGTCTAATAGAAGCCGTAATACTGTATTTATCATTAAAGTCATATATAATACGCGCAAATAAAGACGAAAGCGAAGCACTTCCTTTATATTGAGTAATTGTATTATTATCTACATCGGCTAAATTAATTGTATGGATAGAATTTGTTTTAAATCCTTGTGCCGATGCAATTAAACCTTCCCAGTGAGAATCGTTTGCTTCCTGACCTGCCAAAAGCGTAATTTTATGCTTTCCAAAAGTTCTGTCGTAAGTCAATAAATTTTTAATGTTTGTAGAATACCAGTTTTGTCTTCTAACATCTAAATCTGCTAATAAATTTACCTGACTTCCCCATGCATAAGATGGTCTGAAATCATCATTTTCAGAAAACTCAGTATTTGCAGCGATTTCAATACGATATTTTAATCCTTTAAAAATATCTGCTTCAGCATACACATTTCCTAAGAAATTTTTTCTAACCAATTTGTTTTCTCTGGTTAAAGCTTCAGCAACCGGGTTATAATATGTAACACTTTGTTCAGAAGACGGCGGTCCTGCAAATGAACCATCAGTATTTCTAACCGGAATATCAGGAGACTGTAATAAAGTATTTGAAATTAAACCAGAATAACTTTGGTTTACTGTAATTCTTTCGTTTGTAATACCACCTGTTAAATTCCCTCCAATTCTTAACCAGGATTTAATTTTAGAATCTAAATTTAATCTTACAGTATATCTTTTTAGTCCAGAGTTAATAATAGTTCCTTCATTATTCAAATAACTTCCGGATAAATAATAGCTCGTTCCATCTTTAGCACCAGAAAATGAAAGCTGATGACTGTTAGAAATAGCCGTTCTATATACCTCATCCTGCCAGTTTGTACCTTTACCTAACAATTCCGGATGAGAAAACTCCTGACGAGTTTGAAAACCCCATTGTTTAGCAAGATCTGTTTTTAATGCAGCATACTGCGAAAGTGATAAAACATCTAATTTATTACTGATTGTAGCAAACGAAGTATAGTTTTCATACGAAATTTTTCCGCCGCCTTTTCTACCAGATTTCGTTGTAATAATGATAACCCCATTTGCACCGCGAGATCCATAAATTGCAGTTGCCGAAGCATCCTTCAAAATATCCATAGACTCAATATCATTTGGATTAATCATAGACAACGGGCTCATAGCTGTATTCCCGCTTCCTCCAGATGCAGAAAATCCATCTTTACCTGCTAAAGTTTGTCCACTTGTAGATTTACCCGTTGCATCTCCGGAAATAGGCACACCATCAATTACATACAAAGGCTCGTTTGTTCCTGTAATAGAAGTAGTTCCACGAACTCGTACCGAAGCAGCGCCGCCAGGTTGTCCTGAGTTATTCGTAACCGAAACCCCGGCTGCTTTACCCTGAAGCATCTGATCGATAGAAACCTGCTTTAAATTTTCAATATCTTTTGATTTTACAGAAGAAATAGCACCATTAACATCTTTCTTTTTCTGAGTTCCGTATCCAATTACAACTACTTCTTTCAAATCTTCTGAAGTTGATTTTAAAGAAATATTAATTTTAGTTCGGCCTGCAATGGCAATTCTTTGAGAATCAAAACCAATAAATGATACGACCAAAGTACCGTTTGAAGGAGCATCGATACTATATTTACCATCAAAGTCTGAAGATGCAGAATTTTTAGAACCAACAACAGAAATGTTGGCCCCCGGAATTGTCATTCCTTTTTCATCAGACACTATTCCTGTTATTTTAACCTGGGCAGTAATAAAATTACTAGTCAACAGCAAGAATAAAATCAAAGGAACCGCTCTGTGGTTAGCATTCCAATGAATAAAGTTAGTCATTAGTTTTTTCATAATAAATGTTTGGTTAGTTTAAATTTGTTTTATTCATAATTAAGTAATAAAAGTGGCGTGATTTATCTTCTAAATTATTTAACAAATCTATAACAGAACCAAACATCAAATCGATAGTATTACATCATTTAATGATAATATTTTTACTATAATAGCTTTTAAAAATTAATATCAAAATAAAAACACACAAAAATTACATTATTCGCAATGTTAACAAATAATGAAGCAGAAATTATAAATAAAAGTTAACGAAATCATCAAAATCAAACGTTTTCGTTAAAAATAATATTTACTTGTGCAAAAAAAGTATCACTATAATATACGCTTCAATCCAGAAAAATCTTCCCTGTATTGGCTGGGTGTACAATTTTTAATTGCCTTAAAACTGCGATTGAAGTTCGCAATATTATTAAAGCCGGATTTAAATGCTACTTCAGAAACACTCATATCTTTTTCTACCAGCCATCTCGCTGCATATCCAATTCTGATATCATTAATATAGTTTACAAAAGTTTTTCCGGTGCGTTTCTTTATAAAACGATTAAAAGAAATAATCGACATACTGGCCACATTCGCAACATCTTCTAAAGTAATTTTTTCGGCAAAATGTTTTTGTACATATTCATATACCAGTTTCATCTTGTCGTAGTCATCAAACTTATCATAATCTACCGTATAAGTAGAAAGCAGTCTTTGATTTCTCGAATTGGCTAGATCATATAATAAAGAAGTAATTTCTAAGAAATAATCGATACCATCGAGTTTAGAAAGCCTTACAAGCCTTGGCGTTAATTCTTCGGCTGTTTTTTTAGAAAATAAAATTCCGTGAATCGAGCGGTTAAACATATCACGAATAGGATTCATAATACGTCTTGCTAATAACGATTCGTGAAATAAATCATTATGAAACTGAATCGTAATCTCATGGATCTTTTTATTAGTACACTTATTTAATTCCCAGCCGTGGTATAAATTCGGACCAATTAAAACCAGTTCGACACTATCAATTTCTTCTATATTGTCTCCCACAACACGCCTTACACCTTTTCCGTTAAGAATAAAATTGATCTCAAATTCAGGATGATAATGAACCGGAAAATCAAAGCTGTCTTTCACGCGGTCAAAAACCAAAAAACTGTCTCCGGCAGAAAGCGGTGCAATTTCTCTGTAAAAATTTTTAGTGGTACTCATTCTTAAAATCTATTTTAGCTGAATTACTTTCTCTTTTTTTTCTGCAATAATATGATATATAATTGATAAAATAATATTGATTACACTATAAACATACATTTATCTTTGAAAAATAAAATTATCAAGTCTGTAAAAACCATATTAATAATAAACATAAATCATTTTTAATACCAGACCTTTTTATAGTTTTAATAATTTTATCTGGAAAACAATACTGAATTACAAATACACAAAAACAGCATCAGTTAAAGCTTGTTCATTTTAACAAATCAACAATAATAGACTGAAATACAATATTTTCAAAAAATGAAAAAATACTTTTACAAGCTTTTTATCACCGCTTTAATCGGAACTTCCTGTTCTGCACAGCATAATAACAGTAATACTAATTTGTCAATTTCAGATAAAAAAGCAACACCAGAAACCATACAGCTGTACAAAAACCTAAATAAACTGGTGCAAAAAGGATATCTTTTTGGACATCAGGATGACTTAGCGTATGGCGTAAACTGGAAGTATGAAAACGGACGCAGTGATATTAAAGATGTTGTGGGAGATTATCCTGCTGTGTATGGCTGGGACATTGCTGGTTTAGAAAAAGATGATAAAAATAATATAGACGGTGTTCCATTTGAAAAAATGAAACAATATATTATTGAAGCCAATGAAAGAGGCGGCATTTCGACAATAAGCTGGCATTTTGATAATCCTGCAACCGGAAAAAACGCCTGGGATAATACGCCAAACGCTCTTAAAACAATATTACCGGGCGGAGAAAATCATCAAAAATTTACTTCATGGCTTGATAAAGCTGCTGTTTTCTTTCTTTCATTAAAAGACAAAAAAGGAAAAAACATTCCTATTTTATTTAGACCTTATCACGAACTTACCGGAGGCTGGTTTTGGTGGGGAAAAGGAAACTGCACACCAGATGAATTTAAAACAGCATGGAAATTCACCTTTGATTATCTTCAAAAAAAAGGTGTTCATAATCTAATTTATGTTTACAATACCAGCAGTTTCAATACAAAAGAAGATTTCCTTGCTAATTATCCCGGAGATGATTTTGCAGACATTATAAGTTTTGATTCTTACCAAAATAACAGCGATACAAATGGACAGAAATTTATTGATGAAGTACAAAATCAATTAAAAATCATCAATGAAATTGGTCATGAAAAACATAAATTAACCGCTGTTGCCGAAGCTGGTTACGAAGCCATTCCAGACCCAAAATGGTGGACAGGAACTTTCTCAAAAGCCATTGGTGATTATAAAATTTCTTATGTCTTGTTATGGAGAAACCACGGCTGGCAGGAAAACGAAAAAAAGATGCATTATTACGCGCCGTTTAAAGGTCAGGTAAGCGAAAAAGATTTTGTAGACTATTACAATCTTGACAAAACCTTATTTGAAAAAGACATAAAAAAAGCCCTCAAATAATTCTCTCAAAACAAACTTTACAACCTTAAAAAATAACCAATGCACGACAAAATTAGTTTAAAAGAAAAAATCGGTTACGGACTGGGAGACGCCGCTTCTTCAATGTTCTGGAAAATATTCAGTATGTATTTATTGTTTTTCTATACCGATGTTTTCGGTTTGGCGCCAGCTGTAGTCGGAACTATGTTTTTGATTACCAGAATCTGGGATTCCTGCTTCGATCCTATCGTAGGAATCATTGCCGACAGAACAAAAACAAAATGGGGAAAATTCAGACCTTACTTACTATGGGTTGCCATTCCTTTTGCCGTGATTGGAGTTTTAACTTTTTACACACCAGATTTTGACGAAAAAGGAAAAATAATCTACGCCTACGTAACCTATTCGTTAATGATGATGATTTATTCCTTAATCAACGTTCCATATGCATCACTTTTAGGCGTAATGTCTTCAGACAGAAAAGACAGAAACACATTATCATCATACAGAATGGTTTTCGCATTTGGCGGCAGTCTTTTAGCACTTTGGCTTATAGAACCGCTTGTAAACTATTTTGGCGGTAACTTAAATTCTAAAACCGGATGGCTGGCCACAATCAGCGTTTTCGGAATTATAACCACTATATTTTTCTGGGCTTGTTTCTTATTTACAGAAGAAAGAGTAAAACCAATTGAAAATGAGCAATCCAACTTAAAAGAAGATTTAAAAGATCTTTTAAAAAACAAACCATGGTGGATTTTATTAGGTGCCGGAATTGGAACTTTGGTTTTCAATTCTATTAGAGACGGTGCTGCCGTTTACTATTTTAAATATTATGTAAGCAGTAACGTAAACTTCGATTTTTCGATTTTTGGAACAGATTTCCACATGACGCCTACATCAATTTATTTGGTTTTAGGACAAGCGGCCAATATTATTGGCGTTATAATCGCAACTCCAATTGCCAACAAAATTGGAAAAAAGAAAACTTTTTTTGGCGCAATGGCAATCGCTGCAATACTAAGCCTGATTTTCTATTTCTTCGGAAAAGAAGATGTATTGCTGATTATGAGTTTTCAGGCATTAATCAGTATTTGTGCCGGATGCATTTTCCCATTAATCTGGTCCATGTATGCAGACAGTGCTGATTACTCAGAATGGAAACAAGGACGACGTGCAACAGGATTGGTTTTCTCTGCATCATCAATGTCACAAAAATTTGGCTGGACAATTGGCGGTGCAGGAACAGGATGGCTTTTAGGCTATTATGGATTTCAGGCAAATGTTGAACAAACAGTTACAGCACAACACGGAATTCAGTTAATGTTAAGCATACTCCCGGCCGTTGCTGCTGCAATATCAGTTATCTTCATTTTATTTTATCCGCTTTCTGAAGACAAACTGCAAACCATAGAACAAGATTTAAACGAAAAAAGAGACCACAAAAACTAAAAATAAATCAGATCAGAAATTAAAATATATGACAACAATAGCATCTTCAGCCATATTTCTCGAAAGAAAAAATGCGCTAGAAAACGAACATAAAACACTTATCGAGAAAAAAAATTCTCCTGAGGAAAATGCAGGGAACGGAATTTACGAACGTTATAAAAATCCTGTTGTTACAGCATCTCACGTCCCGTTAAACTGGCGTTTTGACTTAAACGAAAAAACAAATCCTTTTTTACTGGAAAGAATTGGCATGAACGCGGCTTTTAACGCTGGCGCCATGAAATGGAATAATAAATATCTTCTTGCTGTACGTGTAGAAGGCATCGATAGAAAATCATTTTTTGCCATTGCCGAAAGTCCAAACGGAGTCGATAATTTCAAATTTTGGGAAAAACCATGCGTAATTCCGCAGACTGAAGAACCAGACACAAACGTATACGATATGCGTTTAATAAACCACGAAGACGGCTGGGTTTATGGCATTTTCTGTACAGAAAGAAAAGATCCAAAAGCACCAAAAGGCGATACAAGTTCGGCTGTAGCCAATGCAGGAATTGTGCGTTCAAAAGATTTAATCAATTGGGAAAGACTTCCTGATTTAATTTCAAATACCGGACAACAGCGAAATGTAGTTTTACACCCAGAATTCGTAAACGGAAAATACGCATTATACACACGTCCGCAAGACGGTTTTATTGATGTAGGTTCAGGCGGAGGAATTGGTTTAGGATATGTTGACGATATGACAAATCCTGTGGTAAAAGACGAAAAAATCATTTTCGGAAAACAATATCATACGATTTACGAATTAAAAAACGGACTTGGCCCTGCTCCTATTAAAACTTCAAAAGGCTGGTTACATCTGGCGCACGGAGTTCGTAATACTGCAGCAGGATTGCGCTATACTTTATATATGTTCATGACCGATTTAAATGATATCTCGAAAGTAACCCACGTTCCTGCCGGACATTTTATGGGACCTGAAGGCATTGAAAGAGTCGGCGATGTATCGAATGTATTATTTTCAAACGGATGGATTGAAGATGCAGACGGAACTGTTTATGTGTATTACGCATCATCAGATACCAGAATGCACGTTGCTGTTTCTTCTGTAGAAAAATTAGTCGATTATGTTATCAACACTCCGGCAGACACCTTTATTTCTGCAGGTTCTGTAGAAACTATCATCAGCCAAATTGAAAAAAACAACGCAATATAATATCAAGTGTCAGAAAATTTAAAAAAGTTAAAATCAGAATTAGAAACCGAACTGGATTCGATTCTAAAATATTGGTCCAACAATACCGTCGATAAACAAAACGGCGGTTTTATTGGTCAGATTGATTTTAACGATCATATTGTAGCAAACTCAGAAAAAGGTTCAGTTTTAAATGCTCGTATTTTATGGACATTTTCAGCCAGTTATCAGACCACAAAAAACGAAAACCACAAAAAACTGGCTGAAAGAGCCTTTGAATTTCTGTCTGAACACTTTTATGACAAACAATTTGGAGGTTTATTTTGGAGTATCAATGATGATAAAACGCCAAAAGAAACCAAAAATCAAATTTACGCGCTCGCGTTTGCGATTTATGGATTATCTGAATATTACGCCATTTCTAAAAACGAAAAAGCCTTAGAAATTGCCATTAATTTATATTCTAAAATTCAGGATTACAGTTACGATCCTGTAAACAAAGGTTATCTCGAAGCTTTTACAAGAGATTGGAAACCTATTGAAGATTTACGTTTAAGCGAAAAAGACGCTAACGAAAAGAAAACCATGAATACGCATCTTCATATTATTGAAGCTTATGCGAATTTGTATAAAGTATGGAAAGACAAGACGCTCCAAAACATTATGATTGAGCTTCTTGAAACCATCGAAAAACATTTCATTAATACCGAAACCGGACATCTTCGTTTGTTTTTTAATGAAAACTGGATCGAAAAACCCGACGTGATTTCATACGGACATGACATTGAAGCTGCATGGCTTTTACAACAGTGCGCTGAAATTTCAGAAAATGAAAGTCTAATTGCCAATTATAAAAAATACGCAGTCCAGATTGCCGATGCCACAAAAAAAGGACTTGATTCTGACGGCGGATTATGGTATGAATACGATCCGGAAAAAAAAGAATTAATAGCCGAAAAACACTGGTGGCCTCAAGCCGAAGCTTTAATTGGTTTTTACAATGCGTACCAATTAACCGGCAAAGAAGAATATCTGGATATTGTGTACAACAACTGGGAATTTACCAAAAAATACATTCTGGACAAAGAAAACGGCGAATGGTTTTGGGGAGTTTACAGCGATTATTCAATAATGCAAAAAGACAAAGCTGGCTTTTGGAAATGTCCCTATCATAACGGCAGAGCCTGTTTAGAACTTATTAACCGAATAAAAACTTAAAAATGAAAACAACATTTCTCAAAATAGCATTTCTCAGCATCTCGGTTTTAACTATCCTAAGCTGTTCTTCAGATAAAGAAGATGCAGCCCAGATAATAATCGATCCGCCAACTCAGGATGATCCTTTAACAACATCAAATACCATTAATTATATGGTCGATGCCAATGCTTCAAAAGAAACTGTTGCTTTATTTTACAATTTAAAAAGACTGGCAAAAACCAAAACAGCTATTGGTCAGCAGGATGCTTTTAATAGTTTTTATCAGGATGCCGCGGGCGATTCTGATATCAAAAAAAATACAGGTTTTGATCCTGCCGTTCTGGGTTCTGATTTTATGTTTATTACCGATAAAAATAATAACGGACAAGCTAATAACTGGTATTATCAGCAGGAACAAAAAATCATTACCGATACAAAAGCAGCTTACGCAAAAGGAATAATCAACACTTTCTGCTGGCATTTAAGAGAACCTTTTAAAGAAGATTCTTTTTATACCGCCGATATGTCTGCCGAAGAAAAAGCCTCTGCTTTTAAAAGTATTTTACCAGGCGGATCTAACAACGAATGGTACAAGAAAAAACTTGACAAAGTTGCGAGTGTAGTTTCTAATTTAAAAGGCACAAACGGCGAATTAATTCCAATTATTTTCAGGCCTCTTCACGAATTTGACGGAAGCTGGTTTTGGTGGGGCGCTAATTTCTGCACTGCCGATGAATACAAAAAAGCCTATCAGTTTACAGTCGATTACTTAAAAAACACCAAAGGCGTTCACAATATTTTATACGCTTTTTCTCCTGATAATTCATACACCACAGAAAACAATTATTTAAGTCGTTATCCGGGAGATAAATACGTCGATATTATCGGTATGGATAATTACGGAGATTTCAATAATCAGGGACAAACCGGATCTGACAGAGCCAATGCCAAACTAAAAATTCTTTCAGATTATGCTAAAGCGAAAGTTAAAATTGCGGCTTTAACCGAAACGGGATATCGCGTTACAACGACAACGCCTGCTATTACAGATTGGTTTTCGACTTTGTTGTACAGCGCTTTAACTAAAAATGATATCCAGATAAGTTACGTTATGTTTTGGAATAATAATGCTGATGGGTATTATGTTCCAAATGGCTCAGCATCAAATGCAGCAGATTTTAAAACATATAGTTTAAAGGCAAAATCAGCTTTGGTGAATTCTCTGCCAAAGATGTATGAAATGCCGAAATAACAAAACTATACGAATAAAACCAAAAAGTCTTACAAAACCGTAAAGTCCTAGCCCTGATAGAAGCGGCATCCTTTTATGGTGGGGTTCACCATAAAAGATACAGCGGATAGCAGGAACAGCTCCTAAAAAATAATCGTATGAAAAACAGATTTCTAAAAACCCTTTCATTAGTTTTAATTCTTGCTGCAATCGCTTGTCAGGCACAGGAAAAAATTACCGTAAAAGGAACTCAATTTTATAAAGGAGATAAACCCTACTCCTACATTGGAACCAATTATTGGTACGGAAGTATGCTGGCGTCTAAAAAAATCGGCGACCGCAAAAGACTTTTACGCGAATTAGATTTAATGAAGAAAAACGGAATCGATAATTTAAGAATTCTGGTTGGTGCTGATGGTGGAAAATACGATTTTACCGTTCGTCCAGCGCTTCAATACCAACAAGGAAAATACGACGAAGATTTATTAGATGGTTTGGATTTTTTAATTTCTGAAATGCAAAAACGAAATATGTACGCCATTTTGTATCTAACCAATAACTGGGAATGGTCTGGCGGCATGTCTCAATATTTAGAATGGAATGGCAAAGGTCCCGTTCCGGTTCCGGCGATTCCGCCCAATACCTGGCCGCAGTTTATGTCGTACACCGAACAGTTTCACAGCTGTGAACCTTGCATGGAAGCTTTGAATAATCATGTAAAATTTATTATTGGAAGAACAAACGCCTATTCTAAAAAGAAATACAACGAAGACAACACGATTATGGCGTGGCAGGTTGGAAATGAACCAAGAACTTTTACGCCAGAAAACGAAGTAAAATTCACAAAATGGCTCAATACTATTGTGGATTTAATTGATAGTCTGGACAAAAATCATTTGGTTTCTACAGGTTCTGAAGGAAAAAACAGTTCGAACGACAGCATGGAAATTTTCGAAAGAACGCATCAAAATCCAAATATTGATTATCTAACAATGCACATTTGGCCAAAAAACTGGAACTGGTTTAAAGCCGATAACGGTGAAGCTACAATGCCAAAAACAATTGAAAATGCCGGAAAATATATTGACGATCATATTAAAGTTGCCAACAATTTAAAAAGACCAATTATTATTGAAGAATTTGGTTTGCCAAGAGAAAATGAAAATCTAAATGCAGGAGCACCTTCCGTTTACAGAGATCAATTTTACAATTACATTTTTGGAAGAGTTCTGGAAAGTCACAAAAACGGCGGACCGCTTCAGGCGGCAAATTTCTGGGGTTACGGCGGTGAGGGAAAAGCAATTCATCCTGATGGAAAATGGAATCCAGGCGAACCTTTTACCACAGATCCTCCACAAGAACCACAAGGTTTAAACTCCGTTTTCAACGGAGACAAATCGACGTTAGCAATTGTAAAAAAATACAATATAGAATTGAAGAAAAGTAAATAAGTTTAAACCATGTAAGTCATATAAGTTCATTGAATAAGTTTGAGATTTAAGCTTTGTATAAAAATAAACTTATATGACTTATATGGTTTCAAAAAATAATTACATGAAAAATACATTTGTTCTTTTTTGTTTGATAATCGTAAATCTTTCTTTTTCGCAGAAGAAACAGGATTTTACAGTGACTTCTCCAGGTGGAAAAATTTCTGTTTTAGTTTCTGTGAATGATAAAATTTCATGGACAATTTCCAGCGGAAAAGATTTGATTTTGGCTCCATCAGAAATGTCTCTAACTTTAGATCAGAATGAAGTTTTAGGCAAAAATCCAGTAGTTATTAATTCCAAAAAAGAAAGTGTCAATATTTCTTTTGAAACACCTCTTTACAAAAAGAAAACTATTCAAAATAATTACAATCAGCTGATTCTAAATTTCAAAAATGATTTCAGCATTGAATATCGTGTTTTTGATGACGGCGCTGCTTATCGATTTAGTACTAAAAAGAAAAAAGACATTACTGTTAAATGGGAAAATGTCAGCTTAAATTTCGATCAGGATTATTCGACTTTAATGCCTTATGTTCGTGATTTACGAAATCCGAAAGATCCTTATATTTCGTCTTTTGAAGCGCATTACGAAAACAAGAAAATCAGCGAATTTGCAAAAGATACTTTGGCTTTTCTTCCGTTTTTAATTGATTATAAAAATCATAAAAAAGCCGTTTTCTTAGAAGCAAATCTCGAAGATTATCCGGGATTATTTGTAACAAATAATTCTTCTAAATCGGGTTTTGAATCTCGTTTTTCTAAATATCCAACAAAAGAAACCAACGGCGGATTCAATAATATTAATCGATTAATTTCTGAAAGAGCCGATTATTTGGTTAAAACAAAAGGAACAAGAAATTTCCCTTGGCGAGCGATTGTTATTGCAGAAAATGATGCCGATTTAGCAAATAATGATATGGTTCAGAAATTATCAGAACCGTCAAGAATAAAAGATATTTCGTGGATAAAACCTGGAAAAGTGGCTTGGGATTGGTGGAACGACTGGAACATTTACAACATCGATTTTAAAGCTGGAATCAATACACAGACTTATAAATATTATATTGATTTTGCTTCGAAAAATAAAGTCGAATATGTGGTTTTGGATGAAGGCTGGAGTCTCGAAGAAGATATCATGAAACACAATCCAAATGTTGATTTGGAAGCTTTGATTGCTTACGGAAAAGAAAAAAATGTCGGTCTGATTTTATGGAGTTCATGGATGGCATTAACCAAAAACACCGACGGGATTTTAAAAAATTATGCCGATTTAGGAATCAAAGGTTTTAAAGTAGATTTCTTAGACCGCGACGATGCTAAAATGGTAAATTCGGTTTATGATATTTCGCAGAAAGCAGCGAATCATAAATTGATTTTGGATTTCCACGGAATGTACAAACCAACCGGAATTCAGCGTACATTTCCAAATATTTTAAATTTTGAAGGCGTAAAAGGTCTTGAAAATAATAAATGGACACCAAATGATGATGTGCCACTTTACGATTGTACAATTCCATTTATCAGAATGATGGCGGGCCCAATGGATTACACGCCGGGTGCAATGCGAAATGCAACTAAAAGCGAATTTAGACCAAGTCATTCGACACCAATGAGTCAGGGTACGAGATGTCATCAATTAGCATTGTACACCATTTTTGAAGCGCCTTTGCAAATGATGGCCGATAGTCCGACTGCTTTTATGAAAGAACAGGAAAGCACTGATTTTATTGCTAAAGTTCCAACGACTTTTGATGAAACTGTTGCCTTAGACGGCGAAGTTGGAAAGTTCGTTTCAATCGCCCGTAAAAAAGGAAATACTTGGTATTTAGGCGCGATCACAAATTGGGATTCGAGAGATATTACAATTGATTTTTCTTTCCTTGAAAAAGGTAAAAAATTCCAAGCCGAAGTTTTCTCAGATGGTTTAAATGCCGATAAAGCAGCAGTAGATTATAAAAGAGAAATTATTACGGTAGATTCAAATTCTAAAATAAAGTATCGTTTGGCAAACGGCGGTGGTTTGGCGATGATTATTCGATAAGTAAGTCCCAGCGGGACGAAATATTTATAGAAATAATTAAACCGTTTACAACATACAGCCCTAGAGGGACAACATAACATATGTTGACTTAATTTTACAAGTCCCAGCGGGACGAAATATTTATAGAAATAATTAAACCGTTTACAACATAAAGCTCCAGAGGAGCGACATATATAAACCGAATGTGTCGCTCCTCTGGAGCTATTAATATCCTACTTATTTGTTTCTATAAATATACCGCTTCTCCGAAGCTTTCAAATATTTTTTATTAAAACTCAAATTTTAATTTCTAAAAAAATCTATACTAAAATCTTCTCAATCGCATTTAATTCATCATGCGTAAATTCTGTATTCTCCAAACAATCAATATTATTACACAATTGTTTTACAGAACTCGCTCCAATTAATACAGACGTAATTCGTTTGTCTTTTTGAAGCCAAGCCAAAGCCATTTGTGCCAAAGACTGATTTCTATTTTGAGCAATTTCATTCAACTGAATTAATTTTTGAATGCGTTCCTGCGTAACCTCATCTTCTTTCAAATGTCCGTTTGGATTGTGTGCACGAGAATTTTCAGGAATTCCGTTTAAATATTTGTCGGTTAAAAGTCCTTGCGCCAAAGGCGAAAACGCAATACATCCCACTCCTTTTTCTTCTAAAACATCCAAAAGCCCGTTTTCAACCCAACGCTCTAACATCGAATATTTCGCCTGATGAATCAAACAAGGCGTACCCAATTGTTTTAAAACATCAACAGCAACTCTGGTTTGCTCTGCCGAATAATTACTAATCCCGACATACAAAGCTTTTCCACTTCTAACAGCGTGATCTAAAGCCATCATTGTTTCTTCAATTGGAGTTTCCGGATCTGGACGATGCGAATAGAAAATATCAACATAGTCAATATTCATTCGCTTTAAACTTTGGTCTAAACTTGACAATAAATATTTTCTGGAACCCCAATCGCCATAAGGTCCGTCCCACATTGTGTATCCTGCTTTTGTAGAAATCACGATTTCATCACGCAGATTTCCCTGAAAATTATGCCATAATATTTTTCCGAAATTCTCTTCTGCAGAACCCGGAACCGGCCCGTAATTATTCGCTAAATCAAAGTGAGTAATTCCTTTGTCAAAAGCTTCTTTGGCGATGCTTTCGGCGTTATCAAAATTATCTACCGAACCGAAATTGTGCCATAATCCTAAAGAAATCTCAGGCAGTAACAATCCGCTTCTGCCACATCTGTTGTATTTCATGTTATTTATTTAATAGTTGGAGTTTTAATAGATTTTAAAGGTAAAAAAAAATACTAAGTTTTGTATGTTTTGCCACGAAGACACAAAGGCACAAAGTTTTTTCCATAAGTTAATTTTTTTAATCTCGCAAAGTCGCTGAGACGCAAAGTTTTTATTTTTAAGATGAATTGCGTCCAGCTTTAGCTGGATGAAAAATACAAACGCAATATAAAAGGGCTTTAGCCAAACTAAATAAAGTTTGGCTAAAGCCCTTTTATATTCAAATCTTATTCCCCTAGCTGAAGCTAGGGGCTATTAAAAAATTTTGCGTCTTAGCGACTTTGCGAGATTAAAAATTTTACAGGATCATAAAAATAAACCTTGCGCCTTTGCGCCTTCGTGGCAAAAAACTTTTACTCTTTTATCTCAAACCCACTCGTCAAACCTTTATCAGAGCTTCCTCCAACCATAATTTTGAAAGTTCCTGGTTCTACTAAATAAGTACCTTCGTTATTATAGAAACCAAGTTCTTTATCTGTTAAAGTAAAGTTTACAGTTTTAGTTTCTCCTTTTTTCAAATTTACCAATTCAAAACCTTTTAATTCTTTAATTGGGCGAACAATGCTAGCAAATTCATCATGGATGTATAACTGCACCACTTCTTTTCCATCATAATTCCCTGAGTTGGTAACCTCAACAGAAACCTGAACCTTTTCTCCTTTCGCGAAAGCGGTTTTATTCAGTTTTAAGTTTTTATAATCGAATTTAGTGTAGCTCAATCCAAAACCAAATGGAAATTGAGGCGTTTTCTCTACATCCATATAATGCGACCAGAAAACATTTTTATCGCTGTCTGTTGGTCTTCCTGTGCTGTATTTGTTGTAATAAATTGGAACCTGACCTACATTTCTTGGGAAGGACATTGGCAGTTTTCCGCTTGGATTGTAATCTCCATATAAAACCTGTGCTACTGCATTTCCTGCCTGAGTTCCTAAATGCCATGCTTCGACAATAGCAGGAACATTTTCTGCTGCCCAAGGAATACTTAATGGACGTCCGTTATTTAAAACCAAGACTACATTTGGATTTACTTTGTAGATTTCTTCTAATAATTCCTGCTGTAAACCCGGCAGATTTAAATCGGTACGGCTTCTTCCTTCCCCACTTTGAAAACCATATTCACCTAAAACCATTACGACAACATCGGCATTTTTTGCGGCTGTTTTTGCACCTTCAAATCCGCTTTTATCTGTGGTGTTGAAAACCGTTTCGGTTAAGAAAGTGGCTTTTTGTTTTAGTAAGTCTGTACCTTTTTCAAAAGTCAGTTTATTGTCTTTATATTGCTGCATTCCTTCTAGAATAGAAACCGCAGTATCGTCTGAAGCTGCAATTCTCCAGCTTCCTAACGGACTGTTTTTATCATTCGCCAAAGCTCCGATCAAAGCAATTTTTTGTCCAGATTTCTTTAGCGGAAGCAGATTTTTTTCATTCTTTAAAAGAACAATAGATTTTTTCGCCATGTCCAAAACGCCGTCGTTATTAGCTTTGCTTCCAACAACAGCTTTTTCGCGTTTTTCATCGCAATATCTGTACGGATCATCAAATAAACCAAGTTCAAATTTCACACGAAGAATTCTGCGTACTGCATCATCAACCAAAGCTTCTTTCACTTTTCCTGATTTTACAAGATCAACCAATTTTGCAACATATAAATACGATTCCATGTCCATATCAGAACCAGCAATTACAGCTTTTGCAGTTGCATCGGCTTCGTCTTTGGCATAACCGTGCGCAATCATTTCGCGGATTGAAGCGTAATCCGAAATTACAAATCCGTCAAACTTCCATTTTCCTTTTAAAATATCTCTCTGCAAAAAGGCATTTCCTGTTGCCGGAATGCCGTTTAAAGTATTAAACGAATTCATAAACGTACGAACTCCTGCTTCTACAGTTGCTTCAAAAGGCGGTAAAACGGAATTATACAATTTAGAATTACTGATATCTACAATATTATATTCTAATCCTGCTTCTACATAACCGTAAGCAGCAAAGTGTTTTGCACAAGCTGCAATGGTATTTACTTTTGCTAAATCAGCAATCGTTTCTCCTTGAAAACCTTTTACTCTGGCATAACCAATTTTACTTCCTAGATACGGATCCTCTCCCGCACCTTCCATTACACGACCCCAGCGTGCATCATTTGCAACGTCAACATTTGGTCCAAAAGTCCAGTTGATTCCAGATGCCGAAGCTTCATCTGCTGCAATTGCTGCCGATTTTTTAATGGCTTCTAAATCCCAGCTCGCTGCTTCTGCCAGCGGAATCGGGCTCAACGTTTTATAGCCATGTATTACGTCAAAACCAATAATTAACGGAATTCCTAATCTTGTTTCTTCAACAGCAATTTTCTGTACAGCACGAACTTCTTTTACGCCGCGAACAGTTAGCATCGAACCAACCAATCCTTTTCTTAAATGTTCGTATTTTAATTCGGCTGTTCCGCCTTTTGGTGCCGGTCCCGTTACATCCCAAAAACCGTTGTATTGATTCATCTGCCCTACTTTTTCCTCTAAAGTCATTAATGGCAAAAGCAAATCTATACGCTGTTCAATAGTTTTATTTTTATCCAAATACGGTTTCTTCTGTGCATTCATATTTCCAACAGTAAACAGGGACAAAACCCCAATAATTATTATTTTTTTATTTTTCATATGTGTGGTTTAGTTAGTTTTTTTTTTGCCGCTAAGACACTAAGGCACAAAGTTTTCTTCAATCTTGTCATTTCGACTGAAAGGAGAAATCACACTCGTAACCACATAGATTGTGGAATTTTCTAGTGAGATTTCTCGTTCCTCGAAATGGCATGAGCAAAATCTAAAATCTACATTCTAAAATCTAAAATTCACTCGTAAAACAAGAAGCAGGCAGATTGGCTTTATTAAACAAATCCGACTGTGTTGTATTTCCCCAGGCAAACCTCACTTTTGCCGGATTTACCACTTTTTTGTTTGTCAAAATCACCTGATTATTTTTGATTGAAGCTTCGGCAGGATAGAAAATTCCATCTTTATCCGCTACTTCAAATTGATTCGATTTTTTGTCTTTAAAATAAAGTCCTTCTGCATAATCGAAGGAAACGACTGCTTTATTTTTTTCTATTTTTATGCCTTTAAAAAGTGGCCCATTTACCAAATTAGAATTGGTTTTGTACACATTTGCTAAAGCTAAATTTGCCAAACGAATTCCGACTGATTTTTTATTCTTCGGATGAATATCTATTGTGTCTGAAATATCTGAAGTTAAAACCATTCCTGTTTTTGAAACTTCTTTTAAAATTTTTCTCTGCGAATTTCTAACGGTTACATTAGAAAAGTTATTCGTTCCGGTTTTGTAAGGTGCAATCTGAACAAAATAAAAAGGAAATTCTTCGTTCCAGGCTTTTCTCCAGGAAGTTATTAACGCTGAAAGTGTTTTATCGTAAACCAAAGAACCAACATTAGATTCGCCCTGATACCATAAAGTTCCTGCAATTTTAAATCCGGTTATTGGAGAAATCATTGCATTGTAAGCACGTCCCGGCTCATGCGGACCATATTCCTGTTCGTTGAGTTTTTTGGCATTTTCGAGTAAAACAGAATCATTATTTACGACTTCTTCCGGCATCCAGATTTCGGCTGGAGTACCGCCCCAATTGGAAGAAATTAATCCTATTGGAACGTTTTTTAAATCTTCGCGCAGACGTTTAGCAAAAAAATAACCAACGGCGCTGAAATATTTCATGGTTTCCGGAGTCGATTCAACCCAGTTTCCTAATACATTATTTTGTGGCGTCGTTGCAGTAGATTTTGAAACCGTAAAAAATCGGATATTAAAATCTTTAGCATTTTTAACTTCTTCATCGCCATTATCGATTCCCCAGCTTGCCGACATTTCCATGTTGGATTGTCCTGAACAAAGCCAGACTTCGCCAATCAGAATATTTTTTAAAATCACTTCGTTGTAGCCTTTTATAGAAATTGTAAAAGGTCCGCCGGCTTCTGGAGTTTTAATGGTTAATTCCCATTTTGCCTGATTATTGGCAATAGTTTTATATTCCTGATTATTCCAACCTGATGTTAATTTGATTTCTTCTTTTGGATTTGCCCAGCCCCAGATTTTCACTTCAGAATTTCGCTGTAAAACCATATTATCGCCAAAAATATTCGGAAGTGTAATATTTGCCGTTGCAGAACTATAAATCGTTAAAAAGAAAAAGAATAGTATTTTATTTTTCATGTAACAGCTTTTTTAAAAATGGTCCGTATTCTGCTGCTAAAACCTGATGATCTGCCACATCAGGATGTCCGGTACACCCTTTTGGAGTCATGGGTTTAAACTTAAAAATCTGAATTGGTTTATGGCTTTTATCTTCTGCAAAAGCTTTTTTTACTTTGTTTAAACAGTCTTCAAAAACAATTGCTTTTTCTCCGTTTACCATTGGACTGTTTGTAATTACAATCTGAACATTTGGATTATGCTCGTACAGCATTTTAATAAAATTGATGTAATTTGAAACATACTTTTCTGCATTAAAAGGAAGACGTTCTTTTTTGCCGTCGCCTCCCGAAAAATCATTGGTTCCTAAAGCAATGCTGATAATATCCGGCTGAAAAGCAAAATCGTATTTCGGTTTTGAAGCATCTTTTGTTAAATATAAATTCTGATAAAGATCAGGCATAATTGCTTCGTCTTTATTTTCGTCGTTCCAGTTTCTGTACATTCCAATTCCGGAAACACAGCTCATTAAATAATCAGCATCAATTTGTCTGGCAATTCTTGGTCCGTATGCATAATAACTATTATGATGATCCAAATATTCTCCTTTATCGCATGGAACATCTGATGGATCGCTGGCGGCGCCACATGTAATAGAATCTCCAATAAATTCGATTTTCTTTTTCTTTTTAAATGAAATTGAAATGAGTTTTGCTGTTGTTCCGGCAAATAAAATATTACCGCTTTGCGCTTCTGTATTTTTGTAGATTTCTAAATGATGTTCTTTCTTTTTAGAAGTCACTTGTATTGGAAATGACTGAACGGCACCTTTTTCAACTTTAATTTTTCCAATATATTTTCCGTCCAAAACCAAAGAAACATAGTTGTGATGTTCGTACGAATCAATACTTTGGAGAGAAACAGAACATTCGTTTCCTGTAAAATTGAAAGAAACAGAAGAGGCAGTTCCTATTAAAATAACATTGTCATTTTGAAGTTTTTCAATTCGGCCTTGATATAAAAATGTTTTATTGGCATTTTGTGTCTGCGATGTCGAAATAACCCAATTCAGCAAAAACAAAATTAAAAGTGCTGTTTTTTTAAGAAACATAATTTATTTGTTAAAATATAAATGTAATTCACAAATATATTTCAAATACTATTTCAAAAAAGATACTAAAACGTCAAAAAGCAATAAAAAAACACCACATAAACACATCATTTCGCGTTTTAAAAGTATTAATTCTTACAATTTTCGATATATTCTTCCTCTGATTTAAAATTTAGGACTTATCTTTAACGATTCAACATTTTCATAATAAAAAAAATGAGATTATATCTTTTTGCCGCTTTATCAGCTTTAGTTTTGTTTTCTTCCTTTACATTAAAAAAGAATGATGATTCTATAATTGTTTATCCAAAAATTCAAACTGAAGTTAATCGGGATTCTATTATAGAGTATGCAAAAAAATATTTAGGTACACGTTACAAATATGCATCAAACAATCCTAAAAACGGATTTGATTGTTCAGGCTTTGTAAGTTATGTTTTTGGTCATTATGGAATTACGCTGCCAAGAAGTTCAAGCGGTTATAAAAATTTGGGAAAGGCTTTAAAACCCGAAGATTTTAAAGTGGGCGATGTTTTAGTTTTTTACGGATATAAAGACAGAACTGTTGTTGGTCATTTAGGAATTATCTGCGAAGCCAACGGAATGCAGTCAAAATTTATTCACGCTTCATCTGGAAAAGCGCAACAAGTTACTATTACAGCACTTGATACAGAACATTACACCAAACGTTTTTATAAATGTATTGATGTTCTGGATAAATAGTTTTTTTTAAAGCCACAGATTAAAAAGATTTACACAGATTAATCTTTTTAATCTGTGGCATTTATTACACTATTCTTCTGTCAAAAGTTTTATTAAACTTTCGTCTCTGCTGTAAATATCTTTATAGAAATTTAACTGGCCTTCTCTGTCGACCCAAGCAGTAAAATATCCTATATAAACCGGAAATTTCTTTTTTACTGTGTACCAGCTTTCTTTTCCTGCATGCATGGCTTTGTCTATACGTTCAGGAGTCCATTTTGGATCTTCTTTTAATATTTCAATTGCCAGTTCGCGGGGTTTTGCTACGCGAACACAACCGTGGCTAAAGGCTCTGCTTTCTCTTTCAAACAAACTTTTTGATGGTGTATCGTGCAAATAGATATTACTTGAATTAGGGAACAAAAACTTTACAAGACCAAGTGAATTGTTTTTTCCGGGAAGCTGACGAACTGCGCCATTATTCCATTCAAGATTTTTTTGAGCCAGATAGTTTTTGTTTTTTGCCATTCCGGGCTTTATTTCTGCTGCAATAATACTTGGCGGTACATTCCAATACGGACTAAAAACAATATTGCTCATCGTACCGCTGAAAATAACAGTTTTTGTCATGGCTTTCCCCACAACAACCGGAGACGTAAATGCAATTTTTCCGTCGCGAATTAAATACAATTTAAACTCAGGAATATTAACCTCAATATATTGTTTGCCTTTTTCAAGCGCGGGGTCAATCCAGCGGCAACGCTCCATATTGGCAATTATGGTTTTAATTCTTTCAGAAACCGGAATATTTAAATCGTTAATATGTTCTTTCAGAATTGTATTTTTTGGTGTAAAACCATGATGCAGTTCATAGTTTTTTAACGACGCTATTAAAACAGAATCACAAACGGCACTTTTGTTATCTTCCTGAATATCTTTAGTTACAAAAAGTCTTTCTCTAATTTGAGAAACAACCGCAGAAGAATCTCCTAATTTTAAACTCTTATAAGTATCATCAATTTCAATAGTTTTCCAGCCGCCATTTTTCTCAATTTCCCTATATTTACGAAGAGCATCACGCAGTTTGTAGTACTGGCTGAACATTTTACTTTTTTTATCATCGTTTATAGTCGATTTTTCAAAAAGAGAATCACTAAAAACCTGATAATTGAGTTTTTTTCTCGGCAGAAGCCATTCTAACGAAATTGAAGTTTTTTCATCAAATCCGCGGTAAACTTTTTCGGCATAATAGAAATACAAATTTGTTATCATTAAATCTGTATTGATTTTTGAAAGTTTATTATCGGCACTTCCTTCAAAAACGGCATTGATTTCTTTGTACGGGAAGTTTGCTCTTAAACCTTCATCTTCAAGACCTTTATATTTATTGTATAAAGTATTTCCAAATTCGACTACACCTTTGTTATCAAGCCATAACTGTGTGTATTTTTTCTTTTGATATAAAGATTTTACCTCATCCTCAAAACTTTTCAATTTAGGATAGGTTTCATAAAAACCCGCAATAGCGGTAGTATCTATTACAAGTCTAAGTTCCGGCACCACGGCCTTTTCTTTCTTTTGATTTTCTTCTTTTTTATCTCCTTTACAGGAAACTGCTAAAAACAGAAACACAAAAGCGATAAATGAACACCAAATTTTCATACTATTTTTTTTGATAAAAGTAGAAAAGTTTTGATAAATACAAAGTGACTTAAAAAATAAAAAAACATCAAATTAAGACATAAAAAAAGCTCCAGATACATTACATATCCGGAGCTTCACGATATAACCAACCTATTTAAAACTTTTTAGATAACAGTACCTTTTAAAGTAAGGATTTTTGGAGCCGTTTCTGCACTTGTTGTTACAGTAACTGTTTTTGTAAATGCTCCTTTGTTAGCTGCATTGTAAGTTGCTGTTACTTTTGCAGATTTACCCGGCTGAATTGGCTCTTTTGTATAATCAGTTGCTGTACAACCGCATGAACCCTGAACTTGTGTAATTACAACAGCTGTTTTTCCTGTGTTTTTAAATTCGTAAACAATAGCTTTTGGAGTTCCCTGCGGAATTTGTCCAACATCAATTGTTTCGGCTTTCCAAACAATAGTTGATTCTGTTGTTACTTCAATTTCACTTTCGTTTACAATTGATTTTACAGGAGCAATTGCCGAAAAAGACATTAGCCCTAGGGCTAAAGCAAGCATGGAGATTTTAATGATTTTCATAGTTAAATATATTAAATGGTTTAAAGTTCTAATTTGATATTACAAAGTTAATTCAGACAAAAAGAAACCGCTGTTAACCGGTTTCAAATGTTTGTTAATGACTTGTTAATCGGCATTTATAAGTATATTTTTGATTAATATTACACTCTCAAAAGTCTGTTTTCTTGAAAATCAATAAACTCAATAGTATTATAGTTCTGGGGCTGGTGGCTATTATAAGCATTCTGGTCGCGCAATTGCTGTGGACAAAAGAAGCTTTTACAATCGAACAAAAAAAGCTGAGCCAAAAAGCACATATCGCACTTCTGGAAGTAGCGAAAAAATTATATGAAGGAACTAATCATGAACTTCCCGCGCAAAATCCTGTGCAAAAAATTGCCAATGATTATTATATCGTAAATGTCGATAATGAATTTGAACCGGATATTCTGGAATTTTACCTTCAGACAGAATTCAAAAAAATGAATATTACGACTGATTTTGAATATGCGATGTACAATTGCCAGAGCGACGAAATGATTTATGGCGATTATATTTCTTTATCCAAAAAGAAATCAGAATGTAAAAAGAATGTGCATTTCCCTAAGCACAAGAATCTTGTGTATTATTTTGCTGTTCGTTTTCCTAACGAAACAACTTATTTGTTCAGTTCGATGCGATTTTGGTTTATTCTTTCAATTGCTTTAATCTTAATTTTATTGATTTACGTTTATTCGATTTTTACTCTTTTGCAGCAAAAAAAATATTCTGAACTGCAAAGGGATTTCATTAATAATATGACGCATGAATTTAAAACACCGCTTTCTTCTATTTTAATTGCATCAAAATATTTAAGTGAACAAAACCTGATTAAGGAAAATAAAAAACTGCACACTTATGCTGAAATCATTGTAAATCAAGGAAACAAACTAAATCATCATGTCGAAAAAATATTAAGTGTTGCTAAATCAGATCATACACCTTTAGAATTAAAAAAAGAAAATGTTTTAATTATTCCAATAATTGAAGAAGCCATTGAAAATATTCAGTTAAAATGTCCCGAAGCGGTTATTAAAATTGAAAGTGCGACGAAAGAATATCTATTAGAAACGGATGTCTTTCATTTTGCCAATTTGGTTTACAATCTCTTAGATAACGCAATAAAATACTGCAATAAAAAACCGGAAATTACGATTAGAATTTCAGAAGAAAATTCTACCTTGAAATTAGAATTTATTGATAACGGAATTGGTATTTCTTCTAAAAAATTATCTTTTATATTTGATAAATTTTACCGCGTTCAAAACGAAAAGAGTAATGAAGTAAATGGTTTTGGGCTTGGATTATATTACGTTAAAGAAATCTGCAGTTTACAGAACTGGAAAATTAAAGCTGAAAATAATTCTGAAAACGGAGTTACTATAACTTTGTTAATTCCTTATAAAAAATGAAAAACTTCAAAATACTTTACACCGAAGACGATGAAACTCTGGCATTTTTAACCAAAGATAATCTGGAGCAGAATAATTATGAAGTTATTCACTGTACAAACGGAAAATCCGGACTGGAAACTTTTAAAAATGAAGATTTTGACATTTGTATTTTTGACATTATGATGCCAAAAATGGATGGTTTTGAACTGGCAGAAGAAGTACGAAAAATTGATACTGATGTGCCTATTATTTTTCTTTCGGCAAAAACTTTAAAAGAAGACCGTATAAAAGGACTTCGTCTGGGTGCCGATGATTATTTGGTAAAACCTTTCAGCATTGAAGAATTGATTCTTAAAATTGAAATTTTTCTAAAACGCTCTCAGAAAAACAATAAGATTGAAAAATCTATTTATGAAATTGGGAAATACCAATTTGACACCAAAAATTTTATTCTTTTTAATGAAGAAGAAAAAGTAGGCCTTACACAGCGCGAAGCCGAATTATTAAAGCTTTTTATAGATAATAAAAACCTGGTTTTAAAAAGAGAACAAATTTTAACTGCACTTTGGGGAACCGATGATTATTTTATGGGAAGAAGTCTGGATGTTTTTATTTCGCGTCTTCGAAAAATACTATCTGCAGAAAAAGGTATTTCTATTGAAAACCTGCACGGAATTGGGTTTCGTTTTTCTGTAGAATAAATATTAACAATTCTGTTAAAAATAAAGAAAAATCTGTAAATAGATTTTCGAAAATCTTTGTATTTTTAAGTTCTAATTTACCCAGATATGAAAATACATCATTTGCGAAATGCCACATTGGTAATTGAAACAGAAGAGCATGTTATTCTGGTTGATCCCATGTTAGGAAAAAGAAAAACAATTGCGCCTTTTACCATTTTTCGATACAAGCCCAAAAGAAATCCTCTGGTAGCTCTGCCAAAAAACAGCAGAGATATTTTGAGCAGAGTAACACATTGTTTAATTACGCACCTGCATCCGGATCATATTGATAAGGCGGGCGAAGTTTTTTTAAGAAGAAAAAGCGTTCCGGTTATTTGCAGCGTTAAAGACGAAAAATCGCTTTCCTTAAGAGGACTTAATATTATTCAGGTTTTAAATTACTGGGAACCGCAGCCTTTTTTAGGAGGAAGAATTATAGGTATTCCGGCAGTTCACGGTTATGGTTTTATAGCAAAATTAATGGGAAATGTAATGGGGTTTTATATTGAACTTACCAATGAAAAATCAATTTACATAAGTTCAGACACCATTTTTACAGATGATGTACAGCGAGCTTTAATTGAATTAAAACCCGATATTGCAACCGTTGCCTGCGGTACTGCTAGACTCGATATTGGCCAGCCGTTACTGATGCGTATGAATGATATTTTGAAATTTACCGCTCTTGCTCCCGGAAAAGTTTTTGCCAATCATCTCGAAGCTTTAAATCACTGCCCTACAACCCGCGACGAGTTACGAAGAGCTTTGACAGAAAATAATCTTTTATATAAAACCGCAATTCCAAGTGACGGAACGAGTGTTGAATATTTATAAAACAAGCAGTCCAAATTCACGCAATGTATTTACTGGTTTTGAGTACCAGAACAATTCAAAATCTTCAAGCGAAGTTTCAAAATCATTTTTCACTTCCTGAAAAGTATAATTTTTAGGATTTGAAATTGAAATTTTGTTCAGTATTTCAGTGAGCCATTCCCCTTCTTCTTTGCTGGTTTGAAGCGTAAAACTTTCTTTTTTATCATGAAAAGTGAGCGACATCATTTCCCAGCTTCTGCCTTTTTTTGATTTTGTAAAACTTTCGGCAAAAGGTTTTCCGCCAAGCCAGACTACTTTTGCATTTGGTTTTGTGTTGAAATTATTTTGTTCTTCAAGCGCATTGAAAATAAAATCCGGATGAATTTTGGTTTTAGGGATTTTAAAATCAAACCATTCCTGGAGTTCATAATCAAAACAAATTCCGTGCATGAAATTAAAAAGTGATTTCTTTAATCCGAAACTAAATTTATCGTGATTTATTCCTGTAGAATCACTGTATTCAATATCATTATTGGCAAAAGTTCCTATCGCTTCTGTTTTTTTGGTCACGCCAAATTGTTCCGGATATAAACCAACCGGACTATGTGCCGTTAAAGCAAATTGATGCCAAAACCCAGACTGCAAAACTCCTGCTTCAAACAACTGACGAACCATTTCAAGACTATCAATCGTTTCCTGAATTGTCTGCGTAGGATATCCGTACATTAAATACGCATGAACCATAATTCCAGCTTCGGTAAAATTTCGGGTTACTTTTGCAACTTGTTCAACTGTAACACCTTTATCAATTAATTTTAATAATCGGTCTGAAGCTACTTCTAAACCTCCAGAAACGGCAATACAGCCAGAAGCTTTTAGGAGAAGACATAAATCTTTTGAAAAGCTTTTTTCAAATCGAATGTTGGTCCACCATGTTACAGCCAGTTTTCTTTTTAAAATTTCAAGAGCCAGAGCGCGCATTAAAGCCGGCGGTGCTGCTTCGTCTACAAAATGGAATCCGTTTTGCCCTGTCTGCTCGATTAATTCTTCCATTCGATCACAAAGCAGACTTGCCGCAACGGGTTCGTAAACTTTAATATAATCTAATGAAATATCGCAAAACGTACATTTTCCCCAATAACAGCCGTGAGCCATTGTGAGTTTATTCCAGCGTCCGTCGCTCCACATTCTGTGCATTGGATTTACAATTTCAATAACCGAAATATATTTATCCAAAGGCAGATCAGAATAATCCGGAGTTCCAACCTGTGACTGTTTGTAATCGTGTTTTAAGGAATTATTTTTATAAACTACTTCTCCATTTTCTAAAAGAAAAGTTCTTTTGTAATTATTATAATCCGGATTTTCTAAATTGAATATTAATTCTTCAATTGGCACTTCTCCATCATCTAAAGTGATAAAATCGAAAAACTCGAAAACACGTTTATCAGAAAGCGAACGCAATTCTGTATTAGGAAAACCGCCTCCCATTGAAATTTTAATTTCGGGATGATTTTGTTTTACCCATTGTGCACATCGAAACGCGCTGTATAAATTACCCGGAAAAGGAACAGAAATTAAAAAAAAAGTGGGTTTTACAGCTTCGATTTTAGCTTTTAAAAGTGAAATCAAAATCGAGTCGATATAAGTCGGTTTTTGCTGTAAAGCTTCGTACAATTCATCAAACGAATTGGCGCTTCGTCCTAAACGTTCGGCATATCGGCTGAAACCAAAATTTTCATCGACACATTCTACAATAAAATCCGAAATATCTTCGAGATATAAAGTCGCCAAATGCTTCGCTTTATCCTGGGTTCCCATTGATCCAAAAGCCCAGTCAAGCTCTTCCAGTTGTGCAAAACGAGAAGCTTCGGGCAGAAAATCTTCCTGACAAATCTGTAATGCCAAAGTTGGATTTTTTCCCTGCAAAAACTGAATTACAGAATCGATCGTTTTAATGTATTCATCCTGCAAAGCAAAAATACGCTTTGAATTATCGGAAATCTCATTATCCAAAGTTGAAACCTCAAACAAATCCTGCAATCCTTTTTTCGAAAACAATTCCAAAATCACATCAATACCCAAATCAGCCTGAACCGATTCGATATTTTTAGTATTTAAAAAGCCTTTAATATAAGCTGTCGCCGGATATGGCGTATTAAGCTGTGTAAAAGGCGGTGTGATTACAAATAGTTTCGTTTTCAAAAGGAATTATTTTTTTGCAAAAATACAGGATATAAAGGACTTTTAGAGAAAAGATTTATTGAAACTTTTTTCTGCAAAGACCACATGTAGAATATAAAAGGTTCGCAAAGAATTTTCTTCCTTTGTCTTTTAAATACCAGTAAATTATTGTACAACTACTATAGCGAAAAAAAAGGAGCAATTATTTTAATTGCTCCTTTTAGATATATATAAATAAGATTTTAAAACTTGTGTTCGTCTTTGCTGATTACCAAAAATGATATTAAAGAAATACTGGCAGCTGCAACTAAATAAAAACCAACATAACTTACATCATAAGTTTTAGCAAGCCAAATAGCAATCATTGGCGCAAAAGCAGCTCCAAGAATTCCTGCCATATTAAAGGTTAATGACGCTCCCGAATAACGAACATTTGTTGGAAACAACTCTGATAAAAAAGTCCCCAGAGGTCCGTAAGTAAATCCCATTAAAGCCATTCCTATACAAGCAAAAGTGGTAACTAATGCAATATTTCCGGTGCTCAAAAAGAATGAAAAGAAAAATCCAAAAACCGCAATAGCTGCTGTTGCCAAAATAAGCATTTTACGACGCCCTATTTTATCTGCCACTACAGCCGAAACAGGAATAAAAACAGCAAAAAACAATACTGAGAATAACTGAATCAATAATCCGTCTCTTTTTACAATTCCTAAATCAGATGTTGCCCAGCTTAATGTAAATACTGTCATCAGGTAAAAAACCAAAAAGGTTGTAATGGCAGCAAATGTTCCAAAAATAAGCTGGTTTTTATATGATTTTACAAGTTCTAAAAAAGGAACTTTTACCTCTTCTTCATGTTTTTTAGCATTTTCAAATGAAGGTGTTTCGGTAATTTTGGTACGAATATAAAAACCTACAATTACTAAAAGAGCACTGGCAATAAATGGAATTCTCCATCCGTAATCCATAAAATCTTCATTGCTCATAGAATCAGTTAACAAAAGAAAAGTTCCTCCCGAAAGTAACAATCCAATTGGCGCTCCTAATTGCGGGAACATTCCGTACCAGGCACGTTTATGCGGCGGTGCATTTTCAATAGCCAGCAAAACGGCTCCTCCCCATTCTCCTCCTAAACCAACACCTTGTCCAAATCGGCAGAGCATTAATAATAAAGGCGCAGCAACACCAATACTGGCGTAACTTGGCAGAAAACCTATAGTTACAGTCGAAATTCCCATAGTAAGCAAAGCGGCTACAAGAGTAAATTTACGACCGATTTTATCTCCGTAATGTCCAAAAAAAGCAGAACCTAACGGACGCGATAAAAAGGCAATTGAAAAAGTTGCCAGCGATTCCAGAGTTGCCATTGTCGAATCTGAACTCGGAAAAAATAATTGAGGAAAAACCAATACAGCTGCATTGGCATAAATATAGAAGTCAAAAAATTCAATTGTGGTGCCAATAAGGCTTCCAAAAAGAACATGTTTTAAAGAGTTCTTTTTTTTCGGGTTCGTTTCCATGTAAAATAGATATATCTTTTTTTTGATTACAAAAATATAGTTTCATTATTAATAATTCAGATTTCGAATCATTAGTTTTAAAACATCTTTGCAATTTTAACAAATTTCATATATTTTACATTTCTTAAAACAACAATTCATTCAAAACTAAAAAACTGATTAGAGGAACTTTACAGCAAGAAATAAAAAACAAATCTTAAGCATTCGTTAAAACGGTTTTTAACTGTATATTTTCATTAAATTTACAGCTGTCAAAAATAAATTTAAAATTATGCCTACCGACTGTATCAGCTACCAAACTTCAGGATATTTCTCTAAATTGATACAAGATTATTTAGATCAGAAATCAGAATTAAAACCGCTGTACAGCCATTTTCCTACTTTAGAAAACTTCGAAAAGCAGATTGAAGAAAAAGCCGCAAATTTTGATAATAAAAACAGAATTGCGCTGGTTGAAACTTTAAGAAAGCAGTATCAAAACATCGAAATTTCGGATTCTACAAAACAAAATATTGAGCTTTTAGCACACGAAAATACTTTTACAATTACAACCGGACATCAGCTTAATTTATTCAGCGGACCGTTGTATTTCTTATATAAAATCATTTCGACAATTAATTTAACCAAAGAGTTAAAAACGAAATATCCAACGCACAATTTCGTGCCTGTATATTGGATGGCTACTGAAGATCATGATTTCGAAGAAATAAATTATTTTAATTTTAAAGGAAAAAAATTCAGATGGAACAAAGAAAGTAACGGCCCTGTAGGAAGACTTTCAACTGAAGGTCTTGCTGAATTCTTTGAAATTTATTCTTTAGAATTAGGTTCAAGTACGAATGCCAATACCTTGAAAAAACTTTTTGAAGATGCTTATTTAAAACATGATAATCTGGCCGATGCTACTCGTTTTCTTGCAAATGGTTTATTTGCTAATTACGGTTTAGTGATTATTGATGCCGATGATTCGAATTTAAAACAGGCATTTATTCCGTATGTAAAAGAAGAATTAGAGAAACAGACTTCATTTCACACTGTTCAAAAAACAATCGAAGATTTAAAAGAATATACTGTTCAGGTAAATCCTCGCGAGATTAATTTGTTTTATATCGAAGATAATCTGCGTGAAAGAATCATTTTTGAAAATGATAAATACTTTGTAAACAATACCAAGATTTCATTTTCTAAAGAAGAAATACTGCAGTTATTAAACAGCAATCCTGAAAAATTCAGTCCAAATGTAATTATGCGTCCGCTTTATCAGGAAATAATCCTTCCAAACTTATGCTACATTGGCGGAGGCGGAGAAATTGCTTACTGGCTGGAATTAAAGTCATTTTTTGATGCCGTAAAAATTACTTTTCCAATGCTTTTAGTTCGTAATTCTGTTCTTTTAGCAACCGAAAAACAAGCTAAAAAAGCAGACAATCTAAACTTAAGCTGGAAAGATTTATTTACAAAACAGGAAAATCTTGTAAATACGATTACACATAAAATTTCGGCTTTCCCTATTGATTTATCTGCTCAAAAAGAGACTTTAAAAACCCAATTTAAATATCTTTACGAATTAGCAGACCAAACAGATAAATCATTTTCCGGAGCTGTAAAAGCTCAGGAAGTTAAGCAGGTTAAAGGTTTAGAAAATTTAGAAAAACGTTTATTAAAAGCACAAAAAAGAAAACTAAGCAACGAGTTACAGCGTGTTGTAGATTTACAATGCGAATTGTTCCCTAACAATAGTTTACAAGAGCGTCAAAGCAATTTTTCTGAGTTTTATTTGGAAAAAGGCGAGCAATTAGTACCGCTTTTAATGCAGAAACTAAAACCATTAGAAATGAATTTTAACATTATAACGATATAAAAAAATAGCCGCGAATTACACGAATTTTTACAAATTCTTATTTGTTTTTTACACTGTGAAATTTGTGTAAATTCAGGTAATTCGAGGCAAAAAATAAAGTAATAATTAACGAGAAACAAATAACCACCTCTCTTCTCTGGATTATTGCTCACATAAACCAAATAGCGATTATTAAAATTATTAACTAACCCATTTACCCAAAACCAATGGTAAAAGAACGCTTAATTTCGCTAGACGTCTTTCGTGGACTCACAATTTTATTAATGACAATTGTCAACAATCCCGGAGACTGGGGCAATGTTTATCCGCCGCTGCTCCACGCAGACTGGAACGGATGCACACCAACTGATTTAGTTTTTCCTTTTTTTGTCTTTATAATGGGAGTTGCCGTTCCGCTGGCAATGCCTGACAAATTTTATGACGACACTACTTTTAACAAAATCCTGATTCGTTCCTTACGAATGTTTTGCCTTGGGATTTTCTTCAACTTTTTTGGAAAAATCCAGTTATTTGGACTTGAAGGCATTCCGCTTTTAATTGGACGTTTAGCTATAACTATTGCAGTTGGTTACGCTTTAATGGGCAGTTTTAGTTCAAAAGTCAAAAACATATTTGCATTCTCGATTCTGTTTATATACTTGTTTCTGGCTTACAGTGGTATAGAAGCTTACAGCGATGTAAGGCTTCCGGGAGTTTTACAACGAATTGCTATTGTTTATTTCGTAGTTTCTCTTTTATATTTAAAAACATCACAGAAAACCCAAATCATAACCGGAGCAGTTTTATTATTAGGATACTGGGCTGTAATGACTTTAATTCCCGTTCCCGGAATTGGAGAAGCAAATCTGGATAAAGGCACAAATCTTTCTGCCTGGGTTGACAGTGTTTTATTAAAAGGACATATGTATCGAGGCACCGTAACATGGGATCCGGAAGGAATTTTAAGCACAATTCCTTCAATCGTAAACGGAATTATAGGTTTATTAATTGGTCAGCTTTTATTAGCCGATACAATTAAAATTCAAAAAGCACAGAAAATGGGAATTATTGGCACAATTTTAATCTTTTTTGGATTAATTTGGGATCTTGTTTTTCCTATCAATAAATCACTCTGGACAAGCAGTTATGTGTTATACACCACAGGATTAGCTACCGTATTTCTAACAATTTTATATTATGTAATTGATATAGCCGATTATAAAAAAGGATTTAAACCATTTTTAATTTGGGGCGTAAACCCAATGATTGTTTTTTTTACCTCGCAGATTATTCCTCAGGCTTTGGTAATGATCGAATTTCAAAATCCTCATAATCCATCAGAAAAAATTAATTTATTGAATTATTTATATGGATTCTGGATCGCACCGTTTTTTAGTAATCCAATGACGGCTTCACTTGCCGGAGCATTGGTTTATGTGTGCATCTGGACATTTATTTTATGGATATTCTACAGAAATAAATTAATTTTTAAAGTATAATTTTTAAGCCAATATTGTAAAGATGCATTTCTATGTGTCACAATTTGGTCCAAAAATCACTTTCTTACCCAAAACATCATTCTACAGTGTTTTAATTATGAATTTATTAAAATCAATTCATAAAAAAAGTCTACTTTTGCACAAAATTTAATAAAATAAGAAATGGCAACAAATAGAACTTTTACAATGATTAAACCAGATGCTGTTGCAAACGGACACATCGGGAATATCTTAGCAATGATCACAAATGGTGGTTTCAAAATCGTTTCATTAAAATTAACTCAATTAACTGTAGCTGATGCAAAAGCATTTTACGCAGTTCACGCAGAAAGACCTTTCTACGGAGAATTAGTTGAATTTATGTCACGCGGACCAATTGTTGCTGCAATTTTAGAAAAAGACAACGCAGTAGAAGATTTCAGAACTTTAATTGGAGCTACAAATCCAGCTGAAGCTGCTGAAGGAACTATTCGTAAAGCATACGCAACTTCTATTGGAGAAAATGCAGTTCACGGATCTGACAGCGACGAAAACGCAGCTATCGAATCTGCATTCCATTTCGCAGGAAGAGAGCAATTCTAATATTAGTTTTCAGTCACAGTTTTCAGTGACAGTAAAGCATAAAAAAACCACTTCTTTTGAAGTGGTTTTTATTTTTATATAAACTTAGAATCTTAGAAACTCTGCCCCTTAGAAGCTTATCTCAAAATCACATCTTTCACCACATCACGCCCCAATTCTTCATTAATCATTTTTACAATTTTTGATTTTCCGTGGCTTAATTCTTCTCTCAAAACTGCAGAACCCAATTCAACATACAGCGTGCTTCCTTTTAAAACAACATTTCGTGTATAAGTATTTACACCGCTTCCCATTAATTGCTTCCATGCATCGCGCACGTCAATTTGATCCATTCCGGGTTGTAACTTATTTACCTGAATAATCTGCTGTAAAACAGCACTTATTGTACTTTCGTTATTTAGTCTTTTCGCCATCTTTCAACAAATTTATTGGTCCTGCTTTTTTATAATGATATTCTTTATTCTGGTCATTTTTTACCACAAACTGATCGTCTGAAATAGAAATTAATTCCTCGCTCCATTTTGCATAATCCGTTTTATAATCTAAAAAAGTTCCTTTATCCGTAAATCTCACCGATACATTTTCAAAAGTATCAGTTGTCAAAAAAGTCCCGTCAAGCTGTGCCATTACTTTTGTTCGGGTGCCTTTAGTTCCTTTAATCTGAAAATAATCAAAGTTTTCGTTCATACCATAAACCTTGTCTTCACCTTTATCAAAAACCACCTTTTCTATTTCCCAGTAACCATTTAGTTTCGCAATATCTGCTGGTTTTATTTCCTGTTTACAGCTTACAAACAAAAGCGATAAAACCAAAATCATAAAAGTGTTTTTCATAATAATTATAACATTAATAAGGAGCTTATTCCTGCTGTCCGCTGTATCTTTTTCTGTCTAAAGAAGCCAGAAAAAGGATGCCGCTCCCATCAGGGCTAGATTCCGTTTTCAAAAGAAAATTTAGTGAATTACAAAGGTAACTTTATATCATTTAAAAGAAACAAAAAAATCATAAAACCCGTTAAACTATTTTATATATTTTTGATCAAACCCCAAACCAAAAAACTAAAAACCATGACCAAAACAATTTCTGTAATTCTGACAGCTTTATTTGTAATAAGCTGCAGTAAAGACAATCCACAACCAGATCTGCCTCCTGCACAAGAAAGCATGTATTTTCCGCCCTTAACCGGTCCAGTCTGGGAAACAAAATCAATAGCAGATTTAAAATGGAATCAAAGTGCCGTTCAGCCGCTTTTAGATTATCTGGAGCTTAAAAATTCCAAATCTTTTATGATTTTAGTTAACGGCAAAATTGTAATGGAAAACTATTTTAACGGTCACACCGCTTCAACAAACTGGTATTGGGCAAGTGCCGGAAAAACATTAACTTCAACAGTTACGGGAATTGCACAGCAAGAAAGCTTACTAAACATAAACAACAAAGTTTCCCAGTATTTAGGAACAGGCTGGACCAGCGAAACTCTCGCGCAGGAAAACCTAATTACCTGCAAGCATTTACTATCCATGACATCCGGACTTGACGACACTACCGACGATGTTGATCCTGCCAGTTTAAAATACAAAGCCGACGCCGGAACCAGATGGGCGTATCATAATGTGTATGTAAAGCTACAAGACGTTGTTGCAAAAGCAAGCAGTCAAAGCTGGGAAAACTATTTCAACAACAAATTAAGAGACAAAATCGGCATGAACGGAACTTGGGTACAACTTGGCGTAAACAGCGTTTATACCAGCACTACAAGAAGCATGGCACGTTTTGGATTATTAATGCTGAATAAAGGAAAATGGGATAATAATGTAATTCTTAATGAAGCTTATTTTAACGAAGCAACAACTACTTCTCAAAACATTAATTTAGGATACGGTTATTTATGGTGGCTTAACGGAAAAGCAAGTTATCATTTACCACAATCGCAGCTTACATTTCAAGGAAGTATTATTCCTACTGGGCCAACAGATATGTTTATGGCTCTAGGAAAAAATGATCAGAAAATATACGTTATTCCAAGCAAAAACATGGTTGTAATTAGAATGGGAGATGCTGCTGACAATGTTAATCTCGCATTATCTGATTTTGATAAAGTTTTATGGGAGAAAATCAGCACTTTGTATCAATAAAGATTAATTAAAAATATAAAGCCGGGATTTTAAATTTAAAATCCCGGCTTCTTTTTTTGAAAACGATATTTTATCGCTTAGTACGTAATCTTTTTAAGATTCCCATAAAGAAAAAACCTAATCCCAGAACTAATAAAATATAGTAAAAAGAAAGACTTTTATCTCTGCTAACATTTGCTAAAACAAAGCATACAACGCTTGCAAAATAAAACGTAAGCGGTGTAATATTTTTAAAAGAAGAAAAACTCATTATTAATTATTTAAAGAAACTGTCTACGAATTCATATTTATTAAAGACTTGCAAATCTTCAATCCCTTCGCCTACACCAATATATTTTACAGGAATTTGAAACTGATCAGAAATACCAATTACAACACCGCCTTTTGCAGTTCCGTCAAGTTTGGTAACAGCTAATGAAGTTACTTCTGTCGCTGCAGTAAATTGTTTTGCCTGTTCAAAAGCATTTTGACCTGTAGAGCCATCTAAAACTAAAAGTACATCATGAGGCGCATCTGCAACCACTTTCTGCATAACACGTTTTACTTTAGAAAGTTCGTTCATCAAATTGATTTTGTTATGTAAACGACCAGCAGTATCAATAATAACAACATCAGCATTTTGAGCCACAGCAGACTGCAGCGTATCAAAAGCTACAGAAGCCGGATCGCTTCCCATATTTTGTCTTACGATTGGCACATCTACTCGATCTGCCCAAACTTGCAGCTGATCGATAGCAGCAGCACGGAAAGTATCTGCAGCACCTAAAACTACTTTGTGTCCTGCTTTTTTAAACTGATAAGCTAATTTACCAATTGTAGTCGTTTTTCCAACTCCGTTTACACCTACAACCATTAAAACATAAGGCTTTTTATCCTTTGGAATTTCAAATTCTGTTGCTTCTCCGGTATTAGTTTCAGATAATAAACCGCCAATTTCATCACGAAGAATCTGGTTTAGTTCTTCTGTTCCTAAATATTTATCTTCTGCAACGCGTTTTTCGATTCTTTCGATGATTTTCAATGTTGTGTTTACTCCAACATCTGAACCTACCAAAACTTCTTCAAGATTATCTAAAACATCATCATCGACTTTAGATTTTCCAGCAACGGCTTTGCTTAACTTAGAGAAAAAAGTAGTTTTTGTTTTTTCAAGACCTTTATCTAAAGTCTCTTTTTTTTCGGTAGAGAATAATTTTTTAAAAAAACTCATTTTTTATTTATTGTTAGTTTTAGATTGTTTCTTTTTAAGGTTTAGAATCAATCCTGATGTTTATAGAATGCCTTTTGTGTTTAATTTAACCCCGACAGGATCGATATCCTTTGCCTGGCTTCTTTAGACAGGTAAAGATAAAGAGTATGGCGGGAACAAATGTTTAAAAAAAACACAATTTGTGGTGTTTCTACAAAATTTTAAACAAATATAAAAATAAAAAAGCTACTTCCGAAAGAAAGCAGCTTTTCTATATATTGTATTTTGTAATTATTTCTTTTTCAAGAATTCATCAACTAATTCAGGAGCCATAATAGATTCAACGAATATATATGCACCAGTTTTTGGAGATTTTACCATTTTGATGGCTTTTGATAATCTCTTAGAAGATGTTTGTAACGATGCTACGGTTTTCTTTGCCATGATTCAAATGTTTTGGAATTCAATAAATCTTCAAATGAAAAACCATTTGAGATTTTATCAAAATCTCTAATTATTACTTAATTTCTTTGTGAACAGTTACTCTTTTTAAGATTGGATTAAATTTTTTAATCTCTAATCTATCTGGAGTATTTTTTTTGTTCTTAGTTGTAATATATCTAGAAGTTCCCGGAACACCAGAAGTTTTGTGCTCAGTACATTCTAAAATTACTTGGATTCTATTACCTTTCTTTGCCATCTTGCTATATATTTATTTAGGAAAAGATTATTTGATAAATCCTTCTGACTGCGCTTTTTTCAAAACGGCAGTGATTCCATTTTTATTAATTGTTTTTATCGTAGATGCTGCTACTCTAAGAGTAATCCATCTATCTTCTTCTGGAAGATAAAAACGCTTTTTAACTAAGTTTACAGAAAACTTTCTCTTAGTTTTGTTCATAGCGTGAGAAACGTTATTTCCTACCATCGCTCTTTTACCTGTAAGGTCACAAACTCTTGACATTATACTTATCTTTTATCGTTATTCAAAATCAGGGTGCAAAGAAAAGAAAAATAAACCATTGTAGCAAAAAATTATTGCACAATTTTTAAAATTTCTTTTTGCAATATCTCTAAACTCTTAATAGTCGCTCTATCAATCACTTTTTCACGAGGCTGACCAAAGTTAAATTCTTCTGCAATTACTCCGTTTGGTGTTGCCAAAGCGATAAAAACAGTTCCAATTTCGGCATCTGAATCTCCTTTCGACGGACCCGCATTGCCTGTAGTTGCTATAGCATAGTCGGTTTTTAGTAAATCTTTCACATTCAAAGCCATAGCTTTCGCAACCTCGGCACTAACAACTGTAAATTGATCTACTAAATCCTGCGGCACACCTAAAACATTAACTTTTGCTTCTGTTGCATACGAAACCACACTTCCTTTAAAATAAGCCGAAGCTCCCTGAACAGATGCTAAAAGTGATGCTACTTTTCCTCCTGTACAGCTTTCTGCGGTTGAAACCGTTTTATTTTGTTTAGCAAGCAATTTCCCAACTACCGTTTCGATGGTTTCATTTTCTTCATAACCTACTATAATATCATGAATTATAGCATCAAGGGACTGAACGTTTTCTTCAATTGCTTTTTCCAGAACTTCTTTATCTGTTCCGCGGGCTGTCATACGCAGACGTACGCGTCCGGGATTTGGCAGATAAGCAAGTTTGATAAATTCAGGAAGATTATTTTCCCAGTTTTCAATACGTTCTGCGACTAAACTTTCGCCTTGTCCGTAGGTTAAAATAGTTTTATGAATAATATAAGGACGCTTATATTCTTTTACAATTTTTGGAATTATCTCGTTTTCTACCAAATATTTCATTTCATACGGAACTCCCGGAAGCGAAACAAAAACGGTATTTTCTTTTTTCATCCACATACCCGGAGCTGTTCCCATTTTATTGGGAAGAACAGTACATTTTGAAGGAACAAGCGCCTGATCTTTATTTAACTGCGAAATAGGTCTTTTGTAAAATCCTTCTATCAGTTCTGTTACATGCGCCAGAACTTCAGGATTTACAACCAGTTCATCATCAAAATATTCACAAAAAGTTTTCTTTGTAACATCGTCTTTTGTCGGGCCTAAACCTCCTGTAACAATTACAACATCAACTTTGTTTTGTAATTTCGAAAAAGTATTTAAAATATGCTGTTTGTCATCACTTATTGAAATCATTTCATAAGTTTCGACGCCAATTCTATCCAGCTCTTTAGCTATAAAATTTGAATTTGTGTCTACGATTTGACCAATTAAAATTTCATCTCCAATGGTAACTATTGTTGCTTTCATATTGTAAAAAATTTTACTTATAAATCTATAAGTGTATTATGAAGTAGGGCAGGGAAATGATTTGAGGCAGAAAACAAAAGAAAAACCTTTTGTTGTAATGAAGTAAAATACCTTAAAAATAAGATTAAATAAAAAACATAAAACAACCCGCTTTGAATTAAAGCAGGATTGCTTTTATTTTATAGATCAAAGTCCTTCTTAATTTCTTTAATCGCTTCTTTAACCTGTACTTTTATACTTTTAAAAGTCTCGATAATATCTTTTTTCTTTCCTTCTGCTTTTGTCCATGCTTCAACCTGAAGAATTTCTTCAAATGCCACATTCAAACCCATTAAATCTAATGTAGGTTTGATTTTATGTGCATATGAATAAGCATATTTATGATCCTTTTTCTTGATTCCTTCTTTGATTTCTTTTAAATCTTCAGGAACTTCTGTAACAAAAAGTTTAAGAATTTCATTTACGAATTCGGGGTCATTGTCTGAAAGCGCATACACTTTCGAAAGATTATACTTTAAAGCCATTATTTTACTTGTATTCTGAATAATTTTTTATCTTCTAAAAAGCCTTCCAAAACATCATTTGGTTTAACCGGCGCAACACCCGCAGGCGTTCCTGTAAAAATAATATCTCCAATTTTCAGGGTAAAAAACTGCGATACGTATGAAATCAGCTCATCAATTTTCCAAAGCATCAAACTTGTATTTCCTTTTTGAACTGTTTCTGAATTATTTTTGAGCTCAAACGTAAGGTTTTCTAACGAAAGAAAATCACTTTTTGGTAAAAAATCTCCGATAACTGCAGAACCGTCAAAAGCTTTTGCTTTTTCCCAAGGAAGTCCTTTTGCTTTTAATTTATCCTGTAAATCTCTGGCAGTAAAATCGATACCTACACTTATATCATCGTAATATTTATGAGCGAATTTAGGTTCAATATATTTTCCAACCTTGTTAATTTTCACAATTATTTCTAATTCGTGATGAACTTCTTCAGAAAATTCCGGAATTACAAACGGATGCTGCTTCAACAAAACTGCCGAATCCGGTTTCATAAAAACAACCGGCTCATCTGGACGCTCGTTTTTTAACTCTTCGATATGATTGGTATAATTTCTACCGATACAGATAATCTTCATTCTTTTTTAGTGTTCAGTTCTCAGCTTTTAGTGTTCAGCAAAACTTAGCATTCAAAAACTGAACACTAAAAACTGAACACTGAATACTTACTTCGTATTTAATTTTCTTAATTTAATTCCTGTCAAAACTTTTTTGGTATACAATGGAAAATCAGCATTTTGAATCCAGCTGAAATACCCCGGCTCTGTTTCCAGAACTTTTAAAACTTTTGCTCCTTTGTGTTTTCCAAAAGTAAAAATTTCTTCATCATCTTTATCAAAAGCGATCATTCCGGCAAAATCAGCAATCTTTTTACGAGTTGTAAATTCAGACAATGATTTCATATCGTTTTCCAGTTCAGGATAGCGATCTAACTGGGCTTTTAGAATTTCATAAGTCGCCATTGTATCTGCTTCTGCAGAGTGCGCATTATCTAAGCTTTTTCCGCAGTAAAATTTCAAAGCCGCACTTAAGGTACGTTCTTCCATTTTATGAAAAATAGTCTGCACATCTACCGAAACTTTGTTTTTCATATCAAAATCAACTCCGGCGCGAAGCAGTTCTTCTGCCAGCAAAGGAATATCAAAACGATCTGAATTAAAACCTCCCAAATCACTATCTTTTATCATATTATGAACCTGATGCGCCAGTTCTGCAAAAGTAGGCTCATTTGCCACTTTTTCATCAGTGATACCATGAACTGCTGTAGTTTGCGGAGGAATTGGAATTGTTGGATTAACCAGCCAGGTTTTACTTTCTTTATTTCCGTTTGGAAAAACTTTAAATATCGAAATTTCTACTATTCTATCTTTACCAATATCAATTCCAGTTGTTTCAAGATCAAAAAAGCAGATTGGTTTGTTAAGTTTTAATTCCATTTTTAATTTTTATAAGAAATACAAATGTAATTTTAAAAGGCGAATTTTCCGCCCCAAATTCTATTTTTTTGTCCAAAATAAGGGTATTTTTAAAATTTTAACCTTAAAAAAACATTCAAATAAAATATCAAACGGTTTTTATTAGAAAAAGAAAAACCCGAAAAAACGATTTCATTTTTTCGGGTCTCAATTTATTATTTAGATTCTATTAAAAGTCTCTGTCTATATCAAAAGCTTCTAAATATTCTGCTACTCTTTTCACAAAACTTCCTCCTAATGCACCATCAACAACTCTGTGATCGTAAGAGTGCGATAAGAACATTTTTTGACGGATTCCAATGAAATCACCTTCTGGAGTTTCAATAACTGCCGGTACTTTACGAATTGCTCCAAGAGCTAAAATTCCAACTTGCGGCTGATTAATAATCGGCGTTCCAAAAACACTTCCAAAAGTTCCTACGTTCGTAACGGTATAAGTTCCGCCCTGAGTATCGTCTGGTTTTAGTTTTCCGGCTTTTGCACGGTTTCCTAAATCGTTAACCGCTTTTGCCATTCCAACAAGGTTTAATTGATCTGCATTTTTAATTACAGGAACAATTAAATTTCCGTTTGGCAGCGCTGCCGCCATTCCTAAATTGATGTTTTTCTTTTTGATGATATAATCACCATCTACAGAAATATTCATTCCAGGGAAATCTTTTAAAGCTTTTGCTACTGCTTCCATCATAATTGGAGTAAAAGTAAGCTTCTCGCCTTCTCTTTTTTCGAAAGCCGTTTTAACTTTATCTCTCCATTTTACAATATTCGTTACATCAACTTCTATAAACGACTGAACGTGAGCAGAAGTCTGCACAGAAGCCGTCATGTAACCTGAAATCAGTTTACGCATTCTGTCCATTTCGATGATTTCGTCGCCTCCATTTACAGAAACCGGAACTGCCTGCTGGCTTTTTTGAACCACAGGTTCTGGAGTCTGCACTGCTTTTGGAGTTTCAACAACAGGCTTTGGAGCTTCTTCAACCTCTTTCGGAGCTTGTACAGCGCCAGATTTGCGGTCTTCAATATATTTTAAGATATCGTCTTTTGTAACACGTCCGTCTTTACCTGAACCTTGAATATTATCTAATTCAGCAACAGAAACACCTTCTTCTTTTGCAATATTTTTTACTAAAGGTGAAAAGAATTTTTCAGATCCTGAAAAATCCTGCGGAGTCGCAGCAGATTCTTTTACTGCTTCGATTGTTTTTTCAATCTCTACTGCTTCTGCCGGCGCAGCAACTTCTGCAGATGGAGTTGCAGCAGGTGCATCACCGCCTTCTGTTTCGATAATTGCAATAGTCTGCCCTACCTGAACTAAATCATCTTTGCCAAATAATTGTTCAACTAAAATTCCTGATACTTCACTTGGTACTTCGCTGTCAACTTTATCAGTTGCAATTTCCAGTACAGCTTCATCAGCTTCAATTTTGTCTCCCACTTCTTTCAACCAGTTGGTAATGGTTGCTTCAGCGACGCTCTCTCCCATTTTAGGAAGCTTTAATTCAAATCTTGCCATATTGTTATTCTAAAGGGTGATTTTGATTTTCTGATTGCGAAATTACTGAAATTTTTAAATATAAATTACACTTAATATAATTTTTACTTAATTTTTCTGATTTGCCCCCGGCCATTTCTGGAATTACTTCCAATAATGTAACCTGCTCTTTTAGGGAAAATCTTAAAAGTAATGTTCTTATCTTTAAGAGTTTCTATGATTTTGATACATTTTTTGAATGAAACATAGTGATTATCCAAAATGATCTCTGTCTTTTTACCCTTTAAAATCAGGCACGAATTTACCATTTTTTCCTCTTTGAAATCTAAAAAACTAACTTTATTTTCTAAAATCGAAGCCAGTTTTTCAAACAAATTCGCATTTTTAGAGTACAAAATATAACTTTCCGGCAATGGATTTTCTTTTGGTTTTCCCTGAAACATTTTTACAAATGAAAAAACCAAAGAACCGGTTTGAATAAAAAAACTAAAGAACCAGGACTTTTTAAAATGTTTTTGATAGAAGAAATTCATGGCTTCCTGAAAGCGCTTCATATATAATTCATCTTTAATTGTACTTTCTCCTTTATAATGTAAAACGGTGGTTTCATGAAAGTAAAAATTATCTTTTTTCAACAGAAGTGCGCGATACGATAAATCAATATCATCTGCATACATAAAACATTCTTCATCGAAACCATTTAATTTTTGGTACAAATCTTTTTCCAGAAACATAAAAGCACCTACCAGAATATCGACTTTGCCGGTTTGGTTTTCGTTTAAATGCTGTGCATAATAGCGGTTAAAAAGTTTTGATTTTGGAAACAATTTATACAATCCGAAAATTTTGGTAAAAGCAACCCAAGGCGTTGGAATACCGCGTTTACTTTCTGGCAGAAAATCCCCTGTTCCGTCAATTAATTTACAACCAATAATTCCCAGATTTTGTTTTTCTTCGGCGAAAGCCAAAATTTTAGTAAAAGTATCTTCGGCTACAACGGTATCGGGATTTAGAATACAGATATATTTTCCTGATGCTTGTTCAACTCCAATATTATTTCCTTTTGGAAAACCAAAATTTTCTGTGTTTTCAATGAGTTTTACTTCCGGAAATCGGGTTTTCATCATAAAACAGCTGTCGTCAGACGAATTATTATCGACTACAATAATTTCGGCATCAAGATCTGCAATTGCTTCCTGAACACTTAAAACGCATTGTTCCAGAAAGTAACGCACATTATAATTAAGAATAATAACCGATAACTGCATTGAAAAATTTAAAATTTGATTTGGGGGAAAGTTAGAAATTTTCGGCTAAACCTAAACGAAGCGACCAGTCGTTTTTACTAATTCCGTAATCGAGAATTAAATTACTGTTGTTTTTCTTGTTCCATTTTATACGAAGTCCGGTTCCAACAGCCGGATTCCACTTTTTAAATTGATATGTCTCTAAATTAGAAACCGATGAAATATTCGTAAAAAATACGGCGCCCCAAAATCCGTTTTTAGAAATGTCGGTTCTGTATTCGGTTTCAAAATAAATCAAGGCGTTGCTTCGAAATCTGTTGCGGGTAAAACCTCGTCCGGTTCTTCCGTCGCGGTCCCAGCCTATACTTGGCAGATCAAGATAATGCGGTTTTCCGCCAAAAGTCGACCAATAAAAAGCTCTGTAAGCCAAAACTCTGTGTTTATATTTACTAAACGAATGGTATTTTCGGGCATCAAAATAAATAGATTTCCATTTTTTACCCTCCACACCGCTGGTATTAATTCGGTAATCAGCTTCTACATATAAACCTTGTTCGGGATTTACATTGTTTTCTCTGGAATCGTAAAGTCCCTGAATAGCAATTCCAAAAGAAGTTTCATCTGAAAAATCACCATTCATATATTTCACATAATCGGTTTGTTCATCAATATAAGAGTCTTCAGATATGTTTTGATAATTATCGAATAAAAATCCCAGCCCAAGACGAAAATTACCAATTACTCTTCTGGTCGCAAACTGATAAAAGCGCCATTGCTGATAATCGAGAGTAGACATTTTTTTATCTGTATTATGCCCGCCCAATCCATACGTATCTTGCGGATAAATCATATACCGATAATCTCCTATAAAATTCCAATCATTGTCTTTTGTATAAATATAGCTTTGAACAGGAAAAACGTATTGTTTGGTAAAACTAAAATAAGGAGAAAAAGAAACCTGAGACATTTTAGTAGTATTGCTGTCTCCTAAATAAAAGGTAGTTAAAAAGGAAACCACCAATCCAGTATTTTTATCTGCATCTATAGGAACGGGAAGTAATGAAAATGCTATTTTTTTATCCTGATTTTTTCGCAGAGAATCGTTTTTATGAAAAACCCTGTATAAAACATCCAGAATATCTTTTTTATTTTTTGAAACAGAATCGTTTTGACAATAGCCGTAATGCATTTGAAAAAAGAAAAATAAACCCAATAGAAGTTTTGCATTTTTCATAGCGTAAGTTTTTCAAAAACAATATCTTACAAATTTAAAATTTTATTCAGAATAGAAGTCTTTTTAAAATAATAAAAAAGAAAATTCTATTTTTGATTGAAATAAAAACTCCTTTTTCGATGAAAAACAAAATTTTGGTTTTATTTGGTTTCTTCCTTGTTATCTCAATATTATTGGCTTTTGCTTCCGCAGAAGAATTTCACGACAAAAACATTGATCTTGTAAAAAGCTCAACCTGGCATATTGCCGGTCCGACATTAGAAAATCAGGAAACTATTAATAGAATCCGAAAAGAAAAAGGTATGATTAAAGTTACTGCAAAAGATAATCCAACGGGAGAAATTGAACTAAATGTAATGCTAACAGAGTCTGGTTCAAATGATGGAATGCCTACAAATTTGTCTCATTCAAAATACCTCAGCATTACTTACAAATCTTCTCACTTAATAAAACTACAGGCTCGGGAAGGAAATCCGGAAGGAACGGGATGCATACACGGAGGTTCTCACCCAAGAGTTGATCTGCCTGTATCTTCTGAAAAATTTACAACAATAAAAATTCCGTGGACAGATTTTAAACAGGACGGAAATCCAAACGGAAAAACTTTAGATATTCACAATCTCTGCAAATTCAATTTTGTGAATTACAATCCGGTTTCGGGAACGGTTTTAGAGATAAAATCTGTTACTTTTTAAGTTTTCTGTTTTGTAATAGTTTAACCGCAAAGCACGCTAATTTATTTAATAATGAACTTTATAAAAACACAAAGTTCGCAAAGCTTAATTTAAAAAAACTTTGCTCCCGATAACTATCGGGATTGCGTAAATCATAGCGTGCTTTGCGGTTAATCTTAAAGATGCAGCTGAATTTTGTACTTATTAAAGATCTTCATAACATACAGCATTATAATCGAGAACACTAACGCCCATAAAATTCCCGGAACTCCTACTCTAAAATATCCCGGAATAATATGAAGATTTATCGCTTTGCAGAAATAATAAATAACACCCGGTAAAATATAAATCAATAACGGATTTGCCGCTGCGGGCATAAAAAACTCACTCCATTTGGTTTGTTTTTTAACTTCCATTAACCAATACAAAAAGTAAAAAAGTATGGTACAGATTCCTGCTGACAGCAAAGTCCACGATGGTGTTCCGTGTATTTTTGAAATTCCGTAATACGGTCTTAAGAAAAATCCAACAGCAAAAAACAGAACAATAAATCCAATTACAGGCCAGTTGATTTTGTTATCGATTTTTCTATCAAAAAATAATAATGAAATTACGATTCCTGCGGTTACTAAAGTAGCATGGGTTAAATGTCCGGCAATAAAACTAAGCCATCCCGGAAGTACTAAACCCTGAGTTAAATTAGCCGAATTTGCAGCAACACAAATTATCAAAAATAAAATCATAGCCCACAATCTGCCGGAAACCAGCCAATAGTAAATTACCGAAATAAGATATGCCCAGCCAATTAACCCCAGAATTCCCCACCATTGCGGTGTAAATCCTGTTTTGCCTGTTCCTTCCTGAACATATAAAAAATAAAGTGCAACTAAAACCAGCATACCGCCATATTGCAGCACATATTTAAGTCCGGTTGAAAAATCTTTAGGATATTTATTCCAAATAGGAATTGGCATTAAATAAGCCAAAAATCCCCAAACAGCAGGCGCAATTATCATTTTTGAAGAATCGAAACCTTCACTTGAGTTAACCATATAAACGCCAATTATAAGTAAGGCCAATGCACGTTTTAAAGTATGTGTCCAGATTACTTTTGGGCTGTCGCCTTTTATTAATCTGGCATTAAAAGCAAATGGAACCGACATTCCGACTATGAATAAAAAGGCTGGGAAAACTAAATCGACAAAGGTCATCGCATCGGCATCTGCGGGCATGTGTTTCATCCATTGCGGCACATTTTGTATACTTGCCAGTTCGTTTACAAATATCATTACAAAAATGGTAATTCCGCGCAAAGCGTCAATCGAAATAATCCTTTGATTATACAAATTCTCGTTAATTTTCATAAAATATTACTTTTTTATCAAATATAATATAATTATGAAATGTTGTTACATTGTTACATTTTTTATTTTAAAGTAAATTGTAAAAGCACAAATAAAAACAAGATCAATTCTTTACTTTTGCCGCATGTTAGCATTTTTTAAATCAAAACCATTTTTAAAAGATCTTTTAGCGGGACATTATGTTGATATTCATTCGCATTTGCTTCCGGGAATTGACGACGGCGCCAACACCATTAAAAAGACTACAAAACTGGTAAAGGCTTTTCAGGAATTGGGAATTTCTCAATTTGTTACCACTCCGCATATTAATCATTATGTATGGAACAATTCTGAGCAGGATATTTTGAGCAATCAAAAAGAAACTGCAGACTTATTAAAAGATGAAAACATTAGTATTCCATTTAAAGCAGCTGCTGAATATTTTATGGACGATTGGTTTGAGAATCACATAAAAACAGAAAAGCTCTTAACCTTAAAAGACAATTATATTTTAGTTGAAATATCGTATTTAAGCGCGCCTTTAAACTTATATAAAACTATTTTTGATATTCAGCTTGCAGGTTATATTCCTGTTTTGGCACATCCGGAAAGATATACTTATTTTCATAAAAATTTTGGAGAATATGAAAAGCTGAAAAAATCAGGCTGCTTATTTCAGCTTAATTTACTGGCTGTAGTTGGATATTACGGAAGTGAAATTGCTAAAACCGCAGAGCTTTTATTAAAAAAAGGAATGTATGATTTTACAGGAACAGATGTACATCACAGTCAGCATATTGAAGCCTTGCATCAAAAAATCAAATCAGATTCTGCTGCGAGTTTAAAAGAAGTTATTGCAAATAATGCGTTTTTTAAATTCTAATAGGCATTTTCTTCGCCTTTAACAACGTTTATGATCGTTCTTACGATGATTTTAATATCGAGTAGTAAACTCCAATTTTCGATATACCAAATATCATATTCAACTCTGTTCTCCATATCAGACAGTTCTTTTGTTTCGCCGCGGTAACCATTTACCTGCGCCCAGCCTGTGATTCCGGGTTTTGCAAACTGACGAACTAAGTAATTATTAATCAATTCACTGTATTCTTTTGCAAGATTAATCATGTGGGGTCTTGGACCAACAACCGACATATCGCCCCAAAATACATTAAAAAACTGCGGCAGTTCGTCAATACTGGTTTTTCGAATAAAAGCTCCAAATTTCGTTACACGGTTGTCTCCTTTTCCTGCTTGTTTATCATGTGCAAGATCGTTAACATACATACTTCTGAATTTTAAACAAACAAAAGGTCGGTTATCTCGTCCGGAACGTTTCTGTCTAAAGAAAATCGGCCCCGGCGATTCTAGCTTTATTATAAGCATTACAATGGGAAATAACCACGGAAATATGAGCAGAATTACTAAAGCCGAAAAACAAACATCAAATGCTTTTTTAACTAATTTATTGGTTACAAACTCTAAAGGTTCACGGCGCAGCATTAAAACCGGCGTATTTTCGTAAAATGTAATTTCAACTTTACTTGATTTAGTATATAACTGAAAATCAGGAACAAACTTAATTCTTACCATATTTTGTTCGCAGATTTTTACAAGCTTATTGATTACAGCAATATCATCAATATGCAGGGCGACATACATTTCGTCGACTCCTTTTTCTACGATAAAATCCTGAATTTCATCAAAACCGCCAATTAACTGATCTGAAAATACAGAATCTGCTTTTTCATCAAAAAAACCTAAAAATTTATAGCCGTAAGTAAGATCCTTAGCCAGTATTTTTCGCATTCTTTCGCCGGTTTCATTTGCGCCAACGATAATAATTTTCCTGAAATTATATCCTTTTGCTCTGATTTCTTTTAGAACTTTCATCGATATGTAACGGGAAATCAACAAAATAACAAAAAAGAACAAATAAAAATACAACAGTCTAAGTCTCGAAATGTCTGAGAATTTTAAATAAACTACAAAAATTGAAATCAGAGAGGCATGAATAACCAGTTTTCTGATAGTTCTCCCTAAAATAGATTCGATTCGTTCAATACGAATCATTCGATACGAATCTTTATTAAGCAATAATCCTATCCAAATTAAATTGGCAACAACAGAAACTGTTCGTTCTTCTTTTATTAAAAGTTCATCCAAACTTCCAAATCTGGCCAGCGCAGAAAGCACTATCGCTGTATTCAGTAAAATAATATCCCAGCATACAAACAAAAGTTTGAAATATCGGGACATTCTAAAACGGGATAGTTCTTCTAAAATTTTCATATTTGGGGGGAAACTCAGTTTAACTTAAACTTGCAGCTGCAAAATAACATTTTAATTATATTAATAATCTTATTTTTTTGTCTAATGTTTAAAAATTTACTTTTATCTTAACCAAAATTTAAAATTCAAAATGCCGCGGATTCTATTCTTTTTTCTTCTTTCATTCTTTTCCGTTCAGGCACAGATTTCAGGCTGTACAGATCCGCTTTCTAAAAATTATAATCCAGATGCAGCAGAAAATAACGGAAGCTGCATTTATAGAAATCTAAAACTAAAACCAGAATATTCTGCAAAGCTTAGTGATTCTGTAAAAGAAACTTCGGGTTTAACTGCTTTCGATAATTTGCTTTGGACACATAATGATGATCACGACACCACGATTTATGGTTTAGATTCTTTAGGGAAAATAAAAAAGAAAATTGTTCTAAAAAATGTTATAAACCACGACTGGGAAGAAATTTCGCAAGATAGTTTGTACTTGTATATTGGTGATTTTGGAAACAATGCAAAAGGAAACCGAACGGATTTAAATATCTTAAAAATCGAAAAAAAATCGTTTTTAGAAGAAAATCCCGTTATTGAAAAAATTTCTTTCAGCTATTCTGACCAAACTGATTTATTGGCGCAAAAACCAAACACTACAAATTTTGACTGCGAAGCTTTTATTGTTTCTAAAGACAGTATTTATTTGTTCAGCAAACAATGGAAATCATCTAAAACCAATGTTTATGTTCTGCCCAACAAATCAGGAAATAAAATTGCGCAGTTCAAAAATACTTTAGCCACAGATGGCTTAGTTACAGGCGCGGTATATTTAGAAAAGAAAAAATTAATCTCGTTATGTGGTTATTCAAAAACCGGAAAAACATTTCTTTATCTTTTATATGATTTTAAAAACCATGATTTTTTATCCGGGAATAAACGAAAAATTGATTTAAAACTTCCGTTTCACCAAATAGAAGGAATTACGACAAAAGACGGCATTCATTATTTTATTACCAATGAATCATTGGTTCGAAAACCGATTTTAAATAATCCGCAGCAAATTCATTATTTAGACTTAAACTCTGTGCTGGATTTGTATCTCCATAAATAATTCGTAAATCGGAAGATATGCGTTACTTTTGCAAAAAAAGTTATGTTTACAAAACATTCATAACTCATAATTTATAACATATAATTACAAAGTGAATTACTTATCTGTAGAAAATATATCGAAGTCATTTGGCGAAAGAGTCCTTTTTGACAACATTTCTTTTGGAATCAATAAAGATCAAAAAATCGCTTTTATTGCCAAAAACGGCTCTGGTAAAACAACCATAATGAGTATTATTAATGGTTTAGAAGAACCAGACACCGGACAAGTTGTTTTACGAAAAGGCATTAGAATGGCATTTCTTTCGCAGGACAACAATCTTCAGGACGAACTTACAATTGAAGAAAGTATTTTTGCTTCAGATAATGAAACACTTAAAGTAATTGAAGCCTACGAAAAAGCTTTAGAAAATCCTGCTGATGAAGAAGCGTATCAAAAAGCTTTTGACGCTATGGATCAGCATAACGCATGGGATTTTGAAACGCAGTACAAGCAAATTCTCTTTAAATTAAAACTGGAAGATTTTAAACTAAAAGTAAAAAATCTTTCTGGAGGACAGAAAAAACGTCTTTCATTAGCGATAATTCTTATCAATCGTCCGGATTTATTGATTTTGGATGAGCCAACCAACCATTTAGATCTTGAAATGATTGAATGGCTTGAAAGTTACTTCGCTAAAGAAAACATAACGTTGTTCATGGTAACTCACGACCGTTTCTTTCTTGAACGTGTGTGCAACGAAATCATCGAATTAGACAACGGAAAATTATATCAATACAAAGGGAATTATTCGTATTATTTACAGAAAAAAGAAGAAAGAATTACTTCTGAAAATGCGAGCATTGACAAAGCTAAAAACTTATTTGTAAAAGAATTAGAATGGATGCGCCGCCAGCCAAAAGCGCGAACAACCAAATCTAAATCACGTCAGGACGATTTTTACATTATTAAGGAAAAAGCACAAAGCCGACGTAAAGAAAATAAAGTCGAGCTTGAAATTAATATGGAAAGAATGGGAAGCAAAATTATTGAGCTTCATAAACTTTCTAAAAAATTTAAAGACAAAGTTATTCTGGACAACTTTAGTTTTGATTTTCAGCGTGGCGAAAGAATTGGGATTATTGGTAAAAACGGAACCGGAAAATCAACTTTCTTAAATCTTTTAACAGGAACAATTCCGCCGGATAGTGGCCGCGTTGTAAAAGGAGATACCATAAAAGTGGGTTATTACACACAATCAGGAATTAATCCAAAACCGGGACAGCGTGTTATTGACATCATTAAAGAATATGGAGAATATATTCCGCTTACAAAAGGGAAAATCATTTCAGCCTCGCAATTATTAGAGCGCTTTCTTTTTGATGCCAAAAAACAATACGATTATGTCGAAAAATTAAGCGGAGGCGAATTAAAACGTTTGTATTTATGTACAGTTTTAATTCAAAACCCAAACTTTTTAATTCTAGATGAGCCAACAAACGATTTAGATATTGTAACACTTAACGTTCTCGAAAGTTTTCTTTTAGATTATCCGGGATGTTTATTAGTGGTATCGCACGATCGCTACTTTATGGATAAAATTGTTGATCATTTGTTTGTTTTTAGAGGAGAAGGCGAAATCGAAAATTTCCCTGGAAACTATTCTGATTTCCGCGCTTATGAAGATAGTGCTGATGTTACTCAAAAAGAAGAAAACAAAGCAGAAAAAAAAGATTGGAAACAAAACAATCCAACTGGAAATCTTAGTTTTAACGAGCAAAAAGAATATCAAAAAATCGAACGAGAAATTAAAGATTTAGAAATAGAAAAAGCAAAAATCGAACAACTATTCTCTGACGGAAAAGTAGCCGATGCCGATATTGAAAAGAAAGCAAATGAGCTTCAAAATATAATTAACAAAATTGACACAAAAGAAGAACGCTGGTTTGAGCTTTCTGCTAAGATTGAAGGGTAATCTTTTTTTTAAGTTTTTAGTCTCAGTTTTTAGTCTCAAAGTCGCCAAAAACCAGCTTGAAATTTTTTGTCAATCTTTGCGTTTTTTTCTTTGAGAATCTCTGTGAAACAAAATATAGAAGTCATTTTAAAAATATAAAAAATGAAAAACATTATTTACGCCTTACTAGTTATAGCCATTACACTTTTTATTTCCTGCTCTGGAGACAAAGATGAAGTAAAAGATTTTACTGCGCAGAATGAGAAAGAAATTGTCGATTATCTGGCACAAAATAATTTAACAGCGCAAAGAACAGAATCTGGTTTACACTATATAATTACAAAAGAGGGTGAAGGCGATCATCCAACAATTGATTCTACAGTTACAGTTATTTATAAAGGATATTTTACCAATGGTAAAGTTTTTGACGAAAATCAAGAAGGAGTTTCGTTTGCTTTAAAAAATCTTATACCAGGCTGGAAAGAAGGAATTCCATTTTTTAAACCAGGAGGAGAAGGCATGCTTTTCGTTCCTGCACATTTAGGATACGGAAGCAAGGGTGTCAAAGCTGTTCCAGGCGGATCTGTGCTTATATTTGATATAAAATTAGTTTCTGTTAATTAAGATTATCCGTAATAAGTCAGCATGTTTTTTCAAATCAAATCGTATTTAAATTTTCTTTGGAATTCTACAAACGAACACGGTGTTCACTCACCATTTGTTTTTAATCTACTAACGAAATGTTTTTACGATAAAAAGCCTAAACCAGAATATCAAATCCTGAAAAATTACAGAAAGTCACTTCTTGAAAACAAAAATTTTATTGAAGTAACAGATTTCGGTGCGGGTTCAAAAGTCTTTAAATCAAATAAAAGACAAATTTCAAAAATAGCCCAAACGGCTGGAATTTCACCAAAACGTGCCGAACTACTATTTCGCGTAACGCAATATTTTAAGCCAAAAAATATTCTGGAAATTGGAACTTCATTAGGTTTGGCTACTTCTGCCCTAGCACTAGGAAATACAAATGCAAACGTAATTACAATTGAAGGCTGTCCGCAAACTGGAGGCACAGCCAAAAATCAATTAAACAAATTTGACTGCAAAAATGTTGAAAGTATAATTTCTGAATTTGAATCTTTCTTAATTTCTGAAAACTTAAACTCTACTGTTTTCGATTTAATATATTTTGATGGAAATCATTCAAAAAAAGCAACTTTAACGTATTTTGAAACATTGCTTTCAACCATTAATAATGATTCTGTCTGGATTTTTGATGATATTCATTGGTCACCGGAAATGGAAGAAGCTTGGGAGATTATAAAAAATCATCCAAAGGTTAAAGTTACAATTGATACTTTTCAATGGGGTTTTGTATTTTTTAGATACGAACAGGAAAAGGAACATTTTACAATTCGAGTATAAAACAAGGTTAAAACAGTTCTTTTCAATTTATATATTGTTTTGTTCCATAGGAACATTTCGTTGGTAGAAAATCGTATTGACATTAGAGGTTTACGTTCCGTAGGAACGTTGGATTATTGATATCGTTTTTAATAATTGCATCCGTCAAACATTCCCAACGGAATGCTATTAAAATTTAAGAAATCAACTTTACACTTTTTTTGTTCCATAGGAACATTTCGTCGGTAGAAAAATTATATTAATTAAGGTTTACGTTCCGTAGGAACGTTTGATTTTGACATTATTTTTAATATTAAAATTTTATGAGAATATCTTACCATTCACACATAAAAAAAAGACGATCAAAAATGATCGTCTTTTTTATTTCAAACGCAGTTTAAAATTCTATTTTTTAGCGTCTTTATTCTCTTCAGATTTAGCACCCATTCTGTTAACGGTGTACATTGGCGCAAATTTCACTTTTAAACCTGCAATTTTTCTATTATCTTCTGCTGTAAGTCCTTCTTTTTCAACTGTATTTTTACGGCTGTCAAGAGCTTCATACATCAGCTTAACTTCATCCCAGTCTTCTCTGGAATATTTATCCTTATTATTTTCTACAGTGTGAACGAACTGCTGATAAACACTATGAATATTTTGAGCATTTACCCAGCTAAAATTCATATCATCACCAATTTTTCCTGCACCAAACAAAGCATCTCTTAATTGTTGTTTTGGACTTGGCGCCGGAGGGGCAAAAACGGTGGTCATCTCATTTTTAAATTCTTCATATTTAATTTTACTGGCATTTACTTTTTCTGTTGCTGCCGAATTATCTTTAAGATCTGCTAATGCAGTTTGGGCTTCCTGAGATCTTCTATCATACTCAGCATCAACCGCTTTCCAGTCTGCTTTTAAATTTTCTGCAGATACATTTTTTACAGAATCGACGTAGGCTACATAAGAGTCGATTGTTTTTTGAGCTTTTTCTTGTTTTTCATCTTTACACGATGTTAAACCTAATACTAGTAGTGTAACTGCCGCAGCTATTTTAATATTTTTCATAATCTTGATTGTTTTAATTAATTGATTAATCAAATTTACCAAATACCTATTCGAACAAATTACATTATTATCACGTTTTTAAAATTAAAAACATTTTAAAATTATAAAACTCATAAAATAATGACAATTATGCAAGATTAATTCAAAATCATATAACCATTTCTGGTATAAAAAACGTATCCATTTTAATATACATCTATAAAAAAGCTTTTGTAACAAAATCCAATTCTAAACTACTTATCATTTTTATTGAAAAGTGTTTTGTACTTTTAATTCCAAAATTGTAAAATAAAATGGCAGATCCATTAATTAAAATAACAGACATACGACGAAATTTTATACTTGGTAATGAAACCGTATATGTTTTAAAAGGAATAAATTTAGAAATCAACAAAGGTGAATATGTCGCTTTAATGGGGCCGTCAGGGTCTGGAAAATCAACTTTAATGAATTTATTAGGCTGTCTTGATACGCCAACTTCCGGAAGATATGTTTTGAATGGAAAAGATGTAAGCCAGATGAAAGACGACGAATTAGCCGGAATTAGAAATACCGAAATTGGTTTCGTTTTTCAAACTTTTAATTTGCTGCCAAGAACAACTGCATTAGACAATGTTGCATTACCTATGATTTATGCCGGATATTCTAAATCCGACAGAAATGCCAGAGCGACTGAGGTTTTAAAACAGGTAAATCTTGCCGACAGAATGGATCACCAGCCCAATCAGTTATCAGGAGGTCAGCGTCAGCGTGTGGCCATTGCCCGTGCATTGGTAAACAAACCATCTATTATTTTGGCCGATGAACCAACAGGAAACTTAGACAGTAAAACTTCTGTAGAAATCATGAAGCTTTTTGGCGATATTCATGCACAAGGCAACACTGTAATTCTGGTAACCCATGAAGAAGATATTGCAGCGTATGCACATCGTATAATTCGTTTACGCGACGGCTTAATTGAAAGCGACACAAGTAAATAATTTTAGATTTTAGATTTTAGATTTTAGATTTTAGATTTTAGATTTTAGATTTTAGATTTTAGATTTTAGATTTTAGATTTTAGATTTTAGATTTTAGATTTTAGATTTTAGATTTTAGATTTTAGATTTTAGATTTTCTGAAATTAATTCTTCGAATTAATTTCAGAAAGAAAAAACCTTAGTCCCTTTGCATCTTAGCAACTTAGTACCTTAAAAAAAATGAAAGTATATACCAAAACAGGTGATAAAGGAACAACGGCTCTTTTTGGAGGCACACGTGTTCCTAAAGATCATATTCGCATTGATAGTTACGGAACTGTTGATGAACTTAATTCACACATTGGATTAATCCGCGATCAGGAAATGGATTCACATTATAAAACCATTTTAATAGAAATTCAGGATCGCCTTTTTACAGTAGGCGCCATTTTGGCAACTCCTCAGGAAAAAGAAGTTTTAAAAAACGGCGAACTACGCTTAAAAAACCTCGGAATTATCGATTCTGATATCGAATTGCTTGAAAACGAAATAGACAAAATGGAAGAAAGTCTTCCGCAAATGACGCACTTTGTTTTGCCAGGCGGTCATCAAACCGTGTCATATTGTCACATTGCGCGCTGTGTATGCCGTCGTGCCGAACGATTAGCGGTACATTTAAGCCATAATGAACACGTTCCGGAAATCGCAATTATGTATTTAAACCGACTTTCTGACTACCTTTTTGTCTTGGCACGAAAGTTGTCCTCAGACCTAAAAGCGGAGGAGGTAAAGTGGATTCCGAGGAAATAAATTTTTCTTTAAATTCCAATTTTTTGAAATCCCAAATTCCAAAGAAAAAAAATTAAATTCTTTCGAATTATGTAAATGAATTTAAAATTTGAATTAATGCGATTTCCCGCTGTATTGCTGGAATTTGGAATTTAAATATTAGAATTTTTAATTCATTTTTGGAATTTAACAAGAGACGTTCTTAAATTTTATTAAAATAAATCAAAATTTACTTGTCTTTTTCAGTAAAAAATTTATTTTTGCACAAACTAAACAGATAACAGATGTATTGGACATTAGAATTAGCATCTTATTTAAGTGATGCGCCATGGCCTGCTAACAAAGACGAACTTATTGACTACGCTATTAGAGCTGGTGCTCCATTAGAAGTAGTAGAGAACCTTCAGTCAATCGAAGATGAAGGGGAGATATATGAATCAATGGAAGAAATTTGGCCTGATTATCCAACAGACGAAGATTATCTTTGGAATGAGGATGAATATTAAAAAATAAACCAAAGGAAAAAGTCTCATCACAGAGACTTTTTTTTTGGTTCAAATACACATTATATAATAAAGAAATACAATAATTATGAGTTTCATAAACAGCATCATTAAGGTATTTGTAGGCGATAAGTCTCAAAAAGACGTAAAAGCCCTGCAGCCTTACCTAAACAAAATTAAAACTTTCGAAACGAGCTTAATGAGTTTGTCTCACGACGAATTAAGAGCAAGAACCGTATATTTTAAAGAAAGAATTAAAGAAGCAAGAGCAGATAAAGATGCTAAAATCGCTTCTCTTAAAGCCGACGTCGAAAAAATTGAAGACATCGATAAAAGAGAAGATATTTATGATGCAATAGATGCTCTTGAAAAAGAAGCTTATGAAATCTCTGAGAAAACTTTATTGGAAATTCTTCCGGAAGCTTTTTCTGTTGTAAAAGAAACAGCTCGCCGCTTCAAAGAAAATGCTCATATTGAAGTAAGCGCAACTGCAAAAGACCGCGAATTCTCTGCAACAAAACCATATATTCAAATTGAAGGTGAAAAAGCAGTTTGGGCTAACAAATGGAATGCTGCAGGAAAAGACATCACTTGGGACATGATTCACTACGATGTTCAGTTAATTGGTGGTATGGTACTACACGAAGGTAAAGTTGCCGAAATGCAAACCGGTGAAGGTAAAACTTTAGTTGCTACCCTTCCTCTTTACTTAAACGCTTTGACAGGAAACGGAGTTCACTTAGTAACGGTGAATGACTACTTAGCAAAACGTGACAGTACATGGAAAGCACCTTTATTTGAATTCCACGGTTTATCTGTAGACTGTATCGATAACCATCAGCCAAGTACTGAAGCTAGAAAAAAAGCTTACGATGCTGATATCACTTACGGAACTAACAACGAGTTTGGTTTTGACTACTTAAGAGATAACATGGCGCACTCACCTAGTGATTTAGTTCAAAGAAAACACAATTTTGCCATTGTCGACGAGGTCGATTCTGTATTAATTGATGATGCAAGAACACCGCTTATTATTTCTGGACCAGTTCCTCAGGGAGATCGTCATGAATTTAATGAATTGAAGCCAAAAATCGAAAACTTAGTTGCACAACAGCGTCAGTTAGCGAATGGTTTCTTAGCAGAAGCTAAAAGATTAATCAAAGAAGGTAACACTAAAGATGGAGGTTTCCAATTATTAAGAGCTTACAGAAGTTTACCTAAAAATAAAGCATTAATTAAATTTTTAAGTGAAGAAGGAATTAAACAATTACTTCAAAAAACTGAAAATCAATATATGCAGGACAACAATCGTGAAATGCACAAAGTGGATGAAGCTTTGTATTTCGTGATTGAAGAAAAAAACAATCAGGTTGAATTAACAGATAACGGTATTAAATACCTTTCTGGTGATACTGATGCTGATTTCTTCGTTTTACCAGACATTGGAACAGAAATCGCTGCGATTGAAAAACAAAAATTAGACAAAGATGCTGAAGCTGAAGCCAAAGAAAGATTATTTCAGGATTTTGGTGTAAAAAGCGAACGTATCCACACTCTTACTCAGCTTTTAAAAGCTTACGCTTTATTCGAAAAAGATGTAGAGTACGTTATCATGGACAACAAAATTATGATTGTCGATGAGCAAACTGGTCGTATCATGGACGGACGTCGTTACTCTGACGGTCTTCACCAAGCGATCGAGGCTAAAGAAAACGTAAAAATCGAAGCTGCAACTCAAACTTTTGCAACAGTTACATTACAGAATTACTTCAGAATGTACAACAAACTGGCTGGTATGACCGGTACAGCTGTGACAGAAGCAGGAGAGTTATGGCAGATTTATAAATTAGATGTTGTTGAAATTCCAACAAACCGTGGCATTGCAAGAATTGATAAAGAAGATTATATCTACAAAACAACACGTGAGAAATTCAATGCCGTAATCGAAGACGTTACAGAATTATCTCAAGCTGGAAGACCAGTTCTTATTGGAACAACTTCTGTAGAGATTTCAGAATTATTAAGCCGTATGCTTAAAATGAGAGGAATCACACACAATGTATTGAATGCTAAAATGCACAAGCAAGAGGCACAAATCGTTGAAGAAGCTGGTAAAGCCGGAGTTGTAACAATTGCAACAAACATGGCTGGTCGTGGTACCGATATTAAATTATCTCCAGAAGTAAAAGCTGCAGGAGGTTTAGCAATCGTGGGTACAGAGCGTCATGATTCTCGTCGTGTAGACAGACAGTTACGCGGTCGTTCTGGTCGTCAGGGAGATCCGGGAAGTTCTCAGTTCTACGTTTCTCTTGAAGATAACTTAATGCGTTTATTTGGTTCTGAAAGAGTTGCGAAAGTAATGGACAGAATGGGATTAAAAGAAGGTGAAGTTATTCAGCATTCTATGATGACTAAATCTATCGAACGTGCTCAGAAAAAAGTAGAAGAAAACAACTTTGGTGTTCGTAAGCGTTTATTAGAATATGATGACGTTATGAACTCACAGCGTGAAGTAGTTTACAAACGTCGTCGTCATGCATTGTTTGGAGAGCGTTTAAAACTGGATATTGCAAACATGCTTTATGATACTTGCGAATTAATCGTAAGCAATAATAAAGTAACAAATGATTTCAAAGGATTTGAATTTGATTTAATTCGTTATTTCGGAATCACATCTCCAATTTCTGATGCTGATTTCACGAAATTATCAGATATTGAAATCACTGGAAAAGTGTATAAAGAGGCTTTAGCATTCTACACTGAAAAAACAGAAAGAAGCGCTAGAGAAGCTTTCCCAATCATCAAAGGAGTTTACGAAGAGCCAAACAACCATTTCGAAAGAATTGTAGTTCCATTTACAGACGGAATCAAAACTTTAAATGTGGTTACTGACTTGAAAAAAGCTTACGATAGCGAAGGCGCTCAATTAATTGCTGATTTTGAGAAAAACATCACACTTTCGATTGTTGATGAAGCTTGGAAAAAACACTTACGTAAAATGGACGAATTGAAACAGTCAGTTCAATTAGCAGTTCACGAGCAAAAAGATCCATTGCTTATTTACAAATTAGAAGCTTTCAACTTGTTTAGAGGAATGTTAGACAACGTTAACAAAGAAGTTATTTCATTCTTATTTAAAGGTGATTTACCAGCTCAAAACGTTCCTGAAATCCACGAAGCAAGAGAAGTTCGTCAAAAAGAAAACTTACAGTTAAGTAAAGACGAAATTCCAAACAGCGAAAACATCAATCGTGAAGCCGGAGAAACGCAACAACGTCAGGTAACTGAAACTATCGTGAGAGATATGCCAAAAATCAATCGTAATGATACTGTAACAGTTCAGGAAGTTGCTACTGGTAAAACAGAAACAATGAAATACAAAAAAGCTGAAAGTTTATTAGCAGCTGGGACTTGGGTTCTGGTTAATTAATAATTTTTAGTTTGTGATTTCAGTTTTTATTCTGAAACTGAATCAAATACATATATCAAACCCGACAAGTTTTAAAAACCTGTCGGGTTTCTTTTTTTAGTAATGGTTAAAAATTAAAAAAATAGTACGATTTAATACATTTGAAAACGATTAAAATGTACTTTTGCATTCGAAACAACGAAATCCATCCTTGAAGAAGATTTTTATCATATTACTTTCTTGTATCCTTATGGTGCCATCTTTTGGCAATTTCTTTGTTTATGCTTCTTTTAAAATCAATCAGGACGAAATTGTAAAAACGATCTGTGTGCAGCGCAAACAAGTTTTTAACACTTGTAACGGACGTTGCGAACTTCAAAAGAGCTTAAAAAAATACGCTGACAACGAAAAGAAAATGCAGGACAATCTAAAAGAGAAATCTGAGATTGTTTATATCCAGAATACAGTTGTAAATAACTTCAAATTAGTAGTTCCAGTCGAATCAAAAGCAGCAGTCTTCACTTCATTGGATGAGAAACCTATATCGGTTTCTATTACTATTTTTCACCCTCCATCCTATTTTATATAATTTGTATTTCAATTCCAATTGAAATAAATTTTCATTGCATTATACGCAATGAAAAAAACTTACGCATTAATTATTTTTAGAAAAATTGATTTCTATTTAAAATTCCAACAGGAAAATTTAAATATTACATTAATTATAAAACTGCGTATACTTAAATTATATCCTTTTAAAATTTATTAAACAACGAAATTCCTTGAAAAGATTTTTAATCATATTTCTTTCCTGTATGCTATTAGTTCCCTCTTTTGGCAGTTTCTTTGTTTATACTTCTTTCAAATTAAATCAGGAAGAGATTTCAAAAACCATTTGTGTACAACGTAAAATGGTTTTTAATAGTTGTAACGGTCGTTGTGAACTTCAGAAAAGTTTAAAAAAATACACCGACAACGAAAAAAGAATGCAGGATAATCTAAAAGAAAAAGCAGAAGTCATTTATATCTTAAATACAACGCTGGCTGATTTTAAATTAATAACACCAATTGAAACTGAAGTAAAACTTTTTGCTTCTCTGAATGGAAAACCTGTTTCTGTTTCAAATTCCATTTTTCATCCTCCATCCTTCATATAAATTTTAATTCCGCTTTTCAGCAATTCTGAAAAGTAACTTCTTTGGTTTAAACTAAAGAATATCGGCTAGTTTTTAAAATTTATATAATTAAAATGAAAAAAATATACTTCGTCCTATTAATCATAGGACAATGTGTTTTGGCACAAAATAAAACAAAGCAAGACACAACCAAATCTCAGGAACTTGAAAATATTTTTGTTACCGCAAATCGTACGGCTACTTTGCGAAAAGAAACTCCGGTTGCAATTAGCAAACTGACGGCAAAAACCATTCATGAAGCAAAAGCAACTGCAGTTTACGAAATCGTTAATAAAATTCCTGGTGTATTAATGGTTAATTTAGGAAACGAACAGCACATGATGTCTATTCGTCAGCCAATGACTACTAATGCTTATTATTTATATCTGGAAGATGGATTACCAATTCGTCCCATGGGAATCTTTAATCACAATGCATTATTAGAAATAAATCAGTTTAACCTTCAGAGTATTGAAGTTGTAAAAGGTCCAGTTTCTTCTTTATACGGACCTGAAGCTGTGGGCGGAACAATTAATTTAATTTCATTAAAACCGCCTGTTGATCCTGAATTTAAGTTTGGTGTTCAGGCAGATAATTATGGTTACAGAAGATTTCAGGCAGCGGGCGGCGCAACAATTGGAAAAGTTGGTTTTCATATTGCAGGAATTTCAAGTCTTCAGGAAAATGGCTGGATGACGCATTCTGATTATAATAAAGATAATCTGAATGCCAGAATCGATTATAATATTTCGTCTTCAACCAGACTGATCAGCAGCACAATGTACGGAAAATATTATTCGGACATGAGCGGAACGGTTAACGAAGAAGCTTTTAACAACAGAACATACAAAAGCTCTTCTGATTTTACTTATAGAAAATCTGATGCTTTAAGAACGCGGTTAACTCTTGAACATGACTGGAATGACAAATCAAGCAGTTACATTACCGCTTATTTGCGTGATAATAAATTGGGACAAAATCCATCGTACGGAATTAAATGGAGTCCAACTTCAAACCCAACAACAGCAAAAGGCGAGGTCAATTCTAACAACTTTAAAAGTTACGGAGCAATTGGCCAGCATACTCAAAAATTTGATTTCCTGAATACAAAAATTGTTGCCGGAGCTTTATATGATTATTCTCCAGTAACCTATTGGTCGTATGTAATTGATTTAAAAGCAAATTTGAATCCGGGAGAAGCAGGAAAACAAACTGTTGATTCTTATGAAATTATCGCTGAACATCCGGATACTAAATTAGCAGATTATTCGGCTGATATTTTTAACACTGCTGCTTATGCACAAATAAGTTTTAATCCATTTGAAAAATTAGTTTTAACAGTTGGAGGCCGTTATGACAACATGAAAGTGGATTACGATAATGCACTGGATCTTTCTTCGGGAAGTAAAGTTTATGACAAAGCGACTTTTAAAGTTGGAGCCAATTATAATCCGGTTGAATTTGCCGGTTTTTACGGAAATTATTCTCAGGGATTTGCACCTCCGGGAATTACTTCAATTTTTAGAACTAAACCCGGAACGGGAGGAACAACCGGCGTTCCGGCTGATTTTTATTATAATCTTGAACCTGCAACTTTTAACAATTATGAAGTAGGCGGATGGTTTTCTTTCTTAGAAAATAAACTAAACTTCGATTATGCTTTTTATTACATGGAAGGAAAAAACGAGTTATTAAACATCAAACTTGCAGATAATTCAACCGATTATCGTTCTGCCGGAGAAACACGTCATAAAGGAATTGAGTTTGGAGCTTCTTACAGACCGTCAAAACAATTCAATTTCCGTTTAGGCGGCACTTACGCACAGCATACTTATATCGATTTTAAACTTTCAGACAAGCCTGCAGATCCGGTTCAGAATTTAAATGGAAAAGAAATGCCTGCTGCGCCAAAATGGTCCGGAAACTCAGAAATAACATATTATCCAAACTGGCTTCCAAATCTAAGAACTTCAATCGAATGGCAGCTTGTTGGCAGTTATTATCAGGATCAGATCAATACGATAAAATATGACGGATATAATTTATTTAATGCTCGAGTGGGTTATCAATGGAGAAAAATTGAGATTTACGGAAATGTCATGAACCTGACTGATAAATTATATGCTTATAACGTTTCGAGAGCAAACACAGCGGGCGCACAGCCAACTTATACAGCTGCTGCTCCAAGAACTTTTGTATTTGGAATTCAATATAATTTTTCATTAAAAAAATAAAATTATGCCACAGATTAAAATGATTAACACAGATTAAAGAATCAACGAAAAAATTAAAAAAAATCATTTTAAATCTTTTAATCTGTGGCTTAAAAAAAACAACTATGAGTAAAGAAAAAAATAAAAAAACTTCTAAAAACAAGGATTCTAAATTTATCAAAAGAATCAAACAGCACATGTACAAATGGCATCGTGTTATTGGTTTAATTACGATTATTCCTGTCATTTTCTGGACACTATCAGGTTTAACGCATCCGTTTATGGCGCACTTTTTCAAGCCGGAAATTGCTCATGATAAACTGGAAAATCAGGTTATTGATAAATCGCAATTGCATTTTTCGATTCAGGAAGTTTTAAAGCAAAATGAATTAACACAATTCAAAAATTTTAGAATTGTTACTTTCAATAATAAAACGTATTACCAGTTAAAAACCATTTTTGGCGAACTGTGGTATTTTGATGCTTCGACAGCAAAAAAACTCGAAAATGGAGATCAGATTTATGCAGAATGGCTTTCTCGTTATTTCCTGGAGGATCAAAAAAGTCCTGTGAAACAAAGTGAAGTTGTTACCGAATTTACTTCTCAATACAAATATGTAAATCGTTATCTACCCGTTTACAAATTGACTTTTGACCGTCCTGATGCTATGGAAATTTATGTAGAAACTTCTTCAAGCAAACTGGCAACTTATAATCCGACTTCGAGACAGGCTTTTATCTGGTTTTTTGATACTTTTCATAACTGGTCTTTTATAGATGCGATTACGAACAATAGCATCCGAATTATTACGATGATTTTTTTGTTGACAATAATTGGATTTTCTGCCTTGAGCGGAATTCTGATTTATGGTTTGTTATGGAAACAATTCAAAAAAACAGACAATTTGCAGCCCAAAAAAGGATTGAGAAAATACCATCGTCAAATTGGGATTTGGATTTCTCTTTTTACTTTGACTTTTGCTTTTAGCGGTGCTTATCACGCTACTACAAAATGGTCGCCGTATACATTGTCGCAAATGGTTTATGAACCGACATTTAAAACTAGCGACATTGCTAAGGTTGCCAATACAGATTTAAATTTAGACTGGAGCCGTTTCCAAAATATTGGAATTATAATGTTTAACGACACCATTTATTACCGTTGTCAGTTGACAGAGAAGAAAAAAGGGAGATTTAAAATAGCAGAGTCAGATTCGAAATGGAAGAAAAAAGACAATTCAAATTCTGAAATTGTTTACATAAACGCTTCTACAAATCAAATTGTTCCGGGGCTTGATCTTGAATATGCTGAATTCTTAGCTTATTATTTTACAGGCGGTGCTCCAAAACTGGCTTGCTGCGAAATAGATATGGGTTCTTATGAAGAGGAAGAAGTAAATTTAGAAAATGTGAAACTTTTAGAATCAAAAGTTTTAACTGATTTTGAAAGCAGAGAATATGGCTTTGTAAACAAAAGACTTCCGGTTGTAAAACTTGCATATGACACTCCGGAGAAAACAACTTATTTTATCGAAACATCAACATCGAGACTGGCTGCAGTAATTAAAAATTCTGACAAAGTCGAGGGTTATTCATTTGCCTTTTTGCACAAATTCTTATTTATGGACTGGGCAGGAAAAAACATTCGTGACCTTTCAACTGTTTTGGCAGCGATGAGTATTTTGATTGTCAGTATTTTAGGTTTTATTTTGTTTTTAAAGAAAAGATAGTTTTGAGGTGCTAAGATTCTAAGGTTCTAAGCTTCTACGTTTTATCTTAACAGCTTAGTATCTCAGAATCTTAGCAGCTTTGAATTTTAAACTTGTGGATTATCCTGATAATAACGTGCTTCTATTCGTTTAATATCTTTTATAGAGTTTTTTGCCCAGTCTAAACGTTTTACAAGAATTTCTTCTTCAGACAATTTCCAGTCGATATCAGATCTTCTAAGTCTGTTGGTTAAACTTTGAATAATAATAGCTGCGGAAACAGAAATATTTAAACTTTCTGTAAAACCAACCATAGGTATTTTTAAGAAACCATCGGCATTGTCCATGATTTCTTTTGATAAACCTTCTTTTTCTGTACCAAAAAATAAAGCACTTGGTTTAGAAATATCAAAATCTTCGAGCATGCAGTCCTGTTCGTGCGGGGTTGTAGCAATAATTTGGTAGCCCTTGCTTTTTAAATCAGATAAACACCCTGAAACCGAATCAAAGCGGTTAATGTCTACCCATTTTTGAGCGCCCAAAGCAATTTCTTTATCAATTCGTTTACCAAATCGCTGTTCTATTACATTTAATTCCTGAATTCCAAAAACCTCACAACTGCGCATTACAGCACTCGTATTATGCATTTGATAAACATCTTCTACCGCCACGGTAAAATGTTTGGTACGGTTTTCTAATACCTTTAAAAAATTACTTTTTCTGTTCTCTGTTAATATATTTTCTAAAAATGCTAGGTAATCTAAATCAATCATTTTGTATTTATTTGGCGCAAAAATACATATAAATAAACAGATAGAAAATTGTAAGTTATTTTCAGTGTTCTAAATACTCTGGCTTAGCATTGTTGAGTTTTTCATGCAGGAGATTCACTTTTGCAAAATCAATTTCGAGAGCTTCTTTCTTAAACGAATCACCTTCAAAAACAACATTTCCGTTTTTAGAATGTTTTTTTAAACGCTCAAACATTTTTTCACGTTCATTGACTTCGTAATCGACATTAATAAAGGATATGAAATTTTCAATAACATTTTTCATTCCTTCATTATAATTCAAAAGAATAACATTTTGGTCTGTTTCGTAAAAGTCCAGAAAACCTTTAAAATATTTTTCTAAAACCAAAGCGCCGTACTGCTGAAAACTTATTTCTTCGATTTCCTGAGCGCTGATTCCAAAAACGGTGGGCGGAATTAAATTAGGAACCATATGCATTCCCATTAATTTTTGATGCGATTTTAAAACCTCAACCGGATTTCTATACAAAAGTCCGAAAGGAATATCGGGAAAAATAGTTCTTAAATATCCGGCATTAAAAATATGCCAGGCGTCGAGTTTTAAAATCAAATTCTTTTGTTCAGGAAATCTTTTTTGTCCTAAAAACTTTAAAACTGATTTTAAGAGAGTGGCTTTTTTATCTAAACCAAAATTATCGCTTCTTAAAATCTGGTCGAAAACAGGCCCTTCAGAAATCATAATATTTTCTGATGAAGTTGCCAGAGACTGGCTCAGCATTGTAGACCCGCATCGCGAAACATGAAAAACCAGCGATTTTAATTCTACAGATTCTAATTCGTCTGCCCATTCAATTACATTCTCGACAGAACTTACGACTTTCATTCTTTTTGAATTATACTCGTGGCTTCTGCATTTTGACATCGTTTCATCAAAAAAAGGCTCAAGAAAATTTAAATTAGACAGATAAATCCATTCAAAATAAACTTCATTATCTTTTTCTATTAATTTATAAGGAATCCAATTTGAAAGAGGATGCTGTAAGTTTTCCATTTTTATAGAATTTATTTTGATTGAAGATCTGCTATAATTTTTGCATTTATTTCTGTTGGATTTTTCATGAGCTCAGCAATAATCTGCTGTTTCATTTCTTCTGAATATGTCTTTTCAGGCACATAATTTACATCAAAACCCATTTCGGCAAATAATTTATCAGACCAGTCATTTCGTATACAGTCTAATGTTAGGTGAATTCTTGGTTCATGGCTTTTATTTTCTACACTATGAGGCAGCTGAAAATTAGCATACCAGCACTCGCCCATTTTCATAGGAACCAGTTTATTATCAACATAAAAAAAGACTTCAGAGTTGGTAATAATAGGAACATGAATTCTAAAAAAACCATCTTCATACGACGTATCATTATCAACATGTTCTTTTATTTCGCTGTCTGGTCCTAAACGCAGTAATCGAACGGCTTCTTTTTCGCATTGAAACCAATCCATGATTTCTTTAAAATATGGGCATTTGTCAAGCAAAGGAGTATTTTTATATTCTTTATCAGGAAAAGAAAGAATATCTGTTTCTAATCCCGACTGCGACCGCAAAGAAACACTTGTCCATTTTCCTTCATACCGGTTTGTATTAAAATGCGGTGTCCATAAATTAGTTTCGCAGGTCACTAAATCATTTTGTAATTTTTCGATTGAAAAAGTAATCGGAAGCTGGCATGATGAAGGATTCATAGGCTCTGAGGATTAAATTTGTTATAGTGGTTTTGGCCTTGTAAATATATAATTTATAAGAACTTAAAATGAATATATAAGCAAAATTTTACAAACCGTAAAAAGACCGAATTTTTACACGGTTTATGACATATTAGAAATAATAAAATCGTAGAGTTTACGGGTAGAAAACTGCACTGGTTCAGAATCAGTTTTAAGAGTTAAATCCGCATTTTCAGGAATTTCAAAAACGTCGCTTATTCCTGTAAAGTTTTTAATTTTATTATGATTATCATCTGGAAGTAATGCTTTTTTATACAATCCTTTTGGATCTCTTTCAATTAAATTAGCTACAGAACAATCTAAAAAAACAGTCCGTACAAATTCATGATTACGCAGTTCCTTCCGAATACTTTCATACGGATTTATAACAGACATAAGAACGACTGTATTTTCTTTTATAAAATGCTGTCCCACATTAAAAAGACGTCTAACATTTTCGCATCGGTCCTCTTTAGAAAATCCTAAATCTTTACAAATCGTTTTTCGGTAAACATCGCCGTCAATTATTTCGACTTTATAATTGTTTTCAATTAATAACTGCCGAACATTTTCTGCCAATGTCGTTTTTCCCGAACCAGATAAACCTGTAAATTGTATTAAAAGCATTTAGTTTTCTTTTCTTTAATCAGAGTTTAAAACTAAATAATTTAAAAAGTCCGGGCAATAAGTAGAATTACGGTTTATTCTTCTAAAAAAAAGACCTCTGCAAGCAAGTCTTACATTTTTGAAATCACTATTTTTATCTTTTAATTAAAATACGAATGAAAAAGAAACTTGTGGTTTTAACCGGAGCCGGAATAAGTGCCGAAAGCGGTATTAAAACATTTCGTGACAGCGACGGATTGTGGGAAGGCCACGACGTAATGGAAGTCGCAACTCCCGAAGGCTGGCACAAAAATCAGGATTTGGTTTTAGATTTTTATAATAAAAGACGCCAGCAGTTAAAAGAAGTAAGTCCAAATTTAGGACACCAGATTCTGGCTGAATTAGAAAAAGATTTTGATGTTTATATCGTCACTCAAAATGTCGACGATTTACACGAACGTGCCGGAAGCACCAAAGTTTTGCATTTGCATGGAGAACTTTTAAAAGTAAGAAGCACACGAAATCGTAATGCAATTTTAGACTGGACAGATGATTTACTAACGGGAGATTTAGACGAAAACGGACATCAGTTACGACCGCATATTGTGTGGTTTGGCGAAGAAGTTCCGGCTCTGGAAGAAGCAATTGATATAACCGAAACTGCAGATTATTTTGCTGTAATAGGAACCTCGCTTCAGGTTTATCCTGCCGCAGGACTTATTTCCTACACGCCATCTACAACACCTTTATTTTATATTGATCCAAAACCTATTTCAATACCAAATATTAGAAACAAAGTCGAAGTTATTGCCAAAACTGCAACCGAAGGCGTTGCCGAAATGAGAACAAAATTACTGGAACTCGAAAAATTATCATGATCGTAGAAAACCTTCTGGAACAATTATCGCAATTAAACTTCCTTATGCAGCTGTTTATTTTTTCTGTAGAAAATATAAGTCTTTTGCTAATGGCGGTTTTAATTGGAAAAATAATTGAACCGGAAAATACCGTTTTAAATAAAGAAGATCGAAAATGGGTAATTGCTTGTTTAATCTGCAACATATTTATTACACTTTTGGGTTTTGAATTGTATCAAATGCAGATTATTAAAATTGATTTTTCTACTACTTTAAGTTCTGTTGTAATCGATACTTTGCTGCTGATTATTTTAATGGACTTTTTTATGTTCTGTTTTCATTATCTGGCACATACATTAAAATGGTTTTATCCTATTCATAAACTGCATCACACACATGTAGACACAAGTGTTTACAGTCTTTTTGTGCTTCATCCTATCGAAACTTTAGGTTTTGGTTTTATCTGGCTCATTTTAATTTCTGTTTTTCAACTCAATTATATCAGTTTAATTATTTATTTGTTTTTAAACTTGATGTACGGCGTTTTTGGACATTTAGAAAAAAATCTTTTTCCACAGTTTTGGTACAAAAGCTACGTCACAAAATGGATTTCAACTACAAAGTTTCATGCTGATCATCATAAAAATGAATCGCATAATTTTGGGTTTTATTTTACTTTTTGGGATAAAATCTTCAAAACCATGATTTAAATTGCAAGTTATACCATAATAACGCTTCAGTAATTTTCAGAAGTTTTAACAATCACTTATATTTGCACCTTTCGAAAAACAACATAACAATGACTACTCTAAACGAATTGAATGCTATATCGCCAATTGACGGAAGATATAGAAATAAAACTCAAAATTTAGCACCTTTCTTTTCAGAAGAAGCTTTAATAAAATACCGCGTACTGGTTGAAATTGAATATTTCATCGCTTTATGCGAAATTCCTTTACCGCAGTTACAAGGTATTGATTCTGGTTTATTCGAAAGTTTAAGAAATATCTATAAAAATTTCTCTACAGAAGATGCGCTTTGGATTAAAGAAACAGAGAAAGTAACGAATCACGACGTAAAAGCAGTTGAATATTTTATTAAAGATGCTTTTGAAAAACTAGGTTTATCTCAATACAAAGAGTTCATTCACTTCGGATTAACTTCTCAGGATATTAACAATACTGCAATTCCGCTTTCTACAAAAGAAGCTTTTGAGCAGGTTTATATGCCATCGCTGATTTCTTTCATTTCTAAATTAAAAGAATTAAGCGTTGAATGGAAAGATATTCCAATGCTGGCACGTACACACGGACAACCGGCTTCTCCTACCCGTTTAGGAAAAGAAATCCTTGTTTTTGTAGAGCGTTTAGAAGAGCAGATGCGTTTGTTGTTCAATATTCCGTTTGCAGCTAAATTTGGCGGTGCAACAGGAAACTTCAACGCACATCATGTAGCATACCCGCAGATTGACTGGAAAAAATTTGGAGATAAATTTGTTGAAACTGATTTAGGTTTACACCATTCGTTTCCAACAACTCAAATTGAACATTACGATCATTTTGCAGCATTTTTTGACGGTTTAAAAAGAATCAACAATATCATTATCGATTTAGACCGTGATATCTGGACGTATGTTTCAATGGATTACTTTAAACAAAAAATTAAAGCCGGAGAAATTGGATCATCGGCAATGCCGCATAAAGTAAACCCAATTGATTTTGAAAACTCTGAAGGAAACTTAGGAATTGCAAATGCTATTTTTGAGCATTTAGCAGCAAAACTTCCAATTTCAAGATTACAGCGTGATTTAACTGACAGTACTGTTTTACGTAATGTTGGTGTGCCAATGGGACATACGATTATTGCTTTTGAAGCTACTCTAAAAGGGTTAAACAAATTACTTTTAAACGAAAACAAATTTGCAGAAGATTTAGAGAAAAACTGGGCAGTTGTTGCAGAGGCGATTCAGACCATTTTACGCCGCGAAGCTTATCCAAATCCTTACGAAGCTCTAAAAGGTTTAACAAGAACAAATGAAGCGATTGATAAAAATGCAATTCACAACTTTATTGCAACTTTAGATGTTTCTGACGCTGTTAAAACCGAATTATTAGCAATAACACCTAGTAATTACACAGGAATTTAAAGAAAACCTAAAATATTTTGTCAAAAAAAGCTATCTTTATCGAGATAGCTTTTTTTTTAACCCGGAGTAGCCAGATTACTTCACTAAACTTTATTTAGCCGAGGTTTGGTGAATTTTACAAGAAATAAAAGCTGGATTACGCTCCTGAAACAAATACCACTCTATGATTGCCTTAAATGCCGCTGCAGAAAGTACACACCACTTACAACCCTTAATTAGTGATTTGGGATTAATCCTGATGACTGCCGGAATTGCCGTTCTATTATTTAAAAAAATGAAACAGCCTTTGGTTTTAGGCTACCTGATTGCAGGTTTTTTAGCCGGAAACCATTTTGATTTTTTCCCTTCTATAACCGACATGAAAAGTGTTGAAGTCTGGGCAGAAATCGGGGTTATATTTTTACTTTTTAGTTTGGGACTCGAATTCAGCTTTAAGAAACTAATGAAAGTTGGAGGCACTTCTTCCGTCACCGCCATAACCCAGATTATATTCATGACACTTATTGGATATTGCGTGGGCCAATGGATGGGCTGGGGAAAAATGGATAGTATTTTTCTTGGCGCAACGCTTTCTATTTCATCTACAACCATTATTATTCGCGCTTTTGACGAATTGGGAGTTAAGGGAAAAAAGTTCGTTGGGATTGTATTTGGAGCCTTAATTGTTGAAGATATCGTTGCGATTTTAATGCTTGTATTGCTTTCGACTATTGCTGTAAGCGATCAGGTTTCCGGAGGCGAATTATTACAATCTGTTCTTAAACTGGTTTTCTTTTTAATCATTTGGTTCTTAGGCGGAATCTTCATCATTCCAACAATTTTAAAAAAGGCAAAACATCTTTTAACCGATGAAATGCTTTTAATAATTTCGCTTGCTTTGTGTTTAATGATGGTCATTTTTGCCGCTAATGTTGGATTTTCACCAGCTTTAGGAGCTTTTATTATGGGATCGATTATTGCCGAAACTACCATGGCAGAAAAAATTGAACACTTAATTCAGCCTGTAAAAGATTTATTCGGAGCCGTTTTCTTTGTATCTGTGGGAATGTTAATTAATCCGGAAACATTGGTTACTTATGCCCTGCCGGTTGCTTTAATTACACTTTTAACCATTTTTGGAAAAGCATTCAGTTCTTCACTTGGCGCTTTAATTTCGGGACAGCCATTAAAACAGTCTGTTCAAACCGGAATGAGTTTAGCGCAAATTGGCGAGTTCTCGTTTATTATTGCAACGCTGGGAATGACTTTAAAAGTAACAAGCGATTTTCTTTACCCAATTATTGTAGCAGTTTCGGCCGTTACAACATTTACAACACCATTTTTAATTAAATACTCTGAACCGTTTGCCTTGTTTTTGGAATCAAAAATGCCAAAAAAATGGGTTAAAAACATTAACCGTTACAGTTTGAATGCGCAGGCAATTAAATCTGTCAGCACCTGGCAGATAGTTTTACGATCTTCGATAACACAAATTATTCTGCACACTATTATTATTACTGCTATTATTTTATTGTCATCTAAATTTGTAGCGCCTTTAGTTGCCGATACCCGATTTGGAAATACTCTTGCTGCTCTTTTAACTTTAATTGTTATTGCTCCCTTTTTGTGGGCGCTTTCGCTTCGTCGTGTTAAGGTTGATGAAGTCGAATCTCTTTGGGAAGAACGTAAATACCGCGGTGCACTTTTAATGCTTATTTTAATTAGAATGAGCCTTGGATTATTTTTTGTTGGATTTTTACTCAATATTTTCTTCTCGCCGTTAGTCGCTTTTGTAGCCCTGATTATTGCCATTGGAGCGTATCAGATTTTTCCAAAGAAACTAAACGAACAATATCATAGAATTGAAAGTCACTTTTTGAAAAACCTTAACGACCGTGAAAACAAAAAAATCGACCGAAGATATGCCAATTTAATGCCGTGGGATGGCCACATGTCATTTTTTGATATTGGAAAAGAATCTAATCTTGTTGGTAAAACATTAGAAGAATTAAAAATCCGTGAACAGTTAGGAATTAATATTGCCTACATAAAACGAGGCGAAGTAACGATCCCAATTCCTACCAAAACCGAACGCCTATTTCCGGGAGATGAAATCTGCGTAATTGGTACCGATGCACAGATTGTAGAGTTCACGAAATATCTCAATCAAAATGAAACCGAAGCACCCGGAAAAGTCGAAGAAACAGACATTGTACTTCGTCAGCTTGAAGTTTCTCAGGAAGAATTTATTCAAAAAAGCATCGGACAATTCAGAGCCAAAACAAACGGAATGGTTGTAGGTATCGAACGAAATGGAAATCGTATCCTAAATCCGGAATCGAGTTTAATTTTAGAAAAAAACGATATTCTGTGGGTTGTAGGAGATAAAAAAAGAATGACGGCTTTGTTAGCTTCCAGATAAGGTTCTAAGATGCTAAGTTTTTAGTTATTAAAGGCTAAGTAAAGTCGAAGCTTTTACGAAGCAGTTAAAATATTAATTATATAAAAAGCGCTGAGATTAATTATAATCTCAGCGCTTTTTTAATTTTTAAAAACTTAGAAGCTAGAATCTTAGAAACTCAGAAGCTTACTTATTTGGCTGCGGTGTTAATCTTAAATAAGGCTTAATTGGTGTGTGTCCTTTTGGGAATTTTGCCGGAATATCACTGTCTGGAATTGCAGGCGCAATAACTACATCTTCACCATCTTTCCAGTTGGCAGGAGTTGCAACACTATAATTTGCTGTTAATTGCAAACTGTCGATTACACGAAGTAATTCGTCAAAATTTCTTCCTGTAGAAGCAGGATATGTTAATGTCAATTTGATTTTTTTATCTGGTCCGATAACAAAAACAGAACGTACTGTAAATTTATCACTTGCATTTGGGTGAAGCATATCATATAAATTAGCTACTTTTTTATCTTCATCTGCAATAATTGGAAAATTTACTTCTGTATTTTGAGTTTCGTTAATGTCCTTAATCCACTCTTTGTGAGAATCTAATCCGTCTACACTCAAAGCAATTACCTTCGTATTTCTTTTTGTAAATTCAGGAACATAATTGGCTACAGTTCCCAATTCAGTAGTACAAACCGGAGTAAAATCTGCCGGATGCGAAAATAATACACCCCAGGAATCTCCTAACCATTCATGAAAATTAATTGGTCCCTGCGTAGTTTCTGCGTGAAAATCTGGTGCTATATCGCCTAATCTTAATGTTGACATAATTTATATTTTTTTAGTTCCTCTAAAATTAACCAAAAAAAGCACATAGAAAACATCGATTTTCTTAAAAAAAGTTAAAATTCTACTTTCTCGATGTAATTACTATTTTAAACTAAATAAAGCTTAAAATAAAATACCAAAAAGCAAGAGTTACAAACGATATTGGAATTCCAAAACCAATCATCATACTGCTCAATTTTGGTTTTAAACCATAAGTTGAAGCTAAGATTGCGCCTGTAATCATGGGCGCCATTGCAGTTTCCATAATCGTGATTTTTATAACTTCAGAATGCTGATTGAAAATAAAAACATACAGAACAAAAATTATAAAAGGAATTAAAAGCAGTTTAAAGAAAAGCCCCAGCCGTAAAAATTTCCAATGTTGGCTTTTTCGGTCAAAAGTCAATTGCAAACCAACAGAAAGTAACGCTAAAGGCGTTACAAGACTTCCTATTTTAAGCAGCACAGATTCGATATTTTCATTTAAATTATAATCGAAAATATTCATCAAACACGCTAAAACGAACATTATAAAAGGCGGAAACAAAATTATCTTTTTGAAAATTCCTAATGCGTCTGGACTTCCTTTAGAATAAAAAGCAGCAGTAAAAACACCAAGCGTAGAAACCACCACAAAAGTCCCCGGCTGATCTACCAAAACGGCGGTTTCCAAACCTTTTTTTCCAAACAAAGCTTCAATAATTGGATAACCCAGAAAAGAGCTGTTGCTTAATCCCGCTGTCAAAATCAAACATCCTATTAATTTATTAGACCAGCCATTTCTTTTTCCTAAAAAATGGAAAAAAATAAAAGCCACAATATAAGTAATCCAGCCCGCTCCTATTGGAAACAGTAATTCGCTGCTCCATTTTATTTTTGGGATATGATATAAAGTAATCGCCGGAAGACAGAAATAAATAACAATTTTATTGAGTGTCTTATAAATATGAGTAGGAAATTGTTTTACATGTTGTAAAACTAAACCCAGCGAAAGAAATAGAAATATTAAAAGAAAGTTGTTCATACTATAAGATCATCACAAAAATAGCTATTTACATTTAGTGAGAAGTGAAAAGTGAATAGTAATTAGTCATGTTTTCGAAATAGTAACTACTGATTTTCTTTTGTTAAACCTATAACATTTGCTAAATAGTCATTCAAATTTATTTTTAAATTCAAATAAACTCTCATACTTTATACCTCACAAACAATTAGTTACAAATCACTTTTAACTAATTACTAATAACTCTTTTCAAAAAAAATAGTTAAATTAGTATTTCGTGTTACAAAAAGATGTAAATTTGTAACATATTTTATTACAGTATGATTTCAGGTAAATTTGCCATAACGATTCACATTCTTACTTTGCTCCATAAATTTCCCAATGATTATTTGTCATCGGAGTTTATTGCGGGAAGTATTAATTTAAATCCTGTTTTGGTTCGAAAAGAAATTGCCAACTTAAAAGCACATCATGTTGTAGAAAGTAAAGAAGGGAAAAATGGCGGTACAAAATTGGCAGTAAACGCTGCTGAACTGACTTTAAAACAAATATTCGAAATGACTTTTGAAACGATTGGTTTAGGTTTTGCTAAAAATCAGCCAAATCCTGACTGCCCTGTTGGAAAAAACATCAATCAGCATTTAGAAGCTTTATACAGCGAAATGAACCAAAAAGTGGGCGCACAGCTGGAAGGTATTTCATTGGAAGATTTTTCGAATCAATTTTAAAACTATTTTTTTAACCAAAACTGTAACATTTTTTATTACTAAATAAATTTATATATTATGAAAATCGCACTTATTGGAGCTACAGGATTTGTTGGCTCAGCAATTTTAAACGAATTAGCAGACAGAAAACATGAAATTACTGCTATTGCAAGAACTCCAAAAGACACAGCAAACGCGAAATGGGTTTCTGCCGATATTTTTAATGTTGATGCTTTGGCAGAAGTTTTAAAAGGACATGATGTTGTTGTAAACGCTTATAATCCTGGTTGGACAAATCCTAATATTTATGATGATTTCTTAAACGGATCAAAAGCAATTCAGGAAGCTGTAAAAAAATCGGGCGTAAAACGTTTTATTACAATTGGCGGAGCTGGAAGTTTATATGTCGCTCCGGATTTACAAGCGGTTGATACTCCAGATTTTCCAAAAGAAATTTTCCCTGGAGCCAATGCTGCAAGACATTATTTAAATATTATTAAAGAAGAAAAAGATTTAGACTGGGCATTCTTTAGTCCTGCTTTTGAAATGCACGCAGGAACTAAAACAGGCAGAACAGGAAAATACCGTTTAGGTTTAGAAAATCCAGTTTTTAACGACGAACAAAGAAGTATTTTATCTGTAGAAGATTTAGCAGTTGTAATTGCTGACGAAGTAGAAAATCCAAAACACCACCAGGTTAGATTTACAGCTGGATATTAATCTTTAGAGATTCTAAGCTGCTAAGGTTCTGAGATTCTAAGTTTTTTTCCGCGAATTCACGAATTTTATTTTTAATACTTTATCCTGATATTATTCGAATTAACTCGAAAAAAATAATCTCAAAGATTTTAAAAATAAAATTCTTGAATTCGCGGCAAACTTATTTTTACTCATTTTGAGTATAACAAATTAGTGATAATTCGTGTAATTCGTGGCAAACTAACTTTTTGAAACTGTTTTTGTTTTCTGTACTTTTACAATTCTAAAAAATGCGTTTTGTCAGATTTAAATAAACAAGCCGGCAGTTTAACTGAAAAAGCTGGAATTTCACCTCCCGAAATCACCAACGTTTCGGCTATCAATCAAATTAAATTTAAACGCAGACAACAGCCTACAACTCAGGAATTAATATCTGGAATTCTCGAAGGAAACCGAACTGCTTTGAGCCGTGCGATTACTTTAGTAGAAAGCACTAATCCTGAACATGCTGAAAAAGCACAAGAAATTATTAACGGCTGTCTTGCTCATTCCAATAAATCAATTCGTATAGGAATTACGGGAGTTCCCGGAGTTGGTAAAAGTACTTTTATCGAAGCTTTTGGAACACATTTAACCCAGGCAGGAAAAAAAGTGGCGGTTTTGGCCGTTGATCCAAGCAGTTCAATTTCGCATGGAAGTATTTTGGGTGATAAAACCCGAATGGAAGAATTGGTAAAAGATGAAAATGCTTTTATACGTCCCAGTGCTTCTGGAGAAAATTTGGGCGGTGTTGCCCGCAAAACAAGAGAAACTATTATTTTGTGCGAAGCGGCAGGTTTTGATACTATAATTATTGAAACTGTTGGTGTGGGACAAAGCGAAACTGCGGTTCACAGCATGGTGGATTTTTTCTTATTATTGAAAATTTCCGGTGCCGGCGACGAACTTCAGGGCATTAAACGCGGTATTATGGAAATGGCAGATGCCATCGTTATTAATAAAGCAGACGGCGATAATATCAAGAAAGCCAATCAGGCAAAAGTTGAATTTAACAGAGCTCTGCATTTATTTCCTCTAAAAAAATCAAACTGGCAGCCAAAAACTACAACGTGCAGTTCGATTACAAAAGACGGAATTTCGGAAATCTGGAATACCATTTCTGATTATTTTGAAATGACCAAAGAATCTGGATTTTTTCAGGAAAAAAGAAACGAACAAAATCAATTTTGGATGATGGAAACTATCGATGAACAATTGAAATCAAACTTTTACAATCAGCCCGAGATTATTGCACAATTGAAACAAATTAAAAAAGCGGTGCAAAATAATGAAATATCACCTTTTGCAGCCGCTCAGTTTTTATTAGATGAATATAAAAAGAACTTCTAATTTCTTAAAGCTTCTTTATTTCTTTTATTTTACATTAATTGAAATTGTATAGGTTTCTTCACTTTCTTGAATTCGGTATTTACCCGGAACTAAAATGTCTGAACTGAATTTTAAAGATTTAACTAATTCCGGTTGAATAATCTGTCCTTCGGGTATTACATAAACTTCTCCATTTCGTAATAATACTTTTTTATGTTCTTCGGTTAAAGCGCTTTTTTGAATTTCCATAACAAAATTTCCTTTTTGATTTGTAACACGTACTGGTGTTCCATCAGGAGTTGGTTTCGCAAAGCCGTAGGTTATCCAATCGTAATGAACAAAATTACAAAACCCTTCAGGCTGGCTGCAATCAACATTATGCGCTCCCCAAGCTCTCACAATAGTTCCTTCATAGTGAGGCAAATACCTTTGAGTACTTGGTTGATTTTGCTGCTCTGTGTTTGATAATGGAACTGTTTGCTCTTCAACAGAGTCGTTGTTACAGCTTACAAAAAAAGCGGTAATGGCTAACACTAACATTACTTTTAATACTTCAGATTTTTTTTGTTGTATTTTTTTCATAATAAATAATTTAATTGTCCCTACTCTATCTTTGGCTTTTCGGGTTACGCCTTTTGGTTTAGTATAGATCAATTAAATTATTTTTTGTTACCCTTTTTGTTTGAATTTAGATACAAAAAAAAGCTGTTAAGTATGAAATTACACACTTAACAGCCTTTTTTTTTTTAAATAAATTGAGAACTATTTTTTAGTATCCCTAAGTTTATATTTACTCTGTTTATACAAATTTCCTGCAGTTATAACATGTGCTAAGGCATCTTTTGCTAATTCTTCATTTAATTTAACAGGAATTAAAGTCGTGTCGTTTTTGATTTCAAATTGAAGCGGTTTCAAATTTGGCTGCATAATCACAACCTGATTTTCAACTCTAAATGCATTGATATCATTAAACTGCATAATAGATCTTCCCTGAACTTTTGGATCTAATTTATTCAAATTACGGCCAACCATTGGTGTTTCAAACGGAATTCCTAAATATCCTAATAACGTAGGCGGAATATCGATTTGACTTGCCAGTCTGTCATAAACAGCACCTTTTGGAACTCCAGGCCCCATAATAAATGCCGGAATGTGGAATTTATTTATCGGCACTAAATTCTTTCCGTATGTTCTGGTGTTATGATCGGCAATTACAATAAAAATGGTGTTTTTAAAATACGGTTCTTTTTTAGCCATTTCGAAGAATTTTCCAATAGAAAAATCAGCATATTTCATGGCGTTGTTTACTGTTGCCGGTTTCTGATCGTAAGGTTTTATTCTTCCTGCCGGATATTCAAACGGCTCGTGATTTGAAGTCGAGAACATTAAAGAAAAGAATGGTTTATCTCCTTTTGATTTGAAATAATTATTGGCTTTAGTAACCAAATCTTCATCAGAATATCCCCAAGTTCCTTTAAAAGCATATTTATTTCCATCAGATTCAAAATCACTCTGGTCAACAATATCAGTAAAACCATTTCCATTAAAGAAAGAAGCCATATTGTCAAAATTGGCCATTCCGCCATAAATAAAACTTGTATCGTATCCTTTATGTTTTAAAGCATCGGCAAGTGTAAAGAAACCTTGTTGTGAGTTTCCTAATTTTACCACACTTTCAGAAGGTGAAGGAAGAAATCCTGTTACTACAGCTTCGATTCCGCGCACACTTCTTGTTCCTGTACAATACAAATTAGTAAACAGCAAACCTTCTTTAGATAATTTATCGAATTCCGGCGTAAGTGGTTTTCCGCCTAAAATTCCAACATATTCTGCTCCTAAACTTTCTTGTAAAAAGATTACAAGATTGTATGGTTTCTTTGCTGCAGAATCAGGCTGCTGTACATGAAGAAACGGAATATCAGCATCAGTAAAATCATTAGGACCCGCAATTATGTATTTTTTTACACGGGCAATGGCCTCTGCTTCATCCATTTTACCATACATTTTGGTGTTTCCTTCGTTTTTAATCGAATAAGCAGCAAAAGCAACGGTATAAAATGAATTTAATCCTAAAGTATTCGTAAGCTGATCTGTTGAAAAAACCGCATTACTCGCATTAATAGGACGTTTTGAAGTAAGACTTGAACGTGCTCCAAAAAACAATAAAAAAGCTACTAATGGAAATACCATTAATTTGAATTTATATTCAGTGCTTGTTGTATGAAAATATTTTTGTCCTTTTTTAAACGCAAAATAAATGACAACTCCCAATATCAGGAAAGTCACGATTATCGAAGTCAGGTAACTTTTTAAAAGCATTCCAACAACTTCTTTTGGATAAATCAGATAATCTAAGAAAATCTTATTTGGACGTGTATCATATTGTTTTACAAAATCTGGCGAAGCTAATTCTACAAAAAGAATCAGAAACAGAAACAAAAAGCTGTAAATTACCAAAAACCGATTGGTAAATTTAATCCAGTTGTTTGGCAGAAATGTAATTAAAACGGCTGGCAGAAATGATAAATAACAAAGTAAAATCAAATCCATTCGCAAACCGATTGGGAAAATATACCAAAAATCCGGAGTTTGCTCTACTCTTTCTTTAAAAAGAAAAAACAAAAATATTCGGCTTAAAGTAGTAATCAATAATCCAATTAAAATAAAATTGATTATTGGTTTTAAAAAACGTAATTTTTTCATTAGATGATTTAAATTATTTTTTTGTGTGAAGCATGCTGCACTTACTACTCTTCGTAACGGTTTACTTCTCTGTCGTAGAACTCATTTGCCTTTTCGATTAAATCTTCCATTTCGGCATTTAATTCGGCTTCGTCAAGATCTTCAGCTTCTTCTAAAAATTCAACCTCATCATCTTTTAAGTTGATTATGAATCTAGGATAATCCAGGTGAATGATAAAAATATCATCTGGAAAATCAGTATTATCTCCAAGTAAAAATTTAGGTAATTCCATTTTATTTATTTTATGTTTTAATTTTTATTAATGATCTGTGTTAATATAATTTATGCTTCAAATTTAATTATTTGAAGATGAATTTTGGATTAATTTCCTTGTTAGAAAATGAAAGCGAATATACAGAAAAATTGCTGCTGCTGTTAATCCTGCCAAAAGTCCAACCCAAACTCCCTGAGCTTTTAATGAAGTATGTTCGCCTAAATAATACGAAATTGGAAAACCAATAATCCAATAGGCAACAAAAGTAATATACATAGGTACTTTTACATCCTGCAAGCCGCGTAATGCGCCCAGAACCACAACCTGAATTCCATCTGAAATTTGAAAAACCGCTGCAATTAAAAGCAGTTTTGAGGCAATGGCAATTACTTCAGTATTATCCAGAACTTGTCCCGTATTTTCCATATTTAAAAAGATATGAGGCAGATAATTATGGAATACAACAAATACGATGGCAAAAAATGTTTCGAGTATAATAGCCAGTAAAAAAATCGAACGGGCTACAACAATTAATTTTTTATAATCATTTAATCCTCTTTGATTACTTACTCTGATCATCGACGTTACGCTTAATCCCATGGCAAACATAAAAGTCATTGATGCGAGACTTAAAGCAATTTGATTGGCTGCCTGACTTGTTTTTCCAATATTACCGCAAAGCCAGATTGAAGCTGTAAACAATACTACTTCAAACAACATTTGCATGGCTGACGGAAAACCGATGCTGATGATTTTTTTTATAGTCGATTTTTTAATTTCATCAAAACTGAAACCTTTAAAAAAGCGTTTTAAGTCTTCTCTTCTAGACAGCATGATGTGCATAAACATAACCAGAAATATTCTCGAAATTACGGTACCAAGTGCTGCGCCGATAATTCCCATTTTTGGAAAAAACCAGATTCCGTAAATCAAAACGTAATTTAAACCTACGTGAAGTACGTTTGCCATAATCATAGCATACATAGAATATTTGGTAAGCGACATTCCGTCTGCAAATTGTTTGTATCCCTGATACATGATTAACGGAATCAAAGAAAAAGCAACCCAGCCCAAATATGGTTTTGCCAAAACAATTACATCTTCCGGCTGTTTTAAAAGTTCCATTATAGGTTTTGCAAACATGATTACGCTAAAAAGCACTAATCCTAAAATGGTGCACAAAAACAATCCGTGATGAAAAGCAGAACGAATTTTACTGTCATTTTTCTCGGCATCTCCTTCGGCTACAATAGGTGTTATGGCTGTCGAAAAACCAATTCCCAGCGACATGGCAATAAAAATCATGCTGTTTCCTAATGACACTGCCGCCAGTTCTGTACTGCCTATTTTACCCACCATTATATTATCGACAATACCAATTAAAGTATGGCCCACCATTCCTAAAATAACAGGGTATGCCAGTTTTAAATTATATGAAAACTCTTTTGTGTACTGCTTTAAATTCACTTGAAATCTTTTTTGAGCGCAAAGATAGTCAGAAGCTTCGAATTCTATCCTATTAATAAAAACATAAGCCAATTTTAAGCCTAAAATCAGCATACCGTAATATTATATAACGATTTTTAAAAATTATATAACGACCTCAAAACACCTCTAATCTACTTTTACATTATTAATAATTCAAAAATATTTGCCATGAAAAAATTACAATTTATATGCCTCGCTGCTTTCGCTTTTTTATACTCCAACTCAACTTTTGCACAAGACGATGCAGCAACAAATTACGATCAGGGATTTAGATTAGGAATTGGATTAAACGGTGGTATTCCTACCGATAATGACTATGACTGGTCACTTGGCGGAGACGTTCGTTTACAATATGACTTATCTAAAAAAACATCGTTAACATTAACTACTGGTTTTACTAATTTATTTATTGGTAAAGATGATCTGGGTAACAATGTTAAAGATCTTGGATTTATTCCTGCAAAAGCCGGTTTTAAAGCTTTTGTATTAAAAGATCAATTTTATGTAATGGGTGAAGCCGGTGCTGGTTTTGCGGTTACAAATGGCTACAACGACACTACTTTTTTATGGGCTCCGGGAATTGGGTATGCCAATAAATACATTGACATTAGTGTTCGTTATGAAGATTACAACAAATTCAAAACCAATCAAGTGGCTCTTCGTTTAGCCTATGGTTTTAAATTATAAAAAGAAAGGTTTATTTTATTTTTTTGTTTTTGGTAACAGACCCGGAAGTTTTCATAGTCTTCCGGGTTTTGTATTTTATACCATTGGTCAAAACAGAATTACCATTAGTCAAATGATTTTTTAAGATTGATTAAGAACGAAGAAATTCGCTTAAAAATTAATCTAAATCATGAGCAAAACAGTTTTTTATCTATCGCAGCTTTTTATCATTTTACTAACTTCTACAGCTGCACAATCACAATCTGGAATTTCGGGTGAGTTTAAAGTCGATTACGTTCCGTTTTCCAAATATGTACGTCCTATAGACAGTACGAAAACAAATGCAGAAAGCAATTTTAAAAGAGCTCAGCTGACATTTGAAGTGCCTCTTTCTTTAGAAATGGACAAATACAATCATCCAAAACTCTGGTCGCTTGTTATTAATGGAAGTTATGCCCGAATGGGAAACAAAAACTACAATATTCAGGACCTTCCCGTAGAATATCAGGGCGGATTTCCAAATGAATTATTAAACACACAAATTGGTATTAAACATTTACGATCTATTTCTTCATCCTGGTCTTTATTAGTAATGGCTTCTGTTGGTGTTTATACTGATATGGTCGAAATTAACAAAGATGATGTTCTAATACAAGGCGGTGTTATTTTTATCAAACAATTTAATCCTAATCTGGCTTTGGGCGCGGGACCGGTTTTAACCAATAGTTTTGGTGTGCCAATGGTATTGCCGGGAATTTATTTTAATTGGGAATCTCAAGGAGCGCTCCATTTTAAAGTGGCTTTTCCGGAAGGCGTAGAATTAGGTTATCGAATGTATGATAATTTAGATTTAAAACTTGTGGGTGAAATAAGCGGTATGACAGCAGAAACCAAAATTGGAAACAAATCTTCATTATTAGGTTATCAGCAGATAATTGCCGGTTTAAGACCTCAGCTTAAGTTTGGCGAACATTGGACTTTAGAGCCTACAGCCGGAACAACTTTACTTCGCAGTTTTTCTACAACTAACAGAAAAATTAAAGATATTTTTAGAGAAAAAGATATTGCCGATCCTAGATTTACAACAACCTTTTATGGTGCAATAGCCCTAAAATGGAAATTCTAAGATTATCTGCTTAATAAATTTTTATAAACTACCTCTTTCAATAATGCTTCACGGCGTGTTCTTGAAATAGGTAGTTCTTGTCCTTTAATAAATAATCGGCCGCCGGAAACTGAATCTATATGTGTAATATTGATTAAAAAGGATTTATGAATTCTAAAAAACATTTCGGCAGGAAGTGTTTCTTCTAACGAAATCATCGTTTGATGAATAACAATCACTTTATCTTTAAAATGAAGTTTGGCATAATTCTGCATTCCTTCAATATATAAAATATCAATCCACGAAATTTTTTGAAATCCTTCTTCCTGACGCACATACAAAAATGGATCTAATTGATTTTGCTTTGGAGACTGAATCATTTGGTGCCATTGTTTTGCTTTTAAAGAAGCCTGATAAAATCGCTGAAATGTAATAGGTTTTAGTAAATAATCTACAACTTGTAAACGATATCCGTCCATCGCGTGTTCAGAATATGCTGTTGTAAAAATAACCAAAGGCGGATTATCTAAAGATTCCAGAAATTCTAATCCGGTAAGATAAGGCATGTTGATATCTAAAAACATCAAATCAATCTGCTTTTCCTGAAGATGCGAAGTCGCTTCTAATGCCGAAGCACAAGTATCTACAACTTCTAAAAAATCAATTTTAGAAATAAAATCAGCTATTCCGTTTCTGGCAATAGGTTCATCGTCGATAACAAGACATTTGATCGTCATATTTTTGATGTTTTTTAATTTATCTGCTCTTCTATTTTAAATCCAAAACCAGCGTAACCGTAAAATCAGAATCTGTTTTTATAATATTCAATTCGTGTTTTTCAGGATATTGAATCGAGAGCCTTTTCTTTACATTTTCAAGACCCAGTCCCTGATTTTTACTCAGCTTTTTATATTGTTCTGTATGCGAGTTTTCAATTTTAAAATACAGCTGATGATTTATCTGCTCACACAATACATGTACATATCCTTTGTGATTAGGAAGTCTGGAAACATGTTTAAAAGCATTTTCTATTAAAGGCACCAAAAGCAACGGCACGATTTGAAGCTGTCCGTCTTCGATATTCCATTTACTTTTAACCTCTAATTCATTTCCCCAGCGGGTTTCTTCAACAGCAATTAAATCTTTCAAGTATTTAATTTCAAGATGTAAGGGCACATATTCTTTATTGCATTCATATAACTGATACCGAAGAATATCTGAAAACTGAACCAATAAAACCGATGCCAGCTGCACATTGCTCTGCATGAGAATATGAATATGATTGAGAATATTAAACATTAAATGCGGATTAATCTGATCCTGCAAAATCTTAATCTGCGCTTCAAGGTGAACCCGCTGTAATTGTGCATGGTTTTTTTCGATAACATTATGTTCCTGATAAAACCGAAGTCCGCAAGCCGTTCCGTTTATTAAAATAGCGGCCGGAATGCTTCCAAAAAATCTTGCACATAAAAACTGAAGAGAATTTAATCCAATATCATCAGGATAAGTTCTGTCTCTGGAAATCTCATCGGTAAAAACAGTATAAATTAATGCCAGACAAAGAGACAAAAGCAGTACAATAAGAAAACTCTGTACCGCAAACTGATTCATTTTATTTTGCTTTAACGCCCGTGGAAGTAAAATATCACTTAAAAAATGCGCTAAAAAAACAGAGCATATTAATACTAAAACAGCCTGTATAAGAGCCGACCAAAAATCGTAGCTTTCGATCATTTGTGCCCAAATGGTAATACCTAATAAACTCCAAAAAAAGATTAAAAACAGCCAATGTTTATTTTTATAGATTGCAGTCATCTAAATAACTTGTAAAAAATTGTATTCAAAATTAGTCTTAATATTTCCGAACGAAAAGCAAAAGAGCACAAACCTAAACCACTGTTATAATAAATTTGACGAACTGCATTTCTGTTTTGACCAACGGTAATTTCAAAATGTTATTTTGAATAAATTAATTACAAAAAAAAAAGAGTCATTAAGACTCTTTTTTCAGCTGTTCTTTATAAAGGGCTAAGTTACCTTTAATTTCCTCATCTAATTCAGGATCCTGAATATCTGGGTATTTTTTCATTTCTTCCCAGATAATTTTAGCAACAATATATCGCGCCATATCTTTATCATCAGCAGGAACAATGTACCAAGGCGCATGATCAGTCGAAGTTTTATTTATGGCTTCTTCATAATATTCATGATATTCATCCCAATGTTCACGTTCTTTAAGATCTCCGGGCGAAAATTTCCAATTATGTTTTTCCTCTTCAAGTCGGCGTAATAAACGTTTACGCTGTTCTTCTTTACTCAAATGCAAAAAGAACTTCATAACAATGGTTCCGTTTTCAGCGATATGTTTTTCAAAATTATTAATCTGCTCGATTCTGTTTTTCCAGAATTTAGGCGTTATATCATCAACAGAATTAATTCCCGGCAAATTCTCAGCCAAAATAAATTCAGGATGCACACGCGTTACCAAAACATTTTCGTAATGTGTTCTGTTAAAAATCGCAAACTTTCCTTTTTCGGGCAGAGCAATATAATGACGCCACAAATAATCGTGTTCTAATTCAGTTGAATTTGGAGTTTTAAAGCTATGAACTACAACACCACGCGGATTAAATTCTTTAAAAACTTCACGAATCAAACTATCTTTTCCGGAAGTATCCATTCCCTGAAGACATATCAAAACCGAATATTTATTGTACGCATACATTACATCCTGCAAGTCGCTCAATTTCGCCTGAACCTTATCCAGTTTTTCTTCTTTTTCATCGTCATCTGCATCGACATTTAATAAAGTTGGGAGTTTACTTAACTTAATTTTATCTGTAACTTTAAAATCTTTCGGGTCTATTGATTTCATATTTCAACATTTAATATCATAAATATAGTAATTTTACGAATCCTGATTACTATCGGGACTGCTATTTACCGTAATACTTTACAAAATACAATTCATGGAAAAATTCACATTAGAAATATTATTTCAAATCATCGGAATCGGTTCGGCATCAGGATTATTTTTAAACAACGATTCGCTTTACGTTATTGGCGATAACAGCGGATTTTTATACGAATACAATATCCAGAATCAGCAGTTAAATCAGCATGCTTTAATTGACAATCCATCACAAAACATTCCAAAAAATTTAAAACCAGATTTTGAATCTATAACACATCATAACGACACGCTTTATGTTTTTGGTTCCGGTTCTACTGAAAACCGAAACAAAATGATTGAATTCGATTTAAAATCAAAAACCATTTTACAGAAAAACAATCTGGTAGATTTATATGCCGTAATGCAGAATTTTGGTTCTATAAAACCCGAAGATTTTAATCTTGAAGGTGCTGTTTTTGACGGTGAAAACTGGTATTTATTTAATCGCGGCAACGGAATTTCAAACAAAAACACCATTTTTACTATTCATGCTAAAAGTCTGGGAGACGAATTTGCTTTGGTTGCCACCAATTATAAACTGCCAAAAATAAAAGGCGTGCGTTCCAGTTTTACCGATGCCGTTTTAGTTGAAGATAAAATCTATTTTCTTTCTACTGCCGAAGACACAAAATCGACTTACGACGACGGAGAAATTCTGGGAAGTTTTATTGGAAGAATCGATCTTAAAACCATGAAAATCGATTTTACGCAAAAAATCACTTCAACCAATAAATTTGAAGGCTTGACTTTTTATAAAAAAGAAAATAACAAAATCGAGTTTTTGCTTTGCGAAGACAATGACACAGAACTTTTAGAAACTAAGATTTATAAATTGACCTTACAGATAAGATAAAATCTTTGTGCAAAATTTTACCGCAAAGTTCGCTAAGAGCTACGCAAAGATTCGCAAAGTATTTCGATTACAACAGTAACGTAGAGACGCACCGCAGTGCGTCTACGCAACGAATATAAAATTTAGAATACGAAATGATTGCGGATTCTCTGGCGTTAGACGCACCGCAGTGCGTCTCTACAGAACAAACAAATAAAAAAATAAAACTTTTTTTCATCCTCGTCCCAACCTTTTTATCTTTTTATCTCTCTTTATAATTAAAGACCAAAATTGTGATAAACGAAACACTAATTTCTAACTGCAAAAAAATGAGCCGTGATGCCCAGCGTCAGGTTTATGAGCATATGGCTCCAAAATTGTATCGCGTTTGCAAACGATACCTCAAGAAAGAAGAAGAAATCGAAGAAGCTCTTGCTGATGCTTTCTATACCATATTTACAAAATTAGAACAGCTTAAAGAAGAAAAAGCTTTTGAAGCCTGGGCCAGAAAAATTACTGTAAACCACTGTTTGGCATCCATCAAAAAAAACACCAATTTCAACATGTATCTTGATGATGTAAAAGTACTTTCTCAGCCATTTACAGATGAAATGAACGCATTAGAAGAAGAAGATTTACTCAATTTATTAAACCATATTCCAGACGGCTGTAAAACCGTTTTTAACCTTTTTGTTATAGAAGGTTTCGGGCACAAGGAAATAGCGGCAATGCTTAATATTTCTGAAGGCACTTCAAAGTCACAATTAAATGCAGCAAAAACCAAGCTGAAGGAATTAGTAAATAAATTGTATTATCAAAAAGCAAAATAGTCATGGACAATCAAGATAAAATATTTAACAAATTCAAGGAAGCTGCAGATAATGCAGAAACCAAAGACTTTCCGGGAATGGAAAAAGTCTGGTCGCGCCTTGAAGACAAACTTGACAGAAAAGTAGATAAAAAGAATATTTCTTTATGGAAAAAAATTGCTGTAGCGGCTTCTTTCCTTTTAGTAATCTCTTTAGGATATCAGTTTTTAAAAACAAATAAAAAAGACATTCTTGTAACTCCTAAAGTGGTCGTTAATGAAGAAACTCAGGAAACAATTGAAAATCCTGATTTAGAAAAAAATAAAGACGTAGTTTCCGCAGATTCACAATTAGTTCCCAAAGAAGAAGCCGTAAAAATTCTGGACAAGCAGATTAAAGAACAGAAAAATGTAGCGATTCAGGAAATTCAAGCTGCGCCAAATGCTGCTTCTGTTCCTCCAATCGAAGCTGAAGCTGCCAGTTATGATGCAGTTATAGCACCAGCAGCTGCAATACGTGCAGAAGAAGCAAAAGATGAAGAAGAAAAAATTGAGGCCAGATCTAAATCAAAGACAGAACCAAGTTTTGGATATGCAAAAAAAGCTGCCGCTAGAGAAACTTTTAGTATTCCGGCAGAAAAACAAGTACAAGCACCTAAAAAAAGCGCTCCTTTGGTTGTTATTAACGGCAATGCCATGTCACACAGCGACGATGCAAAAAGAAACAAAATGATTCAGGGCGAATTAAACAATATTAACGCCGAAAATCTAGATTCTCTCGTTGTACTGGATTCACCTTTGTATATCATCGACGGAATTTATTATTCTGAAAATGATTTATTCGGCACAAATCCAAGCAGTCCTTATGCGCCGTTAAATCAGCAGGACATAAAAACCATAACCATTTTGCAGGATTTAGAAGCCACAGCAAAATATGGAGAAAAAGGAAAAAAAGGAGTTGTTATAATTACCACAAAAACAGGAAAACCGGCTCAGAAAAAATAGCCTTCAAAAAAATCCCTGCCAAAGTTTAAAAGCTTTGGCAGAAAAAATCCGAACATTAATTTAAAAACTTACTATCATGAAAAGTCTAAAACTTATTTCATCAGCCATTGCTATGCTTATTTGTTTCGTAACCATGGCGCAAGAGAGAACCATTACAGGAACTGTTACAGATACCAATTCGCAGGCACTTCCGGGCGTTAGTGTCTACATAAAAAAAACAAAAAAATCTGTCGCTACAGATTTTGATGGAAAATACAGCATTAAGGCTCAAAAAGGAGATCTTTTGGTTTTTTCTTATGTTGGCATGAATAGTGAAACCGTCCCTGTAAAAGATTCTAATGTCATCAATGTGATATTAAAAGAAAGTGCAAATCAATTACAAGAAGTTGTCACGGTGGGTTACGCATCTTCAAAAGCTAAAAGAAAAATGGCAAAAGAATCGCGAATGATGGTTCGAGCCGCAGCTCCGATAGCTCAAATTGCTTCTAACAATTATTATACTCCGGCTCAAAGTGTGTCTATGAAAAATGGTGAATCTGCTGCTCCTAAAAATGAACCCTTATATATTGTTGACGGTGTGACAATAAAAGCAGATCAAATGGCAAAAATTAATCCAAATGACATTAATGAAGTTAAAGTTTTAAAAGATGAATCTGCCACATCACTTTACGGAAACACAGCTGCAAACGGTGCTGTTGTAATTGTAACAAAAAATGAAATCTATAAAGATCTTTCTGAAAAAGAATTGGATAAAAAACTAAATATTATTAGACCAATTCCTTCTGAACCAACTCAGGAAGATTATGACACTTTTGTAGAAAATGCTTTTGAGAGTCCAAAAACAGCTCCGCTTTCTACTTTTTCTATTGATGTAGATAATGCGTCTTATACCAATATCCGACGTTTTTTAAATAACGGACAAGAAGTTCCAAAAGATGCCGTGCGTGTAGAGGAAATGGTCAACTTTTTTAAATACAATTATCCACAGCCAAAAGATCAGCATCCGTTTTCTATTAATACAGAAGTGAGTGATTCGCCTTGGAACTCAAAAAACAAAATTTTGAAAATTGGTTTACAAGGAAAAAATATTCCAACAAATGATCTTCCGGCATCTAATCTTGTTTTTTTAATTGACGTTTCGGGCTCAATGAGCGACATGAATAAACTGCCGCTGCTAAAACAATCTATGAAAATTTTGGTAAACGAATTACGTCCTAAAGATAAAGTTGCTATTGTTGTATATGCAGGCGCTGCAGGAATGGTTTTAAAACCAACTTCTGGAGATGAGAAAAAAACAATTATTGACGCTCTTGATCAATTACAGGCCGGAGGAAGTACAGCCGGAGGCGCAGGAATTGAACTGGCTTATAAAATTGCTGCAGAAAATTTTATCAAAAACGGAAACAACCGTGTAATTCTCGCAACCGACGGTGATTTTAATGTGGGAAGTTCTTCTAATTCTGATATGGAAAAATTAATTGAAGAAAAGAGAAAAACCGGCGTTTTCCTAACTTGTTTAGGATACGGAATGGGCAATTATAAAGACAGTAAAATGGAGACGCTTGCCGATAAAGGAAACGGAAATTATGCTTATATCGATAATATTCAGGAAGCTAATCGCTTTTTAGGAAAAGAGTTTAAAGGTTCCATGTTTGCGATTGCAAAAGATGTAAAAATTCAAATTGAGTTTAACCCAAAACAAGTTCAGGCTTATCGATTAATTGGTTATGAAAACAGAAAACTTCGTCCGGAAGATTTTAAAAATGATGCCATCGACGCAGGAGAATTAGGAAGCAATCATACTGTAACGGCTTTGTATGAAATAATTCCGGCTGGTGTAAAAAGTGATTATTTAAATGTACAGCCAGATGAATTAAAATATACAAAAACTGAAACTAGTTCGAATAATTACAACAGCGAATTAGCAACAATAAAATTCCGCTATAAAAAACCCGATGGTGAAAAAAGTATCGAAATGGTTCAGACAATTGATAATAAATCGGTTGCATTAGATAAAGCAAGTGATGATTTAAAATTCAGTTCGGCCGTTGCCTGGTTTGGATTAAAACTTAGAGACTCAAAATTAATTGCTGATAAATCATCTGATGAAATTCTAAAATTGGCAAAACAAGGAAATTCAAACGACAGCGAAGGTTACAAAGCCGAATTTATTCGTCTTGTTGAAACTTCTAAACAGTATAATTAATAAAAATTATATTACATTTGGGCTTTATTCGAAACACTAAATTATTACAAACGTATGAATCCAATTTTAAGCCAAAATCTATTTTTAGTTAAAGAACATATCGGAATGTTTAAAGCTGCAAACAACTACGACATTTACGATCCGCAGACGAATCAGATTATTATGAACTGCCGAGAAAACAATCTTGGTTTTTTCACTAAAGTTTTTCGCTTTACTGATTATAAAAGAGCAACGCCTTTTAATATTGAAATCACAACCGCTTCTGGCGAAAAATTAATTTCTGTAAAAAGAGGAGTAGCAATTTTTCGTTCTACAGTTGAAGTTTTTGACGAAAAAGACAGATTAATTGGAACCTTCAAACAAAAGTTCTTTTCTATTGGCGGTAAATTTGATATTCTGGATAAAAACGAAAAACCTGCTGCAACTTTACAGGGAAAATGGACAGGATGGGATTTTAAATTCTCACACGAAAACAAACAACTTGCACAGGTTAACAAAAAATGGGCAGGATTAGGAAAAGAGTTTTTTACAAGCGCTGATAATTATGTGCTTCAAATTGAAGAAACTGTAGCACCAGACAGTCCGCTTAGACAATTAATCCTTGCAGCAGTAATGTGTATTGACATGGTTTTAAAAGAATAAGAAAGTTGTTAAACTTAGATTAAGAAAACAATTAAAAGCATCATTTTAGTTTTCAAAAACTTTATTTTTGTAGGACTTAAAATGATGCTTTCTGCATTTCTAAAACATAAATCATGACAGACTTAAAAAATAAAAATGCGCTTATTACAGGTGCTGGAAAAGGAATTGGGAAAGCCGTTGCCATTGCTTTGGCAAAAGAGGGCGTAAATTTAATTCTGATTTCAAGAACCCAAAGTGACATTGATCAGCTGGCAGACGAAGCTTCAAATCTTGGTGTAAAAGCTTTAGCTCTTTCAGCAGATGTTTCTGACATTAATTCTATTAATTCTGCTGTAGAAAAAGCTTTGGCACAATTTAAACATATCGATATTTTAATTAACAGCGCCGGAATTGCGTCTTTTGGAAAATTCCTTGAATTAGAACCTGCTCAGTTTGAAAAAATCATTCAGGTAAACCTAATGGGAACGTATTACACAACGCGTGCCGTGATTCCTAATATGATCGAAAGACAAGCCGGAGATATTATTAATATTTCATCGACTGCGGGTTTAAACGGAAACGCATTAACAAGTGCTTACAGTGCTTCTAAATTTGCTGTTTTAGGTTTAACTGATTCTTTGATGCAGGAAATGAGAAAACACAATATTCGTGTTACGGCTTTAACTCCAAGCACCGTTGCGACTGACATGGCAAAAGACTTAAACTTAACAGACGGAAATCCTGAAAAAGTAATGCAGTCTGAAGATATGGCTGATTTAATTATTGCACAGTTAAAATTAAACCGAAGAGTTTTTATTAAAAACAGCAGCATTTGGTCGACTAATCCTTAACAATTAAATTTCAAAAAAAATAAATTCCAAATTCCAATTGCCTAACTTTAAGAATTAGAGTTTGGAATTTATCCCGAGACTTCGGGATTGGAATTTCAACAACATTTGGGATTTAAAAATTGAAATTAAAAAAAATATGGAACAATATTTAAGACAATTAATTGCCATCGAATTTCAGGATAAAAAAGAAATTTTTACCGGTTTTCTTATTGATTATTCTGACGATTGGATTTTACTTCGCAACAATCCTGTTGATTTTATTCTGGATGGTTATGTAATTCTAAGAAACAAAAATATTGAAGCCGTTCACAGAGATCAGGATCTTGCTTTTACCGAAAAAGTAATCCGTTTGAAAGGTTTAAAAACAAATGCCGAAGATATTATTCCGATTCGCGATTTGAATTCGATTTTAAAATTCATCGACGGCCGTTACGGTATTTTTCAAATTTCAAAAAAATCAGCAAAATCGGCTTATTTAGGAAAATTAATTGCTTTAACAGATGAAGAACTAACAATTAATTTTCTGGATACCAGAGGACAATTTGGAGGCGAATTAGAATTCAATCCTGAAAAAATCAGAGTTATAGAATTTGATACGGATTACATTAATTCTTTGAAACTGATAATTTCTGAAGATCAGAAGTAATTATAAAAATAAAAGCCTCTTTTTTAAGAGGCTTTTGTTTTTTTATTTAGATAAGCTTTTATGCTTCTGCTAATTTATTTAGAAATTCCATGCGTACGCTTCCGTCTTCATCAATCTTTGTTAAATTAATTTCGTGCAGCGTATTTATCAATTCCGGATTCCAAGGCGTTTTTACCTTAACATAGTTTTCAGTAAATCCGTGAATATATCCTTCTTTATTTTCGCTTTCAAAAAGCACGGTTCTGTTTGTTCCTAACTGGCTTTCGTAAAAAGCACGACGCTTTTTTACCGACAGCCCGCGCAGCATTTTACTGCGTTTTGCTCTTACGTTAGCAGGAACAACTCCAGCCATATCTGCAGCTTCTGTATTATCTCTTTCAGAATAGGTAAAAACGTGTAAATATGAAATATCCATTTCATTCAAGAAATGATATGTTTCTAAGAAATGCTCATCTGTTTCGCCTGGAAAACCAACAATTACATCAACGCCAATGCAGGCGTGCGGCATAACTTCACGAATTTTATTAACACGATCTGTATAAACTTCACGCAGATAACGACGTTTCATTAATTTTAAAATATCGTTGCTTCCGGATTGTAACGGAATATGAAAGTGTGGTACAAAAGTTCTGCTTTTTGAAACAAATTCGATTGTTTCATTTTTCAATAAATTAGGTTCAATAGATGAAATACGAAGACGTTCAATTCCTTCAACTTTATCCAAAGCCTGAACTAAATCAAGAAAAGTATGTTCGTGTTTTTTGTTTCCAAACTCACCTTTTCCATAATCGCCAATATTTACACCGGTTAAAACAATTTCTCTAATATTTTGAGCCGAGATTTCTTTAGCATTTTTCAGTACGTTTTCCAGCGCATCACTTCTAGAAATTCCACGCGCTAGAGGAATTGTACAATAGGTACATTTGTAATCGCAGCCGTCCTGAACTTTAAGAAAAGCACGTGTACGATCGCCAATAGAATAACTTCCTACATAAAAATCAGCTTCAGAGATTTCGCATGAGTGAACTTCACCCATATCGTTTTTACTCAAATCATGAATATAATCTGTTATTTTAAATTTTTCTGTAGCACCCAAAACTAAATCGACACCATCAACAGCCGCTAATTCTTCAGGTTTTAATTGCGCATAACACCCCACTGCAGCCACAAAAGCTTTATCGTTAAGTTTCATTGCTTTTTTTACAACCTGCTTAAACTGCTTATCAGCATTATCTGTTACAGAACAAGTATTAATGACATATATGTCTGCAACATCTTCAAAATCGACACGATCAAAACCTTCATCATTAAAATTTCGGGCAATGGTAGACGTTTCTGAGAAATTCAATTTGCAACCAAGCGTATAAAAAGCAACTTTTTTTCTATTTTCCATAGGAATACACTACATTTATAGTGGTAAGATATTATATTTACATCTCTTTTGAAGAGTTTGCAAATTTACATACAATATTCTTTAAAATAAAATCAATAATATACTATATATCAACATTTTGCATTAAACATCTATTTTAGTGTGTTCTTAAAAAGTATATTATTAAAAAACGTTCACAATTTTTTTAATGCCAATGCAGAAAATCAAATTTTGATTCGATAAGAATAAAATGACAAAAACATCGATTAAGTGCAAATTTTATCGATTAAGTGCGTTTTTTTGATTTTTAAATTTAAATTTTCTTACATTTAACTTTGTTTAGATATTTTACGAGATTTAATTAGAAATATAAAAAAATTAAGTGTTTATATTAATATTATAACAAATCATACATAACAATTTTGAATTTCAAACGTTATGTTGTTGTTTTGTTATTAAAAAACCGAATGGGAACGCCGAAAACCAGAAAGAGTAGGCAAAAATTAAAAAAATTAAAGCTCCACTATGAAAGCATTTTTACCCACAATCTGCTTGATGTTCTTAACCATTTTTAGTTCGCAAGCGCAAACTAGTGCTCCGGCTGCAACTGCAAATCCATTTCCTTCTATCAGTACTTTAACAAATTGGGCGAGTTTAAATTCACAATCACAATTTGATATTGCTATTCGTGCAGTAGGATTTAAATTTGAAGTAAAGGAACCAGGTGAAGGATCTACAGCTTATACTTATATCCGTAAAGTAACTGTAAACGAAGTAAACTATACTGATAGAATTGTGTACAGAATTACAAACAACAATTCAGCAAGTATTATTTCATTAGTAACTGCTTCTACTGACTTAGTAAGTTTATATACTCCGCAATTGGCTACATTTAAAAATAACAATTGCAAAACTGAAATGTCTAAAGATAAAAACACTACTTGCAGCTGCTACGAAAGTGCAAACTTTGCAATCGACCTTTGCGACGAACGTGTAAAACTTACAATGGGTGACGGAAACAAGTATTTTGTTTCTGTAGCTAAAAAATAAATTCAAAAGAACTACGTTTTCCAAATCTTTGCAGGCTTCTGTAAGCTTTCAAAGATTTGGAACGCATTTCTTTTAAATCTACAAGTTTGGATTTTTCATTTCATACCAGACTTCTGTTTCTCCTTCATATTCAAAAGAGTTTACATAGTGTAAGCCTAGTTTTTCGAGAATTTTTCTTGAGTTTTCATTCCCGGCGTCTGCATACGCATAGAGCGCATCAACTTTCATTTCGTTAAAAGCATAATTTACAAAAGCTTTTCCGGCCTCTGTAGCATATCCTTTTCCCCAATGTTTTTCTATAAAACGGTAGCCGATTTCGTAAAAGTTTTTATGTCCGTTTATTTCATCTGTAATAAACTTTATTCCGGACCAGCCTAAAAATTCATTGGTTTCTTTAAGAATAACAGCCCATCTTCCTGTTCCAAAATCTTTATATTGTTTTTGAACAAAATGAATATATTCGATACTTTCTTCAATATTTTTTACAGGATTGTTACCAACAAATAAATGTACTTTTGGATTCGAATCCAATTCAAACATTCCATCAGCATCAGAAAGAAGTAATTCCCGCAATAATAAACGATCTGTTTCAATTGGATTTTTCATAAAATTTAATTTAAGATATATTTCTGTACTACTTCTGCCACTCCATCATTATTATTTGAAGCTACGATTACATCAGCCTTATCACGCAACTCCGGCGTTACATTATCAACCCAGACACCAAGTCCGGCATATTCGATCATAGTCAGGTCATTTCCTGCATTTCCAACAGCAATAATTTCACTTTGAAGAATCCCCAGCTTTTCGGCTAAAAGTTTTAAACTCGCTGCCTTATCAATACCCAGTTGAGCAACTTCCAGAAAAAAAGGTTTTGAAGTTGAAACACTTAAATGAGGCATAAAATCAATAAGATCTTTTTCTACCGTTTTTAAATATTCCGGATCTTGCAGTAAAATACATTTTACGACGGGTCTGTCTACATAATCCTTAAAACTTGAAACTTTACGGTGAACCATTCCCGTAATTTCTTTTTCGATGTCAATATATTCTGAATCTGTTTCGCTGATTATTTCATCATCTAAATACGTTATAATATGTGTATTCATTTTAACACTGTAATCGTATAAAGCATGAATTTGTTCGACAGTTAATTTCTGTTCAAACAAAACTAAATCGTCTTTTGCACGGCTTATTATGGCTCCGTTAAACGAAAGTATATACGAATCGTTTACATCAAGCTGTAATTCTTTTGCGTAAGAAGTCATTGCAATAGTTGGTCTTCCTGAAGCTAAAACTACATAAACACCTTTTGCCTGAGCTTCTAATAATACTTTTTTATTTAAATCTGAAATTTTGTGGTCGTCTGTCAACAAGGTATCATCCATGTCGAGAACTAGCATTTTGTATTGCATATTTTTTAGTTTTCAGTATTTAGTGTTCAGTCTTAGCAGACAGCCTAGTAACTGTTTACTTAAATACCGAACACTAAACACTTTTAAAGGCTCATTCTAAATTCTTCGATAACCGGATTTGCTTTTGCAAAATCTGTTTCCTGAATAAAAATCTCAACAGCCAGATCTGTACCGCCAAAACCTCCTAAACGGGCTGATTGAATGTTATCTTTTTTTACTGTCTCTACTCCAGCTTCTTCTAATCTTTCCTGCAAAGCAATAGCAAGTATTTCGCTTCCTGAATACACTTTCATTAATCCCATAGCGTTTATTTTTTATTTGATATTAATTGATTTTGAATTTTAATCGCAATATTTAAACTGAATACTGACATTGCGAACTGAAGCTATTTCCTCTGATATTCGTAAGTCAAATTATAATCTGTTCCCGCCCAAAACAGAAACAGAAAAGCGCCATTGTCAGAATGCGCCTCATTAACTAAAAGATTGCCGTTTTTAGTCAATCCTATTCTTCTTTTATTGTTATTAACACCTCCCAAGAGGTACGGAATTCCACTGGATTTTGAATATTTGTTGTCGAGATAAAACATTCCTTTTTTATATTTCCCCGAAAGAATTGTATCTTTTATAACAGTATTATCTTCATATACTTTTACAGATAACAAATTTGCAGTCTGAAACTTAAGATTTATAGAACGATTATGATTTTCGCTCCTGCGGTATAAATTCTTTTTGTAACTGTAATTTGGCGTAACCATAAATTGGTAAGCATTATTGGTAACCAAAGAATCCGGAAGTGTTTCATTTAATTTAACTTCTTCCGGAACTTTATCTTTATATTTCATAATAGGATTGAGAGCATAACTTCCCTCAAGTTTAGAAATATTTTCTTTTTCCAGATTTTGAAATTCTGCTTCAAATGCTTTTTTTGAAAAGCTGGCACAACCCAAAAAACTTGTTGTAATAAACATTGTGATTAAAAAATATACAGGATGTTTTTTCATTCGCTTTCTTATTACAAATTCAAGTTTCTATAAGTATTTTTATTCTTCTTCCTCGATATCGTCTTCTTCTTCGTCAAGTTCTTCCTCGCCTTCTTCATCCATATCAAACAAATATGGTTCAATAAGCATTTTATCTGCTAAAATCTCGATACGCTCTGTTAAGGTTTCTGCAAAAATCAAACGCTGGGTTTTAGCAATACTGTTAGAAATACGCATAATTTTAGGCTCATGGCGTAATTTCAAAATTGGATCAGCATCATCTAAAATAAACATTTTAAGACGATTAACATTATATCCTGCCGTGCTGAACATTTCATTTAGTTTCGTTGGCGTTCCAATTAAAACATCAATTCCTGTAGAAACATAGTTTTTATCGTAATCCATGTCACCTTTATCATGTACGCCGTAAACTTCAAGATTGGTATATTTTCCGTACTTCTCAAAAAGCTCTTCCATTGCCAGAACTTTTTCCTTGTCTTCAACAATAATCAAAGCACGGGGCGATTCTTCATTTTTTCCTACCAGTTGCTGAATTACATTCAAAACAATTGCAGTAGTTTTTCCGGTTCCATCTGGAGAAATAACAATGCAGTCAGCTCCGCTTTTTATGGTCGAAAAAGTTTCCATCTGCAAAACATTTGCTTCCGTTAAACCATTTTCAATTAAAGCGTCTTGTAATTTCTCGTTTATTTTTTTAAGTTTCATTTCTAAATTTTAGATTTATGATTTTAGATTTCAGATAAAATCTACATCATTATTTGCTTGCGAACATTTTCACATCATTTTCCGAAATTTCGTTCCCTCCTAAGATAATCAATCTTTCTACAACATTTCGAAGTTCACGAATATTTCCTGTCCAATCATATTCCTGTAATAATTTAATGGCTTGCGCCGAAAAAGCTTTAACAGCATTTCCTTGTTCAGAAGCTATTTTTTCTGCAAAATGTGAAATCAAAGCCGGAATATCGTCGCGTCTTTCATTTAATGGCGGTACTTTAATCAAAATTACCGCTAATCTGTGATATAAATCTTCACGGAAACGGCCTTCAGCAATTTCTGTTTTTAAATCTTTATTAGTCGCTGCAACCACACGAACATCGACTTTAATATCTTTATCTGCACCAACTCGCGTAATCATACTTTCCTGCAAAGCGCGTAACACTTTGGCTTGCGCCGAAAGACTCATGTCACCAATTTCATCTAAGAAAATAGTTCCTTTGTCTGCCGCTTCAAACTTCCCTGCACGATCTTTCACTGCCGATGTAAAAGCTCCTTTTACGTGTCCAAACAATTCACTTTCGATTAATTCGCTCGGAATCGCCGCACAGTTTACTTCGATTAAAGGAAAATTAGCACGTTCGCTTTTTTCGTGTAACTGATGTGCCACTAATTCTTTTCCAGTTCCATTTGGTCCGGTAATTAAAACTCTGGCCTCGGTTTGAGCTACTTTATCAATCATTACTTTAATATGATTAATAGATTCGCTCTCGCCAACCATTTCATAATTTTTGCTGACTTTTTTCTTTAGAATTTTATTTTCTACAACTAATTGTTTTTTGTCTAAAGCATTACGAACTGTATTTAATAAACGATTTAAATCAGGTGGTTTTGAGATATAATCAAAAGCTCCTAAACGCATGGTATGAATTGCAGTTTCCATATCGCCATGACCCGAAATCATCACCATAGGAATTTCTGGTTTTATTTTTTTTACTTCTTCTAAAACCTCAACACCATCCATTTTGGGCATTTTGATATCGCACAAAACCAAATCGTAATCGTTGTTTTTTATTTTTTCAAGTCCAGCCGCTCCATCTTCAGCTTCATCTACCTGATACGAATCATTTTCTTCTGATAAAATTTTTACCAAAACTCTTCTGATCGCTGCTTCGTCTTCTATAATTAGTATTTTACTCATTTTTTTTTTTAGGTTCAAAGGTGCAGAGGGACATAGGGACAAAGGTTTTATACAGAGAAAAACTCTGTCACTTTGTTACTTTGAAACTTTGCAACTGTAAAATTAATATTTAAGCCATTTATACAATTCTTTCCACGTTGGTTTTTTGCCGTACATTAAAATACCTACACGGTAAATTTTAGCAGCAAACCAGACAACAAGAAAGAAGGTTGCAAACAATAATGATACCGAAATTGCAATTTGCCACCACGGCACACCAAAAGGAATACGCATTAACATTACAATTGGCGACGTAAGCGGAATCATTGAAAAGATTACGGCAACGCTTCCGTGCGGATCATTTACAACAGTAAAAAATCCGATATAAACACTTAAAATTAAAGGCATTAATATTGGCAGAAGAAACTGCTGTGAATCCGTTTGATTATCTACAGCTGCCCCAATTGCAGCATAAAATGAACTGTATAGAAAATAGCCCCCAACAAAATAAATTACAAATCCAATTATAATGCTGGCAATAGGCAGATTCCATAATTCGGCAATGTACATTTGTGCCGATCCTGAAAACTCGTGCTGTGCCGACTGCATTAATTCTGGTGAAATTCTTGCTGTTGGCCCAACATTTACGCCAAAAAATGCCGAAGCTGCAAACATTAATCCTAAACCAATAATCGCCCAGATTATAAATTGTAAAATTCCTGCCAAAGAAGTTCCGACAATTTTACCAATCATTAATTGAAATGGCTTTACAGATGAGATGATGATTTCGATAATTCGGTTAGTTTTTTCTTCGATTACGCTTCTCATGACCATATTTCCGTAAATGATAATAAACATCATAATCAAATAACCAAATGCACCGCCAATTCCTATTTTGATTTCGTTTAACCCTTTCAGACTTTCTTCTCCCGAAGCTTTTACTAAATGAATATTAACATTAGATTGTGCTTTTTGAATCGCAAGCGTATCTAATTTTGCTTCTTCAAGATTTAGTTTTGTGATTTTATTTCCAATAATATCTTGTGTGTTTTCAATAAAAGAAATACTTGGACTATTGTTCGAAATAAATTCGATTTTACTTTCTAAATCTTTTTTATCGCTTGTTTTTGGAATAACGATCAGGCCGTTGAAACTTTCCTTTGTAATACTATCTTTAAGTGCTTTTACATCTATTTCAGATAAATTATAGTATTTAAATTCAGAACCTTTTTTGTTTTCCTTTAAAAAATCGGCAGCAAAAAGTCCAGTTTCGTCATGAATAGCAATACGTTTTGTTTCTGCTTTCATTGAACTTAAATAGCCAATAAAAACGGCTATCGCCACAAATAACAGCGGACTCAAAAATGTCATGACAACAAAAGATTTATTGCGGACTTTGGCAATAAATTCTCTTTTTATAATCAACGAGATAATGCTCATAAATATTTTTAATTTTTAAAACTTCAAATCTCAAATTCCAAACTATACAATTGGATTTTGAAATTTCTATTTTGGAATTTTTAAATTTTATTTTCTGTTACTGTTTGAATAAAAATATCGTTTATGCTCGGAATTTTTTCTACGAAATGTGTTACCTGTCCGCGTTGAGTCAAAACATTTAATAATTCATTTGGCGCAGCATTTCCTATTTGAATGTTTAGTTTTAAATCATCGTTTAGTGATTTAAAGCTTGCAGGCGAAACAGTAAATTTTTGTGTAATATCATACATTAATCCTTCAACATTATTTGTCAGGATTCCAACTTCGAAACTATTGGTTCTAAACTGGCGTTTTACATCGCCGATTTTCCCTTCGATTAATTTATTTGATTTATGGATCAGGGCGATATTTTCGCAGAGTTCTTCAACACTTTCCATTCTGTGTGTCGAAAAAATAATGGTTGATCCCTGTTCTTTTAATGCCAGAATTTCATCTTTAATAACGTTTGCATTTACAGGATCAAATCCAGAGAATGGTTCATCTAAAATAAGCAGTTTTGGTTTATGCAGTACGCATACCACAAACTGGATTTTTTGTGCCATTCCTTTAGAAAGTTCTTGAATTTTCTTGTTCCACCAGCCTTGAATTCCTAAACGATCGAACCAATAATCCAATTGTTTTTTGGCTTCGGATTTAGAAAGTCCTTTCATTTGCGCCAGATATAAACACTGCTCTCCTACTTTCATAGAACTGTATAAACCTCTTTCTTCCGGAAGATAGCCAATGGTCTGTACATGTTTAGGATTCAGTTTTTCTCCATCAAGAATTACTTCACCGCTGTCCGGCATTGTAATTTGATTTATAATTCTGATCAGGGAAGTTTTTCCAGCTCCATTTGGACCCAAAAGTCCATATATACTGCCTTTTGGCACATTTAATGAAACTTCGTTAAGCGCTACATAATCGCCATATTTTTTTACGACTTTGTGTACTTCGAGTAAGTTGCTCATTTTATTTTTAGGTTTTCTTTCTTGTGGCTTTTTATTTTGGCCAACAATCTGTAAAAGTAAATAATTCGCGGCGAATCTGCATTATATTAAGCAAAAAACCCATTCTATTTGTGTAGAATGGGTTTTGATTTTATATAAACATTTTAAAAAAGTTTAGATTATGAGAACATATCTTTTACTTTTTCAAAAAATGATTTCTCTGATTTTTCAGGACTTGGAACAAAATGTTCGTCGTTTAGAGCATTTTCAAAGAATTGTTTTTGTTCTTTATTTAATGTTCTTGGAGTCCAAACATTTACGTGAACCAGCAAGTCTCCGCTTCCGTAACCGTTTAAACTAGGAATTCCTTTTCCTTTTAATCTTAAGATTTTTCCAGACTGAATTCCTTCTTCAAGCTTAATACGAACTTTTCCGTTAATAGCTTCAATATCTTTAGATGCTCCTAAAACGGCTTCCGGGAAACTAATATATAAATCGAAGTGAACATTTTCGCCTTCACGTTTCAGGAATTCGTGCTCGATTTCTTCAATGGCAACAATCAAATCACCAGGAATACTGTTGCTTCCAGGTGCATCGTTTCCTTTGTTTGAAACTTTTAACTGCATTCCGTCTACAACTCCAGCAGGAATTTTGATTGATACTGTTTCATCTTCCTGAACCATTCCTTGACCATCGGCCTCAGAAGGTTTTTTATCTAAAATCTGACCAGAACCTCCACAAGAAGGACAAGTCGAAGCCGACTGCATTCTTCCTAAAATAGTGTTCGTTACACGCATTACCTGACCTTGACCATTACAAGTCGTACAAGTTTTATACGTTACACCTTTAGCCTGAACTTTACGTTTTACTTTTACTTTTTTCTCAACTCCATTTGCAATTTCTTCTAAAGTAAGTTTTACTTTGATACGAAGATTGCTTCCTTTTGCGCGACGCGGGCCTCCGCCTCCGCCTCCGAAACCGCCAAATCCGCCTCCAAAAATATCACCAAACTGGCTGAAAATGTCATCCATATTCATGCCGCCGTGACCACCGCCAAATCCGCCAGAGCCATCAAAAGCCTGATGTCCGTATTGATCGTATTTTGCTTTCTTTTGCGGATCGCTTAAAACTTCATAAGCTTCTGCCGCTAATTTGAAGTTTTCTTCTGCCTCTTTGTCGCCTGGATTTTTATCAGGATGATATTTTAAAGCACTTTTTCTGTACGCTTTTTTAATTTCGGCAGCATCAGCATTCTTTGAAATGCCAAGTATTTCGTAAAAATCTTTTTTCATAATCTAGGTTAAATTCCAAATTCTAAAATTCCAAAAATGCACTTGAAATTTTTATTTGCATTTTAGTTTCCAGTAACAACTTTAGGGTAACGAATAATTTTGTCTCCTAATTTGTATCCTTTTTCAATAACATCAACAATTTTACCTTTCAATTTATCAGAAGGTGCCGGAATTTGCGTAATAGCTTCTGCAAAATCAGCATTAAAATCGTCTCCTGCTTTTACGTCAACCTGCTCTAAACCTTTAGAAACTAATGTGCTTTTTAGTTTTTCGTGAATTAACTCCACTCCTTTTTTAAGGTTTTCGTCATCAGATTTGTTGATTTCTACAGCTGCTCTGTCAAAATCATCTAAAACCGGAAGCATTGCCAATAAAACTTCTTGGTTAGCTGTTTTAAATAATTCAAGACGCTCTTTTGAAGTTCTTTTTTTGTAATTTTCAAATTCGGCGAATAATCTCAAAAACTTATCTTTTTCTTTAGCCAAGTCTTGAGCTAATTGCTCCTCAACACTTAATTCTTCAACAATTAACTGCTCTCCATTAGCGTTAGTCTCTATCGTTGCATCATCTAATTCCTGATCGAATTCTGTATTTTCCGTAGTCATATTACTTTTATTTTTAAAAATATTTTTAAACTTCATTTTTTATTTCTTTCTATTGGATTGCAAAAGTACTGCCAAATCTTATAAAATGTCAAATTGTCACTCTATTAATTATGAGAGTTTTAAAAAGCGAAAATAGCCAATAAAATTTTATTATAATTTTAAGACTATTACGTTATAGTTTGTATTATCTTTGAGACTAATAAAAAACATAAATTATTACCACCAAAAATTGAATTTAAGGGTTGGCTTCGGCCTCTAAATAATTATTAATTCAAGTTTACCTTATATTAAAAAAAGCTTCGCCTACAGAAAGACGAAGCTTTTTTTTATGTTTTTTGTTTTTGTAATCAATAACTATTACTGTTATCTGATTTATTCTGTTGCACGGGCGGAGGGATTCGAACCCCCATCAACGGTTTTGGAGACCGCTATTCTACCCTTGAACTACGCCCGTAACTTTAAGAGGTCGCAAATTAAAAGCTTTTTTTCTTCTCTACCAAGTTATTTTATGCGGATTTAAGTCGATTTAATCCAAGTCTCTCTGTATCTTCAACTTAAAAACTCAAATTAATCTGCTCAAATCTGTAAATTTTGAAAGAAAAAAGAAAATCTACTTTAACCTATGGTAAAATTTTCATTTTTATGAAACTTGGATATCAAAAAAACTTCGCTTTTACGGCTAAACCTTAAGCCTGCAAAGCATTTTTCAACCCTGCAAAATCTACTGTGATTTGTTCTCCAGAAACCAGATTTTTTAAAGCATAAGAATTTGAAGCAATTTCCTGATCTCCAACAATTACTGCAAACGGAATTAATCGTTTATCTGCATATTGAAATTGTTTTCCCACTTTTACATTATCCGGATACAATTCGACTTTTATATTTTCTTTTCTTAATTTCTGAATAGCTTTTGATGCGTATAAAGCTTCTTTATCGCCGTAATTAATAAACAATGCTTTTGATGTTGCAGAAACAGTTTCAGGAAATAATTGTAATTCTTCTAAAACCAAATAGATTCTGTCAAGTCCAAAAGAAATACCAACCCCGCTCATGTTTTTTAAACCAAAAATACCAGTCAAATCGTCGTATCTTCCACCGCCGCCAATAGAACCCATTGAAACCGTTTTTGGCGCTGCTACTTCAAAAATAGCACCTGTGTAATAATTTAAACCACGTGCCAAAGTTACATCAAGATCTAAAATTGCTGTCGACAAACCTAAATCAGCCACATTGTCGCAAATAAACTTTAGTTCTTCTACACCTTTCATTCCTTCTTCTGATGAAGCCAGCATATTTGAAAGCTGTTGAATTTTATCTGCAAAAGTTCCTGAGAAACTAAAAAGCGGCTGTACTTTTACCAAAGCAGTTTCAGAAATTCCTTTTTCGATCATTTCTTTTTTTACACCATCTTCTCCTATTTTGTCCAGTTTATCAAGAGCAACCGTAAAATCGATTAATTTATCAGATGCACCGATAACCTCAGCAATTCCAGATAAAATTTTTCTGTTATTAATTTTGATTGTTACACCTTCTAATCCTAAAGATGTAAAAACTGTATCATATAACTGAACCAACTCAACTTCCTGCCAAAGTGATTTTGAACCAACAACATCGGCATCACACTGAAAGAATTCTCTAAAACGTCCTTTTTGCGGATTATCAGCTCTCCAAACCGGCTGAATTTGATATCTTTTAAAAGGAAATTCAATTTCGCTTTGGTGCTGTACCACATATCTCGCAAACGGAACTGTCAAATCGTAGCGTAAAGCTTTTTCAGAAATTTTTCCTGTAAACTTATTCAGCTCGATTCTTTGTTCTAAAGTTATTTTTTCGGCAGAATTAATTTGTAATTCTTCGATTGATTCAGGCAGTTCGATTTTACTTTTGTTGTAGAAAAAATTACCTGAATTTAGAATTTTAAAAATCAAACGGTCTCCTTCTTCTCCATATTTCCCCATTAAAGTATCTGAATTTTCAAACGACGGTGTTTCTATTGGCTGAAAACCAAATTTTTCGAAATTCGCTTTTATCGTTTGAATAATATATTGTCGTTTTGACACCTCGGCAGGTGAAAAATCTCTGGTTCCTTTTGGAATGCTTGGTTTTGAAGCCATCTTAATTTTTATTTTAGATTTTAGATTTCTGATTTTAGATTATTATCAATCTCTTTCAAAAACCTTTAATATTAATTTATTTTAGTTTTTTGATTGTTGGTTATTGCATTTTCGACTTTGTGACTTTCCAACTTTCAACTTAATTTAAAATCGTCTGCAAATATCTTACTTTTTAAAATAAATAATACAGCTTCGAAAACAAACTTGTAACAAAAACCGTATTTTCGTGACAAATTGGTCATGATGCTAAAATTATTTAAAGAAAATATCCGAATTGCTTTTGGTTCTATCAAAACTCAAATTCTGCGTACTATTCTTACCGTGCTTATCATTGCAATTGGAATTACAGCTTTGGTTGGAATCCTGACCGTTGTTACGGCTCTTGAAAATACCGTTTCGACCAATTTTGCATCTATGGGCGCAAATACTTTTAACATTAACCAATATGAAAATACGGTTCGAAACCGCGGTGGTAATGAACGTGAAATTATTAATCCAATTATTTCTTATCCGGAAGCTGTAGCTTTTAAAAATAAATACAAATATCCTTTTACCGAGACTTCGCTTTCTTTTACAGCAACTTCAAAAGCCGAGGTAAAATATTTAGATACTAAAACAGATCCTGAAATTACAATTCTGGGTGTCGACGAGCATTTTGTTTCTAATTCTGGTTTAGAAACGACTTTAGGCAGATCTTTTAATCAGTTTGATATTGAAAACAACACTTATTCATGCGTTGTAGGTTCTGATTTTGAAAAAGGTCTTTTAAAAGACGTTAACCCAATTGATAAAATAATTTCAATTCGCGGTGCTCGTTTTAAAGTTATCGGCGTTTTAAAAGAGAAAGGTTCTACTTTTGGAAACAGTCAGGATTTACGGGTTTTAATTCCTATTCAGGTCGCAAGATCTTTATTTACAGCTCCAAACATTAATTATACAATTAGTGTAATGGTTTCTAAAAAAGAGCTTTTAGACGAAGCTGTTGATAACGCAACAAGTACTATGCGAAGAGTTCGAAAACTAAGTCCGGTTCGTGATAATAATTTCGGAATTGGCCGAAGCGACGATTTAATCAACAGAATTTTAGGCATTACCCAATATTTAGGCTGGGCTTCCTGGATTATATCTATTATAACCATTCTGGGCTCTTCGATTGCCTTAATGAATATTATGATTGTTTCGGTTACAGAACGCACACGCGAAATTGGTGTTCGCAAAGCACTTGGCGCCACAAAAGTGACAATTTCTGTTCAGTTTTTTATTGAAACCTTATTAATTGGACAAATTGGCGGTTTGGTTGGAATTGTTTTAGGAATTCTGATTGGTTTTGCTTTCGCCGCTGCTATGAGTTTTGCTTTTGTGATTCCGTGGATGGCAATTTTTGCTGCTTTTGCAACCAGTTTTATGGTCGCCATTGTTTCCGGTTTATATCCTGCTATAAAAGCTTCACAGCTTGATCCTATTGAAGCTTTGCGTTATGAATAATTTTACAGTCTCAGTTTTTTTAATTTTTTTTACTGATACTAAATACTGAGACTGAAAACTAAATATTAACTTTTATCATTCGGTCGTTGTCATAAATATCTTTTCGAAGATCAATGTTTACAAAATCCATTTTACCTAGTAAATCGATCATCTCTTTTCCTAAATACTGATTAATTTCAAAATACAACTGTCCGTTTTCAAGGAGATTATTATGCGCCAGAGAAGCTATTTTTCGGTAAAAAATCAAAGCATCATTATCGTCTACAAAAAGAGCTAAATGCGGTTCGTAATTCAATACATTATTTTTGATTTCTTCTTTTTCTAAATTACGTATATAAGGCGGATTTGAAACAATTACATCATATTTGCATTTCAGTTCCTCTGTTTCTAAAATATTCTGAAACATAAAAGTAACCTCAACATCGTTTCTTATGGCATTTCGTTTTGCGGTTTCAATAGCTTTTTTAGAAACATCAATTGCATAAACTTCTGCATTTGGAAGATTCTTAGCTAATGAAATGGCAATACAGCCGCTTCCTGTACCAATATCCAGAATCTTTATTTTTCTCTTTTTATCAATTCCTTTATTTTCACTAATAATCCACTCAACAAGTTCTTCTGTTTCCGGCCTCGGAATCAGAACATTTTCGTTGACTTCAAAATCTAACCCGTAGAAACTGGTTTTCCCTAATAAATGCTGAATAGGAACTTCTTTTTTAAGCTGTGTTAATAATGAATCCCAAACAACAAAATCTTCTTCAGAAAAAGCTAATTCGTGATTTAAAGCCAAATCTATTTGACGTAGTTTGTGTTTATCTTCTAAAATTAAATAGAAAAAACTCTCGGCTTCGTACGCATCGTACAAAGAAGATAATTCTTTAATAAACTGAGTACGATATTGTTTGATTTTCATTTTATATCTGTGTATTAGATAATCTTTTTATCAGCAGTCGAACTGCACCGCTATTTCTGAAACTTTTTTTACTGCGTTTCCATTTTCAGCTTTTGAAGAAAGAAACAAAATTACTCTTTCTTCTTCATAATCTCTGTTTGCACCAAATATAAAATCCAGTTTTCCGTCTCCATCAATATCTCCTGCAAAAAGCAGTTCAACAAATGTGTCGTTAAACGACGCTTCTTTTAAAAGCAGCTTTTCGGTACTGCCGGCAGTTAAGTAGAGTTTATAATTTTCTACTTTCTTGTAAATTTCAGTTTTATCATCGTCTGTACTTACTTTTTCTTCAGAAAGCACTTTTCCTTCGCCGCGTAATGTATAAGTCTGGCTGTTAAAAGTAAAACTATGTTTTTCGCCAGGCCAGATTTTATTTTTATCGATTTTTAAAGACTTTATTTTTCCTGTTTTTAATTCTGGATTCTCAATAAAAATTAAAGCTTTATTTTCCGGAGAAATAGATTTTGTAGAATCTCCTACGCATTCATCATAGCCGTTTTCGATTTTAAATTTCGCTTTCCCTAAATAATATTGTCCGTTTTCTTCATACAATTCAAGCCACTTTTCATTTAGTGAAGCCGCTTCATTTACATCATTATATGTTCTGTAAGTGCGGGGCAGCAGAATAGCAAAATCTTTTTTGAATTCTTCTTCCTCTACTACAACTTCATTTTCTGCAGTTTCAACAACTGTATCTTTAACAATTACGGTATTATTTACAGCTTTAGTTTCTTTATTATCCTTGCAGGAGAATAAAATTGAAATTAAAATAATGGCAAAAATATTCTTTTTCATAGGCTTATAATTTTTTCAGCATCCAAACTGGACAAGAACAATGTCCGGTGTTTCCCATTGGCGCATCTAAATATTCAAATCCGGATTTTTTATATAATTTTTGAGCCGCATGCATAAACGGCATTGTTTCAATATAACATTTTTTAAAACCAAAACTTCTCGCATTTTCTAAACACAGTTCCATCATATTAGTTCCAATGCCTAACCCGCGAACTTCTGGCAGAAAATACATCTTTTGCAATTCGCATATTTCAGGATCTCCGTTTTCCAACGGAGCGATTCCTGCACAGCCTAAAATTTCACCTTCACTTTCGACAACAAAATAAACTGATTTTGGTTTATTATATTCTTCAAACATTAAATCTAAATAAGGATCTTCATAAGCTGTTCCTGTTTTTGGAATTTCCAATTCATCAAAAACAGATCGTATTAATTTAGCAACTGCCTGATTGTCTTCTTTTTTAATTTTTCTGATATTCCAGTTTTTCATTTTCTATTCACCTATACCCTTACAAAAATAAAAATACTTTTTTGATAGTTTCATAACAATTTGTAATGTTTCACAACAATACATGTAACATTAGACACAAAATTCAAAAATAAGTTACTTTTGCAAAGTGAAAATACATGAGAAATATATTAAACGCTGCATAGAACTTGCCAGAAACGGTTTTGGAACTACTTATCCAAACCCAATGGTAGGAAGTGTAATTGTTTATGAAGATAAGATTATTGGCGAAGGCTGGCATAAAAAAGCCGGCAGACCGCATGCCGAAGTCAATGCAGTACAATCTGTAAAAGACAAATCGCTGTTAAAAAAAGCTACTATCTATGTAAGCCTTGAACCTTGCTCGCATTTTGGAAAAACACCGCCTTGCTGTGATTTAATTATTGCAAACAAAATTCCGAATGTCGTTGTAGGAACTGTAGATCCAAATGAAAAAGTGGCCGGAAACGGAATTAAAAAACTTCTCGAAGCCGGAGTAAATGTAACTGTAGGCATTTTAGAAGATGAATGTAACGAACTCAACAAACGTTTTTTTACTTTTCACCAAAAGAAAAGACCTTATATAATATTGAAATGGGCCGAAAGCCAGGATGGATTTTTAGCACCTGAAAAAGAAATTGACCAGGAAAGAAAACCTGTTTGGATTACCAATCAATATTCGAGACAATTGGTTCACAAATGGCGAAGTGAAGAACAAGCCATTTTAACAGGAACTCAAACTGTGATTGACGATAATCCGAAACTAAACACGAGAGACTGGTCTGGAAACAATCCGGTAAGAGTGATTTTAGATCAGAATAACCGAATTTCAAAAGACAGTTTTGTGTTTGACGACAGCATAAAAACGATTATTTTAACAAAGTCTGAAAACAATATTTCGACCGAAAACACGATTTTTGAAAAAATTGATTTTGATGAAAATATAATTCAGAATATTTTATCGGTTTTATACAAACATCAAATTCAATCTGTAATTATAGAAGGCGGAAAAAAAACGCTTCAGTCTTTTATAGATCAAAACATTTGGGACGAAGCCAGAATTTTTATTGGAAAAAACGTTTTTAAAAACGGTACAAAAGCACCAGAAATTCAAAAGAAAAACGCAGTTAAAACTTTTATTCAAAACGACGAATTAATATACGTAAGAAACGATGATTGATACGATAATTTTTGACTTTGGCGATATTTTCATCAATTTAAATAAACAAGGAACTATTTCGGGATTGCAGAAATTAGGAATGACAGAATGGAATTCTGAATGTGATCGTTTGAATTTGTTGTTTGAAACAGGAGATATTTCGTATGATGATTTTTTAGACGGTTTTCAAAAACAACTTCCTAATGCCAGTCTGGAAGAAATTCTGCAAGCGTGGAATGCTGTTCTGGCTGATTTTCCGGCTTACAGACTTGAATTTCTAAAAGAGCTTTCAAAAAAATACAGATTGTTTTTATTAAGCAATACTGATTCTATTCATATTGCTACTTTTGAAAAAACAAGCGGAATTTCTTTTTATACTGATTTTTACAATTGTTTTGAAAAAGTGTATTTCTCGTTTGATATGGGATTAAGAAAACCAGATCCAAAAATCTATCAGTTCTTACTTGACAAACATAATCTGGTTCCGCAGAATACTTTGTTTGTTGATGATAAAAAGGAAAACACAGACAGTGCCGCCAATTTAGGAATTCAGGTTTGGAATCTTCAAGTTGGACAGGAAGATGTCGTAGATTTATTTTCTAAAAACTTACTATAATATATATTTAGCCACAGATTAAAAAGATTAAAAGAATTTCTTTTCTTCTACGATAAAATCTATGTAAATCTTTTTAATCTGCGGCAAAAAAATAAAACACAATCTAGAATTTTTATTTTGGAATATAACGATATATATAAAACTATTGCCGGCGAGTCTGAAGAAGTCCTTTTTAAAGAAAAAGGAAGCAAATTCTTTGGATATGCCTTTCCTATAGAAAATGAAGATGAAGTAAAACCTATAATCGACGATTTAAGAAAACTTCATCCGCATGCTGTACATTATTGCTATGCTTACCAGCTGGGCACAGCGCCCAAAATTTCTTATCGTGCTAACGACGATGGAGAGCCAAGCAACACGGCCGGAGCACCAATTTACGGTCAGATACAATCTTTCGGATTAACTAACGTTCTTATAGTTGTGGTTCGTATTTTTGGAGGTACAAAACTGGGCGTAGGCGGTTTAATCGCTGCTTACAGAACAACGGCACAAATGACATTAGAAGTTTGTGAAATTGTTGAAAAAACCATTGATGTACATTTTTTAATTTCTTTCGATTATAAAAACATGAATAAAGTAATGCGTGTTATTAAAGAAAAGAAGTTAGAAATTACGTCTCAGGAAATGGAAATAGATGAGAATTCCGGTCTTCCAATTGGCAAAATAATCACCAAAACGCGAAAAAAAAATGCCGAATCTATATTCGACATTTTTGATTTAATGTTTGAAATCGACGTTAAAATTATATAAATTAGTATAAATTTGATCCTTAATTTAACAGTTTATGTTAGGGTTTTAAATAATTCTAAAATATAATCTGGAGGCGCAGTTGGGCGGCCTGTTTTTAACGAAATAAATACTAAAATAAACACTGCAGTTGTTAATAACTCATTTGCCTCGTTATAAATTTCGCAGTCAAATTCAATCTTAACAGATGACTGACTTTTGAATGTAGTATGAATCGTTAAAAGCTCATCATAACGAGCTGATTTTTTATAATTGATCTGCATGGAAACAATAGGAAGTCCAATACCGCTTTCTTCCATGCTTTTATACGAAATCCCTTTATTTCTAAGCCATTCCACGCGTCCAATCTCAAAATAAGGTACATAATTTCCGTGATAAACGACTCCCATTTGGTCAGTTTCGGAGTAACGAACACGCACTTGCGTCTGGTGATTTTTCATTATTAATGTATTAAAAAATTTTAAATTATTCAAGCCCTCTTACAACATTTTTTTATAAAATTAGATACCAAAATATTTTTTTATACAGAAATTTGTTCACATATTTGTTATCCCGAAATAAGGAATAAAATCGCTCCTTTTTTTACAGGAGAATCTTTATTAATAATATAAAAATTTATTTGAATCTATGACTAAAACTGCTCAATCGGTATGGGAAAACTGTTTGTCTTTTATAAAGGACAATATTCAAGATCAAGCATACAAAACTTGGTTTGAACCAATCAAATCAGTTGAGCTAACCGATAACGCGTTATACATTCAAGTACCAAGTAAATTTTTCTACGAATGGCTCGAAGAGCATTACGTAAAATTACTAAAAGTTGCGCTTACCAAAGAACTGGGAAAAAACGCAAAGTTACTCTATAAAATTAAAATGGAGAACACTTATGGAAATAAACAGCCGTTTACCGAGCAGCTGCCAAGTTCCAACAGAGTGCCAATGAAACCTCAAGAGGTTGATGCTCCGTTTAAAAACCTAAATCCTGAACTTAAAAATCCGTTTGTAATTCCCGGAATTAGAAACTTAAAAATTGAGTCTCAGTTAAATCCTAATTACAGTTTTGATAACTTCCTTGAAGGAGATTCAAATCGTTTGGCGCGTTCTGCAGGTATGGCAGTTGCTAACAAACCAGGAGGAACTTCATTTAATCCGTTATTGATTTTTGGAGGAGTTGGTTTAGGAAAAACACACTTAGCACACGCTATTGGTGTTGAAGTAAAAGATAAATATCCTGAAAAAACGGTTTTATACATTTCTGCCGAAATTTTCACACAACAATATATCGATTCTGTTAAAAAGAATAATCGTAATGATTTTATTCACTTTTATCAGTTAATCGATGTTTTGATTATTGATGATGTTCAGTTTTTATCTGGAAAATCAGGAACTCAGGATGTATTTTTCCACATTTTCAACTATTTACACCAAAACGGAAAACAGGTAATTTTAACTTCTGATAAAGCTCCTGTAGACATGCAGGATATTGAGCAGCGTTTATTATCTCGTTTTAAATGGGGATTATCTGCAGAATTACACCAGCCTGATTACGAAACGCGAATCTCAATCTTAAAAAACATTCTATATCGCGATGGTGTAGATATGCCGGAAGATATTCTGGAGTATGTTGCACGTAATATTAAATCTAACGTAAGAGAATTAGAAGGTGCTATTATTTCGTTAATTGCTCAGTCTTCTTTCAACAAAAAAGAGGTTACGATTGAACTGGCAAAAAGTGTAGTTGAGAAATTTGTTAAAAACGTAAAGAGAGAAATCTCTATCGATTATATTCAGAAAATTGTTTCAGATTATTTCCAATTGGATATTGAAACACTTCAATCTAAAACCAGAAAAAGACACGTAGTTCAGGCAAGACAGCTGGCGATGTTTTTTGCAAAGAAATTTACTAAAGCATCTTTAGCAAACATTGGTTCACAAATTGGAGACCGCGATCACGCAACGGTATTACACGCTTGTAAAACTGTCGACAACCTAGTTTCTACAGACAAACAATTCAAAAAATTTGTCGAAGATATCAACAAAAAACTAACGCTGTAAACGCGAATCATGCCCGTAAAAGTTTTAATGGTTTGTTTGGGGAATATTTGCAGATCTCCTTTAGCAGAAGGAATTTTAGCATCAAAATTACCCGCAGATAAATTTATTGTTGATTCTGCCGGAACTGGTTCCTGGCATGTTGGTCATTGTCCCGACAAACGCTCTATTGATGTTGCCCGAAAAAACGGAATCAATATCAGCGCGCAAAAAGGCAGACAAATTAAACCTGCAGATTTCGACGAATTCGATTATATATATGTAATGGACGGCTCAAATTTTAGAGATGTCGTTCATTTAGCAAAAACTCCGGAACATAAAAACAAAGTAAAAATGATTCTGAATGAATTATTTCCAGACGAAAATGTTGATGTTCCAGATCCATATTACGGCGCAGTAAACGGTTTTGACAATGTTTACCAAATGCTGGATGAAGTAACTGATCTAATCGCTGATCAGCTTCTAAAAAAACACTCCTAATTCAATTCAATTGTTTCTAAAACAGAGATAATTGAATTTTTTAATTTTAAACAAATACACATGAAACTTCTAGGAAAATTATATTTAATTCCAACTACAATGGGTGAAAGCGATCCAATGGATGTTTTACCGCAAACCGTAAGAAGAACCATAGAAGTTATTGACCATTATATTGTTGAAAACGACAAAACGGCAAGAAAATCTATAAAAGCGGTTTATCCCGAGAAAAAACAATCAGAATTAGTTCTTTTTACTTTAAATAAAAGAACCGAAACAAGCGAACATTTAGACTTTATAAAACCTTTATTAGAAGGAAAAAACATGGGTTTAATGAGCGAGGCCGGCTGTCCGGGTGTTGCAGATCCCGGCGCTGTAATTGTAAAACTGGCTCATGAAAAAGGAATTCAGGTTGTGCCTTTGGTCGGCCCTTCTTCTATTCTATTGGCTATGATGGCTTCTGGAATGAACGGACAAAGCTTTACTTTTAATGGTTATTTACCAATTGATAAAGACGAGAAAAAATCTGCGATTCGTCATTTTGAGAAATTATCTTATGACAAAAACCAATCGCAGTTATTTATTGAAACGCCGTACAGAAACAATAAATTGATAGAAGATCTTTTACAGATTTTAAATCCGTCGACACATTTATGTATTGCAACAGATATTACTTTGCCAACAGAATTCATCAAAACCCTAAAAGTTTCGGATTGGAAGAAATTGAAAATTGATATTGACAAGCGTCCTACTATTTTTATTATTCATAGAATGTAAAAAAACATCATTAATGAAAAAACTATCAATTCTGATTCTTATTTTAATCTGTTTTACACAATGTATTTCCTCTCCCGACAATAAAACTAGTCTGGATAATACAGTTTCCAAAACAAAAAACTCAAAATCTGTAGTCACTCGAGATAACAATTCCAATAATCATATTGCATCGGAAAAAGAATCTATTGATTCTCAAAAAATCTATGCTATTGATTCCGTACAAGTAAAACCAGAATTCGAAGGAGGAATAGAACGGTTTCAGAAATACATTCGATATAATTATAAATATTACGAAGAAGAAATTCCAGTAAAAGGAGTAGTAGAAGTAAATTTCATAGTAGAAAAAGACGGTAAATTGAGTACAATAAATGTAGTTAAGGACATTGGTTTTGGCACAGGAGACGAAGCTATTCGTGTATTAAAAAAAGCTCCTAAATGGATTCCCGGAACCCATAATAACAAACTTGTTAGAGTACTTTTTCACTTATCAATACCGATGGACAATTCATATAATCATTTCGATTAAAGTTTTACTTCTTCTAGCAACTTTTCAAAATCAAACTTTATCATGAGTAAACTCCCTAACGTAACCACAAGCATTTTCACGGTCATGTCAAAAATGGCATCCGAATATAATGCGATAAATCTTTCGCAGGGATTTCCAAATTTTCCTGTTGATGAAAGACTTACAGATATCGTAGCACAATTAGCAAAAGAAAATGTTCACCAATATACGCCAATGGCAGGTTATCCTCCGTTGATGAACAAAATTGCGAAGTTAACTCTGAGTTCTTACAACAGAACAATAAATCCAGAGACAGAACTCTTGGTGACTGCCGGCGCAACGCAGGGAATTTTTACTACGATTTTGGCTTTAGTAAAAGATAATGATGAAGTAATTATTCTCGATCCGAGTTATGATTCTTATGAATCTCCCGTTTTACTTTGTAAAGCAAAACCTGTTCGAGTTGCCTTAAACGACGATTATACACCAAATTGGGAACGAATTGAAAAAGCATGTTCTGCCAAAACCAGAATGATGATCATCAATAATCCGCATAATCCGACGGGAAAAATTTTAACTGAAAATGATTTTATTAAGTTAAAAAATCTTCTTGAAAAATATCCCGACATCATCATTTTGTCCGATGAAGTTTACGAATATATTACTTTTGAAGAAAAACATATTTCGGCACATACCAAAGATTTTCTTTTAGACCGTTGCGTAATGGTTTCTTCTTTTGGAAAATCATTTCATATCACAGGTTGGAAAATTGGCTACACAATCGCACCCGAGCATTTAATGAAAGAAATTAAAAAAGTGCATCAGTTTTTGGTTTTCAGTGTAAACAGTATTTCTCAGTTTGCCATCAACGAATATCTTGATGTTGTTGATGTCAATTTACTTGGAAAATTCTATCAGGAAAAACGAGATTATTTTCAAAAACTGCTTCAAAACAGCCGTTTCGAATTAAAACCATGTGAAGGAACTTATTTTCAAGTGGCTTCTTATGCTAATATTTCAAACGAAGACGATGTGACTTTCTGCAAAAATTTAATTATAGATCATGGCGTTGCGGCAATTCCAATCTCTACTTTTTATTCAGATCACAAAGACCAGAAATTAATTCGTTTTTGCTTTGCAAAGGATAATTTCACACTAGAATCCGCTGCAAAAAAACTAAGCCAAATATAAAGTTTATTAAAATTTTATAACAATGTTATGCGTGCATCCTATTATTTTAACTAATATTGTAAAAAAAGAAAAGTATGAGTTACACAGATAAAATGTTACGAGACGACGCTTTAAAAGGAAAAGTTATTGTAGTTACTGGCGGCGGAAGCGGTTTAGGCAAAGCAATGACTAAATATTTTTTAGAATTAGGCGCTCAGGTTGCTATTACTTCAAGAGATTTAGAAAAGCTGAAAACTACGGCCTCTGAACTCGAAAATGAAACTGGTGGAAAATGTTTACCGCTTCAATGTGATGTTCGTCATTACGAAGAAGTAGAAAACATGCTGCAGGAAACTTTAAAAGTTTTTGGCAAAGTAGATGTTCTTTTAAATAACGCGGCAGGAAATTTTATTTCGCCAACCGAACGTTTGTCTGCAAATGCATTTGATACTGTGATCGATATTGTACTTAAAGGTTCTAAAAACTGTACGCTGGCTTTTGGAAAACATTGGATTGACACAAAACAAACATCGGCAACGATTTTAAATATTGTAACAACTTATGCATGGACAGGATCTGCTTATGTAGTACCAAGTGCAACAGCAAAAGCAGGAGTTTTAGCCATGACAAGAAGTTTAGCTGTAGAATGGGCAAAATACGGAATCCGTTCTAATGCAATTGCTCCGGGACCATTCCCAACAAAAGGTGCATGGGACAGATTATTGCCAGGAGATCTTTCTGAAAAGTTTGATATGGCAAAAAAAGTGCCATTAAAACGAGTTGGAGATCATCAGGAATTAGCCAATTTAGCGGCTTATTTAGTTTCTGATTTCTCTGCATATGTAAACGGAGACGTTATAACAATTGACGGTGGTGAATGGCTGAAAGGTGCAGGACAATTCAATTTATTAGAAGCTATTCCGGAAGAATTATGGGATCAGCTTGAAATGATGATTAAAGCAAAAAAGAATAAATAATTACAAGTGCTTACTAAATTCAGAATATTTTTTAAAACTATACTGATTGCACGAAATCCCGAAGGTTTACTTTCGGGATTTTTTTTGAATTTTCACCATATAAGTGATATAAGTTCAATGAAGTAAAAAAATATTTAAACATTTTATTGCTTAATTTTACTTCTGTTACTTATATGGTTTAAAACAAATAATATGTTTAGCAAATCAGTTAAATTATTATTTTTGCCCAACAAATATATAATATCAAATTTATGCTCATTATTGGAATTGCAGGAGGAACAGGAAGCGGAAAAACAACAGTTGTACACCAAATCATGAATGAATTACCAGACACAGAAGTTGGCGTAATTTCTCAGGATTCATATTATAAAGAAAACCATAACTTGTCTTTTGACGAGAGAGCATTAATCAATTTTGACCATCCGCGTGCGATCGATTTTGAATTACTGGTAAGACATCTAAAAGCATTAAAAGCTGGGAAAACTATCGACCAGCCGGTTTATTCGTTCATTCAGCATAACAGAACCGATGATACGATTTCTACACATCCAAGAAAAGTTATGATTGTGGAAGGAATTTTAATTTTAACAAATCCTGAATTAAGAGAGCTTTTTGACATTAAAGTATATGTTCACGCTGATTCTGACGAAAGATTAATTCGTCGTTTAAAAAGAGATATTTCAGAACGCGGACGTGATATTGACGAGGTTTTAAACCGTTACCAGACTACCTTAAAACCTATGCATGAGCAATTTATCGAGCCAACTAAAGCTTTTGCCGACATTATTATTCCAAATGACAAATACAATACGGTAGCTATAGACGTTGTCCGGGCTGTAATTAATCAGAGAATTTTATAATTTTTGTCGTAAATTTAAACCATAAAAATACAAGCTTCCCGATAATTTTCGGGATTGCTTTCTATAATGTCTAAAAAACCAATCATATACAAAAGAAACAATCTTATATGAAATTCAAGAATCCGTACAAAGACAAAAAATGGTTTAAACTCCTGGGCAATAAATATGTCTGGGTACTTTTGTTTTTTGTTATCTGGATGTTATTTTTAGACAATTACTCCTATTTTGATCATCGTTTTTTAGACGGACAGATTAATGAACTGAAAGACAATAAAAAATACTATCAGGACGAAATAAAAAAAGATCAGGAACAGATCAAACAACTTAAAAATCCTGAACAGATAGAAAAATATGCTCGCGAAAAGTATTTTATGAAAAAAGACAGCGAAGATATTTACATCATTCATTTTGAAGGAGACACTATTCAAGAAAAAGAATAATTCAGAAAAAAACCAAATGGCTGCAAACCTATTCGAAGATTTTAACCCGATTTCATCCAAACAATGGAAACAAAAAATTCAGTTTGAATTAGATGGAGCCGATTATAACCAAACCGTAATTTGGAATTCTCCTGAAGATATTCAGGTAAAACCTTTTTATCACAGTGATGAATTTACCAAAAGTGCATTTGTAAAAACTCAGGCTTCAGAATTTAAAATCTGTCAAAACATTTTTGTTCATGACATCGATAAATCGATAAAAAGAGCAATCAATACAATTGAAAGAGGTGCAGAAAGTTTACGTTTTACAATACAAAACGAAAATATCGATGTACAGAAATTATTAGAAAATCTTCCTTTAGAAAACAGATCTGTTTATTTTCATTTGAGTTTTCTCTCAATCGATTTCGTAAAAAAACTGGACGCAATATCTATTCAAAAAAAGGCGATTTTTTACTGTAATTTAGATCCAATTGGTCATATTGCCAGAGAAGGAAACTGGTTTACAACATCAGACAAAAATAATTTTGAAACACTTGAAAAAATTTCAAAACAAGTTGCCAATCTTTCTCTATTAAGTATTGATTCTGGTTTATATCAAAATTCAGGAGCCAATATTACCCAGCAAATTGCTTACAGTTTAGCGCATGTTAATGAATACTTAAATCGTTTTCCTGATTATAGAAAACCTTTCGTTTTTGAAATATCTGTGGGAACAAATTACTTTTTTGAAATTGCCAAATTACGTGCTTTACGAATGCTTTTCAAATTAATTGCAACCGAGTATAATCCTGACTTAGACTGTCATTTTCTGGTTACACCAACTAAACGCAATAAAACGATTTACGATTACAATGTTAATATACTTCGCACCACAACCGAATGTATGTCGGCTGTTTTAGGCGGAGCGAATGCCGTTGCTAATTTACCGTATGATTCATTATATCATAAAGACAACGAATTTGGTGACCGAATTGCCCGAAATCAGCTTTTAATTTTAAAACATGAAAGCTATTTTGACAAAGTCGACAATCCTGCCGATGGAAGTTATTATATTGAAAGTTTAACTATTCAATTAGCCGAAAAAAGTTTAGCATTATTCAAAGATATTGAAGCTAACGGAGGTTTTCTTAAACTCTTGAATGACGGAACAATTAAAAAGAAAATTCAGGAAAGTGCTAATAAGGAACAGGAATTATTCGATTCTAAAAAAGAAATTCTTTTGGGAACCAATAAATATCCTAATAAGGAAGACAAAATGAAACATGATTTAGAATTGTTTCCTTTTGTAAAAATCAAACCAAGAAAAACATTAATTACGCCCATTATAGAAAAAAGATTAGCCGAAAAACTGGAACAAGAAAGACTGGAACAAGAATAATTTTCAACGTAATTAATATTCAAATAAAAGAAAAAAGTGTCTATGATAAGAAAAGACCTTAAACATATTAAGTTAGAAGTAAAAAATGAAAAGCCAGATATTAATTCTGCTTCTCATAACTTTACTACTGCTGAAGGAATTGAGCTCAAAAAAAACTATACTGAAAAAGATATAGAAGATCTAGAGTTTCTTGATTTTGGAGCCGGATTTACGCCTAATTTACGAGGACCTTACGCCACGATGTATGTTCGTCGTCCGTGGACAATTCGCCAGTATGCCGGATTTTCGACCGCAGAAGAAAGTAATGCTTTTTATAGAAGAAATCTCGCGGCAGGTCAAAAAGGACTTTCTATAGCATTTGATTTACCAACACACCGCGGTTACGATTCAGATCACGAACGTGTAGTTGGCGATGTTGGAAAAGCTGGCGTAGCTATAGATTCTGTTGAAGATATGAAGGTTCTATTCGACCAGATTCCATTAGATGAAATGTCGGTTTCAATGACCATGAATGGCGCGGTTTTGCCTATCATGGCATTTTATATTGTTGCTGCAGAAGAACAAGGAGTTGAACTCAATAAACTTTCGGGAACTATTCAAAATGATATTCTGAAGGAATTCATGGTGCGTAATACGTACATCTACCCGCCTGCTCCATCAATGAAAATTATCGCTGATATTTTTGAATTTACAAGCAAAAAAATGCCAAAATTCAATTCGATCTCTATTTCAGGATATCACATGCAGGAAGCCGGAGCAACGGCAGATATTGAACTAGCCTATACTTTAGCGGATGGTTTAGAATATATTCGAACCGGATTATCGACAGGAATGACAATTGATGAATTTGCTCCAAGATTGTCTTTCTTTTGGGCAATTGGAATGAATCATTTTATGGAAATTGCTAAAATGAGAGCTGGCCGTATGATTTGGGCAAAATTAATTCAGCAGTTTAATCCAAAAAGTGATAAATCATTAGCTTTAAGAACACACTGCCAAACCAGTGGCTGGAGTTTAACAGAACAAGATCCGTTTAATAACGTTGCCAGAACTTGTATCGAAGCAGCAGCTGCGGCGTTTGGAGGCACACAGTCTTTACATACAAATGCTCTTGACGAAGCAATTGCTCTGCCAACTGACTTTTCTGCCAGAATTGCCAGAAATACTCAAATATATTTACAGGAAGAAACTAAAATTACTAAAACTGTAGATCCGTGGGGCGGCAGTTATTATGTTGAATCACTGACAAATGAAATTCTAGAAAGTACCTGGAAATTAATTGAAGAAGTTGAAGAACTGGGAGGTATGACAAAAGCAATCGAAGCGGGAATTCCTAAACTTCGAATTGAAGAAGCGGCTGCCAGAAAACAAGCCAGAATCGACAGCGGTCAGGATATTATTGTTGGGGTTAATAAATTTAGATTAGAAAAGGAAGATCCGTTACATATTTTAGATGTTGACAACCAAATGGTTCGTAAACAGCAAATAGAACGACTTGAAGATATTAAAACAAAAAGAGATACTGAAAAAGTAAAACAATCACTGGAAAAATTAATTCATTGTGCTAAAACCGGAGAAGGAAACTTATTAGAAATTGCCATTGAAGCTGCCCGAAACAGAGCAACTTTAGGCGAAATAAGTTTAGCTCTTGAAAGTATTTTTGGAAGGTTTAAAGCGCAGATTAAATCATTTAGCGGTGTGTATAGTGCAGCAATAAAAAATGACGAAAATTTTGAAAAGGCAAAACAATTAGCTGATGTCTTTGCAAAACAAGAAGGCCGACGCCCAAGAATTATGATTGCCAAAATGGGACAAGACGGCCACGACCGAGGCGCAAAAGTAGTTGCAACCGGTTATGCCGATGTAGGATTTGATGTTGATATAGGTCCGTTATTTCAAACTCCGGCAGAAGCAGCAAAACAAGCTGTAGAAAATGATGTTCATATTTTAGGCGTTTCATCTCTTGCCGCGGGTCACAAAACACTGGTGCCACAGGTTATTGAGGAACTAAAAAAACATGGACGTGACGATATTATGGTAATTGTGGGCGGTGTAATTCCAGCACAGGATTATCAATTTTTATTTGATGCAGGCGCGGCGGCAATTTTTGGTCCCGGAACTAAAATCAGCGAAGCGGCAATTCAGATTTTAGAAATACTAATCGATTAAAATAGATCAAAAAAAATCCCGAATTAAATTCGGGATTTTTTTTAGTTATTTATTGTAGCATTGTTGTCTGCTTCAATAAAAGAGAGGTCATAACCTGCAAAGTCTCTTAAATAACTTTTTAAAGACGTTCCAAAAGCATCTCTAAAATGCCTGTTTCCACCATGTTTAAAAAAGTTTTTAACAGATCCCGCGCCTCCTAAATGTGCTGCTGCCAAAATTCCAGATTCGGTAATTTCAACACCATTAATCACTTTACCTTCGTACTTTCTAATTTCATTGCGCAAAATCCATTTGTTTTTAGATAATAATGCAACAAAAGCTTTTTCCTGTAATGCAGGATCTTTTAAAAAGTCATCGTCATTCTTGATGCCGATAGCGCGTAAGGCTTTTGAACCAAATTGATATTTTCCCATGTAACCCAGTGAGTTTACCAATCGGTATTTTCCCTGAGATTCTTTAAAAGCGACTGCTTCTTTAAAACCGATAAGATGATTTCCGGTGTATGGGACGTTTAGATTTACTTTAGGATATTCATCCTTTTCTAAAGATGGGAAGATATATTCTGATCCATCTGTTTTTTCTGTTAGAAACCACGGTTTGGTTTCGACACTAAAGGGTTTAAAACCCAAACTTAAAAATGTAATAATTACGATCAAACTCGCATAAAAATACCACTTCTTTATCATAAATTGTTTTTCTTCAAAACGCTGTCACCCTCTTGAAATTTCTACCGTGCAAAGATAAGGAATATAAAAAAACTCTATAAATCAAGCACTTAAGCATTTTTAAAAATTCTAAAATTCTGCTTAACCCCTTTGGTCATGCAGTATTCGGGGAAATTCTTTTAAGATGAATTTTGACAAAAAACAGCAAAAAAATAATTCCTAAAAATGCCATTTTTATCATTTTTTTACCAAATATGTTAAAATAATAAAATAATACTTACAGAAAAAGACGATTTTAGACTAAAGTTTAAATTTGAATTCATGAAAATTTGGAAAATTTTGTGAAAAATAAACTTAAAACGAGTGTCTTCTTTTTATTAATAAATTAAAATCGGGCTGATTCTATATTTTGAAATTATTTTGAAATCGAGATATTTGCTCCTTTCATTCGATAAAAAAACCGAAGCTTATAAAACTTCGGTTTGATAATCTTTTTAATCAAAAAGAGATATTATCTTGTTACACCCTGGCTGGCAATCCAGTCAGAATATCTTTTTGCATTTTTGGTATGATCTGCATAATTAGACGCAAATTCGTGATAACCAAATCGATCAACACTTGCACAGAAGTAGATATAATCGTTTTTCTCTGGGTTTAAAACTGCTTCAAGTGCTGTAATATCGGCCATTGCAATTGGTCCCGGAGGAAGTCCAATATTAATATAAGTATTGTAAGGAGACTTCATAACCAAATCATTATAAAAAACTCTTTTTATAACCTGATCAAAATTGTTATCTCTAAGTTTTAAAGCATAAATCACAGTTGGATCTGCCTGTAACGGCATATCAAGACGAAGACGATTTAAGTAAACACCCGCAATTCTTGGTCTTTCGTCTTTTTTTACTGATTCTTTGTGTACGATAGACGCTAAAATTGAAACCTGAACCGGAGTTAACCCTTGTTTTTTAGCTTGTTCAATTCTTTCTGGAGTCCAAAAATTGTGATATTCTTTAATCATTTTATCACGGAATTTTTCTGCTGATGTATTCCAGTATACTTCATATGTATTAGGAATAAACATTGCAAAAACATTCTCTTCATTGAATCCGTTTTGAGACAAAAATTCAGGATCTCTAAAAGCTTTTAATAAAGATGTACTATCGGCTTCAATTTCTGACCCTACTCTTCCTGCAAAATTTTCTAAACGTTCCTGATTGTTAAAAGCTAACTTTACCGGAACATTAGAACGCATAGCACGAACTAAGTCAATATTATTCATGTCTTTTTTAAGAAGGAAACGTCCTGATTTTACATTTTCAGGATAACTTCTTTTGCTGGCAACCAATTCAAAATTGTCAAAATTCTTAATATAAGGTGCTAATATTTTCTTTACATCTGCATAATTTGCACCAGTTGGAACATGCACGTAAACTTCTTTTTCTTCAAATTTAGTATTAGAACTGAAAATTCGGCTGATTAAAATAAAACCGTAAATCAGTAAAACAGAAATTACGGCTACAGCAGTTAGTGTGATTATTTTTTTTAGTTTCAAAGCTATTTATTGGTTTAAATTGTTTGTATTGATTAACTGAAAAATTGCTTCATCGTGATATTGGTTATTTAGCAAAATCCAGTCTTTTTTAATTCCTATTTTCTCAAAACCAAATTTAGTAAAAAGAGCTATACTTGCTTCATTATTTGTACTAATATTTGCATAAATCTGATGCAGATTTAAATTAAAAAAGGAGTATTTTATTAAAAGCTCTAATGCCTCAGAACCAATATTTTGTCCTCTGTTTTCTTTTTTTTGAATAACAATTCCAATACCGGCCCTATTATTTTTGGGATCAAATTCAAATAAATCAATTAATCCTACAGCCGGAAAATCTTCATCCTGACAAATCGCAAGACGCAATTGTTTTGCTTCATAAATATCCTGCTGTGCATTTTCAAGATACTTACGAATTAAATAACGACTGTATGGAGTATTCGTATTGCTGACTTCCCAAATGCTTTGATCATTTTCCATTTTGTACACAAATTCCAGATCTTCCGGTTCAAGTGCACGAAGATAAATTGTATCGCCTTTGAGTGTTATCATTTAATTTTAGATTGTTGATTTTAGATTCTTATTATTGGAATCTGGAACTTAAAAAATTGGAATTTGTTTATTAGATTTCAATTGTTCCTTTAAAAACAAATTTTGCAGGTCCGGTTAAGAAAACATTTGTAAAATGATCTCCAGATTTATCAAAAGAAACAACTAGTTTTCCGCCTTCAACATTTAAGTTAATAGATGTTTTATCTGTTTCTCCAATGGCATTCATAGCGATAGCAACTGCTGTTGCTCCCGTTCCGCAGGCTAAAGTTTCATCTTCAACGCCTCTTTCATAAGTTCTGAGAGAAAAAGTACTGTCATCAACTTTTTTTACGAAATTAACATTACTGCCTTTTTGTCCGTATAATTCGCCGTAACGAATAGCTGCTCCATTTTCTTTTACATTATAATGTTCTAGATCGTCTACAATCTGAACATGATGTGGTGAACCTGTATTTAAAAAAGTATAAGAATCCTTTTTTTGTACTTCATCAACATCAATCATTTGAAGTGAAACGATTGCATCATCTCCTACAGATGCGTGATGCAAACCATCGGTTGCTATAAAAGTCGTTTTGTCATCAATAACTCCCAAATTATTTGCAAAAGCCACTAAACAGCGTCCGCCGTTTCCGCACATCGAACTTTGGTTTCCGTCAGAGTTATAGTAAACCATTCTAAAGTCAGTTTCAGAATCATTTTCTAATAAAATAAGTCCATCGGCACCAATTCCAAAACGTCTGTCACACAGGCGTTCAATAAGTTTTACATCGTCTTTTGGAAAGAAATTTGAACGGTTGTCGATCATGACAAAATCGTTCCCTGTTCCTTGATATTTATAAAATTCTATTTGCATTTTTTAGTTGTTAGAAGTACAAAAGTACGAACTATTAATTAATGAAATGTTAATCATTGTTAAAGAGCGTTAAACCATTTTACAAAATAATTTTTTGGTATAATTTTACGTTATAAAATGTTAAAAACACATACCAAAAATAACTCAAAAACATAAATTTAATATGAAAAGATTTTCAACCTTATTTTTAGTTTCACTACTAAGTGGCGCTACTACACTTGGTGCTTACAAGTTATTGTTTGACGGCAGTAATTCTTATTTTGGAAAAGGAAATTCTGTTGTTACTCTTGCTCCTAATTCATACGGACGAGCTGTAGGAATGCCAGGAGAAGCAGTTGATTTTACCGAAGCTGCAGACAAAACAATTCACACTGTTGTTCACGTAAAAAATGTTTCGAGAAGAACGGTTAGTAATCCTATGATGGAATTTTTCTACGGATACGGCGGACAACAACAGCAAGAACAAGTAGGAACCGGATCTGGTGTTATTATTTCTGAAGATGGTTACATTGTGACAAACAATCACGTAATTAAAGATGCGACAGAAATTGAAATTACACTGAACAACAAAAAATCATACAAGGCAAAATTAGTGGGTACCGATTCTAAAATGGACATCGCATTATTAAAAATTAATGCCGACGAAAAATTACCTTATACTGCTTTTGCCAATTCAGATTCTGTAAAAATCGGCGAATGGGTTTTAGCAGTTGGAAATCCTTATAATTTGACTTCTACGGTAACGGCCGGAATTGTTTCGGCGAAAGCCAGAAATTTAGATCAAAGCGGTATTCAGTCATTTATTCAAACTGATGCGGCTGTAAATCCTGGAAACAGCGGAGGAGCATTGGTTAATACAAGAGGTGAATTGATTGGTATTAATACTATGATTTCGTCTATGACAGGATCTTATGTAGGCTATTCGTTTGCTGTTCCTTCTAATATTGCCCGAAAAATTATTGAGGATATTATGGAGTATGGAAATGTGCAAAGAGGAATTCTGGGCGTTGAAGGCGGCGAATTAAACAGTACAGCTTCTAAAGAATTAGGAATTACTGAAACTCAAGGTTTTTATATTAATAAAGTTTCTAAAAATTCTGGTGCCGAAAAAGCTGGTCTTACAAAAGGTGATATTATTATAAAATTAGACGAACAAAATATTTCTACTTTTGCTGATCTTTCTGGTTACATTAATACAAAACGTCCGAATGATGTTGTAAAAGTGACTTACATTAAAGACGGAAAAACGAAAACTGTTCCTGTAACTTTAAGCAAAAATGAATTTTTCAGCACAGAATTTAAAGGTATTGAATTAGAAAACATTGATGTTGCAGATAAAAAGAAATTCAAAATTGATTATGGTGTAAAAATTAAAAATATCACCAATGAAAATCTAATGCAATATCAAAATGAATTACAAGGAAATATCATTTTAAGTATTGACAATGTAAAAGCAACGAATGTTGAAACTGTTTCTAAACTTTTAAATAAAAAAGACGAAGGTCAAAGTGTACGTATAGAAATGATCAACAAAAACGGAGAAATTTTTAGAATTATAATTTAAGTCGCAATATTCAGTCTCAGTATTCAGTTTTATAACTGCACAATGAGACTGCGACTAAAAACTACAAAAAAAGCTATCTTAAGAAATTTAAGATAGCTTTTTTGTTTTCAAAAATAAATGCTAAAATAGTTTACGAAATCGATTGAAATAGATACTTTTGCGCCAAATTATAAAATAAGTGAGTGTTTTATTATTTCAATTTAATTAATTATGAGCAAAAATTCTTTGTACCAAAAAGAGGTATCATTACAAGTCGACCGAAGAAGAGCTGGTGTCGAATTAATCAAAGTGATAAGTGATTTATGGTATGACAAATCCATTGAAATGGTTTTATTTAAAAATCAATTACTGGATAAAAATGTCAGCGATATTATCAATCTGCATCAATATGCGGGTGAATTTGTGGGAAAACCTATAACGATCTTCGATTCTGTCGAAATTGCAAAAGTAGTTTTATCATTAGATCTTCCGCCTTCAAAAATAGATTTAGGAAAACTAACCTATGAGTATCGTTTAGAAGATGAAAAATATCCTGATGCAAGATATTTTGTAATGGACAAATTAAAAAACGCAAAATCAACTAAAGAAATTCAGCCAAAAGATGTTGTTCTTTACGGTTTTGGAAGAATCGGACGGTTATTAGCCCGAGAATTAATGTCTAAAACCGGAAAAGGAAATCAACTTCGCTTAAGAGCAATTGTTACCCGAGATAAAAATGATGCGTCGAGTTTAGAAAAAAGAGCTTCATTATTGCGTTATGACTCAATTCACGGCGATTTTCAAGGATCTGTAATTGCTGATCCTAAAAATAATGCTTTAATTATTAATGGAACCACAGTTCATATTATTACTGCAAATTCTCCTGAAGAAATTGATTACACTGTTTACGGAATTAACGATGCTTTGGTAATTGATAATACTGGCGCATTTACAACTGAAGAGGCTTTAAAAAGACATTTAACTTCAAACGGAGTCAGCAAAGTTTTATTGACTGCTCCTGGAAAAGGAGTTCCGAATATTGTTCATGGTGTAAATCACAATGATTATAATCCAGATGAGAATGATATTTTTTCAGCAGCATCTTGTACAACAAATGCTATTACCCCGGTTTTAAAAGTAATTGAGGAAAGTTTAGGTGTTGTAAAAGGTCATTTAGAAACGATTCATGCTTACACTAACGACCAAAATCTGGTTGATAATATGCATAGAAAATACCGTCGTGGCAGAGCTGCTGCTTTAAACATGGTAATTACAGAAACAGGTGCCGGAAGTGCCGTTGCAAAAGCACTGCCGTCATTAGAAGGAAAATTAACATCAAATGCCATTAGAGTTCCAGTACCAAACGGATCGCTTGTTGTTTTAAATTTAGAAGTTAAAAAAGCAACATCTATTGCGGGAATCAATAAAATAATGAAAAAATATGCTCTTGAAGGAGAACTGGTGGAGCAGATAAAATATTCTTTGAACAACGAATTGGTTTCATCTGACATTGTGGGAACTTCTGCTCCATCAATTTATGACAGCAACGCTACGATTGTTTCAAAAGATGGAAAAAATATAGTGCTGTATATTTGGTATGATAATGAATACGGTTACAGTCACCAAGTTATTCGTTTAGCAAAATATATTGCCAAGGTAAGACGTTATACCTATTATTAATTCAACCAAACTAACTCATTTCTAAGCCATCAAGTTCTCTTGGTGGTTTTTCTTTTTATTAAATAGGCAGAACTGTTGTACTTTTTACTTCAGAAATAACAAAAACAGTATTTATTAGAGAAACCTCGGGCAAAACAGATAATTTCTTTTGATGAAAATGATGATAACTTTCCATATCCGGAATTATAATTTTAAGCATATAATCAAAATTTCCCGAAACATAATTGCACTCTACAACTTCAGGTAAATTTAAAATTGACTGGTTAAATCCTTCCGAAGTATCATAAGTTTGTTTCGTAAGCGTAACTTGGCAGTAAACTGTCAAATTATTTCCTAATTTTTTCTTGTCTAAAAGTGTGACATATTTTTCTATAATCCCATCTTTTTCAAGACGTTTCACTCTGTCATGAACTGGAGTCAAAGACAAGTTTATTTTGTTTGCAATGTCTTTTAGAGTATAGTGCGCATCTTCTTGTAAAAGACGTAGGATTTTTTTGTCAATTTCATCTAAAGCCATAACGAAAACGTTTTATTAGATTTGCATTTTTTAGTCATTTTTTCTTTTTCAGGAATAAATTACGATCTAAAACAGAATAATTTTCTGTAAAATTAAAAAATAAAATAATATTTTCTTATTTATTATTCCTCAAACCATAATTTATTCTCTCGCTGTAGATTTGTAAAACAAATTCAATAAAAACAACAAAATATAACAAAATGATAATAGGTGTTCCAAAAGAGATAAAAAACAACGAAAATAGAGTTGCTTTAACTCCAGCTGGTGTTTCTGAAATGAAAAAACACGGGCATATAGTGTATGTTCAAGCTACTGCAGGTTTAGGAAGTGGTTTTGCTGATGAAGAATATGCTCAGGCTGGTGCAGTAATTTTACCAACAATTGAAGAAGTTTATGCAATTGCAGAAATGATCATCAAAGTAAAAGAACCTATTGCTTCTGAATATCCATTGATTAAAAAAGATCAATTATTATTTACTTATTTCCACTTTGCATCTTCTGAAGAATTAACACATGCAATGTTAGAAAAAGGAGCTGTTTGTTTAGCTTATGAAACTGTAGAAAAAACAGACAGAAGTTTACCATTATTAGTTCCAATGTCTGAAGTTGCTGGTCGTATGGCAATTCAACAAGGAGCAAAATACCTTGAAAAACCATTAAAAGGAAGAGGAATTCTTTTAGGAGGTGTTCCAGGTGTACCGCCGGCAAAAGTATTAGTTTTAGGTGGAGGAATCGTAGGAACTCAGGCTGCAAAAATGGCTGCTGGTTTAGGTGCTCAGGTTACAATTATGGACTTAAGCTTACCACGTTTACGTCAATTAGATGATATCATGCCTGCAAATGTAAATACTGAAATGTCTAATCATTACAACATTACAAGAGCAATTAAAGATGCTGATTTAATTGTTGGAGCAGTTTTAATCCCAGGAGCAAAAGCACCTCACTTAATTACTCGTGATATGCTTAAATTAATGCGTCCGGGAACTGTAGTTGTTGACGTAGCTGTAGATCAAGGTGGATGTATTGAAACTTGTACTCCTACAACACACGAAAACCCAACTTTCATTATTGATGATATCGTTCACTATTGTGTAGCTAATATGCCGGGAGCTGTTCCTTACACTTCTACTTTAGCTTTGACAAACGCAACCTTACCTTATGCTGTACAATTAGCAAACAAAGGATGGGAAAAAGCATGCGCCGAAAATGAAGAATTGAAAAAAGGATTAAACGTAGCTAATGGAAAAATTCTTTACAAAGGAGTTGCAGAAGCTTGGAATCTTCCTTTTAACGAAGAAATAGTATTAGCAAACGCATAGGCTAATACTTATATAAGTGCTTACTAAGTCACTGTTATAAAGGCTTTTCTTAATTGAAAAGCCTTTTTTTTATTTTATAAAAAAACCTGTCATGAAGACAGGTTTGTTTTTAAATCGTATGTTTTTTATTTTTTATTGTCAAGAATTTCAGTCATTACTTTGGCTTCAGTTCCATTTGGGAAAGTAATTTTAATCTTTTGAGCAATTGTTGGAGCTATCTCTGTTATTGCTTTTTTATCATAAGATTCACCCTTTTTAATATTCCATCCGTAAAAAATAGCTGGAACATGAGTATCATAACTATAGATAGTTCCATGAGATGTTCCAGTTGGTGTATATTCAATCATACCTGGCTTATCTACAATAACTAAATCACCATTTTGCGTAACATCATATCCTTTAGCTACAAAATTAAGAGCATAATCATTTCCAGCGTTAGCCAGTACTTCTTCTTCAGTATAAACTTTTTTAACTTGTGGCTGCGTAATTAAAAAATCTTTAAAAGCTTGTTTTACTTTTACAAGTTCTAATCCTTTTTCTTTAATAATTTCCTTATTGAAGAAAACATTAAAGTTTGAATAATTTTGAATCAAATCTACCCCAAAAGTCTTAGTAGAAAAATCTTGCAGAGTTTTTCTAACTTCTTTAGAAGGATAATTGTCTACATTATATTTACGGTCTTTTAAATAAATAACATTTTCGGCTCCAGCATGGTCAGCCGTTAAGAAAAGTAAATAATTCCCTTTTCCAACCGTTTTATCAAGATAAGCTAAAAAATCAGCAATTGTTTGATCTAATCTCAAGTAAGTATCCTGAAGTTCCATAGATCTTGGACCAAGTAAGTGACCTACATAATCTGTAGAAGAAAAACTAACCGTTAAAAAGTCAGTAATATTATCTTTTCCTAATTCTTCTTTCTCAATCGCTCTTTTAGCAAATTCAGCTAACAAATCATTTCCAAAAGGAGTCGCACGAATAACTCCTGCATCGTTTTTCTCATACATTGATTTTAAATCATATGGAAAAACCGGAGTTGCACTTCCATATAACTTTCCTTCATAAGGATTATTATCAGGAAGACTTTCATTGTAAACCGAAGCAGGTTTATACAAATCCCAGCCTTTATTAATATATTTTAAGTAGTTTTTTTCATTGTTGAATTCATTTACCCACTCAGGCAATTTTTCTCCGTAAAAAGTACTAGAAATAAACGAACCCGTTTTACTATACCAAAATGCCCAGTTAGCAAAATGCCCAGCCGGAAGAATTGCACCACGGTCTTTTAAACTCATCCCGATTACTTTTCCATTGAAATTAGTAGCCATTCTAACTTCATCCGTTATCGTAGTACTTAGAAGATTTTTAGGAGACATTGCACCTTCTTCAGCTGTACCGTCTCCAACAGTTTTTACTCCAGCATCATCTGTACAATATCTTTCTTTACCTAAAGTTCTGCTGAACCATTCATTACCCACAATCCCGTGTGTTGCAGGAGTAGTTCCTGTATATATCGAGGCATGTCCTGGAGCAGTATAGGTTGGCATATAATTGTAATGCATGTTTTGGAAAACAAATCCATCATTCATTAACCTCTTAAAGCCGTTTGGAGAGAAATCATCTGAAAAACGATATAAATATTCCATTTTCATTTGATCAACCACAATACCTACAACTAATTTAGGACGTTGTTGCGCACTCATACTTGTAATAACAAAAAGCGTCAACAGTAAAATATTTTTTCTCATGTTTAAATAGTAATTTAAACACAAAAATACTCATTCAAATTTAAAACATCTAAAGTATCCTTAGCTAAGACACACAATTGACTATAATTTAACAAAAATTGAATGCTATATTTTTTAGAAAATCAATTTACAATAAACAGAGTAACAGATTAGATTATAAAAAAAACATATTTCCAAATTTGTATAAAACAAAAAACCCTATCCGTATTGGATAGGGTTTTTCAAAAGAAAGGCGACGACATACTCTCCCACAATGATGCAGTACCATCTGCGCAGGCGGGCTTAACTTCTCTGTTCGGGATGGGAAGAGGTGAGCCCCGCCGCAATAACCACCTTAAGGTTTTTGGTTTTCAGTTTATTGTTTTGAGTTCCTTGAGAACTTAATACCTCACCGATAACCGCCCGCGACGGGCAAATATTTTAACATACTGAGATAAAGAAACAAATAAGCATTAGTTTAGAAAGTTTCCTCCTCCCGTCTTT
>NZ_BAABDU010000005.1:0-86836 GCF_039539785.1 Flavobacterium ginsengiterrae | reverse complement strand
ATTTTAATATTATATAATCGATGCTTTATCTATCGGTTCTTTTCGAATCTCACGATTCTATTACTCTTATATTTTTGTCCCGATATAATCGGGACGGCTGTCAATTCAATATGTCTACGAACGTGTCTTTCTTTTTGTTTTTCGCTTGTTTCTCAAAGCGGGTGCAAAAGTAGTCACATTATTGAGATTTGCAAACCTTTCCTCGAAGTTTTTTGCTCTTTTTTTTAAAGTTTTTCTTAACACACTGGTAATGTTAATTTTAAAATTTAAAAAAAATCAATTAAATTAAAATTTTTTCCTACTTCGTTAATTTCTACACTTAATCATTAAATAATAAAGATCTTTTATTTAATTCTCAATCGGTATAAATCTGCACAATAAAAATTATTAGAACCTACATTACTATCACAAAATAGTAAAGTCATTTAGGTTTTAGTTTATCTTTATATATAAAAGTCCTGAATCTCTTCAGGACTTTTTATTTAAACTGATTTCAACAATTAATTATTATTTTGAAGAATCCTTCAAAAACTTAATCAAACCTGTCATATACGTTTGCTGATCATCATACATACTCATGTGGCTTCCGTTTTCGCAATACAAATACGTTCCGTTTTTAACTTGAGTTGCAACCCATTTCATGTGTTCAGGATCCATCGTGTCGTATTTTGCGCCGATTGATAATGTTGGAACTGTGATTTTTGGAAGTTCTTTGGTAATATCCCATTTTTCAAGTTTTCCAGAAAGTCCAAATTCGCTTGGCCCTTGCATCGTTACATAAAGCGATTGATTGATTTTAGCAAAAGATCTATTAACCGGTTCCGGCCATTTGCTCGCATCTAAACGCAGAATATGTTTCGAATAAAAATTAGGAACAAGCAGCTCCATATATTGTGGATTTTCAAAATCTTTATTTTTTTCAATTTCTCTTATTTTGGCTAACACTTTCGGATCCATTTGTTTTGCCAGCACTTCATCTGCATATTTATCGTATTCTATAGCGCTCATCATCATATTAGAAATGATAAGTCCTTTCATATTCTGCTGGTATTTAAGCGCATATTGTGAAGCTAAAATACCTCCCCAAGAATGTCCTAATAAATAGAAATTGTCTTTATCCAGTTTTAACGCTTGACGCACCTGCTCTACTTCTTCTACAAAACGCGATAAATCCCAAAGTGCAGGATCATTTGGATTATCCGAATTACCGCATCCCAATTGATCGTAGTAAATAAATTCAATTCCTTCAGCAGGAAGAAAACTTTCCATACACTCAAAATATTCGTGTGTCGCTCCCGGCCCGCCGTTTAATAGCAGTAATTTAATTTTTGGATTATTTCCGATTCTTTTCGTCCAAACATTAAATTTACCTTTTGGTGTATTAATCTGAACTACTTGCACACCGCCGGTTTTTATTCCCGATGTCGTATCTTTTAAATATGTCGTAAGATCTTCGCTTTTGTTTTCTGTGTTGTTTTTATCCTTACATGCCGTTAATAACAGCGTGCAGAAAGCGACCAATAAAGTTTTTTTGTAAGTATTCATAAGGGTTTGGGTTATTATTTTTTGGAATTCTAATATACTACTTTTATTTTTCAATAAACGCTGCAATAATTTTTGCAGCAGTTTCGCTGTGTTCTTCAAGAAGAAAATGACCGCCTTCTAACTGGTGAATTTTCGCATTGGGCAAATCTTTACTATAAGCTTGTCCTCCGGCTTCTACAAACATTTTATCATTTTTTCCCCAAATAACAACAGTTTTAGGTTGCTGCTTTTTAAAGTAATCCTGCCATTCTGGATACAAAGCAATATTACTTCCGTAATCTCGGAATAAAGCCAATTGAATCAAATCATTTCCTGATCTATCCAAATAATATTGATCTAACGAATAACTATCTGGACTTATTTTTTCGGGTTTTGAAGCGCCATCAAGATACGTCCATTTTGTTGCTTCAAGTTTTAAAAATGTTCTAGCTCCTTTTTCGGCTTCTTCGCTGTCACTTTCTATATAAGCTGCCAAAGGCGCAAGCGCTTCACCAAGTCCATCCAAATAAGCATTCGCATTTTGTATTATAAATGAATTCACTAATTCTGGTCTTCTCGACGCTATTCTAAAAGCAATCGGCCCTCCGTAATCCTGAACATAAAAATGAATGTTTTTGAGATTTAATTCATCTATAAAAGCTTCTATAACAACAGACAAATTGTGAAATGTATATTCAAATTCGTTTGTATTTGGCATACCGCTTTGCCCAAATCCTGGATAATCTGGCGCAATTAGAAAATAAGAATCCAAAAGCAGCTCAATCAGATTTCTAAACATGTGCGAAGAAGAAGGAAATCCGTGCAGTAATAATAAAGTTGGTTTTTCTGGATTTCCCGCCTGACGGTAAAAAATATCCAAACCATTAATCACTGCGTTTTTGTAATAAACATCATTTTTCATAGTAATACATTTTATTGACATCTAACTGATGTCGTTTTTATTTGAAAAGGCATTATACAAAAGCAAATCTGCTTTCTATAACCTTTCAAATTTCTGACATCTCGAAACATATTCGTTAGTCATATTTTCCCGAATAAGCAGCAATTTTTCCTTTCCAAAATTTATATCATTCATACCAAAAAAAATCAGTAAATCAATTCGTTACAATTATTAAAATACCTTTTTACGGTATATCGGCGAAATACATCCAAAAGTCTTTCTATTTCGTCAAATGAAATCTTTCATAAAACAAACAAACCTTTATTTTTCAACACATTAACCCAAAAGGCTTGATAATTGGCTATTCAAAATCTGATAACGTAACTGAAAAATAATTCAAAATTTAAATCAATGAAAGATGTATTTCAATTAAAAGGAAACCAAGGAACAATATTAAAGAAATTAATACTGACCTTTTTAATTATCATGTCGGCAAATATTTTGTCTGCTCAAAAACAGGTTAAAAATATAGTATTAGTACATGGAGCTTTTGCAGATGGTTCTGGCTGGGAAGAAGTCTATAAAATCTTAACCAAAAAAGGTTTTAATGTAAGTGTTGTTGCAAATCCAAATACTTCATTTCCTGAAGATGTAGCAGCTGCAAAACGAAGCCTTGACCGTGTTGAAGGGCCGACAATATTAGTAGGTCATTCGTATGGAGGCGCGATTATTACCGAAGCCGGAGACTCTGATAAAGTAGTTGGTCTGGTTTACATTGCTGCTTTTGTTCCCGATGCAGGAGAAACATTATTACAACTTGTTCAATCGGGCCCTCCAACTCCAAACTCAGGTATCGAAGCGCCGTCTGCTGATGGTTTTATCTGGTACGGAAAAGCAAAATTTCATTCTGGATTTTGTGCCGATTTAAGCAAAGAAAAAGCAGCTTTTCTGTATGACTCGCAAGTTCCAATTGCAGGATCTGCTTTTGTTGCACCAATAACTAAAGCGGCATGGAAAACAAAACCATCATGGTATATCGTTGCAACAGACGATCAAACTGTGCCGATTGAAGGAGCGCGTTTTATGGCCAAAAGAGCGAACGCAAAAGTTACCGAAATAAAAGCGAGTCACGCTGTCTATGTTTCTCAGGCAAAAGCTGTTGCAGAAGTTATAATTCGTGCTGCCACAGAAACTTCAAAAATAAATACTAATCAATAAACATAAAAATCATGAAAAAAAATCTTTTAACTGCAGTTTTAATATTACTATCAATAAGTGCGTTTGCGCAAAAACCAAGTCCGAGTTTATTAACTCCCACAAATCATACTCTGGTTATGATTGATTATCAAAGTCAAATGGCGTTTGCTACCAAAAATATCGATCCAGAATTATTAAGAAACAATGCGGGATTGGTCGCAGGAACAACAAAAATTTTTAATGTTCCTACGGTTGTAACGACTGTGGCAGAAACTACTTTTAGCGGTCCTGTTTTTCCAGAAGTTCAGGAGTTTTATCCTAAAGCTTCATCCAATTATATCGATCGTACAACCATGAATTGCTGGGAAGATACAAATGCTCAAAAAGCTATTGCGTCAAAAGGCAAAAAAACTTTGGTTATGGGCGGTTTATGGACAAGCGTTTGTATCGTTGGTCCTGTATTATCTGCCATTAATGAAGGATATACCGTTTATGTAATCACAGACGCCAGCGGTGATGTTTCTAAAGAAGCTCATGAAATGGCTGTAACCCGCATGGTTCAGGCAGGTGCGCGACCAATTACTTCATTGCAATATATTTTAGAATTACAGCGCGATTGGGCAAGAAGTGAAACCTACAAATCAGTAACCGATTTAATCGTGAAATACGGCGGTGCTTACGGAATTGGTATTCAGTACGCACGAGCAGTAATCAAACACTAAAACTAAATAGTATCAACCAGAGGCGCAAGTCTCTGGTTTTAATTTTAATAATTATGACAACACTTACTAAGTTACTCATTTTGTTCTGTTTAGTTGTATCCTCTTTTACTGCATCGGCACAGAAAAAAGCTTCTCTTATAATTATTAATGCTAAAGTGGTAACTTTAAACGACGCCTCGCCTCAAGCTCAGGCCATAGCAATAAATGGCGATAAAATTACGGCGGTAGGCACAAATGCTCAGATTCTAAAATTCAAAACAAGCCAAACAAAAACAATTGATGCCAAAGGAAAAACCGTTATTCCGGGATTATATGACTCACATCTTCACGTGATTCGCGGAGGTCGATTTTATAATACCGAATTACGCTGGGACGGCGTAAAAACGTTAAGCCGTGCATTACAATTATTAAAAGAACAAGCCCAAAGAACGCGAGAAGGTCAATGGGTTCGAGTTGTCGGCGGTTGGACTGAATATCAATTTGAAGAAAAAAGAAAACCAACTTTAGCAGAAATTAATGAAGCCACAGGAAATACTCCAACGTTTATTTTAAATCTTTACGGAGAAGCCTATTTAAATCAATCTGGAATAAAAAAACTCGGAATCGACGAAGACACTCCAAATCCAATTGGCGGATTGATTCAGAAAGATCGTTTTGGACAGCCTACAGGGCTTTTGGTCGCAGAACCTAATGCTTTTATTTTATATTCGACTTTGTCAAAACTTCCAGAATTAACGGCTTTAGAAAAAGTAAATTCGACTAAATTATTTATGTCTGAATTGAATTCTTTGGGCGTAACCAGTGTTATGGATGCGGGCGGCGGATTCCAAAATTTCCCAGACGATTATGCGATTACAGATTCTCTTTCAAAATTAAATCAGTTAACAGTACGTCTTCCCTATTATCTTTTTGCGCAAAGACCTGGAAAAGAATTAGAAGATTACAACAAGTGGATTTCTATGGTCGATATTGACGCGCATGTTCATGACGATAAACCAACGGAATATTATGTTCTGGGTGGCGGCGAAAATCTTGTGGCATCTGGAGGAGATTTTGAAAATTTTACAAAACCGCGTCCAGAATTACTTCCTGTAATGGAAAGTCAATTAAAAAATGTGATTGGTACTTTGGTCAAAAATCGCTGGCCATTTCGCCTTCATGCGACTTATGACGAAAGTATTGTTCGTTTTTTAAATGTAATTGAGGAAGTCAATAAAGAAACGCCGTTAAAAGATTTAGTCTGGTTTTTTGATCATGCAGAAACGGTTTCTGATGCAAGTCTTTTACGGATCAAGAAATTGGGTGGCGGTATTGCAATTCAACATCGTATGGCGTATCAGGCAGAAACTTTTATTTCTCGTTACGGAAAAAAAGCCGCTCTTAACGCTCCGCCAATTCGCAAAATGCTTGATTTGGGAATAAAAGTCGGCGGTGGAACAGACGGAACGCGTGTTGCCAGCTACAATCCGTGGGTAGGATTGTATTGGCTGGTTACTGGAAAATCATTGGGCGGAATCGAATTTGCTGCTCCAGAAAATCAATTGGATAGAATCACGGCTTTAAAGATTTATACACAAGGAAGCGCCTCTTTAATTCGTCAGGAAAAAGACAGAGGAACTATTAAAGAAGGTTTTCTGGCTGACATTGTTATACTTTCTGATGATTATTTGACAATTAATGCCGAAAAAATCAAAGACATTTCTTCTGATTTAACTATTCTGGACGGAAAAGTAATTTATGGAAAAGAGGATTTTCTAAAGTTTGCGCCAGTAATTCCGAAAGCAATTCCAGATTGGAGTCCTGTAAACTATTATGGTGGTTATCAAAAAAATTAACTATGAAAGAACATTTTCTCTCCTATATGTGCTCAAACAGTAATTTGAGGCATTTTGCTCTGCTTTTCTTTAGAACAGCAATTTCATTTGAGTTATTGATTGCACACGGTTTTAAGAAAATCGGAATTGGTGTTTCTATTGCCGAAATAGTTCCAAATCCGTTAGGTTTACCAGAATTCTTAAATCAGGCTTTTGCTATCGTTGCTAATATTGTAATGCCGTTATTTATTACAGCAGGATTATTTACAAAAATCGCGACACTGCCTATTTTAGCCGTTACATTAACAGGCTTTTTTATTGTGCATTTTCATGATCCAATCGCTGTAAAAGATGTTCCGTTTATATACAGCGTTTGTTTTTTGTATATAATGGTTGTCGGACCCGGAAAATTTTCTTTGGATTATTATTATTTAAATAAATAATTGCTCTCCTAATGCATCTGTAGAGGCGCACCGCAGTGCGTCTCACATTTTTTATTCTCCAAAGACATCCAGCTTTCGGTTGTTGGCATACTGTACGGAGACGCACTGCGGTGCGCCTCTGCGATCATGTTTGCGTTTAAAATTTATTTTTCAATTACTGATTTAAACTATTTACTCCCAGTTTTTTCATTTTAGAATATAATGTAGAAGCCGGAATATTTAAAATCTCTGCTGCACCGCCTTTGCCCGATATTTTTCCTTTGCATCTTTTTAGAATATACGTAATGTAATCGCGCTCATTTTCATGAATGGTTTGAATTAGAAATTCCTGTGTTTTTTCTTCTTCCGATTTTTTTGAATTTCCAGGTAACGGTATTTCGTTAATTTTAGAATCACTGCTCAATAAAATCGCTCTTTGCACTATATGTTCTAATTCTCTGATGTTTCCCGGCCAGTCATAATTTTCCATTTGCTGCAAGGCATGATCCGTAATTTGCGGTGCTTTTTTACCCAGCGATTCACTAAATGAAGTTATAAAATGAGAAACCAAAGCAGGAATATCATCCCTGCGTTCTCTCAACGACGGCACAGTAATTGGGAAAACATGAAGTCTGTAATACAAATCAAGTCTGAAACGTCCTGCTGCAATTTCTTCTTCTAAATTACGATTCGTTGCTGCAATAATTCTAACATTTACTTTTATAGGCGAAGTTCCTCCTACTCTTTCAATTTCTTTTTCTTGTAAAACGCGTAATAATTTAATCTGCATCAACATTGGCATTTCACCAATTTCGTCTAGAAAAACGGTACCGCCGTCTGCTGCTTCAAATTTTCCAATTCGTTTTTCAAGCGCTCCCGTAAAAGCACCTTTTTCGTGACCAAAAAAGAGAGATTCAGCCAGATTATCCGGAACGGCTCCGCAGTTTATTACGACCAGCGGTTTATTTTTTCTTGGAGATAATTGATGAATACTTTGGGCAACTTTTTCTTTTCCTGTACCACTTTCGCCCAAAATTAAAACTGAAGTTTCAGAAGGCGCGACTTTCTGAATATGATCAAAAACGGTTAGAATCTTTTTACTGCTTCCAATCATCGAACAAAATTCTGATGCTTTTTCTTTAACGACAATTGATTCTTTCTTTTTAACAACCGCAGTAATAACTTCTCTTTTCGAAGTATTCATTACAGACACAAATTTCGCAAAAACAGTTTCTAATTTTGTTAGAAGTGAAAGATGCTCATCGGTAAAACAATTTGCATTTCTGCAAAAAAAGAAAAAATTAAAAATTCCCTGATTTTCAATTCGAACCGGAAAAGCAATAAACGATTTTAGTCCAAAAGACTGTGCAATCATTCTTTTTATTGGCGAACTTTGAAATATTTCGGTAAAAGAATCTCCTTCGTAAATCTTCGGAAATTCTAATTTTGGCGAGTTTTCTTTTAATTCGAATAATTCTTGTTTGGTTTTTCCAGTAATTTTCGAAAATTTATCGGCATCGATAACTTCATAATTATCAAAATTTTTTCGAACCAATCCAATCGGGTTTGGATCTTCTGTAATAAAGCCTGTTCGAATGTAATCAAACGGAATATAAGTCTGCATTACCTGCGCGAGCTGTACCAATGCATTTTCCCATTTTACAGGAGAATTACTTATTGTTTCGATACTTTCTCGCAAAATATTTTCTTGCTGCGAATGCGATTCTAAAGAATGTTTATGACGATAACAAGCTATTTCTAAAGTAATTAAAACATCTTTTGCTCTAAACGGTTTTACTATAAAACCATAAGGATGTGTTTTTTTGGCTTCTTCTAATATCGATTTATTAGAATTGGCAGATAAATAGATAAATCCGATGTGATTCTTATTCAGTTCTTTAGCGAGATCAATTCCCGTTTCTTTTCCTTTTAACCGAATGTCCAGAAAAACTAAATCCGGTGTTTCTTTTTCAATAGCTTCTAAGGCTTGCGACACTGATTTTGCAACTCCTATTACTTGGTAATCTGCTTTTTGAAGAATAAATCGTAAATCATTTGCTTCTATAAATTGATCTTCTACAATGAGTATTTTCATCTTTTTATTTTCGGCATTATTTTGAAATTCCATATACTATATTTTTAAAGGAAATAGGGCTTTTTCCGAAATTAAAATTAAGAAAAATGCGATAAAAACATTTATATAAAAGCCGAAAAAAACATTTAAATCGACTAGTTTTATCAGTATACTATTTTAAAGTCAAAATCTTTGAAAACAAATCAAAAATAATACTGATAATCAGTTATTTATAAACAAAAATATAGTTTAGAAAAGTTAAAATGATATTTTGAAAATGGTAATTTATGTTATATTTTAACACTTTTTTTACCACTAGAATTTATATCCAAAAATGAAGACAATTTATCTTTTTATTTTTATGATGGCTCTTTCGTTCCAGAGCTATAGCCAAACCAAATCAGCAACTTATGATGTAAAGAAAAAGAGGCTGCAGATCAAATCTACTGCCATGTATTTATCTTCTGTAAATCAAGGAACTATGGACATAGATAGTGCTATGGTTTTGGCTTGTACAGCTAATAAACTTCCTGTTTCGTTTTCATACGACGAAGGTTATAATGAAGGAAAACCAGTTTCTGGCAGTGAAATGGTGGATCAAAACAATATAAGCGGTGCGGTTAAAGTACTTTCTAAAATAGAAAAAGCAGATCGCATAAAATTATTACTGCATTTAGGAAGTCATTATTTATTTAAATCCGGCGAAAAAAAGGAAGATCTTAAAAATGCATTTTTGTATATCAATCAGGCTGTTGAAGCTAGTAATTCGTTGGGAATTCTAAAATGGAAAAATCAAAGTAAACTGCTTTTGGCAAAATATTATGCAAAAGCAGGAAATCTCACAGAAAGTAAAAAGATTTTTTCGAATGTTGTTAACGAAAACAGAAAATCAAACGACAGAAAAGCTTTAGCGGAAGCGTTACACAATAAAGGATCTTACCTCGCAATTGATGATCCTGACAAAGAAAAAACATTAGCGGAAGCGAGATTACTTTATAAATCTCTAAAAGAAAAAGAATTAGAGATTGAAATATTAATGAAAATTTTGACTATTCATTTTTGGGCCGGCGACATTGATCTTGCAGAAAAAGAACTTTTAGAAATCTATAAAACACAAAAACAAATAGGTTTTAGGCATACACACTACACTACTGCGCCGCTCACTTTTATTTACAACATTAAAAACAATCCAAAAAAGGCTCTTTTTTATGCTATCGAAAGTGTAGAAACAATGGAGGCCACTCAGGATTTTATTTGTGCCGATAATTTTTATCTGCATTTGGGCAATATTTACAGTGCCATTGGTCATGACGAAGAAGCAATTGCTTTGTTTAAAAAAAGTTTTAATAATCGTGCACGAAGTATCAATAGCGGGAGCTGGCATAAAAGTTTGTATCTAATCATTAAATCGCTTTGCGACGAGAAAAAATACAAAGAAGCGCTTACTTACATCAAATTAACAGATACTTATCCGCCCAATAATGCTGTTGATGATTTTTTTCTGTCTTTTGCTAAAGCTTCTACATTTAAGGAAATGGGAAATACTAAGGAGGCAGAAAAGTTTTTTATTGAAATGGATAAAAAAGCGCAAAAAATATTTTCACCTCAAACTGCTTTAGTGGTAATATTTGGATATTCCAGAATGTCTCTGTTTTATGCACAAAAAGGAAATGTCACAAAAGCGACTTTCTATGCTGACAAAGTTTTTGATTTAACAAAGAAAACAAATCATAATCCGAAGTTTATGGATTTGGAACTGGCTTTATTTAAAATTGATTCTTTGAACGGAAACTACGATTCTTCAATTACTCATTATCAGAATTTTGCAAAAATAAAAGACTCGTTATATGACATTTCTAATAACAAAAAAATTGAAGAATTAAAGGTTCAATATCAAACCTTGAAGAGAGAAGAAAATATTAAAAAACTTGAAGGTCAAAGTAAGCTGCAACAGAGTAAATTAGATAAATCTAAGCTTTTAATCAACTTTTCTGTTGGGGCTATTTTATTACTTTTTGTGATTATTGGATTGTTTTATAATCATTATCAGTTAAAACAAAAAAGCAACCGAAAATTAGAATTGAAAGAAAAAGAAATCAGTCTTCAGAATAAAAACCTTCAAAATTTATTGATTGAAAAAGAATGGCTGATGAAGGAGATTCATCATAGAGTGAAAAATAATCTTCAGACTGTTATGAGTTTACTGAATTCTCAAACCGAATTTATAGAAGATGATCTTGCACTTTCTACCATAAAAAGCAGTCAACATAGAATTCATGCCATGTCGCTCATTCACCAGAAATTGTATATGTCTGAAAATATTGCTTCTATCAATATGCCGATTTATATTAATGAATTGGTCGAATATTTAAGAGATGCATTTAATTTAAATCAGCGTATTCGTTTTGTTATTGAAATTGAAGAATTGGAACTCGAAGTAACACAGGCAATTCCGGTTGGATTGATTATTAACGAAGCGGTTACTAATTCTATAAAATATGCTTTTCCAGATAATCAGAAGGGATTAATTTCGATTTCGCTCACTTCAACTGAAAGTAATCGATATTTACTGACTATTCAAGACAACGGAATCGGGATGCCGCTTAAAGCTGATAAAATAAATACTTCGTTCGGTATGAGCCTTATAGAAGGTTTAAGTGAAGATTTAGAAGGTGATTTTTCTATCGAAAATAATAACGGAACTGTACTGAAATTATCTTTTGAAAAAGACATTTTAGATGTTCACGAAATGATTTACAACGAAGCTTAATTCTGATTCTAAATTTTGACTGTATATTTTATGAATTGCCTCCTGCTTTAGCTGGAGATTTTAAAGTTTTTTTTAAAGGCTTTAACCAAACGGACAAAGTTTGGCTAAAGCCTTTTTGATTTTTTGAATTTCAACATCCAGCTAAAGCTGGACGCAATTTATATTTTCAAAACTGCACGAGCGAGACGCTCGCGCCAGCATTAAGATTTACAATGAATCACAACTTTTTACTTTTTCGAAAGAAGCGCTTCTAAATCTTTAATCTGCTGTTGAAGATCACTTATATGTTTTTTTTGAAGATCAAAAACTTCCTGAATTTCCGCAACCGAAAACCGAGGCGTAATATGCTGCGGACAATTCCAGTCGTAGGCTTTTATCTTGAAAATCATCATTTGCTCGGGTCTGAATTTATAATCTTCGGGTTTCAGTTTTTCATACAATTCACTATCGGCTTCAATGTCTATGATTTCCGCTTCGGCATACATTTTTAGACGCGCACGCTGTGGATACGAAACCATAATGATTGCCACTTTTGGATTTTTAGAAATGTTACCGCTGGAAATATATTGACGGTTTCCAGCAAAATCAACAATACCAATCGTTTTATCATCAATGATTTTTACAAAGCCCGGCGGTCCGCCTCTGTGCTGAATGTACGGAAATTCGTTTTCGCCGTACGTTGCCATATAAAAGCTGTCCATACTTTCGATAAATCCAATTTCAGATTCTGTCAAACCATCTGTGTAAGACGTTTTTTCCATTCGGGCATAACTATTTCGGCTTCCCTTTTTTTCCTGAATTTCTTTTATGGCATCGCTGAAAGCTAGTTCTTGATAATTCATTATTAGATTTTAATAGTTGTTTTTAACTAAAAGACAAATGATTACAATTCCTGAATCTGTCTGATCATTTGGTTGGTAAATCCCCATTCGTTATCGTACCAAGCCATTACTTTTACCAAATCGCCGTCTACAACTCTTGTCATTTCGAGATCTACGGTTGCAGCAAAAGTATTTTTAATAATATCCGAAGAAACCAATTGTTCGTTACTGACATCCAAAACTTTCTGATATCTTGGCGTTTTAGCTTCTTCTGATAACACGGCATTAACTTCTTCCACTGTTGTTGTTCTTTCTGTTACAAAAGTAATATCTGAAATAGAACCAATTGGCACTGGAACTCTAACTGCAATTCCGTCAAATTTACCAACGAACTCTGGTAAAGCTTTTGTAACCGCTACTGCTGCACCGGTTGCTGCAGGTGCCGAATTGAGTCCGGCGGCGCGTCCCATTCTTGGCTCTCTTTTAGAAGGCGCATCAACCAAAGTTTGAGAAGCTGTGTAAGCGTGAGTTGTATTTAGAATTGCTTTTTTAACACCAATACGTCGTCCTAAAATTTCTATTATTGGTCCAATATTGTTTGTTGTACAGCTTCCGCACGAAAAGATGGCAACTTTACCTTCTTCTGTATTTACGCCATGAACAATCGTCGGCGTATCTTTTGTCGGACCAGAAATAACGACAAATTTTGCTCCTGCATGAATGTGTTTTTCTGCATCGGGTTTGTTGGTAAAGAAACCAGTACTTTCTATCGCAACATCAACATTCAGAGATTTCCACGGAAGTTCTGCCGGATCTTTGATTGCTGTATATTTTATTGCTTTTCCATCAACGAAAATTGTGTCTTCTGTAAAGGTAACTTCTTTTTCATATTTTCCATAAACACTGTCTCTCTGAAGCAGATAAACAGCATTTTCGATACTCATTAGATCGTTAATTCCCACTACTTCCATTTCAGGTGTATCGGTAATAATTTTTAAGGCTGCACGACCTATGCGTCCAAAACCATTAATTGCAATTCTTTTCATAAATATATATTTAAATGATATCCAAAAAATAAAGTGTAACCGTTGCTCCGTAAACAATGGCGTTTCTTTTTAGTAAAAGTGTGTTGATTTTTTCATTCCAAGCTTTCCCTAAAAAACCGCCCAAAATAGAGCCCGCAATCATAACAAGAGCAAAAGGCCAGAAAATCAGTCCTGACCAAATAAAAATGAGTATTGCAATTCCGTTGTTTACAGCTATCAAAATCAGACTTATTCTCTCTAAAGTCTCATTGTTTTTGATGCCGTATAAACGAAATAAAATAAACAATATCATTCCCATTCCGGCTCCAAAATAGCCTCCGTAAATTCCCAAGACAAAGAGCGGAATTAATTTTACAGGCGTATACTTAAAACTACTTACTGATTGATTATCAGAATTAAAAAAGTTAAATATACGATTATAAAACGTAAAAAGAATCCAACTGCCTAACAATAAAAAAGGTGCAATTGTTTCGAACACTTTATGTGAAAATGCAATTAAAAGAACGGCTCCAGAAATTCCTCCCAAAGTGCAGGCAGAAAGCATATAATTAAAATTTGTTCTCGAAATTTCTCCTGTATTTTTTATCTTTTTTGAGGAAGCAAGAAAACCCGACCAGAGAACAATCGTCGTAGTTGCTGTTCCTGGTACAGGTTGTATTCCTCTAAAAATCAGACTTGGAAAAATAATAAACCAGCCGCCGCCAATAGTTACATTGACAGCGCCCCCAACAACGGCCATTATAAACAGAAATAAAAGTTCCAGATAGGTATTCATATTACTTTCAATCTAAAGTTGTTTCGTTATGGTTTGAAAATCATTTAAATTCCCTTTCCTTTTCTTCGATTTCCAAATCGTTTATACTGGCAAATCTTCTAGCCATTAAGCCATTTTCGTCAAATTCCCAGTTTTCATTTCCGTACGCTCTAAACCATTTTCCTTCTTGATTTTGGTATTCATACACAAAGCGAACTGCAATTCGATTATCAGTATGTGCCCAATATTCTTTCTTTAGTTTATAGTTTAGTTCTCGCTGCCATTTTCCTGTCAGAAATGCAACAATTTGTTCACGTCCGTTAATAAATTCCGATCGGTTACGCCACTCGCTATCAACTGTGTAAGCCTGAGAAACACGTTCTGGATCTTGACTGTTCCAGGCATCTTCTGCCAGTTGAATTTTTATCAGTGCGGTTTCTAAAGTAAATGGCGGTAATGGATATTTTTTTTCCATGTTGATTCTGTTTGTCTTATTTTGAAACTTTTCTATCTAAGAAATCTTCAATCAGCTCGCCTATTTCTTTTCCGTAACTTTCTAAGGCAAAATGTCCTGTTTCAAAAAGATGAAATTCCAGATTTTTTAAGTCTTTTTTGAAAGCTTCTGCTCCTACGCCAGGAAAGATATAATCGTCTTTTCCATAAACAATCAGCGTTTCTGGCTGGTATTTTCTAAAGTATTCCTGAAATTGCGGATACAACACAACATTGGTTTGGTAATCGTAAAACATTGCCAATTGAATTTCGTTATTTTCTGGTCGCTCCAAATGTCTTAAATCAATTTCCCAATTGTCTGGAGAAACAAGTTCAGGATTTGGAACATTGTGCGTGTACTGCCATTTTAAACCGTCTGGACTATGAAATCCTTGCAAAGTATTTGCCGCTTCTTTGTTGTTGATGTCTTTCCAATATACTTTAAACGGATCCCAGAAAGCTTCTAAACCTTCTTCGTAAGCACAGCCGTTTTGGATAATTAAACTGTCTATTTTTTCTGGATTTGCAATAGCAATTCTAAAACCAATCGGCGCACCGTAATCCATTAAGTACAAACTGAATTTTTGAATGTCTAATTCTTTTAAAAGCTGTGTCATAATCGCTGCCATATTTTCAAACGTATATTTAAATTCGGCAATTGGCGGTTGTTCACTTCTTCCGTAACCCGGATAATCTGGTGCGATTAAATGGTATTTATCTGATAAGTCGTTTATCAAATTTCTAAACATGTGTGACGAAGTTGGGTAACCGTGCAGCAATAACAAAGTTGGCTTTTTCTTGTCTCCGGCTTCTCTGTAAAAAATTTCAACTCCGTTGATTTTCTTTGTGTGGTAAGTTGTTTTCATAGGTTTAATTTTATTGATTAATTTTTAAAGTGTAAATCTTACAATACAAATATGCAACACCTAAAAATCAATACATTAAACACATTTTCCCGATGCTTTAACGATTTTTCCTTCATCTGAAATTATTGTAAAAACTTAGAAATTATTTGATGCTACACGGCTTCTTTCACGATATTGAAGCGGAGATAAACCTTCTTTATTTTTAAAAAATCGGCTGAAAGTCTGAATGTCTTCGTAACCTAAATCATAGGCGATTTCTTTTATGGATTTTGTCGTGTGGTAAATCTGCTTTCGCGCATGCACCATGATTCTTTCGTGAATAATATCAATCGGCGTTCGGTCTGATAAAGACGAAAATAGGTTTGATAACGTTTTGGGAGATTTATTGAGTTTTGAAGCATAAAAAGCAACGTCGTGATGTTTTGCAAAATAGTTTTCGACCAAAAATCTAAAGTCTCTTAAAATATCTGCTTCTTTTTCGCCAGCAATCGTTTTGTTTTCTTTTTTTAATTTTCTGGCGCAGAGAATAATAATTCGTTTTAAAATCGATTGAAGCATTTCGTATTGCAGATTGTCTTTGGATTTCATTTCAATGCAAAAAATATCCCACGAGTTTTCAAATGCGTCCAATTCACTTTCTTCAATAGATAATATCGGAACGCTGGTTACATTAAAAAATAAATCGCCTTTTAAACTATTCTCGATTTCTAAACCGATATGATTAATAAAAGGAAGATTGAATTTTATCAATCTCGCTGACTCAAAATCGGCATCTTCAATTTTATGATGATTGGTAAGAATGATAATATCATTTTTGGATAATTTGTAGTCAATTTGATTCACGATAATACGTGTCGAACTTCCTCTATTCCAGACAAAAGTCATGTCTGTTGATCCTGTGTCAAAAGTTTTTTCTTTACTGGATTTGGTAATCTCGGTAACTTTTAAAAACTCAAGAGTATTGTTTTCGTAAATCATGATAAATTGCTTTAAGTATTTTTGTTTTTGTCAACAATAGCATAAAGCCAAAACACATACCAAAGAATATTACTAATGAATATCAGTCTTTTGAATAATACCAAGGCTTGTAAAGTCTCGATATAAGAGAAAATATAAGAATGCTGTCGAAATATCGAGACTTCTGCAAAACTTATATTACAATATTTCAATTTTTAGAAAGTTTAATACTGAATCAGTTCATTTTTATGGTCAGCCATTTAAAAATTAAATGAATTTATCTACTTTTAAAAACTCAATTGTTTATTCGTATCGCAGACAATTCCAAAAATCTATTATTTTCCTAAAGGTTATTTTTTATTTATATATGATGAGATGTTGTACAGTAAAGTGTTTACTTTTATTTTTAATACTGAGCTGGAATTGCTACTCCATAAAACTTCCTGCATCTCACTCTATTTCAAACCGCAAAGATGAATCATTGGCTAAAGCCAAAATTCAAAATTATCTTGATCACGGAGCTTCTTTTTTATACAAACCGGACAGTTTTAAAATAGATCTTGACAGCGCACGTTCAAATTTTGAAAAGGCTTTTATTTTAAGCCATACTATTAGCGATGGAAATCCAAAATATAAATGTCTCGTTTATTATGGAGAACTTTTTTTTGAGGAAAATAATTACCCAAAAGCTATAGAAACTTTACAAAAAGTTATTCCATTTTATCAAAAAACAAAGCAATATAAAAAGGAAGCCGACTTATGGAAAATGCTGGGTAAACGATTATTCTGGCAGTCTCCCAGAAATTTTAAATCTTTTGATGAAGCCATAATCTGCTTTGATAAAGCCGCGCCGCTTTATAAAAAACTTGGCAGGCTTGAGGATTTCGCTTACATCATAAAATACAAAGCCGATGCTCATTTAAACCAGGGAAGATTAGATCTGGCCGAAAAAGGATTGTTTCAGGCGCTTGGTATTTATAAAAAAATTGGATATAAAAAACTGCAGTTCACTTATGATTTACTGGCAGATGTTTACAGACTTAAAGGCGATTTAGGTAAAAGTCTTTATTATTCCCTTGCGTGCGTAAAAACAATGGAAGAAACACAGGAATTATCTAATGCTCCTGATTTTTATGAACAGCTTGCCATTGCTTATAAAGATCTTGGCAAACATGATTTAAGCATTGAATTGCTTACCAAAGCAATTGCTATTCTTAAATCCAGAGAAGAAATGGATTATACCAACTTATATTCCTTTACTGATTTATTGAGTAAAGAATTAATTCAGACAAAAAAGCCAAAACAAGCTTTAAAAGAGGTACAAAATATTATAAAGCAATATCCTCCTCAAAAAAATACAGATAAAGCCATTATATATGGTTCACTGGCCTATTGCTACAACAAAAACAACGAGACAAAACGTGCCGAAGCTAAGTTTATAGAAATGATAAACTTATATGAAGAAAGCAATTCTCCTATGTATATTATTGATTTATCTAAGGCTTATTTTGAATTTGGAAAATTCTACGAAGAGCATAAAAATTATGATAAAGCAAAAGTCAATTTTCAGAAATCACTTGATTTTTCCAGCGGAATTGTAGAGCTCTCTCAAGTAAAGGAAGCCAATTTATATCTCTTTAAAATTGATTCTGCGAAAGGAAATTACATTACAGCAATCAAATATTTTCAGAAATATAAGAATTTGAATGATTCTATTTTTAATGAGAAAAAAAATAAGCAAATTGAAGAATTGCAGATTTTATATGGTCTTGAAAAAAAAGAAAAAGAGTTTTCTGCCTTAAAATCAAATATGAATGCCGAAAAAGAAAAAACAATTAAAGCGCAAAGCACCATAAAATTTGGTATTTGTGTGGTTGCTTTTCTTTTGGTGAGCATCGTTCTGTTTTGGATAAGTTATCAGGAAAAAAAGAAAAACAATTTTCTTTTGATCAATCAAAAAAATGAAATTGATAATAAAAATGAAGCATTGCAGAAACTCGTAATCGAAAAAGAATCGCTTATGCAGGAGATTCATCATCGTGTAAAAAATAATCTGCAGATTGTGATGAGTCTTTTAAACTCGCAATCGTCTACTTTAAAAAATAAAGAAGCTTTTGACGCCATTCAAAAAAGCCAGCACAGATTATACGCGATTTCTCTTTTGCACAAAAAATTATACAGAACAGATATTGTACGGGAAATTGAAATGGAAAATTATATTAATGAACTTTTGCATAATTTCCGCGATACTTTTGATATGCAAAATATCATTTTTGAAGTAGATCTTGATCCGTTACTTTTAGACGAAGCGCAAGCCGTTTCTGTAGGTTTAATTTTGAATGAAAGTATTACAAATGCCATAAAATATGGATTTCCAGAGAATCAAAAAGGGACTATTTTAATAAATATGAAGTCTCTTGAAAACTTTAAAATAAAACTTCAAATCAAAGATAACGGAATTGGTTTCCCTAAAGATTTTGATGTTTCTGAGACTTTAGGCATCAATTTAATCAGCGGTTTGGCACAACAGCTCGATGGCGGAGTTTCGTTTTTTAATGATAATGGCGCTGTGGTTGAAATTCAATTTATAAAAAACAATATTTCTCAAAAGTAAAAGCTGATTTTTTAATACTGCTTCCGCATTTTCTCTTTAGTTTATGAAGAACAGGAAGTAATTTTTCATTTTTAAAAAAAAGTCTGATAAGGTTTAAAAAATCTTATCAGACTTTTTTTTGCGACATATAAAGCTCTCTAAATTTCCTTAATTCTCATTACTGCACTAATAAATTTACGATATATCGTAACAAAAAAATACAGCCAAAATCTACAAAACCCTTATAAACAAAGGCATCAGCAGAAAGGCATGTTATTTGGCTATTCTTGTGCATCGTTCTAATAATTCAAATAAAAACAATCAAAATATTCCGTTGGACAAAAGCCAGGAAGATTAATCTAGATTAAGAACTAACAGCAAAAAACACCTTCTTAATCTAGATTAATAGACACACTTTCTATTCCACAATAGATTTGCAGTATCAATAACACAAAACCACACAATTAACAAATAACATATTAAAAATTAAATCAATAATTAAAAACCATAACAAATGAGCACAATTACAGTAAAAGACGGAACACAGATTTATTACAAAGACTGGGGAACAGGACAACCAATCGTTTTCCACCACGGATGGCCATTATCTGGCGATGATTGGGATGCCCAAATGATGTTTTTCTTAAAACAAGGTTACAGAGTTATTGCTCACGATCGCCGCGGACACGGACGTTCTGGACAAAGTTCTGAAGGAAATAACATGGACACTTACGCAGCAGACGTAGCAGAATTGACTGAAGCATTAGATTTAAAAGATGCTATTCACGTTGGACACTCAACTGGAGGTGGTGAAGTAATTCGTTACGCAGCAAAATACGGAAAAGGACGTGTTGCAAAAGCGGTAATCATAAGTGCTGTAACACCTGTTATGATTCAAAAAGAATCGAACCCTGAAGGTGTGCCATTATCTGTTTTTGACGAAATCAGACAAGGAACAGCATCTAACAGAGCACAATATTTTTACGATTTCCCAATTCCTTTTTACGGATGGAACCGCGAAGGACAAACTGTTCAAGAAGGTATCAAACACAACTGGTGGCGTCAAGGAATGATGGGTTCTGTTTTGGCTCATCACGACGGAATTAAAGCGTTTTCTGAATCAGATTTTACAGAAGATCTTAAAAGTTTAGATATTCCTGTTTTGGTTTTACACGGAGAAGACGATCAAATCGTTCCTTTTAATCAGGCTCCAAAAGCAGCAGCTCTTTTGAAAAACAGCAAATTAATCGCTTACCCAGGTTTTCCTCACGGTATGCCGACAACTGAGGCTGAAACTATCAATAAAGATATTTTAGAATTTATTAAAGCATAATCTGACAGTCTTTAATTAACCAAACTGCCTGATAAAAATCCCTTTTTACAGGCAGTTTAAAAAAAATCTTCTTATGAGTTTATTTCAACAACCCTCATTTGACACGGTTACAGAAGCGCTTCAATGGCTGAATCTTCAAGGTTTTACACAAAATTTCAATCTTGATGTAAACTGTATTCGTTACAACAATAACTCGCAGTCTATGTCTCCTGACGAATTTAAGATTGAATATATTTTTCGTTTTGAAGGCGATACAGATCCCGGCGACGAAGACATCGTGTACGGAATTATCTCTGACGTCTACAATATAAAAGGAGTTTTAACCAGCGCTTTTGGTATTTATGCCGATTCTGTTTCTGTAGAAATGATTAAAAAACTTTCTACACATTAATATTTAATTTCAATTGCCTCCTGCTTTAGCTGGAGGAAAATAAATTAAGCAAAATTATGGCTTTAGCCCAATAAGCGGCTTTTGGCTAAAGCCCCATTTTGAGAATAATTCCAAATACCTCCAGCTAAAGCAGGAGGCAATTCATCTTTACAAATCAATAAAAACATCAAAGCCTAACAATTTACAGGCTTATTTAATTAATAATTTTTAAAAATAAATAACATGAAACCATCAGTAAACTTATTATCACCAGACAATCACGCATTAGTATTAATTGACTTTGAAGGTCAAATGGCATTTGCTACAAACAATATCGCTTTAAGCGAATTAAGAAATAACGTTGCTATTATCGGCGGTGCATCAAAAATCTTTAATGTAGCAACTGTAGTTACAACGGTTGCAGAAGAAAGTTTTTCTGGACCAGTTTTTCCAGAAGTAGAAGAATTTTTCCCAATCGCAACTTCAGGATATATTGATCGTACCTCAATGAATACTTGGGAAGACGAAAACGCATACAAAGCTATCGTGGCAAAAAACAAGAAAAAATTAGTTCTGGCAGGATTATGGACAAGTGTTTGCATCGTTGGGCCAGCATTATCGGCAATTGAAGAAGGTTACGAAGTTTACGTAATTACAGACGCTTGCGGAGACGTAACTGCAGAAGCACACGAACGTGCGGTACAAAGAATGATCCAAGCTGGTGCAATGCCAATAACTTCAATTCAGTATTTATTAGAACTTCAAAGAGACTGGGGACGTCAGGAAACGTATGTTCCGGTAACTGATTTAATGAAAAAACATGGTGGTTCTTACGGATTAGGAATTCACTACGCACACAACATGTTGAAACACTAAATCAATTTCAAATTTCAAAATTCAATTTCAAATTTCAATGTCAATGTCAATGTCAATGTCAATGTCAAACTTAAAACCTAAAACTTGAAACTTGAAACTTGAAACAAAAATAAACACAATCCTTTTACGCTTCATTATTTTGAGATCAACAAAAACCATATCAAACAACGTCAAATTACTTTTTCTTTTTCTCTTTTTGGGAAGTATCGCATCGGCACAAAATTTTAAGCTTTTACGTTACGACGAAAATTACGAATCGCTGAAAGATTCTACCCGAAACTTTTACGAGAAGTTAAAATTTGTTCCTTTAAATCAAGAGAAAGATTTTTACCTGTCTTTTGGAGGCGAAGCACGATATGAATACGTTGATTTCAATAATGAAGATTGGGGAAGATTAAATATTGGCCACAACAATTTTCTTTTACAGCGTTACGATCTTCATGCCGATATTCATTTAGGAAAAACCTTTAGAGTATTTGCACAATTAAGAAGTGCCTTAGAAGATGGCAGAGTAAATGGAGCAAGAGGCATTGACGAAGATCAACTGAATATTCAAAATCTGTTTTTGGATGTCACACTTTGGCAGCAAAAAGATAAAAAACTCATTGTCCGCGCCGGAAGACAAGAACTTGATTACGGTTCTGGAAGATTGATTTCGGTAAGAGAAGGGCCAAATGCAAGATTGTATTTTACAGGAGGAAAAATAATGTACTCCTCTGCCCGATTCTCAATTGATGGTTTTGCCATGATGGCCGATACGATTTACACCGGTGTTTTTGATAATAAAATGTCGAAACAACTGAATCTTTGGGGCGCTTATTCTAAAATCATTTTCCCAAAAGCAGGAAATCTGGATTTGTATTATCTCGGAATCAAAAGAAATGAATCGCTTTTTGAACAAGGAATTGCTCCCGAAAAACGACATACCGTTGGTACAAGATTTTGGAAATACGGCGGCGGTTTTATTTATAATCTCGAAGCCGCTTATCAATTCGGAAGTTTTGGTTCAGGAGATATAAACGCTTGGACAGCCTCGGCAGATTTGGGTTATTTGTTTGAAAACATCAAATTTAAACCGACCATAAATCTTCGAAACGATTATATCTCAGGAGATCAGAACAAAGACAATCCGAATTTACAAACCTTTAATCCGCTGTATCCAAAAGGAGGTTATTTTGGTTTTAGTCCGCAGGTTGGACCGGTCAATCTTATCGATATTCATCCGTACGCCACAATGGATTTACTGCCAACGCTAAAGATGCAGGTCGATGTGGTTTTTAACTGGCGATTCTCAACGCAAGACGGAGTTTACAGACCAAGCGGAACATTGAATCTTCGAGGAAGTGAATCAGACGAACGTTATATCGGAACGGCTTATTTAGCCAATTTCACTTACAGCGTCAACAAATATATTTCAGTCGTAAGCGGGATTCAATATTTTAAAACTGGCGCTTTTATCAACGACATTATTCCAAATTCTAAAGACGGTATTTTCTGGAATGCTCGACTTGGATTTAAATTTTAAAAACATAATTCTTTTAAACACATAGCCTAAAAAGAACACGGATGACACGGATTCGCTATCGCGAAAACGCTGATAAAAACGGATTTTTAAATAAAATCCTCTAAAAAAATCTGTGTAAATCCGCGTTTTCGCGATAGCGAATCCGTGTCATCCGCGTCAAAATCTACGTCACTATATGTTTAAAATAAAAACAACATCAACTAAATTTCTAAATATGAAAAACATAGCCATTTTCAAAAAATATGCGATTAGAGAAACGACTCTAATTTTTCTACTATTCGCAGGCTTAACAAATACTGCTTTTGCACAAAACGCTGCACTCGGATCGACTACAACTTGGGGAAAAGTAGACGGAGTTGCTGTAAACGGATTGGTTCAAGGACCATCTGCAGCAGAAGCAGATTTACAAGTTGCCTGCGTTTTTGAATATACAGAAGGGGATATTTTTAACCCTCCTGCACTTCCTGCCAATCTTAACGGAATGGTGCATCTTGACGATGCTTTTAAAGGCCTAATTACCGAATTAAGAAAAAGCGGCAAATTTACAGGACATGCTCTTGAAACTTTATTGATTACACCGCCAAAAGGAACTTTAGCATCAAAAAAACTTTTACTTATTGGTCTGGGCGACCGAAGCAAATTTACTCCAGATTTAATGATCAGTGTAGGAAGTGTTGCTATGCGTGAGGCTTTGCGTTTAGGCGTTAGCAATTTTTCTTTTGCGAGTGATATTAAAGATGCCGGAATCGATTCTCCAACAGCTTTGGTAGCGTCAAATGTAGTTTTAGGTTCTTTTGAAGCTTACAGAACGCAGAATTATTTAAAAGAGAAAAAATTATCAGACAATAAGCCTTTAACTAAAATTATTCTGCTTGCAGGACCAGCGTTCTACACAGTTGCAGGCGAAGGAATTAAAGAAGCGATCACAAAATTAAACTCTAAATAAGTAAAGTTATGAAAGCAGATTTAATTTTATTCAATGGAAAAATTCACAGTTTCAATACCGAAACACCAAATGCAACCGCTGTAGCCATAAAAGACGGAAAATTTATTGCTGTTGGAAACGACAGCGAGATCATGAGTTTTGCATCTTCAGAAACCAAAATAATTGATCTTTTAAACCGAAGAGTGGTTCCAGGAATCAACGATTCACACATTCACTTAATTCGCGGCGGGTTAAACTACAATTTAGAATTGCGCTGGGATGGCGTTCCTTCTCTTGCTGATGCACTTCGAATGTTAAAAGAACAAGTAGACCGCACTCCAAATCCGCAATGGGTTCGTGTTGTGGGCGGCTGGTCAGAATTTCAGTTTGCCGAACGCAGAATGCCGACTTTGGAAGAAATCAATGCGATTGCTCCAGAAACGCCGGTTTTTATTCTGCATTTATACGACAGAGCCATTATGAACAGAGCGGCGCTTAAAGCGGTTGGTTACAACAAAAACACACCAGCTCCTCCGGGCGGTCATATCGAAAGAGATGCAAACGGAGAACCAACGGGATTAATTATCGCCACGCCAAATGCTATGATTTTATATTCGACTTTGGCTAAAGGTCCGACACTTTCGTATGAACATCAAATCAATTCGACACGTCATTTTATGAAAGAATTAAACCGTTTCGGAATCACAAGTGTGATTGATGCCGGCGGTGGTTTTCAGAATTTTCCAGATGATTATAAAGTCGTAAATGAATTGAACGAAAAAAAGCAATTAACGGTAAGAATCGCTTATAATCTTTTTACACAAAAGCCAAAACACGAATTTGAAGATTTCTCTGATTGGATTGATACGGTAAAATTATATCAAGGAAACGATATGTATCGTCATAACGGTGCGGGCGAAATGTTGGTTTTCTCTGCAGCCGACTTTGAAGATTTCTTACAGCCAAGACCTGATTTACCAGAAAATATGGAAGCAGAACTAGAAAAAGTAGTTCGCCTTTTGGTAGAAAACCGCTGGCCGTTTAGGCTTCATGCGACTTATAACGAAAGTATAACCCGATTTTTGAATGTCTTCGAAAAAATAAATCAAGATGTTCCGTTCAACGGATTGCCTTGGATTTTTGATCACGCTGAAACTATTGACGAAAGAAATATCGAACGTGTAAAAGCACTTGGTGGCGGAATCGCGATACAAAGCAGAATGGCGTATCAAGGTGAATATTTTACCGATCGTTACGGAGCAAAAGCAGCCGAAAATACACCGCCAATCAAAAAAATGATTGAGATGGAAGTTCCGGTTGGCGCGGGTTCAGATGCTACACGCGTGAGCAGTTATAATCCGTGGGTTTCTATGTATTGGATGACGGTTGGAAAAACAATCGGCGGTCTGCAATTGTATAATGAAACGAGATTGAACAGAAAAACAGCTCTTGAATTGTACACCAGAGGAAGCGCTTGGTTTTCGCAGGAACAAACTAAAAAAGGCGATATAAAAACAGGAATGTTTGCCGATTTAGTGGTTTTAGATCGTGATTATTTTAGCATCGACGATGAAGACATCAAAAAAATCGAAGCCGATTTAACGATTGTAGACGGAAAAATTGTCTACGCAAATGGCGATTTCTCTTCGTTCTCGCCGCCACATATTCCGATTTTGCCAGATTGGTCTCCAACGAATATTTACAACGGATATCCAGCGAGAAGCAGTTTTCAAAGTACAATTGAGAAAAATGCACATACTCATGCAAAACCAAGTCTGACTTCTCAGATTCACAGTTGCAGTGGCAGCTGCGATGTGCACTTACACAATCACGATGCTGCAAGATTGAGCAACGTTCCTGTTAACAATTACAATGCATTTTGGGGCGCTTTAGGCTGTTCTTGTTTTGCTTTTTAATATTATAAAAATGATAGACCTTATAAAACAAATCCTGAACTCAGATTTAGGAAGTTCATTCAACAATGCTGCAATTCTGGTTTTTAGAATTCTATTGGCTGTCGAACTTTTTAGAGTGCACGGAATGAAAAAATTCAGAGTCGAAAACGGACAAAAAGAACACGTTCCGAATCCGCTGCATCTTCCTGAAAAACTAAACGGATTAGTGGCAACTTTCTCTGATACCGTAGTTCCTTTTTTTATTATTCTCGGACTCGGAACACGCTTAGCCGTTTTGCCAACAATTGGTGTAACCGCTGTTGGTTATTTTGTGGTTCATAGAAAAGATTCGCTCGAAGTACGCGACGTTCCTTATATGTACACTTTATCCTTATTACTAATTCTCGCTCTTGGAGCAGGAACATATTCACTTGATTATTATTTACTAAACCTAATTTAAAATGAAAGCAAACATCGGAATTAAACAAGAAAACATTAACAAAGTAGTTGATGTATTAATTAAAGTTCTTGCAGATGAATTTGTATTGTACACCAAAACAAGAAGAGCGCATTGGAACATTGAAGGTCCGGATTTTTACAACAAACATCTTTTCTTCGAAAAACAATACGAAGAGATTGACGAAATTATGGACTCAGTTGCAGAAAGAGTCAGAGCTTTAGGTCATTATACTCCTGCAACATTAAAAGACTTCTTAGAATTGACGCATCTTTCAGAAGAGTTAAAAGAGAAAAATGACGCTAACGGTTTCATTAAAGAATTGCTTATCGATCACGAAAGCATCGTTATTTACTTACGTGAAAATATCAATCATATCGCTAATGATTTACAAGATGCTGGAACAAGCGATTACATTACTGGTCTTGTAGAAACTCACGAAAAAATGGCGTGGATGCTTCGTGCCCACTTAAATTAATACTATGGAAATTCAAAAAAATATTTGGTACGTAACCCTGCTTTTAACCATTATAGCAGGGTATTGCGATACCGTAACTTTTGTCGCAGCCGATTCGATATTTTCGGCACACGTTACGGGCAACTTTATTGTCTTCGCTTATCAAATCATCAAAGGTTCTGATGTTCACGCTTGGATAAAATTATTGACTTTTCCTGTTTTCATCTTAGCTGTAATCGTTGGCGGAAGAATCGCTTTAAAAAGTATAAACCGTTACACTATTTTATTTTGGGAAGGCGTAATATTAGTTTTGTCCGGAATCGCTTCTTATGTTTTTGGTTACTTAGAAAATTTTTCAGAATGGACGATGTACGCTGTAGCCATGTCAACTGTATTTGCAATGGGACTTCAGAATGCTTTCGGAAAATTGTTTGCTAAAGAAACCCACGGACCTACAACGATGATGACAGGAAATGTAACTCAAGCTTCATTAGATTTAGGAAACCTGATTAAAAACGGAACAAACGATGCCGATTCGCTTTTAAGTTTTAAGAAACAATTGGTTACCATTTTTGGTTTTCTAATAGGCTGTTTTCTTGGAGCAGTTGCCGGAAAGTTTTTTGGTCTTGGAACTTTAATTTTACCCGGAGCAGCCATGATTATTTGTTATTGGTATCATAGAAACAATTAAATAGTAACGCACATGAATTTGCAGAATTTTGATAATCGATTATTGTAAAAAAATGAATAGTAGAACCTTCTTTTCTGTCCAAAAACATGTGCGTCATTTATATGCCGCTTTCTTATTTTTAACAGTAAACCTTTTTTTGACCGCTCAGACCAAGTCAATTTTTATTTTATCCTATAAAAATAGAATCAGTTATTCGCTTACTGCAGAGCACAAACTGCAAAAAATTCAAACCCGAAACGATGCCGTAATTCTATATGTTTTTATAGTAAGTCTGGTTATTTTAGTTCTTTTTATAATATTATTTTACAATTGTTTTTGGTTGAAAAAGAAAATCAACGAACAACTGGAAATAAAAAAACAGGAAATCGACGCGCAAAATAAACTGAACCAAAAAATGTTCGTTGAAAAAGAATGGCTTTTAAAAGAAATTCATCATAGAGTAAAAAACAATCTCCAAATTGTAATTAGTTTACTCAATACACAATCCGCTTATTTAGACAACGAAGATGCCTTGCTGGCGATACAAAACAGCCAACACAGAATGCAGGCAATGTCAATACTTCATCAAAAATTATATCAATCTGATAATCTGACCAATATAGATATGTCTTGGTATATTTATGAATTGATAGATTATATCAAAGAATGTTTTGAAATCGATGACCAGATACATTTTATTCTGGATATAGAAAAAGTCTGTCTCGATGTCTCACAAGCTATACCGCTGGGATTAATAATAAACGAATCTGTTAGTAATGCCATAAAATTTGCATTTCCTGTTGACAAAAAAGGTAAAGTTCATATTGAACTGAAAAACATTGGCGAAAACACGTATAAATTAGTCATTGCCGACAACGGAATTGGTGTTTCCGAAAATTTTAATTTTATCGAAAAAAAATCATTGGGCGTAAACTTAATTACGGGATTAAGCGACCAGATTGATGGAATTTTTGAAATGAAAAATGACAACGGACTGATAATTCAAATTACCTTTACTAGAAAAACAGAATTTGAAGAAACTGCCCCAAATTCTGAAACTATATAATTTATGTTAATGAAGGAGAAAATTCTAATTGTTGAAGACGAATTTATTGTAGCAAACGATCTAAAAATCATGCTGCTCAAAGCAGGTTACGAAATAACCGGCATTGCTTCTTCTGTAGTTCAGGCACGCAAATTAATTGAAGAAAAAAGACCCGATTGGGTTTTGTTGGATATTATGTTAAAAGGCGATATGACGGGAATTGAACTTGCTTGGGAACTTCGCGAAATGCAATTACCATTTCTCTATATTTCTGCGAATACCAATCAGTCAACATTAGAAGCTGTAAAGGCAACAAATCCGTATGGTTTTATGGTAAAACCGTTTAGAGAACGTGATCTTATTGTAATGCTGGATATTGCAAAATACCGATTTAATCAGGAAAACGGAACGCAGTCAGACATTCATACCAAAGAAAAAACACAGGAAATTAACGGAATTATTGGAAACAGCCAATTACTGCAGGAAGCAATTGAGAAAATAAAAATTGTAGCGCCGGCTCAAACTTCTGTTTTAATTCTTGGCGAAAGCGGTACGGGAAAAGAAAAAGTCGCGCATGCTATACACGATCTTTCGGCTCATAAATCAAGCCCGATTGTGGTTGTAAATTGTGCTGCACTACCACATTCACTAATAGAATCAGAACTTTTTGGACATGAAAAAGGCGCTTTTACAGGAGCAAATTCTTTACGAATTGGAAAATTTGAACAAGCACATAACGGAACTATTTTTCTAGATGAAATTGGTGAATTGCCTTTAGACTCTCAGGTAAAATTATTACGCGTTTTACAAGAAAAAGAAATTCAGCGTTTAGGTGGAAATTCAACCATAAAAATTAATGTTCGTATTGTTGCGGCAACCAACAGATCGTTGGAAAAAGAAGTTGCAGAAGGCCGTTTCAGGCTCGATTTGTATTATCGATTGAATGTTTTTCCAATTGAATTACCGCCATTAAAAGAACGAAAAGAAGATATTGAAGCACTTGCCAATCATTTTCTTAGAAAATATGCTGCAAGTTCGCGCAAAAACGTTTCGAGTATAAGTGCCAATGCTTTGGAACAACTAATGCAATACAACTGGCCGGGAAATATTCGCGAACTCGAACATTTGATAGAAAGAAATGTTTTGCTTTCTAAAACAAATGAAATTGAAAAATTTGATCTTCCACTGTCAGTCTCGAGTCCGATTCAAGAAAGTTCGGGTAAAATGAAAACGATGGAAGAAATGGAAAAAGAACATATTTTGAATGCATTAAAAGCCTGTGATGGAAAAGTTTCGGGAATCGGCGGTGCAGCAGAACTATTGCAAATGTCTGCTCAAACCTTGTATTCAAAAATGAAAAAGTTAGGGATAAAACAGGGATATAATTAATTTGTTTTGCCGTTTTTAACCGCAAAGGACGCAAGGAATTACGCAAGGTTCGCAAAGGTTTGTTATATTGATTATTAGGCACAGTTTGTCATTTCGACGAAGGAGAAATCTCCGCAAGAAGCTCGACAAAGATTGACTTCTCATTGCGGAGTTACTTACGGAGATTTCTCCTCCGTCGAAATGACAAATTAGACTTTTATTCTTTGTGTTTACGAGTACGATTTTTCATTTATTAAAATGAAAAACAAGACTTAAAAAACTTTGTGTCTTTGCGCCTTTGCGGCAATAGCATAAAAAACAGGAACATTATTAATCTAGATTAAGCTGACTTCACAGTAAGCTTAGCGAACTTTGTAACTATAAAACCAACAAATAAAAACAAAACTTCGCGAACCTTGCGTAAACCTTTGCGCTCTTCGCGGTTAAAAACCAAAAAATTATGGAAACAATAAAACTAGAATTAGACGAAAAAAAACACGGCGCTTTTAATCTTTATGTTGACGGAAAAAAACTAGGTGAAATGGTTATAAGTTTAAAAGATGATGTATTAACCGTTTACCACACAGGTGTTGAACCGGAAGCTGAAGGAAAAGGTTACGCAAAAAAACTTCTTGAAGAAATGGTTTCGTATGTACGCGAACATAAAATGATGGTTAAAGCACTTTGTCCGTACGTACATGCACAATTTACAAGACATCCGGACGAATATCAAGATATCTGGAAAAAATAATTCAAAAACAAAGCTTATGAACTTAGATACAATTACAGCGGGCGTTCCTTTAAACGAAGCCAAAAAAGCTTTAATCATGCTTCACGGACGTGGTGCAACTTCGCACGATATTTTATCGATTGCCAAATATCTTGATGTAGAAAAATTTGCTTTAATAGCGCCGCAAGCAGAAAACAGAACGTGGTATCCCTATTCGTTTTTAGCTCCGATTAACGAAAACGAACCTTCTTTTTCAAAATCTTTAGAAGCCATACATCAGGTTTTAGTTGCAGTACAGCAAAACGGAATCGAAAAAGAGAATATTTATTTCTTAGGATTTTCGCAGGGCGCTTGTCTTGCTTTAGAATTTACAGCCAGAAATGCTGCAAAATATGGTGGCGTCGTGGCTTTTACAGGCGGACTTATCGGCGATAAAGTTTACGAAGAGCATTATCACGGAAACTTTGAAAATACGCCAATTTTCATCGGTACAAGCGATCCAGATTTTCATGTTCCTGTAGAAAGGGTAAATGATTCTGAAGCACTTTTGAAAAAACTGGGCGCCAATGTGACCAAAAAAATCTACGACAATATGGGACACACCATAAGTCAGGACGAAATTGACTTAGCCAATCAACTTATTTTTTCTAAGAAATAATGATTCAGATTACGCGAGTTTACAGCGACGAAAATGGCGAAAGTCATTTTGAAGATTTTGAAGTTCCGTTGAAAAATAACGGTGACATCGGCTTTTTGTCTGATGATGAACCTGTAAAATCGATCGTTTTTAGAGAAGTAAAACCTTCATACGATTATGATTTTCACAATGCGCCAGACCGTCAATATATAGTTTTACTTGACGGAGGCGTAGAAATCGAAACTTCATTAGGAGAAAAAAGAACTTTTGAAACGGGTTCTATATTATTGGTTGAAGACACAACTGGTAAAGGACACAAAACAAAGAATATCGAACCAAAACTTCGAAAATCGATATTTATTAAACTAAATCACTAGTTACAAGAACGCGGATAAAACGGATTTGCTAACGCAAAAACGCTGATTTACGCGGGTCTATTTACAACTTTTAGAAAAAACTGTGTAAATCTGCGTCTTCGTGATAACGAATCCGTTTTATCCGCGTCAAAATACTTTGAATTTAAATTATACCCAAACAATCAAATCATAAAAAATGGAAAAAGAAACCGGAAGAATAGAAGGCTTCAGCGATGGCGTATTTGCAATTGCAATTACGCTTTTGGTTCTAGATCTTCATGCGCCCGAAATTGGAATTGTAAAAACCAGCAGCGAATTATTGACTTTTCTAAAAAGCGAATGGACAACCTATCTGGCTTTTACGCTTTCTTTTTTCAGTATTTTTATCATGTGGGTCAATCATCACAAAATTTTCAAACAGATTTACAGCCGCAATACCGGAATCATGTTTGCCAACGGATTGATTCTTTTTCTGGTTTCTGCCGTTTCCTATCCAACTGCATTATTAGCCCGTTTTTTTGATGGCGAAGCTTCGAATATTGCGGTTGCAGTTTATACGGGAATCTTCGTTTTAATCAATATTTCGTACAATCTTTTATGGTTTATTGCGAGCCATAACAAAAAACTGCTTCGTCCAGGAATTACCGATTCGGCTATAAAGAAAATCACAAATAATTATCTCTACGGATTTCCAACGTATTTAATTGCTTTCGGAATTTCGTTCAAGTTTCCCACAATTGCATTGGCTATTAATATGATGCTTCTGATTTTTTGGGCTGTTTCTTCTGGAAAAATAAAAGTTGCTCAGGAATAAAATCGCCTAAAAATACTTTTTCTTAATCCCTAATTTCTGCATTTTAGAAATGAGCGTTGTTGGAGGCAGATCTAATAAAACCGCAGCGCCTTGAGGTCCGGAAATTCTTCCATTGCATTTTTTTAAAACTTTTAAAATATGCTCTGCTTCCACTTCTTGCAGGGTTTTAGTGTAAAGTTCATTTTCGGTACTTTGAGATTCTGTGATAAAAACTTTCGAAAAAGTCATTTCTTTGATTATCTCATCTTTGGCAAACAAAATACTGCGTTCCACCATATTTTCGAGTTCGCGCACATTTCCCGGCCAAGGATTTGCTGCCATACTTTTAAGGACTTTTTTAGAAAATCCTTTTATCTTTTTTCCGATTTTCTGCGAATGTTTTTCTAAGAAAAAATTTCCCAGAACTTCTATATCTTCCGGTCGTTCACGCAAGGCCGGAAGTGAAATCGGAAACACATTCAAACGATAAAATAAATCGCTTCTAAAATGACCTTCTGCCACTTCTTTTTCAAGTACTTTATTGGTCGCTGCAATAACTCTTGCGTTTACTTTTATAGCATTTTGACCACCAATTCTTTCTATTTCTTTTTCCTGTAAAACACGAAGCAATTTCCCTTGGAGTTCCAAAGGCAGTTCTCCTATTTCATCCAGAAAAATAGTGCTGTTTTTGGCAAGTTCAAATTTTCCAATTTTTAAATCTGTCGCTCCCGTAAATGCTCCTTTTTCATGTCCGAATAATTCACTTTCGATTAAACTTTCGGGAATTGAAGCGCAATTTACTTTAATCATTTTTTCATTAGAAACCGATGATAAATGATGAATAGCGTTTGCAATTAACTCTTTTCCTGTTCCCGTTTCACCTAAAATCAAAACCGTAGATTGTGATGGCGCAACTTGGTTTACCAATTCAAAAACCTTTTGCATGACTTGGCTGTTGCCGACAATTTCAAGAAAATTTTCTTCTTTTATAAGTTTTGGATCTGGTTTTCTTTCGCTTAAATTATTTTTCAAAAACTGCAATTCTCTTAGATTGCTTTCGTATTCTTCCGATAATTTAATATTTCTAACCGTTATGCAAAGCTGTGAAGCAATTCCACGAATAATTCGATTGGATTCTCTCGTAAAAGTGACGGCATTTTTAAAGAATAGAAAAAGTACACTTTGATTTCCTTTTATAGACGGCAGGCAAATTCCGATTCCGTTTTTGAAATTTTTATTTTTTATGGAATGAAGATAATCTGGAAGTTTGTTTTTCTTTTCAGTTAAACTTTTTAAATCAAAAATAACCGAATCGGCAGAATCCAGACAAACATCAAAAAAACCATCATTTATAATATAGGTTTTGTTTTCTGTATTTTTTTGATCTGAGAGTTGATAGAAGATTTCGTAACTCGTTTGATTCTCTTCCGCGAAAGCGAAAATAAAATCTTCAAATAAAAACTGCTCTTTTAAAACATCATTTACAACCGTGTGAAATTCTTCTTTGGTTAAAGCTTCAGAAAGCCATTTGCAGATCGACAAAACCAACATTTGTTCTTTTTCTCTCTCCTGCAATCTGTTGAGCATAATTGCGGTTTGATCTGCTGGCTTTTCCATAATTATTTAGACGTGGTATTTTATTGGGTAAAAGGTAAATTTAAGAAATAGCCTAATTTAAATTACTATTGATTTTTGAAATAAAGCATTTTCGAGATATAAAATTACGATATATCGTATAATTAAAAACCATCAAAGAAGCCAAAACCTTTGTTTTACAACACATTAATTCAAATGGAATATTATTTGGATATTATTTAAACGATAAAAAAATACCGCTTTTTTATTTCTTAATCTAGGTTAATCGATGCGCAGTCATAACGGACGTAAATTTGTAAAAGAAAAATCAAACAACAATTTAATACATAAATACCATGGAAAATAAAATTTTAGGCTTACACCATATTACTGCAATCGCAGGTGACGCTAAACGTAATTTCAACTTTTATTCAAATATATTAGGATTAAGATTTATCAAAAAAACGGTAAATTTTGACGATCCGGGAACCTACCATTTTTACTTTGGTGACGAAGTAGGAAGCGCTGGAACAATCTTGACTTTTTTCCCTTGGGGAGAAGGAATTCAGCAAGGAAGAAAAGGCTCAGGAATGGCAACCGAAATTGGATATTCTGTTCCAAAAGGAAGTTTAGATTTCTGGCAGAAACGTTTTGAGCAGTACAATGTAATTTACAACAAACCTGCTGAAAAATTCGGAGAAAAATACTTGACTTTCTTAGATCCTGACGGTTTAAAATTGGAGTTAATCGAATCTAAAACTGACGATAACAGAAAACCTTGGGAAACTGAAGAAGTAAAAGCTGATGTGGCTACAAGAGGTTTTCATAACATTACTTTGACTTTAAATAATATCAAACCAACTGCAGCGATTTTGACTGAAATATTTGGTTATAAATTAATCGATCAGGACGTTAATCGTTACCGTTATGCAACTGATGCAGTAGAAAATGCAGCAATTGTAGATTTGGTAGAATTGACAGATGAAAAACGCGGACACGTAGCAAACGGTTCTGTGCATCACGTAGCTTTTAGAGTTAAAAATGATGAAATTTTAATGCACTTCCGTGAAAAAATCGAAGAATACGGATTGTCTATTACACCACAAATTGACAGAAACTATTTCCACTCTCTATATTTCAGAGAACCAGGCGGTGTTTTATTCGAAATCGCAACCGATAATCCTGGATTTACGGTAGACGAAAGCTTAGAAGAATTAGGTAAAAACTTAAAACTTCCTGCTCAATACGAATCTAATAGAGCTGAAATTGAGGCTCATTTGGTTAAGATTAATTAATTAAAAAAAGGCAGCCTTTAGAGGCTGCCTTTTTTATTTAAAATCAAAATTGGTTAAATTTTACTTTCGTCATCAACGGCATCCTGCCATTTATCCCATACTTTAACAGATTCGTTATAACCATCATAACCATAATTCTGACTTAACTGACCTTTGATGTTTGGTTCTATAGCAAGTCTAAAAGGAATTGGCCAGTAATTGTTTCGTTTGTCCATAGAATAAAACTTTACGCCTGGTTTAAGAGAAATACCAGCCGGATATTTGTTATACAATGTGTAATGAACAATACGCTGCCACCAGTAACTTCCTCCAGCTGCATCTTTTCCTGATTGTTTGTCCCATGTAGCGATGTTGTACGTATTACCCCATTCATCAGGTTTTCCGCTTAGAGCCAGACAGTGTGAAATACGTTTTAACTCGACATTTCTCCATTCTTCCATATAAAGTTCTCTTCCTCTTTCTGCACAAATATCACCTATAGTTACTGTGGTATACATTTGCGAAGCTTTTGCTCTGGTTCTTACCACATTTACATCCTGAGCAGCACCAGAAACGTTGCCTTGGTAAAAACGTGCTTCAGCGCGCAATAAATAAGTTTCGGCTAAACGATAAATATACATATGTGCACTTGCGCCTGCGGTAGCTCCCTGAAAATCATTTGCTGCCGGATTTGCTTCGGCCACAACATCGTGATAAAAGATTTTATAATGCGGGAAATCAAACCAGTCACGAATAGAATCTTGTGCTAATAATTTACCTGAAGCATCTTTCATTCTAAAGTTTTGACCAGCCCATGCCGCACTTCCACCTGCACCCGGAGCATATTTAAGGTCTTCCATATTTACCCAGTTACCCACAGTGCTGTTATGTCTTAGGTCGACTTTATCCTCAACTCCATTTACAACCCACATAGGATGTTGTGAATAATAAGAACCGCTGATTGTACCAATGCCACGTCCAATTGCTCTTTGATAATCGTATTTTGCATTGTAATTCGTTTTATCTGTCAACGGAAAACGAGGCGCTGCAGTTTTACCGTCTGGAGTAATTAAATTGGCATCATTCCAGTTTGGACCAAAAATTCTCATTGAAGAGAATGCTAAAAATGATTGTGCTCCTCCATTTGGTGCTACCAGGATAGCTTCCGTATTCGCAGAAATTACTTTGTTTTCAGGTCTGTGCAAATCCCAGATTATATTTCTGGTAATAGGCCACGCTGTAGGGTTTCCTCCCGGATCAAAAATTCCTAAAGTATTTTGTGCCAACGCATAACCTGATTGATTAATTAAAATATTAGCTTGAGCTTCAGCTTCGGCAAATCTGCCGGATGCTAAATAACATTTAATTAATAACTGACGGCATGCTCCTTTGCTTATCATACCTACATAACCAATTTTTGATTGTTCCGGCACCCATTCTACAGCTTTTTCCATGTCTGCCGTAATCATTTCTATAATGGCTTCTTTTTTAGTAGAATAATAGCTCTGCTTTGGAACTTCAAGAATTTTAGTGATCAACGGTATGTTTCCAAATTGATATACCAGATTAAGATAGCGGTAAGCTCTGTGGAAATATGCCTGCCCGATATATTTGTTTTTAACCTCTTCAGATAAGCTTGTTACCTTACCTATATAAGTCAATACCGTATTAGCATTTTTAATACCTGTATAAGCTTCTGTCCACATAAACCCAAGATAAATTGCTTCACCTCCTGCATCTCTTCTAAAATCTCCGGTAGGAACAATTGTATTAGCATAATCAGCAATATTACTTCCTGTATCTGTTTTTCCGTACTGTGCCATATCAGAAAAAAGATACTCTGTACCAATAGGCACGCTTACACCAGAATAACCAAAGTGAATATAGTTATTGCGCAGCTGTTTATCGCACAGTGCTAAAGTTGCCTGCAGACCTGCTTCTGTAGAGAATGTAGTTTCCGGTTCGTAAAACGAAAGCGGATCTGCTTCAAGAAAATCTTTTGAACAAGAACTGGAAAGCACCGCCAAAGCAACAAAAGGCACTAGTCTTGAAATTTTATTTTTAATATATTTTTTCATTGTTTACTAATTTTAAAGTTGGAAATTAAAACCTAAATTAAACTGTCGTGTAGCCAGTCCGCCTGTTTCCGGATCTCCAAAATATTTCCATTCTTTAGATGCAGACCACGTTGCCACGTTTTGAACCGAAGCATAGATTTTTATACTTTTAACATGAACTTTATCTAAAAGATCTTTAGGAAGTGTATAGGCTAACGAAATATTGTCTAAACGAATAAAACTGCGATCGTACAATCTTCCCGGTGCAACCGGAGTTCCGGCAGGTCCTTTAGCATCAAGACGTGCCCATTCATTTGTTGGGTTGTCAAGCGTCCAATATGGATTTACATAAGGATTGAAGTTGAATTTATATAAACTAGAATCATTGAACGTATTCATATAATTTGAATCAAGCGATTTGCCCCCTACATTAGAATACATACTGATACCTAAATCCCAATTTTTATAAATCTTAAAATCATTTCTAAGCGACCATTGTACAGGTGAATTATAATTTCCTAAATACTGTTTATCTTTTTCATTATAAACCGCTTTTTTATATGGATTACCATCTGCATCTACTGCATCTACATCATCTGCTGTATAGCTGTTAGCCACTTTTGGATCTCCCGGACGCTGTCCGTATTTTTGAGCTTCTTTCCATTCATCTTTCTGCCAGATTCCGGTTACTTTATAATCCCAGATTTGAGTGATTGGTCTGCCTATAAACCATCCGTTAGCAGAATCATCTCCTTCTTTTTTACCAATAACATTGCCGCTTTCATCTTTAATATCTACCATGTTGCCGTACAATGACACGATTTTATTTTCGTTATACGATATTCCAAATGAAGTACGCCATTCAAAATTTGGCTTTTTCATATTCAGCGTATTAATACTCAACTCGATACCTTGATTTTGAACTTCTCCAAGATTAGTAGCAATTGATGAAAAACCAGTAAAACCAGGCAGAGACTGACTCATAATCATATCACGAGTAGATGCTCTGTAAAAATCTAAAGTAGCAGTGATACGATCACGCAAGAAACCTAAATCAAAACCAATATTTTTTGAGGTAGTTTTTTCCCATACCAAATTTGGATTTGCCATACGATCAAGAGACAAATACTTAATTTCAAGAGCTTTTCCTGACGGATCTAAATATCCCATTGTACCTGTATTTACTAGATTTGCCAATGAAACGTACGGATCTTCAAGTGTTCTGTTCCCATTTTTACCCCAAGACAAACGTAATTTACCAGTAGTCATGGCATCCCAGTTAAACCATTTTTCGTTTTTAAAGTTCCATGCAACCCCAAAAGAAGGGAAAACGGCATAAGGGTTTGACGCTCCAAATGCCGAATATCCATCGCGGCGTATTGTTGCTGTAAACATGTAACGATTATCAAAAGAGTAGAAAAGTCTGGCCATTAATGCATCTGCTGTTTCATGTGTGTCGTTTGATCTAATGGCACTATTGGCCATTGTTGCCGTGTTAACATAATGAAATCCTAAAGCATCTGAAGGCTGAATATTATAAGCATCCATTCCATCTGACCAAAAACGACGCTCTTCAGCTTCCTGAACAAAAGTGGCAATAAAGTGATGTTTTTGAGCAATTGTATAATCCCAAGTTAATGTGTTATTCAGGTTATAATCAAATCTTGTCGAATTATTTCTGTTTACCCCTGTTGTTGCTGCCGGCCAGTTTGGATTTTGTGTTGATCTAAAATAGCGATCATGAAAAAACTGATAACGAGGCGCAATATTAAACGAGTAAGTAATTCCTAATGGTAAAGTTATCTTAGCATTAAAAATTGTATTTAATGTTGTATATCCTGTCTCTTTTTCAATAAACTGACGCTCGTAGTAATAATTATAATTCTGTCCGGAAACATTTTTCCCCATTGGCTGTCTCTCATAGTTGCCATTTGCATCTATAAAAGTTCCAAACGGGCTGGTTCTCATCATATTATTAAACCCAGAACGAGTATCAAGAGAAGGGGTAACATCTCCATCTGATCTATCCTGAAAATTAACATTTACACCAACATCTAACCAGTCTGTAACTTTAGCATCAACTTTCATATTAGAACGTGCTGCTTTATAATCATTTCCAACAATCGCTCCTTCTGAAGTTAAATAACCAAAAGACACATAATAATTTACCCTTTCACCTGCTCCGGAAATACTTAAATTATTGTCATGATTAATTCCTGTTCTAAAAGAGCTGTTGCTCCAGTCATGCGTTTTATCTGCCAGAAAATTTGCCATAAGCGAAGGATCAAAATTCAATCCCAAACGGGTTCCCCAAACTTCTTTTGAACTTTTTCCGTTTGTTTGTGCTGCAGGCTGATACGCTAGCCATTGTGCCTCAGTAATACCCCATTTTGACAAATCATTTGGATTCGAAAAATACCCCGGTCTACCATTAGCAACTGTTCCGGCAATAAATGCTTCATATTGTCCGGTTGCTGTGTTAACACCGTATGTCTGGGCAGTTTCCCAGTCTTCACGATATTTTAAGTATCCTTCTGGAGAATACACACTGCGATAAGCACTTTTATTGCTGATTGTAGTATTGGTAGTAAAACTTACCATAGGTTTTCCTGATTTACCTTTTTTGGTAGAAATAAGAATAACTCCTGCCGCCGCTCTTGATCCATATACAGATGCAGCTGAAGCATCTTTTAAAATATCAAGCTGTGCAATATCATCTGGATTGATTTCTGATAATTCACCATAAAACTGCATTCCGTCCAGAATAATAAGAGGTGAATTATGAGGACCTCCTGTTTTTATGTTTTTATCTGAATTACCAGTATACACAGAAGTCTGCCCGCGAATCTGTATATTTCCGCCTCCTTTTGCAGAAGGATCGTAACCTACTCTTACACCCGGAGTACCTCTTAAGATATCCTGAACTGTCTGCGGATTTTGGTTTGCAAGCCGGTCTGGTGTTACCTGAACAACCGCTCCCGTTAAATCCTTTTTCTTCATTTTACCATAACCTACTACAACTACCTCATCTAATGAAGTTGTTGCTTTTTGTAATTTTACAGCAATTGAAGTTTGCCCTTTTAAGCCGATTTCGGCAGTTGTGTAGCCTAAATAAGATATTACTAATATTGAATTAGTATTTTCTACTTTTAAAACAAATTTCCCGTCAAAATCTGTTAACGCGGCATTTTTACTTCCTTTTTCCAGAACAGTAACTCCCGGCAATGGCATACCGTTTTCGTCATTTACCTGTCCTTTAATTTCGGTTTGAAATACATTTTGAGATACAGTTGTACTCGTAGAACTAACAGCGTATGCCGAAATCTGAAATAAAGAAAACAATACAGATAATATCATCATTTTCTTTTTCAAATTAAAGTCATACACGCCGTTAGGATCTTTTTTAATCCTAAAGTGATTTTTCATTTTTGGTTTGAAATTTTGGTTATTGATAGTTAGTTTTGAAAATCACTTTTGCGCTGCCTCACCCGCATTATGATTTCACCGCAAATTTGCTTTAAAGCAGGGATATTAAAATACGTTTTTGGGTATACTATAGTATTGAGAATACAGTAAACGCAGTATTTTAGTATTAAAAAAACATATTAATCAAAAAAGAAGCTAAATTCTGGATATTTGATTGTTTCTAAATGTAGTATTTGAATTTTGATTTGATTTTAGACAATGAATATTGTTTTATATTCTTGAAATGAATAAAACTTAAACCCTGTACGGATTCTATATTATTTTAATAGATTTGTTAATCTATACTAATGATCCGGCTATGAAAAATATTTTGAGTGAAAATGGTGAGAATCTTTTCAGTATTGAAAAAAGTGAAAACTTTTCTTTAGAAACTCCCATTCAATTATCTCAATATTTAATCATTCTTATTCATAAAGGAGAAGGAATTTACCATGCTGATTTTGCTTCTTTTAATTTCTCCGGTCCTACATTATTGTTTTCAACACCTTTACAGACAATTTATATTGAGCAGTTAAAAAATATTGAATATACAGTTCTCAAATTTCATGGAGACTTTTACTGTATTGAAGCGCACAGAGAAGAAGTAGCATGCAATGGTCTTCTTTTTAATAATATTTATTTAGAGCCGTCTATCATTATCTCAGAACAGCAGCATAATGATTTCAATAAACTTTTACTGCATCTGGAAGAAGAACTGGCTGATCCTCATTCTTCGGAAATGATTTTAAAAGCATACCTGCAGGTAATTTTGGCTAAATGCAGTACGGCTAAATTACGAACTATGGAAAAGGATATTGTAACAACGTCTAAAGATGAAAAAATGGAACAGTTTAGAATCTTATTAGATGAAAAATATTTAATCCTTCGAAAACCAAATGATTATGCCCAAATACTTTCTATTTCGCCTAATACGCTTACCAAAAAAAGCATTAAGTATTTTGGAAAAACACCAACTCAGTTAATACAAGACAGATTAATACTGGAAGCCAAAAAACAGCTGCATCTTACTACACGCAGTATTAAAGAAATTGCTTATCTGCTTCAATTTAATGATGAACATTATTTTAGCCGTTTCTTTAAAAAATATACGCAGATTTCTCCTCAGACTTTTAGAAATAAAGGAGGCATCTCTCAAGTGGCATATTTGTCCAAGTAATATCCTTTTTCGTCCATTTCAGGACCGCTGTATACGCTATAACTTTGCTTCATCAAAAAGTAAAAACCTTTATTATGAAACAAATAGTATCAATACCGCTATTGCATTTTTTAGCAGACACTCAGTCTCAATTTATTAATTTCATTAGAATTGCCACTGCCATCGTAATGATTTGGATTGGAGGTCTGAAGGCTTTTCATTACGAAGCAGACGGAATTGTTCCTTTTGTTGCCAATAGTCCCTTAATGAGTTTTTTCTACAACAAAGAAACTCCGGAATATAAACAATACAAAAACCTCGAAGGTCAGGAAATCACCAAAAATATTGAATGGCATAAAGAAAACGGAACTTATTCTTTTTCATACGCACTAGGAACTTTCATTGTGATTATTGGCCTGATGAATCTGCTGGGAATATTCTACAACAAAATAGGTCTGATTGGAGGGCTTTTAACTTTTGTAATGTCATTGGTAACACTCTCTTTTTTAATTACTACTCCAGAAGTTTACGTTCCAGATTTAGGCGGTGATTTACCCACAGAACATTTTGGATTTCCATTTCTTTCTGCCGCCGGAAGACTCGTTATTAAAGATGCAATTATGATGGCCGGCGGTTTAATTACTGCCTCAGAATCTGCAAAAAGAATACTTAAAAATAAAACACAATTTTAATTTTATAAATATACATATCATGAAAACAATTCAAGTACCCGCAAAGGATCAATTAAATACTGTTTCACAATCTATATTGGAAACTGTTCAGTCTAAAATGGGAAAAATTCCTAATCTTTATGCTACAATTGGCTATTCTTCATCAGCATTAAAAGCAATGTTAGATACAGAAGCCTCACTTTCTACAGATTCATCTTTTTCTGCCAAAGAAAGAGAAGCCATTAATCTAATTGTGTCTCAGGTAAATAATTGTGATTATTGTCTTGCTGCTCATACCATGATTGCCAAAATGAGAGGTTATAGTGAAGAAGATACTATTGCAATTCGTAAGGCACAGTATCATGATGCAAAACTAAATGCAGTTATTTTATTAGCTCAATCTATAGCCTCTAACAAAGGAACCGCAAACCCATACGATTTAGAACGTTTTTTTGAAGCTGGTTACGACGAAAAAGCTTTAATAGAAGTTACAGCATTAATTGCTTTAAGAAGTTTTACAAATTACGTTTTTGCAAATACAAAAATTCCTGTTGATTTTCCTGAAGCTCAGACTATATAATTATAAAAACAAAAAAAGAGCTGTTGGCAAAAACAGCTCTTTTAGGTTTTTCAAGATAGTTGTACAAGCTTACTAATTCAAAATACTTCTAAAAAATAAAAATGAATGAAAAACCAATTTCTTTTAATATTCCGGCGCAGTAATCTTAGCTTTCGATTTCATGATAACTTCTACTGTACTTGGTTTTGCGAAAAATTCTTTGGCAAAAGCTCTTACATCTTCGGCTGTTACTTCGTTTAATGTCTTTTTATAAATTACATCGTCGTTAAAAGATTCGTTGTTAATCAGCATATTGTTTAGATTTCCTAACCAAAAACTGTTTGTTAAAACTTTCTCTGCTCTGCCTTTCAAAAGTGTATTTTTAACGGACTGAATATCTTCTGCTTTCGCTAAATTCTTTTGCATTAAATCGATTTGTTCGTAGATAATTTTGGTCAGTTTTTCTTCTTTATCAGGATCGCTGTCAAAATTGATTGTCATCGAATATTCATCCGAAGGTTTTCTGGTAACTCCAGACGAAACGTGAACACCGTAGCTTCCGCCCTCTTCTTCACGAATTAAATCCAAGTATTTTTTAGACAACAATTCTTCTAAAATTCTTGATGTAAATACATTTTTATACGTGTACGGAAATTGCTTTGAAAAACGAATATAAACGCTTGCTTTTGGCACATTCATTTCGCGAACCAATAACTGTTTGGCAATTCCCAGCGCAGGATCAAGATGATTATCTACGTAATTTTCTTTTTTATTTTCGTTTGAAGAAATACTTCCAATATATTTTTCTAATAATGAAATTGCATTTTCTGGTAGATTTCCTGTGAAAACAAAAGTAAAATCGGCAGCGTTTTGAATTCTTTGTTTGTACAATTGGGAAGCTGTTTCAAAACTTAAACGTTTCAAAAACTCCTGATTAACCAACGGAACTCGTTTGTTATGATTGTAATTTAACTGCGAAATCGTATCCTGAAAAACTTTCGGATTCGAATTGGCAGCATTTTCTAAAGAATTACTAAAACTCGTAAGCATTCTGTCATAAGAATCTTTATCAAATCTTGGCTGTTCAAAATACAGATACAATAACTGCAGTAAAGTCTCAAAATCTTTTTGATTACTAGAACCTTGAAATCCTTCTGTTAATTCAGAAATATAAGGTTTTATATTTGCGATTTTCCCGTTTAATTTATCTTTCAAATCGGTACTTTTAAAAGCGCCCAAACCAGAATTTTCAACCAAACTCACAGCGATTTGCGAAGAAGGAATATCTTCTGTTTTGATCAACGAACTTCCTCCAAAACTAAATGCCGAAAACAAAACTTCGTCTTTTGCCAAAGTTGTCGGATACAAAACAATCTTGGCACCATTTTCCAAAACATAACTTTTTGCTCCCGCAATTCCGTCAATTGTTGTTTCTTTTACCACTTTAGAACCTTTTAATTCTGCTGTGACCAAAGGCTGATCGGTATTGGTTTCTTTGTATTTATCCAGCTTCATTTTTTTAACTAAAGCCATAACATTTTCATATTCTGCTTTTGTTGGATAAATAACATCACTTTTATCAGGACCAGTAACTGTCATGACAATATTATCTGTGGTCTGAATCTTTTTAACAGCTTGATTTACTTCTGCAAGCGTAATTGTCGCTAATCTCTTTTTTATATTTTCATACTGTGTTTCGATACTTTCAAACGGTGCCGCTTTCAGAAAATAATTAACCAATTCTTCAGAGAATTCATCAGACTCGATTTTGTCTTTGTTTTGAAGTAAATTTTCATAAAAACTCAAAACACTTTCTTTGTTTCGGTCTAATTCTTTTTGGGTGAATCCGTAACGAACCGCTCTTTCGGTTTCGATCATCATTTGTTTGAATCCTTCTAACGTTTTGTTATTTTTTGGAGTTACATACAAATAATATGAATCGGTTAATCTAGAAACTTCAGAAGAGCCGCTTCCAATATTTAAAACCGAAGTTTCATTGTTTTGAATAAATTCCTGATAACGTCTGTTCATCATATCGATGCACAAATTTGTTACTAAATCTCTTCGCACCGTTTCATTGCTTTTTACTTTATCAAAATCTCTTTTAAAATATAAAACAACGCTGGTTTCCTGCGCTTCTTTATCTTTTGCCAAAACATATTCCATTCCTTTATTATTCGGAACAGAAACATAGTAACGTTCAACAGCATTTTTAGGCATTTCTATAGAAGAAAAAGTAGCTATGATTTTCTTTTCGATTTCTTTTGCATCAATATCTCCAACTACAATAACAGCTTGTAAATCTGGACGGTACCATTTTTTATAATAATCTCTAAGAACTTGATATTCAAAATTATTAATGATATTTAAATCGCCAATTACATCACGTTTGGCATATTTTGAACCTTTGTATAAAATCTTATCGGTTTCTAAACGAAGCCTAAAATCTGAATTTCTTCTCGTACGCCATTCTTCTCGAATTACGCCGCGTTCTGCATCAATTTCGGAATCTTTTAACGAAAGAAAACCAGACCAATCGTGCAATGCCAAAAGACAGGAATCAATTAGTTTCGAATCTGTTGCGGGAACATTACTCAAATTATAAACCGTTTGATCTTGTGCGGTATACGCATTAATATCGGCACCAAAACGAACACCTTTTTTCTCCAACATATCGATAATACCTTTTCCTTCAAAGTTTTGTGTTCCGTTAAAAGCCATGTGTTCTAAAAAATGCGCCAATCCGTTTTGATCGTCGTTTTCTAAAATTGCTCCAACATTTTGAGCGAAATAAAAACAAACACGATCTTTTGGAAATTCGTTATGAAGCACATAATATTTCATTCCGTTTTTTAATTGTCCGGAAACAACGTCTTTACTCAGCGGAATTGTGGTCGAAAACTGAGCGAAGCTTTTAAATCCTATAAAAAGGCCGAAAAGCAAATACTTTGATTTTGAGATTTTCATTTTTTGTTAGTTGTGTTTTTTTGTTGTTGGGTTTATTTTGAACGCGGATGACGCGGATTTGCTATCGCAAAGACGCAGATTTTCGCAGATTTAAAAACTACAGATTTAAAAAATCCGTTTTTTTCCGCGTTTTTGCGATAGCAAATCCGCGTCATCCGCGTCCTATGTTACTTTTTAAAATTTTTTATCCCTTCCTGAAGCCATTTATAATACGCTTCAATATCTGGATTATAAGCTGATGGTTTATTCAAATCATTTTCGTTATGATCCATTAAAACATAATACGGCTGTGCATTGGTTTTATATTTTAAGATTTGAAGTTCGCTCCATTTTTGTCCTGTGTATTTCAATACTTTTCCTGTGATTTTAGAAACAACCTGTTCATTTTCAGGTAAAGGCCTCTTATCATCAACATATAACGAAATAAGTACAACATCATTATTTAAAACTCCTAAAACCTTTGGGTCCGGCCAGACTCTTTCTTCCATTTTACGGCAGTTTACGCAGGCATAACCTGTGAAATCAATCATTACGGGTTTGTTCACTTTTTTCGCGTAAGCTAAACCTAGATCATAATCATGAAAAGTCGGGATTCCGTTTGGACCGCTTTCTGCGCCTTCCGGTAAAGCTGATTTTTCATTATTAGAAGTCGTGGTATTTCCAAAACCATTTGGAGATTCGCTGTATTGTTTTGCAGGCGGAAATCCGCTGATATATTGTAAAGGTGCCCCCCAGAGCCCCGGAATCATATACACTACAAACGCCAGAACAACGATTCCTAAGCTTAATCTTCCGACAGAAATATGTGTAAGCGGAGAATCGTGAGATAGTTGGATTTTTCCAAATAAATATAAAGCGAGGACAGAAAATATGGCTATCCAAATGGCAAGGAATACTTCTCTTTCTAATAAATGTAATTGCAAAACTAAGTCGGCGTTACTTAAGAATTTAAATGCCAAAGCCAATTCTAAAAAGCCTAAAACTACTTTAACCGAATTTAACCAGCCACCTGATTTTGGCAGTGAATTTAACCAGCCCGGAAATGCTGCAAACAATGTAAACGGCAATGCAATAGCTAAAGAAAAACCAAACATTCCAACAATTGGTGCCATTCCTGCCTGACTTGCTGCCTGAACTAATAACGTTCCAACAATTGGTCCTGTGCATGAAAAAGAAACTAAAGCCAGTGCCAAAGCCATAAAAAAGATACCGACAATACCGCCAACTTCTGATTTCTGATCGACTTTTGTCATCCATGAACTTGGCAAGACGATTTCGAACGCTCCTAAAAATGAGATTGCAAAAACGACTAAAAGCAGGAAGAAAATAATATTAAAAGTAACGTTAGTTGCCAAAGCATTTAAGGCATCTGCTCCAAAAATGGCCGTTACTAAACTTCCTAAAATCACATAAATAATGATAATGAAAAGTCCGTAAAACATGGCATTTCTTATTCCGACTGCTTTGTTTTTACTTTGTTTGGTAAAGAAACTCACCGTCATTGGAATCATGGGGAAAACGCAAGGTGTAAATAAAGCAGCAAGTCCTCCTAAAAAGCTGAAGAAAAATAGTGTCCAAAGGCTTTCTTCAGGGGCTGTTTTTCCTAAAGAAGCTTTTTCTGTATTTGTGTTTTTAGGAGTTTCCTTGCTCGCAGTAACAGAATTTGTTGTGTTGTTTGTGGTATCCTGTTTAGTAATCGATTCGTCTTTTGCAGGCAAATCTGTATTTTTTGTTTCTGTAACTGCGTTTGCTGTTTCTTCGTTTACAATTGGTTTATCTGATTTTTTGAAAGTAAATTTTAAATCTTTTTCTCCCGGAGGCAGACAGCTGTTATCATTACAAACCATAAAAAATATAGTTGCATTGATGGTAAAAGCGTCTGCTGTTTTACGTTCAATATTTTGAGTAAAAACTGCTTTGTCTGCAAAGTATTTAATTCGCATATTAAAAACAGGATCATCAACTTCATGTCCGTCAGGTTCTTTTACACCTCCAATTGTTTTGTAATTCTTCGATTTTGGAAAAGTAAAAGCCGTTGGTGCTGGTCCGCCAGACGGAACATTTTGCGAATAAATGTGCCAGCTGTTTTCGATTTTGGCTGTTATAACCAAAATATATTTATTGTCTCCTGCTTCTTTTACTGAAGTTGTAAACGAAACCGGATCGTAAATTTGGGCAGTAAGGTTGCTTATCGTAAAAAGAAATACGATAAAACAGATTAGTTTTTTCATGTAATTTATTTTTAGATTTTAGATCTCAGATTTTAGATTATTGCACTGAAATCTCATTTTTGTCATTTCGACGAAGGAGAAATCGCACTAGAAACTCCACAAACTAAATCGACAATCTTTATCGATATGCGAGTGCGATTTCTCCTTTCAGTCGAAATGACAAACTAAGTTCAAAACAATCTATTGAGTTATTTTTTATACCTAGTCAAAATCCATTTTGTAATATCATCCAAAACTTCGGGTGCAAAAACTTCGTCAAGTTCTTTGCTTTCGTTTTGTGTACAAGTGGTACAATGCTGATACATATGATTTAAACCCGGATATATTTTAGTCGTTAAATCTTTCGTGCCTAAATATTTTTTAAACGATTCTATATTTTCTACAGCTGGAACCTGAATGTCTTTATCTCCATTTGCTGCAAATACCGGAATCGTAATTTTTGGAAGATAATCTTCTGGTTTATAATGAATCGTGTAGCGGTACCATTTTCTATCGGCATCTTTTCCGTATCGGTATAAAAATGTCTGGTCGCGTCCGTCTAGTAATTGTGTTTCTTTTAAAGTTATAGAATCCTGCTTCGCCATCCATTCTTTTAGTTTTACGGCCATTTCAGGTTGTGCCGATTCTCCGTCTTTGGTATCGTAAACAATTTTAAACATGATGTTGTACATTTCCATTTGTTTGGCTACCGTTTTATCTGAAAACTTATAGCTTTTTAAAATGGCTGTATTTTGAAGATTCAGCATATCTAAACCGCTTACTCCTACTCCAGATAAACTAATCATGAATTTAACTTCTTTGTTTCTGGCACTAACAATTGACGCAATCATTCCGCCTTCGCTGTGGCCGATTAAACCAATGTAAGAGGCATCGATGTTTTTATCACTTTTCAAATACGCGATTTGCGCATCGACATCATCAGCAAAATCTCCCGTAGTTGCTTCTTGAAAATCTCCAGACGTTTTCCCAATTCCTCTGTCGTCTACACGCAAACTTGCAATGCCTTGTTTTGCCAGATAATCTGCCATAACCGCAAAAGTTTGTCTTCCTGCAAAAGTGTAATTTCTATCGTGCTGACCGGTTCCGGAAATCAAAATAGCCAATGGATATTTCTTTTTATTCTGCGGAATTGTAAGCGTTGCGCCGTAAGTCAATTTAGTGCTTTTTCCTAAAAAAGTCATATCGATAACCTGATATGGATATGGCTTTTTCGGATTTTGAGCAAAATATAATGGCTGGATTTCTTTCTCTTTCTTTAATACAATTGATGCATTTGCAATACTGTAATAATTGAAAATTCCAGAAATGGCTGTTTTGGCTGTATTGTATTTTCCTTTAAAAGAAAAACCATACATTTCACTTTTAAAAGAAACACTGTCGGCTTCTACTTTAGTTCCAACTTTTATATTTTTCATTTCAAACTCCGGAATACTTACCATAAGTGAATCAGTTTTATATTTTGCTAAATCGCCCGATAAAATAATCCGTGTCGAATGATGCTGTCCCTGCCAGATTGTTTGTGAAAAACTAATCTGGCAAGTCAACATTGTGAAACTTAATCCTAAAAGAATTTTGTTTCTTTTTATGTAATTAAAAAATGAAGTTCTCATTATTTATTTTCTGCTTTTAAATGCTCAACGATAATTGAAATTTCGTCTACTAATTCGCTTGGACTTCCGAAGTAACCATTTGACATCCAACGTAATTTTCCGTTTTGATCGATAATCATTTTTTCTGGAATTCCAGAGAAATGAAATGCTTTAGAATATTTATCGTAAACAACATCAAATTTTCCTGTTTTTGGATTTTTTCCGTCATAAAGAATATTAAAATCAAAACCTTTTTCTTTTATGAAAGCCTGAGTTTGCGCTTTAAAATCTTTGATATATTCCATTGTATCAACGAAATAGAATTTTATATTTTCGTCGCTTTTGTATTTGTTAACCGCCATTTGCATTCCAGGCATTGCATTTTTACAAGGTCCGCACCACATTGCCCAAAAATCAAGAACTACGATTTTTCCTTTTTGATCTGCCAGCTTTACTTTTCCGCCTTTACTGCTTTCTAATTCAAAACCGTCAATTGGAAGATTGATCAATTCTGAAATAATTTTCTTCTTGTGTTCTTCAACATTGCTTGCCGATTTTAAAGATTCTAAATAGGCTTCAAAACCTGCAGCAGGTTTTCCTTCTTTTAAATAAATTTCTTTTAAAGAAGCTAGCATTGCAGGCGTTACTTGATTTTCTTTTACAGAAAGTGCCATATATTCTTTAGCTTCAGCTGTTTTTCCTTCTCTTAAAAGCATTCTGGAATAAACCTCATTATAAGTTGCTACTTTATAAGCCATTACCGGTTTTATTTTCTCCAGATATTTTTTCTCTAAATCGTAGTTTTTAAAGATTTCCTGAATTTTAGCATAGGTAAAAAATTCTCTTGCACTACTTTGTAATGCCTGAGCCTGCCATTCTTTCAACGATAATTTTCCAACGTATTCTTTTGGTACATAAGCTTCTCTGGCTTCTAATTCAGGATAAATTATATCCGCATATTTTTTCAACGTTTCTAAAGATGTTTTTTCAGCACCTTCCTGATCTCTGTCAAACGGAATCGAAACTAAATGCCAGGCGTAATCCATTAAAATATTGTACGAAACTTTCTTTACACTATTCATCGAATAGTTGTAATCTTTGTTTTTTACGATATAATTGTAAGCAATACTTTTGAACATTTTATCGTAAAAAAGACTTTCTGTATCTGTTGTTACATCTTGGAATTTAGATTGTGGAAAGTTCTTTTCAAATGCTTCGTACTGTTTTACTTTTTTGTCAAAATCAGCTTCGGCGAATATTTTTTTAATTTCAATATCGCGTGCCCAGACTCCATTTAGGTATTTTTTCAATAAAACATTCTGAACAGAATCTGCAAAAACTTTATGTTCCGGCTGAGCCATTAAACCAATCGTTTTCTGAATGTTATATTGTGTTATATTATCTAAATTCTTTTCTGCAAGAACATTACGAATTTCTCTTTTTATCAATTTTGGCTGTTGTTCTCCTGTTTCAAGCTGTTTGATTTTTGCTCCTTCATAAAACACATGTGTACGCGCATCCGGATGGTATTTTAATTCGTTATTAATCCAGAATAAAGTAACTTCTTTTTTGATGTAAGCGCTATCGTGTACAATATTTGGAACCTGATCCTGTAAGTCTGGACTTCTTAAAAATCCCCATCCTACATAAGAACCAAGATCTTTTTCTAAAATCCATGAATACGTCATTTTTCCTCCGTTATCTTTAATCGTATCTGATTTAAAAACACAAGTTATAAACGAAGCTTTATCTGAAAGTTTCATCTTTGTCTGCCATTTTTTATCGCCTGCAGATTTAAGCGTAATATCATCTGCAAACCATCTGAAATTATCGTAAGTATAAACTATGCCTTCTACATGTTTTGCATTTGCCAGAGGAGTATCGGCAGCATTATAAGTTATGGTGATTTCTTCTCCTCCATTTGGATGTTCTGGTGAAAGAAGAAACTTTTGTACTGTTTCCTGAGCGTAAGATGCCGTGCTGACACTTAAAAAAAGTGCCGCTAATTTTAATATTTTCATTTTTTTGTTTGTTTATGCACGCTCAGAGATTCTGAGCGTGCTATATTTTTAATTATGGATTTTGTTTTAGGTTTGGAGCGTATTCAAAATAAATTGGAGCAAAAGGCATTTGATAACGATCACTATTTGGGGCAAGTGTAAACGTTTGACCGGCAAACTCATGCGTAATTGTTTTTGCAAATTCCGGTTCTTTGTTTAATCGTTTCAAATCAAACCATCTAAAACCTCCGGTTCCCATTAATTCCCTTCTTCTTTCTGCTAAAACTTTTATTAAAGCATCCTTGCTGTCTGATGCGGTCAAAGCAACATATTCTCCGGCTCTAAATCTTTTTTGTCTTAACTTATTTATTTCTGCCATTGCCTGTTCTCCAGATCCTGCTCTTGCCAGACATTCGGCTTTTATAAGCATCATTTCCGGTACGGTTGGTCCGGCATTTCTGCTTTCTCCATTTAAAGCTTCTTTAGAATATGTTCTCCCAATTGTATATTCAGAATTAAAACTGCTTGATGGCTGCGTAAATAATACGTAACGCAAATCGTTTGTATCGAATGAATTAACTAATTCGTCACTTAATGATAATAACTGCGGTGCAAAAGTTAAAGTGCTGTATCCATTCCATTTAGATAAGATTAATTCTTTATCTAATCTTCTTGTTGGGTAAGCATCAAATTCATAATCTGCCAAGTTCATCAATGTACTTTGTATTGCGAGTGCTTTTTCTGCATTTTCTAAAGCTAAAGGATAATTACGCATGTACAAATACGTTCTTGCCAGAAGTGCATAAGCGGCTGCCTGAGATGGAAATGCTACATTGTTTCCTGAATTAATTGGTTTTAATCCTGAATTTACTGCATCTTTAAGATCACTTAGAATTACATCGTAAGCATCCTGAACTGAAGTTCTTTTAATGTCATCTGAAACTGTAGGCTTAGTAAAAAGAACAATTCCGGGATCTGTTGCCGAAGTAGATGCATCATACGCTTTTCCAAAAGTATTTACTAAGGTTAAAAAAATAAAGGCACGATGTACTTCTGCTTCTCCTTTTATGGCTATTTTTTCGGCTTCAGTTCCGTTTGTACTTGTCATTACTTCATTGATAACTATGTTAACATTGTATAAAGCACTGTACAAATTATTCATATCGTAATCATTTTCTCCATCAAAATAGACAGTTTCTGACCATTTATATAAATTTACAAAAGGGCGATAAGAATCAGTTGCAGTTAATGCGTTTGTTTGTGCTTCATTTTGAAAACTAATATCATCTGATGCCACATCTATATTACCATACGTTTTGTCTAACGTGTAGGTATTGTTTAGAAGATATCTGTAGTTTATGGTTTCCTCTGGTATTAATTTTCCTTCGGTTTTAATATCAACGTAATTATCACAGCTTAGTACAATGGCTCCAACTGCAGCGATTGTAATATATTTTAAATATTTTTTCATCTTTAAAAAAATTAAAAATTAACATTAAAACCAATTGAGTAAATCGCTATTGCCGGCAGTTTCATATTAGTTCCTGTGTAAGGCAGAAAGTCAGGATCAAGACCGTCTTTATTTTTTCTCCAGAAGAAACCAAGATTTCTTGCTGTAAAAGTTATCGATGCTCCTTTTACAAATCCTCTGTCTATTAAATCTGTCATGTTATACTTTAGAGATAGTTCTCTAAAACGTATGTGATCTCCGTCCATAATCTGATCTTCTCCATACACATATCTTACGTAACTTAATCCTGCTGATCCCTGTATTCCTGGCACAGAAGTAAAAGCTTCATCTCCCGGATTTCTCCATCTTTTATCGATATCTGTATTTAAATCGTATTGATTAAATCTTCCTGATCTGTTTACGTAACCTCCGTAAGTTGGTTTAAATAATACGTAATCAAATTTGTAAGTTGCTAAAATGTATAATGACAGTTTTTTGTAATTAAAAGTATGGCTGAAGCTTCCGTAATAGGCAGGAATATTGGTTCCCATGTATTTCATATCTTCAATATCTTTAAGAGATGTAAAAGAATTTACAAGATTACCTGCCTTATCATATACCTGAGTTCTTCCTGTTGCATCTAATCCTGCTGATCTAAAAGCGAAAATACTATTTAGAGGATATCCTTCAACTGGCGGTGTTGTGCCTGAACCATTTAAATACTGACTGTAATTTTGAAAACGAGAATCAGTAACATCAGTTCTGTTGTAAGAAACTACAAGAGCAGAATTCCATGAAAAATCTTTTGTTTTTAGTATCGTTCCGTTTAGACTAAAATCTATTCCGTGTCCTGCCAAAGTTGCAGCATTTTGTACCAGTGCATTATTTGATACACCATAAAATGGAGATACAGGAAAATCTACAATTAAATCTTTACTGTCTTTTTTATAATATTCTATCGTACCGTTTAATCTGCTGTTTAAGATTGAGAAATCAATTCCAAAATTTAAAATTGCTGTTTTTTCCCAACGTAAATTAGGATTTGCCGGCTGCGTTATAAAAGCATAAGGCTGCTGCGAAAATGAATCTAAGTTACTTAAACTGATATTTGTAAAAGGAAAAACATCTAAGTTGATATTTCCATTAAATCCATAACTAGTTCTGAAGCTTAAACTATTAACAAAATTTACATCTCTAAGAAACGATTCTTCTTTAATATTCCATTTTGCTCCTGTAGACCATAATGGTGTTCTTCTTAATCTTTTGTCAACTCCAAAATTGTTGTAATCGTCTAAACGGGCACTTCCGGTAAGGGTATATTTATTTTTAAAAGTATAACCTGCATTAGCATAATATGATAAAAATCTTCTGCGAAAATCTTTGTGTTCATTTCCGTTACTTAAAGTATAATTGTAACCGTTTACATCTACATAATTTTGCGAAGGAAAATCAACTGAAGTCTGCGTTTTTGAGTTATAACCAAATAATGTTCTTGAATCTTGAGTTTCTCTTGTTTCTCTGGCTTCGATTCCTGCCATTGCATTAATTAAATGGTTTTCACCAATAATACCGTCATAGTTCAACTGACCTCTCATGGTATAATTGCTTTTTCCAAATGTATTGCTCTGAAAAATACCTCCCAGCGGAATTGCTCGTACTAAATCACCATCATTGTTTATAGAAGTAGCCGAATTAATTCTGTCGCGTGTATAAAAAGTATTTTCATTATACATATTGTCATTTGTTAAACGAGAAGTTTCTACAGAATAAGTCCCAACGGCATCTAAACCTTTTAGTAAAGGAAATGCAGCAGAAATCGTGGCTCCAAAATTCTGTTCATTCAACTCTCTATCCAGATTTTTTAATTCATCAACATAATTATAAGTCCATGGTAAATACCCTTTTTGTTCTAAAGGAATAGTTTGTCCTGCATAATAAGTACGATAGTAATCTACTGATTTTCCGTTATCATCAACAATTTGATCGTAAGGAAGTAAGGTGTTTAATGATATTCCTAATGGAGAAAGTCCTAAACTATTTTCATGATATTTAAAAATCGAACCCCTTAAATTAGTTGTCATTTTTACATAATTGAACAACTTAAAGTCCTGATTTGATAATAAAGTCAAACGTTGTCCATCATTACCAATTGCCTGAGTTTCTTCTTTAGAATATGACCCTGACATAAAATAAGAATAATCGTTTTCTGCACCGCTAAAAGACAAGTCGTAGTTTTGACTAGTTGAAGCCTGCAGTAAATATTTCTCTGCCTGTCCGTAAGTATTACGATTACTTAATGTAGCCAAACCAGCATTTTTCTGAGCCTCAGTTATTTCGCCGCGCTTGTACTTAAACATCAAATCCATTCCCTGACTAACAGGACTGGTAAGCATATACGTTACACTTGCCGGGTCTGTAACCAAATTTTTATCGACAAATTCCTGTTCTAAATTTAAAACCTGAGATGAATTCATCAATGGTAATTTTGATAATGAAGGTTTATTAGAGAAACTATAATTCTGAGAAAAATTAATTCTCGTTTGTCCGGATTTACCTTTTTTGGTATCAATAACCATAACTCCGTTTGCTGCTCTTGCACCATAAATAGAAGCCGCTGCCGCATCTTTTAGAAAAGTAATTTTTTCTATATCATTTGGGTTTATTGTTCTGATGTCTAATTCAGTAGGAGTTCCATCAAGCACAACTAAAGGCATTGCATTGGTTTCTAAAGTAGATTTTCCTCTAATAGCTACATTATAACTCGATTGTCCTGCACCAGATCCTGCTTTATGTCCGTATACAAAAGTATTATCTGCATCTAAAATATTTAATTGCAAACCAGCAACCTGACCTTCTAATCTGTGTAATACGTTGTTAACAGGAACTTTTTCTAAATCTTTGGCTGTAATAACAGTAAAAGAACCTGTAGAACGCTCTTTATCAATCTTTTGATAACCTGTTGAAACAATCTTTACTTCATCTAATTTGCTCACATCTTCCAGCATTATTGGATTGATTATTAAACTATCAGAAATTGTAACTTCTAGTTTTTTATACCCCATATATTCAAAAACAAGCACATCGCCTTTTTTAGCCATAATTTCGTAAGAACCGTCAAAATTGGTTACTGCACCATCTTTTGTGCCTTTTACCCAGATTGTTGCACCAATTAAAAACTCTTTCTTAGAATTGGTTACAACACCTTTAATTTTTATTTTTTCCTCCATAACAGAGGCTGTTCCTGTTTTTAATTTGGCATTTTGCGAAATAACAATCAATTTATTATTTACAAATTCTGCTTTATAATTATCACCAATTAACTGTTTTATAACAGCCATTACATCGGCATTATTTACTTCTACATTCACTCTTCTCTGTGCATCAAAAAGATCATCACTGTAGAAAAACTCTACTTTTGTTTTTCTTGTAATGGTTTTAAGAACAGTCGAAACAGACTGATTTTTGGCATTTATTGTTACTTTTTGCGAATAAGCAAAAACAGCTATATGGCCTAAAAAAATGGTTAATATTAGGGATTTCCTCATGATGCCAAGAAATTTATCCCAAAGCGCGGATTTTACCCCACAATCTTTTGCGGATAGTTTTTTTTTCATACTTTTAAAATGTTTTGGTTGGTTAATAGATTTCGAACTCTTTTTTTCGACTAAACAATACTTGCCGGGAAATACGCCAATATTTTCCGGTTTTTTGTTTTTACTTACTTACGGTTACTTCATAGGTTTGGTTTACTTTGGTTATTTTATATTTGATATTTGATGTTTTACTAATGATATCCAGCAGATTTTCGATTGGTTCTTCTTTTAAAACAATGCCTGTAAACTTAATCTGCTCTAATGATTTTTGTTCGAACTTGACATTAAAGCTGTACCATCTCGACATTTTGTTTAAGATGCTTTTGAGGTTTTCATTTTCAAAATAAAACTTACCGTCTTTCCATGCGGTGTACACAGATGGATCAACTTCAACAACATCTAAAACCGCATTTGAAGCTCTTGCCTGCTGACCTGGTTTTAAAATCACCAATTCGTTGTTTTTTGTATTTGTTTCAGATACCTGTACTTTTCCTTCTGCCAGTGTTGCCGCAAAAAGTTTGTCTTCTGCGTAAGCGCTGACATTAAAATGTGTTCCTAAAACCGTAACATTTCCTGAATTTGTTTTTACTGTAAAAGGACTGTGCGGATTTTTACTAACCTCAAAATAGGCTTCTCCTTCTAGGGTCACGGTTCTTTTGTTTCCGCTAAATTCTACCGGATATTTTAGTGAAGATTTTGAGTTAAGCCACACTTTAGTTCCGTCTGACAGGTTTACGGCATAAATACCGCCAACGGGAACAATTAATGTATTTTCGCCTGTTGTTTTGCCCTGAAGTGCTTTTGCATCATAAACCAAAACCTGATTTACGTTTGAAATTACACCATTTTTTGAAACAATTTTTTCCTTTTTGGGTTCTAAAGAAACTACTGTTCCATCTGCCAGAACCAAAGTTGGATTATTATATTTTGTTTCTATTGTTTTTACAACAACTTCCTGTTTTTGAATTTCATCTGAAGTATTTAAATAATAAAACACAGCAGAAATTCCAGCCAGAAACAGCACAATTGCAGCATAACGGAATAATCGTTTGTAATTAAAAAGCGGTTTTACGGGCGTTTCTTCAAAATTGATTTTTTGCTTTATTCTTTCAAAAGCCAAATCAGTATTTATGCTGCTGTAAAAAGCTTGTTTAGATTTCAAAGTTTCTAAATCAATAACTTTTTGATAATATTCTTGATTTTCGGGTTTAGAAAGCCATTCCTGTAAAAAAGCTTTTTCTTCTATTGATAATTCACCAATAAGAAGTTCTTTCCTTATAAGGTCTGCGATTATAAATTCTTTCTTTCCTAAAGACATAATTTTTGATATTAAGTATCGGTTATTAACACTTTAAGTAAATGTTATATAACTAAGAGTACGAAACATTAAAAATGGGTGGAAAGAATTTTGATTTTTTTTAAAGAAATAATAAAATAAATAAAAGTTCAGAATGATTCTTTAGTTTTTCCTTCAATAAATCTATAGCGCGGGCACGCTGCGACTTTACTGTATTGACAGATATATTAAGCTGTTCGGCAATATCTTTGTATTTCATTCCTTCAAGACAGGAAAGCTCAAAAACTTCTTTGCATTTCTCCGGAAGTGAATTTAAAGCTTCTGTTAAAGCGGCATATAATTCTTCTTCGAGAATGGTAAAATCAAATTCCGGAGTTTCATCAGAAAGTGATGCATCTAATTCGACAATTTTACGTTCTTTTTTTAAAGCCAATAAAGAACCGTTTCGCACCATGGTATAGAGATACGATTTTACATCGATGATTTTTTCAAACTTAATTCGGTTTTCCCAAAGCTGCAGCATTACATTTTCTACCACTTCTTCGGCAAGGAAATTATCTTTCACAAAATTAAAACTGTAGCTCACAAGACGTGGATACAAAGAATAAAAAAGTTCTTTGTAGTACGCTTCATCAATACGAATATTTTCTTGTTCTGAGTTAATTTTGTGTTTCTTTATTTGCGCAAATATAAATTTTATATCAACAAAACAGTGTTTTTACCAAATATTTAGCATCAAAACCATTAAACTACTGTAAAAAAGTAAGAATAAAATGCTTTTTATTGGTTATTATGTTTTACAACATGTTTCAAACTATATTCAATTTCAAAAAAATTAAACCAGAAATCCAAAATTTAAAATCGAAACATTTCATAATTACATTTTATATCGTAATATTGCAATATTAAATTAAAAGTATGGGAGCTACTAAAACAGAACATTTTACAGATTCACAAAATCAAATAGCAACGATTGCTAAAGCTTTGGGGCATCCTGCAAGAATTGCTATTATCGAATATTTAATGAAAGTTGATGAATGTATTTGCGGCGACATTGTAAACGAACTGCCTCTTGCCCAGCCAACAGTTTCTCAGCATTTAAAGGAATTAAAAAATGCCGGAATTATAAAGGGAAATATTTCAGGAAATGCGATTTGCTATTGTATTGACGAAAAAGCATTTGACGTTTTAAATTCCTTCTTTTTTAAAATAACACAAACCATATCAAAATCTAAATGCTGCTAAAAAGCTTTTTTTTTAAATAGTTTATCGCAATATTGCATTTAACAAATAAAACACAAAACAATGAAATTATCAGATATAAAGCAGATTTTACCAACATTAGAAAATGTTGAATTTCAATTAGAAAACGGAAATTATGTTCCTGACCATTTCCATGTTACCGAAGTTGGAACAATTACAAAGCATTTTATTGACTGCGGCGGTGTAATTAGAAATGAAAAAACAGTAAACTTTCAGCTTTGGAATGCTAACGATTTTGAACATCGTTTAAAACCGGCTAAGCTATTGCATATAATTAAACTTTCTGAAGAGAAACTTCATATTGAAGACTCAGAAATTGAAGTAGAATACCAAAACGGTACAATTGGAAAATATGATTTAGAGTTTAACGGAAAAAACTTTGTTCTTAAAAATAAAACAACAGCTTGTTTAGCTCAGGATTCCTGCGGAATTCCAGCTGAAAAACAAAAGATTAATTTAATTGAGTTAAATAATGACAATTCGTCCTGCTGTAGTCCAAATTCAGGATGCTGTTAAAAGATTTGAAAATCTAAAAGGAAAATTTTACAGTTTATTGATTTCAAAACATGAAAAAGAAAATACTTATACTCTGCACAGGAAATAGCTGCAGAAGCCAAATTGCAGAAGGATATATGAAATATTTTGCAAATGGAAGAGCCGATATTTACAGCGCCGGAGTAGAAACACATGGTGTTAATCCGAAAGCGATTGTGGTAATGCAGGAAGATGGTATAGATATTTCAAATCAAACATCAAATAATATAGAGGAATATAAAAATGTTGATTTTGATTATGTAATTACTGTCTGCGATAATGCTAAAGAACGCTGCCCTTTTTATCCTTCTCAAGCATTAAAATTTCATTATAATTTTCCTGATCCTGCAAAAGCAATAGGAACCGATCTTGAAATTTTAAACCAATTTAGAACAGTAAGAGACTTAATAAAAGATTACTGCAAAAACTTTGTAGAAGAAAATCTAAAGTAAAAATAGTTTCAATTTATTAATATTCAAAACCTGCAAGTTCAACGATTTGCAGGTTTTTGTTTTTATAAAAATCTCTTTGAGTTTCTATTTCAAGGGGATTTCTTTTCATCTCTGCTATTTTTTTCTTAACTTGTAAATACCAAACAAATCTAATTATGTCTTTAGAAAAAATCCTTTTTATACTCTTTGCCTTTCTTCTATTCTCCTGCAGTGATAAAAAAGAAAAAGAACTGACAGAAAGAGAAAACGCGCTTTTAAAACGCGAACAACAGTTTGCAGATAAAGAAACTGAATATGAATCTTTAGTAAAAATGAGAGACAGTCTTACAGAAGTTAAAGAAGTTAAAGACACGATTTCTGAAATTAAAAACTGGCCGGACAACCTTACAACTGACTGGAATAGCAAAATGGTTTGTAAAGAATCAAACTGCAGTAATTATGTAATTGGTGATCAGCGCAGCGAAACCTGGAAATTTATCTCTGATTCTACAGGAATTTATACAAATGTCCTTAACAATAATAAATTGATACGCGTATTTAAAGCCCAATATAGTCCAGAAAAAATAATGCTTGATTTTGCAAAAGACAGTACTGCAAAAAGTAAGACTAAAATAAATGTAGTTTTAAATGATATTAAACAAAATGTCATCAAAGGCACACAAACAATAACCGGACAGGATAATTGTAGAGCTGTATTTTCTGTTGAGCTTACGCCTGTTCCTAAAAAATAACGAATGTTTCTTAGTATACACCATATCACCCTTCCTATAGAAGATCCTCTTTTAAAATTTCTTATAGAACTTATTATCATTTTATGCATACCGCTTTTACTTAATAAAATAAAAGTACCGCATCTGCTTGGTCTTATTATTGCCGGAGCTTTAATTGGTCCAAACGGATTTGGGGTTCTTTCCAGAGATAGCAGTGTTGTTGTTACAGGAACAACAGGTTTGTTATATATTATGTTTCTGGCGGGACTGGAAATTGATATGGGCGATTTTAAAAGAAACAAATGGAAAAGCATTACTTTTTCTATTTACACCTTTGCAGCGCCTTTTATTTTGGGGTTTATTGGCGGATATTATATTTTACATTTCTCTGTACTTACTTCGGTTCTTTTTGCGAGTCTTTTTTCATCTCATACGTTAGTCGTATATCCTATGATAAGCAGTTTGGGAATTTCTAAAAATCTGGCGGTAAATATAACCGTTGGCGGAACAATGATTACAGATGTTCTTTCACTTCTTGTTCTGGCAGTTGTAGTTGGCATGTCTCAGGGAGAAGTCGGCGCCTCATTTTGGATCAAATTATCAGTATCAATGATCTTGTTTACTTTGATTGTTCTTTTGATTTTTCCTATAATTGCCCGCTGGTTTTTTAAAAACGTATCTGATAAAATATCGCAGTATATCTTTGTTATTGTAATGATTTATCTGGCCGCGCTGCTGGCAGAACTTGCCGGAATTGAAGCCATAATTGGAGCTTTCTTTGCTGGTCTGGCTCTTAACAGATTAATTCCGCATACCTCATCTTTAATGAATCGTGTGGAGTTTGTTGGAAATGCTATTTTTATTCCTTTCTTTCTTATTAGTGTTGGAATGCTCATAGATTTTAACGCTTTTATACAAAGCTGGGAAACGCTTGGCGTTGCTGTAATTATGCTCATTGCTTCGATAGGCGGAAAATATGCAGCAGCAGTTTTGACTAAAAAAACTTTCAGGCTTACTAATGATGAAGGACAGCTGATTTTCGGTCTTAGTTCGGCATCGGCAGCCGCGACACTTGCGGCGGTAATGGTAGGATACAACATTATTATTTCAGAAACCGAAACAGGCGAACCTATCCGTCTTTTGAACGAACATGTATTAAACGGAAGTATTTTATTGATTTTGATATCCTGCACCGTTTCATCTTTTGTGTCTATGGCAAGCGCACAGCGTATTGCACAAACGGATAAAGACGATACAGTATCAGGAAAAAATGAAGAAAACGAAAATATTCTGCTGGCCGTTAATCACGAAGAAACTGTAGAGAAAATGGTTAATCTGGGATTATTAGTCAAAACGAATCAAAATAAAAAGCTTTTTGGAATCAATATTATAAATGATGTTGCTAATGAATCATCTGCAAAAAATGCCGAAAAAATATTAGGTACTGCCGTAAGTCTTGCTGCAGCTGCCGATGTTGTGCTTACACCCGTTACGCGTCATGATAATGATGTGGTAAGCGGTATAAGCAATGTTGTAAAAGAACAGAAAATTACAGACCTTATTATTGGACTTGAAGAAAACAAAGGCTTTTCGGCTTCATTTATTTATAATTTATACAATGGATACCTGCATAATAAAAATATAAATGTAATGGTATACCATGCCGTACAGCCTGTTGGTACTATCAAAAAATATACTGTGCTTATTCCGGCCGAAGCCGAGAAAGATGCCGGTTTCTTTCATTCCATGCTTCGAATTTGGAATATAGGGCGCAATTCCGGAGCGGTAATTAGTTTTTACGGAACAGAAAAAACTTTACAGATTTTAACGCGTATCGCCAAAAAAGCAAATATTGAAGCTGCTTTTAATACCGTAAGCAGCTGGTCTGAAGCAGCAACGGCAGCTTACAACTTAAAATCTGACGAAGGACTGATTATTATGATGGCCGACAGGGGAATGCATTCTTATTTCCCACATATGCGCGAAATACCGGAGCTTCTTAATAAAAATTTAAGCAATAATAATTATTTATTGATTTTCCCTTTTTCGAAAACAGAACAAAATACGACCGAAAAAAGAGCTGTAAGCAATGTGGATGATTTTGCCGAAATTGGAAAAATCATTGGAAGAATATTCAAGTAGCCTTTAGACTGAACGCAAAATTCAGGCTTTTCTCTTAAATCAAGCGAAACGATTTTATATCAGATATATCAGAAATCCAGTCCATTTTCATGACAGTATCCAGAAAAAACTTTATTTCATTGTACGAAGCAGGTTTTACTGCATAAAAAGAAGCTCCAAGATCAAAAGCGGTTTGTATTGTAACAGGATCATTTGATGTAGAAAGTATAATAACAGGAATATCTGCAAATTTGCTTTGTGTACCTTTCATCATTTCAAGACATTGCAGTCCTGTATATTTAGGCATATTTATATCCAGAAAAAGAATATCAGGAATCGACGATTCAGAGTGAAGTGCATTCATAAGCTGCAATCCGTCTTCAAACTCTGTTAAAAGTACATTGGGTTCTAATTCAGATAGCGCTTCGGCAAAAATACTGCGATCATCTATATCGTCATCTGCAATAAAAATATTGCGCGGATTAATCTTAGTTTCTAAATTCATCACTTAAATATTTTTGTCGACAAAAATATAAGACAAGGATTTAAAAATCTGCAGATATCCATACAAGCGAGCACCCGTAAATCAATAAAAAAATGAATTATATCCGTGAAAACGGTTAATTTGGTAAAAATAGCATTTTTATCCCATTTTATATTAGATTTAGAGGAAAACCTTTCTTAATTAACACAATATAGCTGTGTTTTTACAAAAAAACTCAATTTTATATTTTTTCTCTTAAAATCAAATATTCAAACGTTCTCTTTTTTCATATTCTTAATTCTTATATTTTTTTAGCAGGGGCTAGATTCATTTCATAAACATTAATGTCATTTTTCAAAGTCTTTTGTCGAAAGAATTTTCGATAAATGACTGTTTTATTTTATCTTTTTTCAACTTCAACAAACTTGTTAATTTATAATCATTGTCAAAAACATAATCTGGAACAGTAAAATTTAAATCAACTTTTACTACTTAAGAGTGAATTGAACCATTACCAATTAATTTTGAATCTGGAAGTTTTAAAGCTATACCAATTATTATCATTTTCAAAATATGGAAATGTATTTTGAGAAAAAATTATTTGAAAACATACAATCGGAGATAAAATTTAATTTCTCATTGAATTATTTTTAGATAATATTATTTCTTTTTTTAATTCTTCATTTTCTTTTTCAACTTTATCAAGACGCTTATTCTGTTCAATTACATATAAAGTTAATTCTTCAATTTTCTGCAATAGTTTAGAATTCATTTCCCCAAGATTAATCCCATTTTTTAGTACTTCTTCTTCACTAGGAATGTTTTCTAAATGTCCTTTTTCTGCAATATGCTTTTCAACTTCTTCCAGAGTTGGCAGAATGTATTCTTTTTTAAAAACAAAATCTGGCCATTCTTTCAAATCTACTTTTACTTCTCTAGAATGAATTGTTCCATTTACGTCTAGTTTATTTTGTGGATTTCCTGATCCAATTCCGACATTTCCATTATCCATCATAGTAAAACGGTTATCACATAATCCTGTTCCACAACCTAAATTATCATATGCCCAAAATTGTAAACTATTACCATATGGGCCAGTCATGTTGTAAATTGCCCATGTACTCGCAGCTCCATTCGAAATCTTAGAAGGATTTTGTAATTGTATTTTTCCACCTCCCGCATCAGAAATAGAACTTGTGATCACTCCTTGAAACAATCCACTTCCGGATACTTCTAATTTATGATTTGGATTAACGATTCCAATTCCTATATTACCATTATTCAAAATATTAAACAAATCAGTAGAGTTATAGCGCATTCCAAACATATAATTATTCTGAGCGGGATATCTAATTAAAGTCCACTGTCCTTCTCCTGTACCAGATACGTTATTAACAGCACCTAAGGCAATAGTGGAATGATCGTTTGCTGTTGATGGCAATAACCTCAAGTTTTCGTTATAAAGAGCATTTGAGGTTTGATTCTTTATAACACCAAAAACATCTAATGGAGCTGACGGATTATTAGTTCCTATACCAACATTGCCATTAGCCGGAAAAGGGTAAGTATTTTGTGCAAAATTTATTTGCGAAACAAATAAAATAAGTAACAAACAAGTCTTTTTCATATTATTTATTTTCAATTTTTTCAATTCTTCTCTTCATTTTTTTGTTTTCTCTGTGCATTTCTGCATTCTCTTTTTTCATTTCAATAAAATATAGAGTTAATTCCTCTATCTTCTGTAAAAGTTTAGAATTTATTTCTCCAAGATTGATTCCATTTTCTAAAACTTCTTTTTCACTTGGAATGTTTTCTAAATGCCTTTTTCATTTATATGTTTTTCGACTTCTTCAATTTTTGGCAAGTTATATTCTTTTTTAAATACTAAATCTGACCAGCCTGCCATATGAACTTTTACTTCTTTGGAATGGATTGTGCCGTTTACGTCTAATTCAGTACTTGGATTTAATTTTCCAATTCCAACCTTACCGTATATAAATGAGAACCGACTAGCATCTAACTGCATTTTTGAATAGGTATTTACAGCTCTATTACATGATTGCAACCCGACAAAGCTAGTGGCAGGATCTAAATACACTTCAAATCCTTCTGCTTCGTTATTTGAAACTACTAGTTTTTGTTTTGGATTTTTTGTTCCAATTCCTAAATAGCCATTAGGATCAATATGCATTCTCTAATAACCATACGTTCCAGAAACTATAGTGCCTGTCATATATGTTATAGTCGAATAGCCCGATACATTAATATAAGATTTAATTGGGTTAGTACCACCTCCTGCTGATAATCTCAAAAAACCATCATCGGCACCATTTCCAGCACTACTATAACCTCTAATTTCTCCATTCTCTAAAGTTTCTGCCGAAATCGGCGGTCTCGCAGTGATATTATTTAATCCTCAATTTAAAGCTAGTGATCCATTAATAGTCAATTTACTTATAGGAGCCACAGTTCCTATACCAACATTTCCATTTTCTGGAAATGGAAATGTATTTTGAGCAATATTTACCTGTGCAGCAAATGCCGCAAAAAATAAAAAAAATCTTTTCATAATTATTTAAGCTTTTGGTTTGTTATGAGTTTTAGATTAAACTCCCTTATTTTTCTGCATTATGACCTCAACAAACAATTGATCTGCATTGGTCTTATAATTTCTTTTTTTTACAAAGTTTAAATGCTTGATATTTCCAAGCATTGGATTGTTTTCTACTTTGCTTAAAACTGTCAAACAACCATTAAATGTACCTTCGAGGGAAAATGTATAGCTTGTAGTAGTAAATCCTTTTTGCGAAATAATGTGGGGTTCTTTAAAATCAACAATTTTTAGATGATTACTTTCACTATATAATGTCAATTGTTTTAATAAATCATTTTGAAATGAGTCTGATATATTAGCATCATAGCTTGAAAGAATTAGATCCAGTTGTTTTTCTTTTTGAACTAATTGCGCAACTAATTTTGGCATATCACTATCAGCAGCTATCTCTTCTTGTTTCTTTTTATATTCTGTATAATATTCTATTGTATTTGAAATTGCAAAAGAATAACATATATAAAGCACCACACAAAAACCGGCAATTAACAGCTTATTTTTTTTGTTCAGATTCATTACTTCAATGTTAAGTTTATAGAGAATGTTGTTTCGTTATCTTCATTTTTACCAAAATGAGTAATTAAAACTTTGTCTATCCATTTCAATTTTTCAATATCTTCAATCCATTTAGTAAAATCCTGATTGACAATTATAGTTCCGGAAATTATAATCGTTTTATCTTTTGTTAATATTTGTTCTTCTGCTTTTACTTTTTTTTCAAGCGGATTAAATGTCAATTCTGTTAGTAATATTGAAGAAGGGACTCTGCTTGCGATTTCATTGATAATTAAAGAACTTCTGGAAGTCATTCTTCCATCTATCCCTTTAACTTTTTCTTCTTTTACAATTATTCTTTGTTTTATTTTATTGACATCTTCAATAGAAGATTTATTTACCAACAAGGTTTCAGATGATTCCTGAGCCAATTTATAATAATGACTAAAAAAAATAAAATTGAGAACGAGTATTGCCAGTACAATTCCAACCATTATTTTAATCCCTTTATTAAAAAAGGTTTTCTGATTATAACCATCATATAATTCTTCACTGTAAGATATTATCGATCCAGTATTTGATGTATTATTCAGTATTAATCGTAAAATACCTGAAAAAGGCAGTAATTGTCTATTCTCAATTTGAAAATCATTGATTGTATAAGTAATTGTGTTTTCTAAGTAACCTGCAGAAATTACCTGATTCTCATCTCTTGATATCAGCTGGTGATTGGTATAAAACTCATTCTGATCTGAGTAATTAATTATATCGGCAATTGAACAAACTCCAAGGCTAATCCCAGCGATTGTATATTTTTGGCTTTTATAGTTTTCAATCAGTAAGTCTACATACGCTTTTCTAGAAATGGCAATGACCGACTTTGTTTTTAATCGCCATATTTCATAATAAAATTCATCCCAATTAGTATTCGGAAAAGCTTTATGTAATAGTTTTTCATCCGAAGGATCAATTCCTGAAACTTCTTTTTGAATTACTTGGTTTGAATTTATAATAAGAAAAAAAGGCAGTTTAGTATCCCACTTTTCAGCTATTTTACCATTATAACTAACTCTGTCTTTTTTACTAATTATGAGTCCTTCTTTTTTCTTTTCGACTAAAAGCAAGGCAACTTTATCTTCATTATTAAAAGTAAAATGCTCAACGGCAATGTATTGCTTTCCGAGTAAAAAGTTACTTAAGGATAATTTAGCCATTAGTAAATAACAGTAGGTTTAATTAATACACTTAGTTTTTTCTTAGAATCTTCTCTTTTGCGTGAACTAAAAATCCACTTTATAATAGGAATTCTTGATAGCAGAGGTACTCCTGTACCTGAATCATTTTTTACAGATTCTTCTAATCCGCCTAAAACAATTAAATCCTGATCTTTAACTCTAATAATTGATGTAAATTCTCTTGAATTAATTCCGGGAGGCGCATCTTTATCTACTTTTTGTCCATTAAAGCTTGATTGAATTACTTTAATGTCCATAGTAATCTGTCCGTTACCAGATACTAAAGGCATAATTGTAACTGATAATTCAGCATCGATAGGCTGGTAATTTTTAACTTCTGATGCTTGTGGAATCTGTGATCCATAATAATTTTGATTTGTTACAACATAATAAGTAGTTTCTCCAATAGAAAGATATGCTTTATGTCCATTTAAAGTTGATAACCTTGGGGATGAACGAACTTTTAAATTTCCATTTGTTTCCATTGCTTTAAGACTTAAATAAAAATTAGGCACAACCTGCCCTATATTTAAAGAGCCAAATCCGCTGAAACCATCAATTATTTTATTAATTGTTGATGCTCCTAATTTTATATCTGCATTTGGAAAAACGGTTCCAGAAGTAGTAACTGGTTTATCACCAATTCCTGCCTGAATTCCTGTTTCTACTATAGCACTTCTATTAACTTCAAGAAGCATTACTTCAATCAAAATAACTGGTACAGCTTTATCAATATAATTTATAAAAGATTCGAATCTCTCAATATTAGCCGCAGGACCATTTACTAAAAAGCTGTTTAACTCTTTATCAATTTTTATATCAAGATCTCTTTTTATCTCATCTGGAACAATAGTTAAAATAGATTCTGACGGGGCACTGCTTGTACTAGATGATGATGAATAATTACTGTTGTTATTATTACCAATACTATTACTCTGATTTGAGAAATTAGAATTAGAATTATATCTGTTATTATTCTCAAAAGAACTATAATTAGAATAATTATTCACGTTATTTAATCTTCCGGCACTTCTTCCTTCTTTTGCAGGGTCACTTAACAGCTCAATAGAACGATGCATTAAAGGAATTGATTTTATATTCCTAACAACCAATTGATCTTTAGTTCCGAAATAATAAACTGCTCCGCTTTTCTTAAAAGTATATCCACCATTTCCGGAAGGTGAAGATTGAACAGAACCACCATTATAGTTTTGCTGTGAATTACTTTGAGAAATATTATTATCTGCCTTAGTTTCAAATAATTTTACGAGCAGCTCATCAAAAGTTATATTTTTTGCTTTAACGGTTCCATTTCCAGCATTTTCTAGCGGACTTGAAATAAACATATCGATATCTAGCTCATGACCTATATCGTATACAATGCTTGAAATTGGTGTATTTTCAAAATCAACATTCAGAAGTTTTTTATCAACATCGACAACGGTAAAGAAAAAATTAGATTTTCTAGGTCTTTGAGGTCTATTTTGTCTTATTTCTCCATTTTGATTTCCTGTACCTTCTACAACAAAATTCCCTTCAAGTTTATCAAAAATGTAAAAGTTATCTCTTGATTTAGTTACACTTAAATTATTAGCATATGCCATCTTATTTAAAGCGGCATCAAAAGGCATGCTTTTAATATAAGCTGTTAAAGGCTGATTTTCTAAGCCAGGTGCAAAGACCAGATTTTTATTGCTGACGTCCATAATTTTTCTAAACACATCATACAATTTATCATCTTTTAAATTCAGAGAAAGCAGATCATTTGCGTAATCATACAATACATCTATCTCTTTTGTTTTTTGAATTTCAACTGGTTTTTCATATTTTTTTATCGATAATATGTTGCCTGTAAAATCAATTGTAAGATTGTATTCTTTGCATAAAAAAATCAGAAGATCTCCTACTGTAACATTTGAAAAATTATTGACAATATTAATTTGATTTAAATTGCCAGCCACACTAAAATTAAGTTTGTGAATCTGAGAAACTGCCAGTAAAAAACTAGATAATGAAGCTTCTTTTATATTCACGTTTACCTTTTCATTTAACCCCGGTGCATCAGCAGAAATTGATTCAATATTATTTTTAAGCTGTAAAATCCGATTTTCCTGTGAAAACGAAATCTGAAAAATTAATATAAAAAACAGCGTAATTATTCTTTTCATTGAAACTATATTATTGTAAGTTTTTTTTTATATATTTTTAATTTTACAAGAGTAGTGAAAAAACTTCATCAACGGAAGTAGTTCCTTCTTTAATTAATAACAATGCATTACGTTTTAGTGTAAAAATGTCTTTTTCATCAAGATACTCAGTAATATCTAACTGGTTATTTTTAATCAAATTTGATAATTTAGATCCTATAGGCAGAATTTCATAAATTGCTTTTCTTCCTGAATAACCAGTGTGATAACAATTCTCACAGCCAACTGCAGTGTAATGAGTCATCAAGTCATTTGGAATTTCAAACCCATTTGGAAAAATTTCTTTTGAAATAACTTCTTCAGTTTTACAAGAATTGCACAATTTACGAACTAAACGCTGCGCAACACTCATATTTAAAGTACTTGCTATAAGAAAGGCAGGAACTCCCATGTCTATTAATCTGGAAACTGTTGCCCAAGCAGAATTTGTATGTATGGTAGATAATACCAAATGTCCCGTTAATGCTGCACGAATGGCCATATTCGCGGTGTTAACATCACGAATTTCACCTACCATAATAATATCAGGATCCTGTCTTAAAAAAGTTCTTAAAGTTGCAGCAAAATCAAGTCCAATATTTTCTTTCAGCTGAACCTGATTAATCCCTTCAAGAGTATATTCAATTGGATCTTCTACAGTTAAAATATTGGTATTGGGTACATTTAAATTCTTTAATGTTGCATATAATGTCGTTGTTTTTCCCGATCCTGTTGGTCCTGAAATAAGGACAATTCCATTGGGACGTTTAATATTCTCAACATATACAGCTAATTCCTTATCAGTAAATCCAAGAGAACTAATATCTATATGACTTGTATCTTTACTTAAAATACGAAGTACTACTTTTTCTCCATGAAGAGTTGGCAGTACAGAAACACGAACATCAAAATCATGAAAATCTGTAACCATTGTTATACGACCATCTTGAGGCAACCTTTTTTCTGAAATATCCAGCTGTGCACGAATTTTAATCTTGTTTACAATGACTGGATATTCTTCTACTGAAATATGAAATTGCTCTTTTAATTTTCCATCTAAACGAAAACGAACTCTTGCATTTTTTTCATAAGGCTCAAAATGAATATCACTGCTTCCAATTTCCTTAGCATTCAATACGATTTTTTCTAAGAAATCTGAAGTATAATGAATCTCTGAAACGTCATTTGTTGTTTTTCTGTAATTGGTACTTAAGTAGCGATTAATATTTTCTGTCGAATCAGTTTCCAGCTGAACCTGAAAACTTAATAATATACTTAATTCGTTTTGAAGAGTAACAATGTCAGATGCATCAGTTTTAAATATAACAACTTGTCCGATTTTTCCAGTTGGAATTATTCGGTAATAATATGCCTGTTCGGATTTTACAAGCTGCTGAAATTCTATTGGAATATCGAAACTATTCATCTTAACAAACATATAAAAAAGTATCGCTACAGCAGAAAGAAACTGCATAAACAACACCAAAAAACAAAGACATATAACCAGCCAAAGGAACAGTGGACTGTTCTTTTTTATTAGTTATAACTAAATGTAAAATCAATGAAAAAATAAGCGAAAAAACAAACAGAATCCAAAATGAAACTACTGAAAATGAAGCTGCTATAAAAACAAAAAACAATACATCACCTATTCCAATTGTGTTTTTGAAATCCAGCCTCTTAAACTTTGCATATAATAAGCTTGTTCCTAAAAGTATTCCTATAAATAATAAATTGATAGCGAAATTAGTTAGAGCAACTGATAGCGGAAGAACGTTTGTTTGAATTATAAAAACAAGAATGCCAATTACAGGGTATAAAAACCAGTAAACCATTCTACTTTTAAAATCCTGATACAAAACAAAAGTAAATACAATAATTAATATTAATTTTAGATACCACATTAATCATTTACAATTTGTTTTGGAACACCATTCTGGTCAATTTCCCAAACATTAAAAACCCCATTTCCATTAAAATCAGTAATGGCTGTCGCTTTTACTTTAAATTCACTATTGCTAGAATGTACGATTTCATAAACGTAGTTAGCACTTCCATTTTCTTTAGTAGTTTTTGGCGCTTCAAAATCTATCTCCGTAAAATTAGGGCTGTATTTAGAATACATAAAATAATACTGTTTTTCCGCATTATATATAGCTTTTAGCTGTACTTGGGCTTCTACACTTTTGGCTTTAGTAATTAATGGCATCAAGTTTGGCAGGGCAATTAAAAGCAGGATTCCAATAATGGCAAGTACGATCAGCATCTCCTGAAGATTGAAAGATGGTATTTTTTTTAATAGATTTTTTTTCAAAGCAAAATATAAATTAATTTTTACAAATATATCTTTTTTATTGAGAAAACAATAAGACCTATCATAAGAAATAATTCGTTAATAATTTTAAAAATATATAAGATTTTTTTACCACAAATATCATTATGAAATTCCTTTTCTGCCATAGTTTCATCAATTAAAAAAAACTTCTTTAATGTTTCTTTATATACAGGACAAGCCTTCTGTATATTCTTACATATTAATCTGGACGGAATGGAAATACTAAAAAAACAGAAATACATTTAGAAATTTACAAAGAGAACTAAAATGTATTTACTATAGTATCAATTTAAACAATACCGTAAATGTAAGATATTGCTTCACAAAAAACAAAAGACGGATTTTCTAATTTCAAAAATAAAACAATAAATTTTAACACTATATTACATCTATTTGATTAGATTTGTTAACTAAATACAAAAATTAATTTACATAAAATAATTCTTATGCATAAAAAATTTGTTGTCTTAATTCTATTGATTTGTAGTGCATGTCAGACAACCAAAATAAAAAATGATAATTATAAGTTTTCTTCTTCAGTAGTTGAGTTAGGAAGCATTGGAACTTCTAAATTATCTTACAATTTAAACACATTTGAACCTAAAGCTCTTCCTAAACTAGAAAACAATATTAGGGTAGAAATTGGAGTGGTTCCATACAACAAAAAGCTAAACAAAATTTATAAATCAAAAGCAAAATACAACCAAAATCAGACAAAAGTAGCTTATATAGATAGTTTACCTATTAAACCGGAACTAGTGACCATTAAAATATTAGATATTGCTGGTTTGGTTGAAGAAATAAACGCAGACTATAATTCTTCTATTTTAAAACTATTAACCAACACTCAAAACTTGAAAATAATTTCAAGCCTGGCTGTAAGTTTATCAACAGACGAAATCACAAAAATAAGACAATCTGATGCTTTCTATCTTACCAACAATCAATACAAAAAATATACAATAGCTTTATATAAAACTGGAAAAAAAACTGACATTATAGATATTAATCCAGAAACTATCGTGGCCTATCAGGTAAGTTCATTTTGTTGGACAAAGTCAACCAAGGGTATTTGGCTTGTTGCAGATATAGTAAATGAAAAAAATAAATGTTCAGGAACTACAAGCAAAAAATTAAATGAGAAAAATAACAACAAAGACTTATTTGACATGTAATTTTCTTCTCTATAAACATATTAAAAATCATGAATAAAAATTTATTTAAATATTTCTTTCTATTAATTACTTTAACTTTTATTTCCTGCGAAGAAATTTTACTTGTCGACAATATATCTAAAAAAGAAGTCAATCTTATTGCGCCTTCAAATAATGCTGTTTTATCATCATCAGGTGTAACTTTTTCATGGGAAACTATTGAAGGCGCAGACAAATATCAATTACAAATTGCAATTCCTAATTTTGAAGCTCCAAAGCAGATAATTCTCGATACTATTGTAACTAAAAATTCTTACGCGCAACAGCTAAATATTGGAAAATATGAATGGCGAATTAAAGCCATTAATAGTGCATATGAAACAGCCTATTCAAAAAATAGTTTTGAGGTCTTAAACAATGATGATTTTCAAAACAACACTGTAGTTCTATTAACCCCTAGTAATAATTTAACTACCAAAACTGCTTTACAGAAATTATCTTGGGATGCAATAATTGGATCTGTAAATTATCAACTTCAAATTCTAGATGAAAACGGCACACTTATTAAAGAACAAAGTACAGAAACAACATTGCTAAATTTTACTTTTGACGAAGGAAAATATACCTGGAAAGTAAGAGCAAGCAACGGAACTACACAAACATTATATACATCACGCTCTATTTTGGTTGATACTAAAGCTCCTAATACTTCTATTCTATCAGCACCTGTTAATGCAAGTACTACTACCAATACAAGTATTAATTTTCAATGGAGCAGAACTCCTATTGCAGGAAGCAGTGAAAAAGACAGTATATATGTATATACTAACAACGCTTTAACTACGCTAAATTTTAAAGATAAGGGTACAAGTCCATATAATAAAACTTTAACAAAAGGAACCTATTACTGGTTTGTAAAAGGATTTGATGAAGCTGGAAACGAAAGTGCAAGAAGCACTGTTTTTAATTTTACCGTAAACTAATTTATACTTGAAATGATTTAAAACAATCAACCGGAACCTCAATATTTGCGAAAAAAACATTTTTAATAGTTCTTTTCTTTAATATTTAACAAAAACAATTCGACTAGATTCCTAATGATAAAAATGGAATGACTCCTTGAGAAATAAATAATAAACTTATACAAAAAATTGAGCAGCTGACTTTGTATATGATTGAGATGAAAAAAGACATTGAATTATTAAAAAAAGCTAAAAACAAAAAATGAAAAAATTAACTTCTCTTCTATTTATAATTTTATCCCTAAAAACTTTTGGACAAATCAACTCACCAAATGGCAATAATATATTTTCTTATAATGGTGTAGCTGATGTAACTTTTAAATACCCTGAAAGAGGTTCAGGAGGAAGAGCTTTTGTTCATGCTCCAAATAATATATTGGCAATTAATTACGATGGAGATTTTATGGGAGGAACTACAATAGGAAAAAACATACATTTCAAAGATAATGGCAACTCATATATATATTCTAATTTAGGAATTGGAACTTCTGATCCAGCAACAAAATTGCAAGTTTTAGGAGCGCTCACTCTTGGCAGCGAAAGTGTAAATGCAAATACAACCAAAATATTTCTTCAAAATCCAATAGGAAAAACTTGGGCTATAAGTTCAGGGGCAAATATGGTAACTGAATCTAGTTTTTCCATTTATAATTGGTCTGATAACCAACAGATACCTTATTTTCATATATCAAGTACTGGAAATGTGGGCATTGGCACTTATCAGCCTAACGTTCCTTTAACAGTCTATGGTGTTTCAAATTTTTTCCCAGCCAGAATAGGCAGCGGGGACTCAAGATCTCTAGAAATCAGTAACACACCTAATTCAACGACATTTATCAGTAATCAATATCCTGTTTTCCTAAAAACTGGCTCAGGAGATCAACCTTTAATTTTAAGTGCTGCCAGAGTTGGAATAGGAACTGCTAATCCGTCTTCAATGCTAACAGTAGCAGGAAATATTGCATCACGAGAAGTGAAAGTAACAGTAGATGCAGGTGCAGATTTCGTTTTTGACAGAAATTACGATTTACCTACTTTAGAATCTGTTGACAAATTCATAAAAGAAAACAAGCATTTACCAGAAATTGCTTCGGCTGAAGAAATGAAAAAAAATGGAATTAATTTATCTGAAATGAATATCAAACTTTTACAGAAAATTGAAGAGATGACTTTGTATTTAATTGAAATAAAAAAACAAAACGATGTTCTGAGAAAAGACATCTTAGAATTAAAACAAAAGAAATAATATATGAAAAAACTATACCTACTATCACTTGTATTCTTTTTTGCAGTATGTCATTCCCAAGTATCCGGTAGTTTTAATGTTGGTGGAGACAGTGATAAATTTTATCCAGTAAAATTCTATGATGGCGGATGGACTTATAACGTACCAACAAATCTTACATTGGGGAGAAGTTATGTACACACCGATTCTTCATGGAGAGGATCGTTAATGGCTGAATTTAACTTCCATGTTACAGAATGGGGGAATGATTCAGCATTTATTAGAGCAAACATTATTCCATCCAATTCATATAATGGATCTTATACTAACTTTATTGCTGGCTGGAAAGATGTTTCAATCCAAAATGCAGAACGTTCGATTGTAATTTGGCTTAGAGGCGGTGGAACTACGTATTTTTATCAATCAAATTACACAGTGAATCCAACTGTTTATGATGGTGTTCTAAATAGTCTTCCTTATAATGAAGTTAATGGTCCTTCTCACAATTATAAAATGTCAATAGAAGAATATGCCACAACTACAGGAACTTATCAAAATAGGAGTGCATATTTCAACGGAAACGTAGGTATCGGAACCATAAACCCAACTTCAAAACTTACTGTTGCAGGAAACATTGCTTCACGCGAAGTAAAAGTAACTGTAGACGCTGGTGCCGATTTTGTTTTTGAAAAAAACTACAATCTTCCTTCTTTAGAATCTGTAGATCAATTCATTAAAGACAATAAGCATTTACCAGAAATCGCATCTGCTGAAGAAATGAAAAAAGAGGGAATCAATTTATCTGAAATGAATATCAAACTTTTACAGAAAATTGAAGAGATGACTTTGTATATGATTGAAATGAAAAAAGAAAATCAAAAACAAAATGAAGAAATTAAAAATCTAAAAAATCTCTTATCTTCTAAAAAATGAAAAATACATTAATTTAAAAAAAACACTTACAGCTTAAAAAGATCATTTAAAAATTATTCTATGTGCAGATAGAAGTCTTGAAAATTTAATTAATAATGGCAATGAATGCAATGAAAAAGGACATTTAGAAAACATACCAAGTGAAAAAGAAGTTTTAGAAAACGGAATCAATCTTGGAGAAATGAATTCAAAACTTCTTCAGAAAATTGAGGAGCTTACATTATATGCAATTGAAGAGCAAAAGAAAAACATCAAACAATCTGAAGAAATCTTCAATCTTAAAGAGGAAATAAAACTACTTAAAAAGCAAATAAAATCAATTAATTCTATTTCTGAAAGATTATTAAAATTAGAACAAAAGCTAAATTAAATTTTAAATGAAAAAAACATTCCTCATTATATTTATTGTATTTCAGACTTTAATTTATAGTCAAACATTTGATTTGGGTACAAACAGTTTGAAATGGACAAGAGAACAAAAAGATTTTAACAGTCCGCCAAGAGCTGGAGTTTCTGACATGTCATTAAAACTTTGGGATAATTATACCGGAACTAATGCACCTTCTCAATATGGTACACTGCTGGAAATTTATGGCTTGCAAAATCATTTAATTTCCCATCTCTATTTTAATAATAATTGGGAAGGTGGCCAGATTATGTACAGAAGTGCATTTTATAATGAAAATATATGGGGAGAGTGGAGAAATTTATTAGACTCGAAAAGTAATGTGGCATCATCCGGTAATTTAATAATTGAAGGAACCGGAAACAACGGAATAGGAACAAATAATCCTGAAAAAAAATTCCAGATCAATGCTTCAAACGATGATGCAGGGCTCCGAATACATACTAAAACAGGAGATAATAATACCAACACTCCATATCTACTTTTGACAGGAGGCTATTTCCCTAATAACGGAGTTGCATTACAAGGAGTTTCAGATGGAGGATACGGAAGAAAGGCACTAGCATTTTATTCAGGCTGGCAAGGAAATACTGACAGCCCTGCAATTTCTGATCTGCAGGAAAGAATGAGAATTTCTTCAAATGGTTTTGTAGGTATTGGTACAAAAAATCCCGAGACAGCTTTAAATGTAAATATCGGTTCAGGAGGTTCAAATGGAACAGCTGCGATACGAGTTGGCGGGCTGACTAATTACTCGAGTTTAGAATTAGGCATTGATGGTGATTATGACGGAATGATTAGAAGCTATGGCAATAATATAAATTACTACGCAGGTCATTGGAAAACGAAAGGAACACCAGCCTCAGAAAATCACAGTCATAACTGGTACACATCAAAGAATGGTTCTTCTGACTGGTCTTCAATAAAAATGACTCTAAATGAAAATGGAAATTTGGGTATCGGGACAACCAATCCTAAAAATAAACTTGATGTAAATGGTACAATCCATTCTAAAGAAGTAAAAGTAGATTTAGACTTTCCAGCACCAGATTATGTTTTTGCAAATGATTACAAATTAAAAACATTAGATGAGGTTGAAAGTTATATTAGCAAAAATAGTCATTTACCCGAAATTCCTTCGGCTAAAGAATTTGAGAAGAATGGAATCTATTTAGCACAAATGAATATGGCGCTCTTAAAAAAAATTGAAGAATTGACACTGTATACAATTCAACAAAATAAAAAAATAATTGAACTTGAATTGAAAAATAAAAAACTGGAAGATGTTGAAAGTAGATTAAAAAAATTAGAAGAAAAAGCAAAATAACATACAAATAAAATTTATGAAAACAACTAAGTACTTATTCATTCTGGTTATTTTTTTTACATCCATTAATATTTTTTCACAAATAAATATCAACCAAAATGGTTTAAAATCAATTGTTATTGGCCCATTATCAGCAAGTGCAGAACAACCAAAAAGATACGAAATAGCCTCAATAGGATATAACTCTCATCATTGGCAGCATGGCGGGTTAATCATTATTGAACTTTTTAGCAAATACTATTCAACCGGATATGAAAAATATATTTTAGAAAATGGTTATGGACAAGGATCTAATGGGAGTTCGGCAGTTCTCAAATTAATAGAATCGCATGGATTTATTCATTCAGGTAAGATTGTATTAGGAACTCCTGTAGATTTATCAACGAGCGTTGGTGATTATGTAAACAAAAAACTGCCAATTTATTTTGATGTAAGATATTATGCCAAGTACGAAATTAAAATTACTTATCTACAAGAGAAAGTAGATATACTTACAGACTACAATCAAATAAAAATTGATGAAAATCCATTATCATTAGATATCAGCGATTTTGCAGAAACAAATAGTCTTAATGTTAATTTAGCATTAAACGGACCTGGGAATCATTACATTGAAAATGGTAACGTAGGTATCGGGACAACCAATCCTAAAAATAAACTAGATGTCAATGGAACTATTCACGCTAAAGAAGTAAAAGTAGATTTAGATTTTCCAGCACCAGATTATGTTTTTGCAAATGATTACAAATTAAGAACATTAGATGAGGTTGAAAATTATATTAATAAAAACAGTCATTTACCCGAAATTCCTTCGGCTAAAGAATTTGAGAAGAATGGAATCTATTTAGCAGAAATGAATATGGCGCTCTTAAAAAAAATTGAAGAATTGACACTTTATTCTATTCAGCAAAATAAAAAAATAGAAGATCAGTCAAAAGAAATTAAATCATTAAAAAGTTTAGCTTTACGCGTAACTAAATTAGAAAAAGAATCTGCTAAGAAATAAAAATTAATGAAAAATAAAAAAAACCTCTATATACTGCTCCCACTCGTTTTATTGGTTTGGGGAGCTGTTTTGTTTCAGGTATTTTCATTTACTAATTCTGATGAGATATTAGCAATAAGTAATCCTGAATTTACTATTAAACCTTTAAAAATTAATAAAAGAGAAACCTTTACAATTAATGTTAATTATAGGGATCCCTTTTTAGGAAAAATGTATACTGCAGAAAATATTTCTAAAGCAAAAATTACTTCTGGTGCTTCTAAAAAAATTAAACAGCCAGAAGATTTAGTGTGGCCAAATATTATCTACAAAGGTTTAATTGCTGATTCAAAAGGTAAAAACACCATTTACATGTTGATTATAGACAGCAAAAACTATTACATGAAAATTGGAGACACAGAAAACGAAGTATTCCTTAAATCAGGTGATAAAGAATCTGTATATGTAAAGTATAAAGGCAATCTTAATATTATAATGCTTCAGGATTGAAATTAAAATTCAAAATAAAATCTGGTGCATTACAATTTACAGTATTTATTGCTGTATTAATCGCTCTGCTCTTAGCAGGCTTGATTTTATATGCTTATACTTTTATATACATGAAAGAGCAGTCAAAAGGAGCTATTGAAAATATTCAGATTGCGGATATTGGAATTCAGTCACTTTTAGAGCAGAAAGAATTAAATACAGATACCATATCAATTGATTATCTTAATAAAGAAAATCAAATTATAAAAACGCATTTATCGCAGTGGGGAGTGTTTCAAAAAGGAATGACAATCACACAATTTCGAAAGAAGAGATTTATCAAGACTGCTGTAATTGGATCACTTCTGATAGCCGATAAGTCCCCTACTCTTTACTTACAAGAAACTCATAATGCATTAACAGTTGTAGGAAATACCAAAATTCAAGGAATCAATTATTTACCAAAACAAGGAGTTAATTCAGGGTATATAGCCGGAAATAGTTATTACGGTTCACAATTAATTTACGGAAAAACAGAAAAAAGCACATCTGAACTTCCCAAGCCTGAAAAAACTTATTTAGATGCAATCAGTTTTTATATAAAAAACTATAAAATAAATCGCGAGGAAGATTACATCAATTTAAATTCTGGCAGAAAAATTACAAATTCATTTAAAGAAAAAACAAAAGGTTTTTATTCTGAAAATCCTATCACAATTGAAAATAAAATTTTATCCGGTAATTTTATTATTAAATCAGAAACATCTATTAAAATAAGAAAAACGGCTTTACTTAATGATGTTATTTTAATTGCTCCCATTATTGAAATTGAAGATGAAACTGCCGGCTGTTTTCAGGCTATTGCCACTAGAAAAATTGTAATGGGTAAAAAATGTAATTTATCTTATCCATCGGCTTTATTATTATTTCAGGATAATAAAAATAATATTTCAGATAACACTAATTACAACAATTCACGAGATAATCAAATTTATGTTGACACTGGATGCAATATAAAGGGCAGTGTTATTTACATCCAGACAAAAGAAATTGCTGATTTTCAAACGCAGATTGTTTTGGAAAAAGATTCCAAAATAAAAGGACAAGTTTATTGCAATGGTAATTTTGAAATAAAGGGAACTGTTTCTGGATGTGTATATACCAAACAATTTATAGCCAATCAGGCAGGCTCAATTTTTGTAAATCACGTATACAATGCAAGTATTGAAAATGAAAATATTCCTCATTTTTATGGCGGCATAATTTTAGAACAAGAACCTAAAACCGTACTGAAATGGTTATATTAAAAAAGATAAAATCAGCCACTTTAATTGAAGCTGTTGTAGCAACTGTTTTGGTAGTTATAATATTCATAGTTTCGAGTTTAATTTTAAACAATCTTGTGTTTAATACTTTTTCTAAAAACACGCACAGCGTTGAAACCAGAATAAATGAATTAGAATATGAGGTACAGAACAATTCTATAAAACTTCCTTATCAGGAAAATTATAAAGACTGGAATATCAACATTCAAATAGAAAAAAATATATCTGCAAGAAAAATATTTTCTATTTCAGCAGTAAACAATATATCCAAAAAAGAAATTACAAAACAACAGGTAATATGGCAGCCCGAAAATTAAAATCATTTACACTATCGGAATTAATAGTTGTTATGATTATAACCGCTATTGTAGTTGGAATGGCTTTTAGTGTTTTAAGAATCGTACAAAAACAAATTCATGCCATTCAGACTAATTTTGAGAAAACAAGCATACTGGTCCTTTTTGAACAAAAACTTTGGCAGGATTTTAATGACACTAATAATATTGTATATGATAGCGCTAAACAGTTACTAATAATGACTTCGGAAATTGATACAATTACCTATTCTTTTAAAGAAAATTTTTGCATGCGGAATCATGACACTATTAAACTAAAAATTATTCCGAATAAAGCTTTGTTTAAAGGACAGGAAATAAAAACTGGACAAGTTGATGCTTTATCCATATTTGCAGAAACAGAATTACCGGGTTATCAAATTTTTGTTTATAAAAAAAACGATTTAACCTTTTTAATGAATCAGGAAGATGGCCTTTAAAATAGATAATATCCCAAATAAAAAAACCGTTCAGGCTAAAAATACCAATAGTATTGAAAGTTTATTAAAGAAAGAGATTACGCTTTTTGGCGATAGTTTTAACAATAAAAAAAAGCAGGCATTCTATCTTGAACTAGCTGTATTGCTAAAAGCTGGTGTCAGCTTTAAAGAAGGATTGTCATTAATAATTGAGTCATTAAAAAAAAGTGCTGATAAGGATTTAATTCAAAATATACTGAATGATGTCGTAAATGGAAAACCATTTTCAGATGCACTGCGTGCTTCAAAATCATTTACAGAGTATGAATACTATTCTATTCAGATAGGTGAAGAAACAGGAACCACAGCAAGAGTATGCGAAGAGTTAGGTCACTTTTTTGAACGTAAAAATGAGCAGAAAAGAATTATAATTGCTGCTCTTACCTACCCTTCTATTGTATTAAGCACAGCAGTTTTGGTAGTAATATTTATGTTGAGTTATGTAGTACCTATGTTTCAGGATATTTTTAAACAAAACAATATGGAACTTCCTGTTCTCACTCAATTTATAGTAAAACTTTCAGTTTGGACTAAGACTTATGGTCTCTATTTTTTAACAGCAGTTATTGTATTTGTTTTTTCAACTCAATTCTTCAAAAACAATCATGGATATAAAAAAACGATGCATTATTTTTTAGTAAAAATTCCAGTCTTAGGACCTTTTATGACCAAAGTATATCTTGCACAGTTTACTCAGGCTGTAACATTGCTTACTACCGCAAAAGTTCCATTATTGAATAGCATCCAAATGGTAAAAAAAATGATTCAGTTTGTACCTCTTCAGGAAGCTTTGGAACAAGTTGAAAATAGTATTTTAAGAGGAAACAGCTTAAGCTCCAGTTTAAAAAACACTCCCCTTTTCGATAATCGAATTATATCTCTCGTAAAAGTGGCAGAAGAAACCAATCAAACTGAATATGTTTTCAAACAGCTTAGCGAGCAATACAATCAAGAAGTAGTACAACAGTCTAAAGTTATGACTACTGTTCTTGAGCCCTTTATTATTCTTTTTGTTGGAGTACTTGTAGCCGTTTTGCTAATTGCAATGTATTTACCAATGTTCCAATTAAGCAGTGCAATTGGCTAACGTAAAAATACATTAAGAAAAAAACAAATAAATATTATAACTAACTATTATCTAAATGTAAAATGAAAAAGTTTCTATTGTTTTATAATTTAAAATTGAATAAAAAGATCTTACTCTATATTCTTATTTTATTCAATTTTAATTTCAGTTTTTCACAAACAAATTCTTCTTATGCTCCAAAAATAAATAATATATCCAGCTCACCAGAAGCAGCTCTATTGGAAAGATTTGGAGATGTTCCTATTGGGTATTATACGGGTACAGCTAACGTTTCTGTTCCTTTATATACTATAAAAGAAAATGAGATAGAAATTCCAATAATTCTAAATTATCATGGATCAGGAATTAAAGTCGCTGATGAGGCCACTTGGGTGGGTTTAGGATGGAGTTTACAACCTGAAGGTACTATTTCACAAGAAATAAGAGGAAAAGAAGACATTGACGATAATGCGAAGAACTATTTAGGAGGCTATGAAAGTGAATTTTTAGCTTTTAAAACCAGAACAAACCTTACTTCGGGCTCAGAGTTTTTTTATCCAACCGTGTTTCAGCTTGGGGCAGCATTCTGGAGGTTTTGTGGTCCTGGCTTTATTCCACTTCCGGGAATTGAATACGATTCACACTCAATTATAAACAGCTTAATGCAAGGAAATGGTGAGCCTGATATTTATACATATAACTTTTCTGGATTATCAGGTAAATTTTTTATTAATCCTTATACAAAAAAAGTTGTTCTTATAGATAAAAAAGAAGAAATCAAATTTGAAGAACTTGGTGGAGGAAGTGGTTTTAAAGCTACTACTCTAGATGGTAATGTTTATATTTTTGACGTTATTGAAAAATCATATACTGACGGAAGTGGTGATGGAGAAAATTATTCGGGAAAAAGCTATAAATTAAGTGCAATACAGCTAACAAATAATAGAACAGTTAATTTCAGTTATATAGACACAAAAATCGTATCTCTGTTTAATTCTCAGCCTACAATTAATCTTAATTACATTTGCAACACTGGATCACCTCCTAGTGTTACTCCGCCAGTCATGCAGATATATAAAGTTAGTAATGTAAAAACTCTTCAAAAAATTACAACTGATGACGTTCGAATTGATTTCAATTTAAATGATAGAGAAGATTTGATACAAAGCGGCTATACTGCAGCCTTAAATCCGAAAAAATTGCAATCAATTGATATCGTTTCTTTGAAAACAGATAAAAAAGTAAAATCATTTCAGCTTAATTATTCATATTTTTTGTCGCCGGAATCTGCAACATATTTAGGTAAAAGACTAAAATTAGATTCTGTAAAAGAAATTGGATATAATGATAATCAAATTCCTGATAATACAAAACCTTCATATTTATTTGAATATGATACCAGCGTTTCTCTACCTAGCAAAAATTCATTATCAATTGATTTTTGGGGGTATTACAACGGCCAAAGTAATACTTCCTTATATCCTGATCTAACTTATTTTAATTATTATAATAATTCTGCTTCAATCTTCAGATATATAAAATCAAATAGATATGCTGATAATTCTAAAGGCAAAGCAGCTTTACTAAAAAAGATAACTTATCCTACAGGCGGATATACAGAATTCTATTACGAACCAAATTCGTTTTCAAATCAATTTATTCCTGATAATTCTATCTTAAACTCTTCTTATAATCAATTAAATGGCATCCATAAAACATTAACAACTGTTGATAGGAATAATGATTTATCTAATACAGAAACAACATCAAAACTGTTTGAATTAAGCAAAACTGTAAATATACATTTTGACAATAGAATTCTGGATGGTAATGCATTTCCAGGAAGTACCTCCTATACCATTTCTGAGCTGGCAGGAAGTTATATTGAATTTAGGAAAATAAAAAATGGAATAACTTCTCTAATTAAAAGGTGGGATTTAACATCTGTATATAATGTAGATTTTCAGAAAAATCATGGACAAATCTGGATTGAAGATATTTTAGCTCCTTATGATCCAGGTGCAAAATACGTTATTGGCACCTATTTAACGGGAAATAGTCAAACCAAACCAAATGATACATATAGAATCGCGGCTTCACAATCTATTATAAATTATGATGATGATACAGGTGTTAATACAACTGTAAGCAAACAATGTGGATTTAGAATTTCTAACATAAAGAATTATACCAAAAATGGAGAAATTTCGAGTGATAAAAAAATCCGTTATATAAATGAAAACGGTTCATCTTCTGGTAAACTTTTAAGTCAATTTAAGCCATTTCAGGAACTTGAATCATTTTGTAATTATTGTGGTGCTTCAAACAACGGACAGCCGACTTCCAGGTCTACAAGATTTATGCAATATTTACTTTCTCCTAATGATTTTGGAATGAATGAGGGAAACACAATTGGTTATTCAAGAGTAGAAGAAATTGAATTAGCAAAAAATGCAACAGATTCTATTGGTAAAAAAGTATACACTTATAACAATACTCAAAATGTTACAAAAAAAGGATTTCCTACAATTGAATATCAAAATAATGGGCAGCTGCAATCTGAGACATATTACGATAAACTAGGAAATATTGTAACTCAAAAATTGCATACCTATCAAAATCTTGAAAATTTAAATACCACAACATGCAGCGGGATAAAAATTATATCTCATAGTATTGGTGCTGTAGACTGGGGAGATCCATATGCAATAAGCGGTACTAATGATTCATATGTATATACATACGAAACTTACCCAATAAATTCATATTGGTATGTAAAAACAAGCGTCTTAACAACAAATTATTTTAATCAGAATAAATTAATTACTACTGAGAATTATGAGTACAATTCTAAAGGAAAAATTAGATCGATTATAAGTAAAAACAGCAAGAAAGAGATTCTTAAATCCAATAATTTTTTTGCATCAGATTCTGAGATGGCAGGAAAACCATATGTCAGCAATTTATCTTTAAAAAATATTTTTAATATACCATTAGTTACTCAACAATTTAATGGAGATAAAAAACTTTCAGAACAAGAAACACAATTTGGGTTATTTAATGGGCTTTTGTTACCTGAATTTGTTTACGCTGGCAAGGAATCAAATATGGAGAAAAAAGTAACATGCGAATTGTATGATTCTAAAGGTAATATACAACAATATACTCTTGAAAACGGTGTACCTGTAACCATATTATGGGGATACAGTAAAACACAGCCTATTGCTAAAATAGAAAATGCAAGTTATTCACAAGTTGCCGCCATTCTTGGAATAACAACTGCTGTTTTAAACACTTATGATGAAAACCAAATTGCAGCAATAAACACTTTACGCACTAATCTTCCTGATGCTATGGTTACCACTTATACTTATATTCCATTGGTTGGCG